>CAYWWK010000005.1:0-88536 GCA_964462135.1 uncultured Eggerthellaceae bacterium | reverse complement strand
AACGATTAAGATACGCTCCTCTCAACCGTTTGTCAACGAAAATCCGAAAGTTTTTGAAAAAAATATCCGGGGAGGGACCGAAGCGACGGAAGCGCCGCCTGAAATGGCATTGATGGGGGAGTTGAAAGCGCATCCGGGTGGGATTCAACAGGAACGATCTGTCTTCGTAGCGCAAGCTTCAGCTTGCGAAGGGACGAAGGCTGAAGCCTTCGCTACAGGCTGCGGTTGCACTGCGAGTTGAATCCAGGTGGGGCAAGACGCACGCTGACGCGTGACGTCTTACGCTACGGGGCGTACTCAACTCTCATCCGGGCGAGGGCAGGCCGCCGCTTCGCGGACGACCTACGCTACGAGCGCACTGCGAGTTGAATCCGGGTGAGGGCAAGCCTTCGTGTGCATGCGAATCGAGGTATGAGAGAATGACCTCATGGATATCAAGGTACCAACATATGGCATGCGGGTCTATGAAGTTCTCTCTCGATCGGGCTTCGAAGCATGGTTCGTCGGCGGCTTCGTCCGTGACGCCCTCATGGGTCGGACCGCCCACGACATCGACCTTGCCACCAATGCACCATGGCAGCAGGTGAAGTCCGTATGCGAAGCAGACGGAATGAGCACCTACGAGACGGGCGTGAAGCACGGAACCTTGACGGTGGTCCCCGATGGAGAGCATCCCATTGAAGTGACCACGTACCGATTTGACGGCGACTATTCTGACGGGCGCCATCCCGATGCCGTCATCTTCACGGACAGCATCCGTGAAGACCTTGCCCGGCGTGACTTCACCATGAATGCCATCGCCTGGCAGCCCACCTTCGGCATCTTCGATCCCTTCGATGGCATGAAGGACATCGAAAGAAAGACCATCCGGATAGTAGGCGATCCGGCGAAGCGCTTCAGCGAAGATGCACTGCGTATCCTGCGTGCCTGTCGATTCGTCTCTCAACTGGGCTTTTCCCTCGATTCGCAGACAGCATCGGCGATGCTACAGAAGAAGAGCCTGATGGAAAACGTCTCCAAGGAGCGGCTGACCCATGAGCTGGACGAACTGCTGCTTGGCAGTTTCGTCCATGATGCCCTTCTAGGCACCGTTGACGTCCTTTCCTATGTGTTGCCGGAACTGACAGCCCTCAAGGAATGCGAGCAGCGTACCAAGTACCATTGCTTCGATGTACTGGAGCATACCGCATGGGCAGTGCAGCACGCAATACCAGAGCGGCTCATACGCTGGGCTGCCCTTTGCCATGACTTGGGAAAACCTGCCTGTGCCTTCTTCGACGATACGGGAGCGGAGCACTTCTACGGGCATGCAGCGGTAAGCGCCGAACTGGCTTTCGGCATATCCCAACGCCTGCTGATGAGCACGTCATTCTCATCGGATCTCCGCTTCCTTGTCCGCCACCACAGCGAAAAGATCGTGCCCACCAAGAAAAGCGTCCGTCGCTTCCTTGCGAAATGCGGAGGGGATGCCCCTCTCATGAGACAGCTGCTTCAATTGAAGCGGGCGGACATCGCCGCCCATGCTCCTGCATACGCAACGCAGGGGCACGTCATGGATGAGATCGAGGATGTGCTGGACGATATCCTTGCATGTGAGGATGCCTTCTGCGTGAAGATGCTGGCAGTGAACGGACACGACATCATGCGCGCCGGCATTCCAAAAGGTCCTGAGGTTGGCCATGCATTGAATTGGCTTTTGGAAGAGGTCGTAGAGGAGCGTCTGCCCAATGACCACAACGCCCTCATGGAAGCTGCTCATCATTTGAAGGAAGAGAGACATGCTCACTGAAGCCCAACGAACCGCCTACTTGGAGCGCTTGGGAATCACCACCACGCCAGATCCCACCAAGGAAAGCCTGGACGCGCTCATCTACGCGCATCAAACCCATATCCCCTTCAGCACCTTGGACGTCCATCGAAGCCAGATAACGCCGAACCTTGCATTGGAGGCCATCTACGAGAAGGTGGTCACCCGCGGCAATGGCGGCTACTGCTTCGAGCTGAACAAGCTCTTCGAAGCATTGCTGAGGGCACTTGGTTATCAAGCGCGACCGGTGCTTTCCCGCGCAGTCCGAGGGAGAGAGGGGCGCATGCCCATCAACCATCGCGGAATGGTGGTGTCTTTGGCAGACGGCCTGCATTCGGCCGATGTGGGATTCGGCGGTCCCATGCCAGCGGGGGCGTTGAGGCTGGAAGATGGGTTCGAGCAGGATATCCAAGGCGATTCCTATATCGCACAGCGTTTGGGTGATGCCTGGTGGAAGATCGACCGCATCACCAAGGGTACAGATGACCTGCATGATGATGGACTGCCTACCCGGCACCAGACGGAACTGGAGCTTTGCACCGCCGCAGTTGAAGATGTTGACTTCGCATCACTCAACTTGGCCTGTTCACAGCCAGGCACCCTGTTTCGTGATCATGACATCGTGAACCTGCGCACCAAGAACGGACACAAAGGATACAAGGACGGCATCCTCACCATTCGCGAGAATGGAAACAAGACGGTGATGGAATTGGAGGGCGCCGAGGTACAGGCGAGGGCACTTCGCGATCATTTCGGCATAGAGGTTTTACCCTAGGCAACGTAAGCCACCGTTGCGTGTTCTGGGTCGATTGGGTCGATCTCCGCTTCGCTCGGATCGACCCCTACAAGCCTTCGCTGCACGCTACGGGCGCATGTAGCCCTCCTCCGGGTGGGGCAAGACGCACGCTTCGCGTGACGTCTTCCGCTACGTCAACCTGAGAGGTTGTTGCCGGGTGGGGCAAGCCGCCGCGTCGCGGACGACCTGCGCTACGAGAGGAATGGCAGGTCCTATCTGAATAGAGTATTCGGGTCAAAAAAGAAAGCGCGGTGCCAAGCACCGCGCCATGATGATACAGCCCAATAGCCCCGTCCCCTTGGGCGAGGAAGGACTAGTCGACGTCCTCGAAATCATCCTCGACGTCACCGAAGCCGGAGAGATCCTTCTCGAAGACGCTGGCAACGGGAGTGACAGTTTCCACCACAGCGGTTCCCTGAGCCGCTGCATTGAAGTCAGGAGTGACATCCTCCTCATAGATGACATCAATCTCGCCTGCATCGCGGCCGATGCCGGGGATGTTGTCGATATCATCGTCATAGCCCAGATCGTTCAGCTTGCGCGTTGCGTCATCAATGAAGTCACGCAGCAGATCGGCGTATTCCTCACGCGTATCCTCGCGGTCGTCCTCAAGCTTGCGAATGGCGTCCAGAACGTCCTGACGATCAGAGTTGGCGCGGTTGATGATGCGGTCTGCTTCCTCGCGGGCATCCTGCATGGTTTCAGAGGCCTGCGCATTCGCCTTGACGATGATCTCATCAGCGGAACGCTGGGCGATGATGAGAGCCTGTGAGATGGCGCTGTCATTGGCGCTCTTCTCAGCAAGCTGCGCCTCAAGATCAGCAATGCGGGCATCCTTCTCGGCCAAGGCCTCGGATTCCAGTTCCACGCCGATTTCGCCCGTCATGCCATCGGGCTCGATGGTCTCTTCAACCACGACAGCCTCTGCCTGGGCAGCACGTGCCTCTTCAAGCTCTTCCTCAAGCTGGGCGATGCGATCATTCAGATAGTCGATCTCATCCGCTACATGCTCAAGGAACACGTCGACTTCGTCAACGTCATACCCTTTGCGATCAATGGCGAAGCTTTGATTGTGGATGTCTTCTGCTGTTATAGCCATGTGCCTGTCCCTTCAGCCAGCTATCCTTCAAGCGCCCTTGCGCTCCAACCCCTAGAAAATGATATACAGCAAACGCACGGCCAATTGTAGAACAATTATGGCAATGATGGGGGATATGTCCACCATTCCTCCAATTGGCGGGATGAATCGCTTAAAAAGATCGAGATATGGGTCGCAGATCTTCGCAAGGAAATCATTGATGGTCTCGAGAACGCCCTGCTTGGTGGGAAACCATGACAGAAGGACGTAGACGAAGATGGCGAAGGTGTAGATGTCCACCAGCTCAACGATCAATCGAATCAGCATGCTGAAAGCTCCTTAGCCCGTTGGATAGCTGCTTCAACTCCCGCACTCACTGCCTGCGGGAAGCCTTCCCGTTCCATGGCAGCAAGCGCAGCCAAGGTGGTGCCCCCCGGAGAGGAGACCGCCACACGCAGGTCTTCGGGAGACATATCGGATGAAATCAGGCACCTGCCCGTCCCCGCCAACGTCTGACGTGCAAGCGAGGAAGCCAACTGTGCAGACAGCCCTGCTTGCATGCCAGCCTGAGCCAAGCACTCTGCCAAGAAGGCGAAATACGCCGGTCCTCCCCCCGAGAGAGCACACACGGCATCTATCTGGTCCTCTTCGACAACCTCCGCCATCCCCAAAGCGGCGAAGAGGGCTTGGGCGAACTGCACCTGATCATCAGTGGCCCACGTACCCCCTGCCAAGACGGTTGCCCCTTCACCTGCCTGGAGCGGCATGTTCGGCATGGCTCGGATGACACTGGTTCCGGCGGGAAGCTCAGCCTCCAGTCGACGAAGGCTCACTCCGGCGGCGATGGAAATGACCAACGGAGAGCCTTGCGCGAAGGCGGGAGACGAGACGAGCTTGCCCAAGACATCGGGAAGCACTTGGGGCTTGACGGCCAAGATAATCACCGTTGCGTCAGCGGGTATCTGGCTTGCAGCGGAAAAGACCTGTACCCCATATTCGTCCGCAAGCTGCCTACCATGGGATTCCGTGGGAACCACCACATAGCAACCTTCACGCATCAAGGATGCTATCTCCGCATCTTTGGAGGCAAGCCAGCCCGAGAGCATGGCCTGTCCCATCTTGCCACACCCCAAAAACGCCACCCGTCCGTTTGGAAGGGCATCCATCACGAAAGAACACCCAGCGTGGACAGATTGAGCCGTTCGGCATCCGAGAGGGCCTCGCCCCGATTCAAGACGAACGTCCTGTCAGCAACGCATTCCACTGAAGCATCCAAGGCACTGGCCGCACCGAAGGAGAAGTCAAGCATGCGATGCACAAGGCCCTCGGGAACGCCCGTGAGCACGAGCACAGCGACATCCCCCACCTTCAGCGCTCGGGTCACGCCTTCGGCATCCTCATAGCTGACAGGGCGGATCACCTGCAATGAGCGACTTCCCGCAACGCTCCCCCCTGCCTGAGAAGCACCCAGGACAGACGTGGCGTTCGTTCGCGGTGCGGAGGTGGTGGAGGAGAAGAGCGAATCAAGTCCCTCGCTCCTGCGATTGCGGGCAGCCGACACCGCAGCAGTGCCCTCCGGCGTCATAGACGGAGGCAGTGAGGAGTCCACCATGGTACGCGTACTCCGAGACGTGCCTGAAAGGGAGGAAGGACGGCTGCGCGTGCTCTCTTCGGCATCGGAGCGTGATACGAGATTGGGAAGGCCGATGCTGTCGAACGAGGAACGGGAGCCTCGGACCGAGCGCGTGCTGTAGCCTGGGTCCTCCTCTTCGTAGCTGTCGTATTCCTCGTCGTACTCTTCGTATTCGTCGTAATCGTCCTCATATGAGGTGGAGTGATTCCGTGAGTCGGTACCCAACTGTCCGAGCTTCTCCTTCAGAGACCCGAACATGCTCTTGGCATCTGCCATGTCACTTCTCCTGACCTGAATCCTGTTGCGTCTGTCCGGTTTGCATGATCACCGAATGACAATGCTTCCATTAAACCTCATTTGCCAGCGAAATAGACTGGATTATTCGAACTCTTCGCTGAATATCGCCCGACCGATGCGCACGATGGTGCTTCCCACCGCGACAGCCTCCTCCCAGTCCTCGCTCATCCCCGCAGAGAGCTGGTTGAAGGCCTGCGCCTTTGCGTCGGGAAGCTGCGCCCTCAGCTGGTCAGCCGTACGGACCAGCTGATCGAAGACGTGACGGGCGACCATCGCGTCTCCCTGAGGTGCCATGGTCATGAGCCCGCGCACGGAAAGATGCGGGAGCGCAGAGATACCCTCAAGGAGCGCTGGAGCATCGTGGGGGGACACGCCGCTTTTGGTTGCCTCGCCCGAAACGTTCACTTCAATGAGCACGTCCTGCACTTTGCCAAGCTCAGCAGCGACCTCATCGATCTTGCGTGCATGCTTCAGCTGGTACAGTGAATGGATGAGATCGGCATGGGCGACGATATCGGGAATGCGCCTCGACTGGATGTTCCCGATGAAATGCCACTGGGCATCAGGCATCGCCGCAGACTTGCGCACGAGCTCGTCGGGGCGATTCTCGCCGAATGCCCGTGCGCCGGCCGCGAAAGCCTCCTGGGCACCTTCGATATCGACGGTCTTGGACACCGCCAGAAGCAGCACCTCTTCAGGATCCCTCCCCGCCTGCCTGCACGCTTCAGCCACCTTTGCCCGCTCGCGCAGGTATCTCTCTTGAATTCCCATGATCTCACTCCCTGAACGCGAAAGCCCCATGACGCCCGCAGACGCCCTGCTCAGCCCGATAGGAAAAGAACCTGTCCGTCGTGCAGACGGTGCAGACATCGACATCGGCAATGCGCTGAGGGTCAGCGCCCGCCTCGATCAGGTCCTTCTTGATGGCGGCCCCCAAGTCAACATGGTTCTTGCCAACAAGGACCTCTTGGCCGAATTCCCCCGCGAAGAGCGCGAAGGTGTCTTCACCAACCTCGAAGCACTCACCATGGATGAAGGGACCCAGATAGACGTTACACATGCCAGCCGCTTCCTTGATCGCAATGCCCTGTCTGACAGCCACTGCCTGCGCAAGGGTGGCAAGCGTCTTCACTGCGATATGCCCATAGGTGCCCCGCCATCCGGAATGAGCCACGGCGAAGGTGCCATCGGGAGCAACGAGAACGAGCGGGACACAGTCAGCGAAGCAGAGCAATGCGAAGGTGTCATCTCGTTCTACCACCACCGCATCCGCCTCCACCTCAGATGAATCCCCTGAAGGAGCTCTCACGCCTTCCGATCCGCAGGAGTCGGCATCATCAACGAATCCATCCCCATTCGCACCAGCCACGAAGATATCAGTGCCATGGACCTGCTTCGGATTCAGGAGCCTCTTGCCTTGGGCGTGCACCGCCCGCATGAGCCGGTTGATATTGGCCAGAGCGGCCTCTTGCCCCTCACCGGCGAACCGCCCCAGATTCAGGGAGGCGAACGGGGCCGGGCTGACACCTCCGCCGCGTTCAGTGAACCCGATGCACACGCCGTGGGACTGCCTCAGGGCGTCATCGGTGAAGAATCGAACGCCTGAGACATCCTCATGGATGCTCAGGCGCGGAAGATCCAAACTCATGGGAGCCACGTTGGTGCGACGGCCCTTACTGACGCTTCAGGAAATCAGGAATGTAATCCTCATCAGCATAGCCGGCATTGGACTGAACGGAGAACGTGGTGGGCGCGGCCTGCATCTGAGGTGCGGCAGCGGACCCGTACGCCGATTCTGGAGCCGACAGGGAGTCACTTTGGGGGATGCGGCTGCCAAACGTCATGGACTGCTGAGACGGCGCACTGTTGAATCCGGTTGCGATGACGGTGATGCGCACCGCATCCTTCATGTTCTCATCGATGATCTGGCCATAGATGATATTGGCGTTCTCGTCAGCGCACAATTCAATGGTACGGGCAGCATCCGACACTTCCGTCAGCGTGAGATCAGGGCCACCAGCGATGGAGAAGAGCACGCGTGACGCCCCTTGGATGGATGCCTCAAGGAGGTTGGAATTGGTAGCCTGCTGGGCAGCCTCGAGAGCACGGTTCTCGCCAGCCGCAAGGCCGATGCCCATCATGGCCGTACCGGCATCCTTCATGACCGTGCGGATGTCCGCGAAGTCAAGATTGATGAGCCCGGGAACCGTGATGAGGTCGGTCACGCCCTGGATGCCCTGACGAAGCGTATCGTCAGCAATGCGGAAGGCATCGACCATGGACGTCTTCTTGTCAACGATCTCAAGGAGGCGGTCATTGGGAATGACGATAAGGGTGTCAACCTTGCCAGAGAGGAGTTCGACCCCCTGCTCGGCTTGATTGCAGCGGACGCGGCCTTCGAAGCCGAATGGCTTGGTGACGATGCCCACCGTGAGGGCCCCGATCTCCTCGCGGGCGATCTCAGCCACGATGGGGGCGGCACCGGTTCCCGTGCCACCGCCTTCGCCAGCGGTGACGAACACCATGTCAGCCTCTGCGAGAGCCTCGCGGATCTCAGCGCGGCTCTCTTCGGCCGCCTGGCAACCGACCTCGGGGTTGGCACCAGCGCCAAGCCCCTTGGTGAGTTCTTCGCCGATGTGAATGGTCTTGTCTGCATCAGAGAGCAGCAGCGCTTGATGGTCGGTGTTCACCGCGATGAATTCTACTCCGCGCACGCCCGTTTCCACCATGCGATTGACCGCGTTGGTGCCGGCGCCACCTACACCGACTACTTTGATGACGGCCAGATGATCTCCTGAGAAGTTAGGCATTGTCTTGTCCTCCAGTGCTGCTGCGTTTCTCGTCTGTTTCGGTTGGGCGCAGACCACAGGAAACGCATCTGCGCATATGTATCATAATTGTACATTATGCAGGGATGGATGCAAGGATAGGCGCAATGTTTCCATGTTCGGTCAGGTATAAGGCAGTGAGCGCGACACCGGGATGGACCGGGGATCCCCACGCCTGACCTCATGCCACCTCATGCCGAGCGCCACGTGGGCCTGTCGGGGGTGCGCACGTTGATATAGACCACCTTGGGATTGTCTTCCATGATCTGGTTGCAGATGCGCTCCTTCTCGCGGATGTTGTCAGCGGTGCCGAAGGCGATCTCGATGTTGTTGTCCAAGGTGAGCAGCGTCGATTCCGCATCGGTGGCGGTGACCGATTTGACCCGGCCAGCCAGATCGGTCGTGAGACCTGAGATGATGGAAAGCGCATTCAGGATGGGGTCGTCGGTGCAGTAGGAGCCTATCTTGGGCTCCACTCCGTATTCAATGCCCTTGATATGCAGCACCTCATCGGCATCAGCGTAGATCTGCTCCGCTATCTTGTTGCCGATATCGGATTCCTTGTCAGGAATGGCCATCAACCACATGCCATCCTCAGCAAGGGCCCACTTCTGGATGGTCTGGGACGTGCCTATGGGAACCTCGGCCACCGCTCCCATCTTCCGTTCCACGACATCGATTTCCAACGTGTCGGGAAAGACCCGGTTCACGTTCACGCTTTCTATCCACGAGTCCCTCAGAAGGCTTGCTTCGATGCCGTCAGCATCGACATTCAAAAGCGTCGTGCCTTCAGGGATGGAGACCAGAGCCGCCACCTCTTCATCGGTCAGGTGATCGGTCCCTTCGATCTTGAGTCCGTTGATGCGGAAGGCGCCGGTGTTGGAGAGAACCGCCAGGGCCACCACGGCAGCCACGATCACTACCGCCACCACGCCAAGGATGACAAGTGGCACGCGGCTGGAAACCGTCAGGCGCTCTGCTGCGGATGCGCGCTGCTCACGCTTGGCTGAAGCCCTGATCTGCCCGACCGTGCGAGAGGAGACGGGCCTGCCACTCGAAGGCCGCTGACGGGATGGGTGCTGGGACTGCCGCTGCGGCTGCCTTGCTGCGGTGGCTCTCCTTGTCTGCCGGGGAGCCGCTGCGGAAGAGCGGGGATATGCGCGCCCAGACGCCTGCGAAGACGCCATCCTGGGAGATCCGCGCCGCTCGGGAGCGCGCCGCGGAGAAGATCGGACGCTAGAAGCCGAGGAACCGGACTTCCGGCTTGAGCGTGATGCCATATTCCTTCTCAACCTCTGCCTTCACAATCTGCATGAGCTCATAGACGTCGGATGCCTTCGCGTCCCCGGTATTGACGATGAAGTTCGCGTGAACCGGAGACACCTGCGCACCGCCAACGGATGTGCCCTTGAGTCCCGCCTCGTCGATCATCTTCGCCGCTGATGCGCCCTCTGGATTCCTGAAGACGCTTCCACAGCTGGGAAACCCCAACGGCTGGCTCTTCTTTCTCTTCGATAGATTAGCTTCCATCTTGTTGCGAATGAAGAAGGGATCCGATTCCTTCATGGAAATCTCGCATTCCGCAACGATGCAGTCGTCAGGGATGCTGGTCTGACGATACCCCCATTGGATATCCGACGCCGCGACGCGCTGAATTCCCTCCTTGGCGCTGATGAGCACCACGCTGGAAAGCACCGATCCCATCCACTCATCCCTTGATCCCGCATTCATGCGGACAGCCCCGCCGATGCTTCCCGGCGTGCCCACCGCGAACTCAAGACCGGTCAAAGCCTGCCGCATGGCTTCCTGCACGACCGAGGAGAGCATCACGGCGGCCCCTGCCGTGATGCGCTGACATCCCCAATCGCAGCTCATGTTCTTGAAATCGCGCCCGAGCGTGAGGACGACGCCGGGATATCCCTCATCGGACACCAGAAGGTTCGTACCGCGCCCCACCACGACCCACGGAATGCCCTCTTCATCGCACGCGGCCATCACCTCGCGGACGGCTGAGAGAGAATCGGCCCGCACGAAGAAGTCGGCAGGACCGCCGATGCGATAGGAGGTGTGACGCGCCATGGGTTCCTTGACGAGCGCTTCGCCATCGAAGCCCTTCCCCAACAGAAGCTTCTGAAGGGGAGTGGCGTGCTTGGGATATGAGGCTGCCAAGCTATCTGCCTTCATTCGGGTCAGCCTGGCGTCGCTCAAGCTCGTCTATCACCAATTGACCTATCTCGGTCACGTCCCCCGCCCCCAGCGTGAGCACGATGTCTCCCGCCTCGGCAAGGGAGGCAACCGCTTCAGGCACCTCCAGACGCCGCGGTAGATAGCTTGCCTGTGGATGCCCCTCGTGATCAAGCACCACATTCAGAAACGTCTTGCCCGAAACCCCTGGAATGGGAGTCTCTCCTGCTGAGAACACATCCATGAAGGTAACGGTATCGGCCTCATCGAACGCCGCTCCGAACTCATCATGGAGCACTTCGGTGAACAGCTTGGCACGAGAATAGCGATGAGGCTGGAAGACGACGTGGACATGGTTGTAGTCAAGGCTGCGTGCCGCCTTGATGGTGGCTGCGATCTCAGTGGGATGGTGTGCATAGTCATCAACGACATCGACATCGGCCGCACGTCCCACCAGGTCGAATCGGCGCCGCACGCCAGCGAACTCCGACAATGCCCGGGCTGCCGCATCGACATCCTCGCCCAGCGCGTCAGCTATGACCAAGGTTGCCGCTCCGTTGAGGACGTTGTGCAGACCGGGATTCTGCCTGATGGTGCTGCTCACCTGCCGCCCATCCGGCAGGCGCAGCGTGAAGTGCTGGGCAAGCCCCTCACGGCGGACATCAAGGATGCGGGCATCGGCATCGTCCTCGAATCCATAGGTGATGACATTGTCGGCATGGGCACGCGCCACCTCGACCAGCCGACCATCCCCTTTCCACACGATCACAGGGCCTCCAGCGGGAACCAAGGAGATGAACTGGCCGAATTGATCGTAGATCTCCTGCAAGCCCTCGTAGTGGTCCAGATGATCCGGCTCGATATTGGTGACGATCACCGCTTTCGGGGAGAGATGCGTGAAGGATTTATCGGATTCGTCAGCCTCGACCACATAATAGCGACCGGTTCCCGAATGGGAATTCGCCCCGTATTCTCGAACCATGCCCCCGATCAGAAACGTGGGAGAAAGCCCCATCTTGTCAAAGGTGGAAGCCAGCATGGATGAAGTGGTGGTCTTCCCGTGCGTTCCGGCCACCGCCACGGTATCCAAGCTTCGTCCCAGATGCGCCAGCATCTCAGCGCGCCTGACGATGTTCAAGCCAAGCTCTCTTGCCCGCACGAGCTCAGGATTGTCTTCAAGGATGGCGGTGGAGATGACCACGGTGGGATTGGTGTCAGGGATATTGGCAGCATCGTGGCCGATATGGACGACGATGCCCGCATCCGTCAGCGGCTTGGTGAAGCGGCTCTCCTTCAAGTCAGACCCTTCCACGGAAAGCCCCTGATCGTGGGCGATGGAAGCGATGCCGCTCATTCCCACGCCCCCGATGCCGATGAAGTATACGTTGTCAGATACGGGCTTGGACATGGTGGAGGCTCCTTTATGCGTTGGAAATGCGTATGGACGGTATTCTAACAGGATGCGCCCCTGGCATTGGCAAGCCGCACGCTGCGGTACGCGCGACCCTCATTCGGGTGGGGCAAGGCGCCGTTTTGCAGACGACTTCCGCTATGCCTTTCGTAGCGCAAGCTTTAGCTTGCGAAGGGGGACGCAGGCGCTGTGGAGTTCATCCGGATGGGGCAAGGCGCCGCTGCGCGGACGCCTTACGCTACAAAGGACGACTTACACTGCAAGCGCACACCCCCCGATGCGATGTCTTACGCCGTGGGGAGAAGGGATTCGACGACGTCGGCCAGGCGTTTTGCGGCTGTGAGCGAATCGGCGGCGCCAGCGCTGTCATGCATCGTCTGACGCAGCGCGGGGTCATCGACGAGGCGAAGCACCGCTTCACGGAAGCCCTCCCCTTCCACCTCATCATCAGGGATCATGAGCGCCGCCCCAGATGCCACCCAAGCCTGCGCGTTGATGGTCTGATGATCGGCGGTGGCATAGGGGAAGGGAACGAGGATGGCCGGTATCCTGCGCGCTGATATCTCAGCGAGCGAGGTGGCACCGGCACGTGAGACGATGGCATCAGCCGCTGCCATGGCCTCTGGCATCCTGTCCTGATAATCCAAAAGCTGATAGCGCTGCTCTTGATCAGGGGTGAGCGCAAGCGCCTCTTTGGTCGCCTCCCATTCCTTGGGGCCAGCGATGTGCATCACGAAGAGGTCACTGCGTGCAAGAAGCTCATCCTTCAGGGCGACGAGAGCCTGGTTGATGTGGCGTGCGCCCAAGCTGCCACCGAAGACCAGCAGCATCGTGGAGGATTCAGGGATGCCGAAGAGCTTTCGGGACGGTTCACGCATGGCGCACATGACGCTCATCCGCACCGGGTTACCCGTGATCTCCACGTGCACTCCTTCAGGCACGCTCGAACGTGTCTGGTCGTAGGTGAGGCAGACCGCTTGGGCATGCTTCGCCGCCGCCTTGTTCGCCATGCCCATGACGGAATTCTGTTCGTGGATCACCACTGGAATGCCCAGCTTCTCCGCTGCCCTCACGACCGGTATGGACACGTACCCCCCGAAACCAACCACCACATCAGGCCTCACCCGCTTCAGCCACTGCACCGCCCTGCGCGTGCTCTTCTGGATGCGAATCAGACCGGAGATGAGCGTGAGGGGGTGCGAACGGTCGAAGCCTGTCGCTTCGAAGGCCTCGAAGGGAATGCCCGCCTCAGGAGCAAGGCGCGCCTCCACCCCTTGGGGTGTGCCCGCATAGAGAACCCGCCAGCCCCGCCCTTCCAGATGCTCAGCCAAGGCAAGGGCCGGATAGATATGCCCTGCCGTTCCACCACCGGTCAGCACACAGATTCTGGGCATGGTCTTCCTCCTCATCGATTCCGGATGACTCGAAGGTCGTCCCGGGCTTTGTCGAATGACCGATCAGGTGCAGAGGCATGTTGGACTGACAGGATGAGCCCAACGATGAACAGCGATGAGATGACCGACGTTCCACCGGATGAGATGAAAGGCAGCGGCTTGCCGGTGGTGGGAAACACCCCAATGGCACAACCGATGTTCAGGAAGGCCTGGAAGACCAGCATGATGGCGCAGCCGCCGGCAATCATGGACCCAAGGTTGTCCGAAGCGCCGCTGGATATCTTGAGGGATGCGAAGAGGAACAGCAGGAACAGACCGATGACCGCCAATGCCCCCACCAGTCCCATCTCCTCACCCAATACCGCGAAGATGAAGTCGGAATCAGAAGCGAAGAGGTATTGGTATTTCTCATGGGAATTGCCGATGCCCACACCAAACAGGCCCCCTTCGGCAAGGGCGAAATAGGAGCGGATGATGTTGTAGCCTGAGCCTAGGCCCCCTTCGCCGTCATTCCAGGGATCCAGATACACGAAGCGGTTGGACCGATATCCGCTGCCCAGCGTGCCACCCACCACCGCCAAAACGCCCAAGGCGGCGATGGCCACCAGCGACCAGGCAGGAAACCCGCCTATCCACAGGACCGCGAAGATGCCCACTGCGCAGATGAGCGTCGTACCCAGGTCGGATTGCGTCAGGTACATGAACCCCAGAGGAGCAGCGATGAGAATGACCAGTTCGATGACGGAAAGCCAGAAGTCGATCTCTCCTATCTGGAAGCGATAGGCGATGCGGATGGTCATCAGCAGAAGCGCCACCTTGATGAATTCGGAGGGCTGCATGCCGATAGGACCGATATAGAGCCAACGCTTCGCGCCGTTGACCTCAGTGCCAGCGATGAAGGTAAGGAGCAGCAGCACCATGCAGAAGCCCCAGAACACCCACGTCAGACGATCAGCCCAAGCATGATAGGGAATGAGCTGCCATGTGATCACGCAGGCAACGATCCCGATGGCCACGTAGGCCGCCTGACTGATGACATCACCATAGGGGTTCTTCCCCTGCGCTGAGAGATCGGCGGAGGTGGCCGAGAACACCATCACCAACCCCACGATCACCAACGCGAAGACCGAAGCCAACAAGATGATGCTGGCCACCTTCGTCTCGGAAGCGGGACGTGCCTCTGAGCGGGAGGAAGTATGCCTGTCTGTGCGCATTGCCATCAGAAGAGCCTGCAGTCCCTACACGTTCGTGCGCCCAAGGGCCGTCACCAATGATTTGAAATGCCGACCTCGCTCTTCGAAAGAGGAGAATTCATCGAATGAGGCGCATGCCGGTGAGAGCAGGACCACGTCTCCCGGACAGGCCACGCTCACCGCCTTGTCGAATGCCTCGTCGAAGGTGCGGACGCAGAGAACCTGCAGATGATCCGTCGCGTTACCTGAGCGCGCACGGAAGGCGTCCTGGAAGCGCGCAGCCGCTTCTCCGAAGAGGACGACGGCCTTCGCATGTGCACGACAGGCATCGACCAGACCTTCAAGAGGACCCATCTTGTCGCGCCCTCCCAGCATCACGATGAGCGGATGGGTGGGGAATGCCGTGAGCGCCACCAGCGTGGCATCCACATTGGTGGCCTTGGAATCATTGTAGAAACCCACCTTCGCCACCTCGCCCACCGGCTCTATCCGATGCTCCAGGGGCCTGAACGCGATGAGGGCGCGGGTGACATCCTGACCATCGGCACCCAGCGCGATGGCAGCCGCTGCGGCCGCCAAGGCATTCACCACGTTGTGATCACCCTTGATCTTGAGGTCGTCCCTGCCAGCAAGAACGTATTCCCCCTCCTGATAGGCCGCATGCAGGTGATTCGCCTCATCCAAGAAGGCGGCGTTGGCAGCACCGCACACCTCGCGCATGTCTGCCCGCATGCCCGCCTTCGCCCCCAAAGGAATATAGGTGAACCCTGAGGAGGCATCGGCCTTGCGCAGACGCTTTACCTGTTCGCGCGCCACCTCGTTGGTGGCATCCACAACAGCGCAGCCTCCTGCGGCCTCGATGGATTCCAGCATGTTCCACTTCGCTGAGGCATAGGCCTTAAAGCTGCCATGCCAGCTCAGATGATCAGGTGTGACCCCCAGAAAGATTCCCACCTCTGGCGCGAACCGCTTGATGCTGGCCAGCTGATAGGAGGAGACTTCGGCCACATACACGCGACGCGCATGCGACGGATGCGCACAGGATTCGAAAGCGGATTGCGGCGTGCGGGAAGCATCCATGGCATCAGCGGCTACCGCATGGATGCAGGCATCTCCGATATTGCCGCAGGCAACCGCTGAGAAGCCGGCTTCGCAGAGTACATGGGCCAGAAGGGCCGTTGTCGTGGTTTTCCCATTGGTACCTGTGACTCCCACCCACACAGCGTCGCTTGCGCTCTCCCGCCACGCAAGCTCCACCTCGCTGATAAGATCAGCGGAGGCCGCCAGGGCCGTCTGGTAGAACTCGCCCTGATCGGAGATGCCGGGGCTTGCGATGCAGAGGTCGAACCGACCGTGCACCTTCTCGCCACCGATGACGCTCACTTCCGCCTGTTCAAGCCTGGAAAGCAACGGATCGGGGACCGGAGCGGATCCCGGAAAGACGGTGATCGACCGCACCCTCCCATCGGGCTGATCCAGCAGATAATCGACGACGGCTGAGCCAGAAACGCCCAGCCCCAACACGCACACATTCCCCAAGCACAAGGGAGCGAACCGCCTGCCTTCGATCAGCATGATCTTGCTCTCACCCATAGGATAAGCCCCTTATGAGATTACCAACGAACTGGAGAAGTAGAGAACGAACCCGCAGGCCGCAAGCAGCCCGGAGATGATCCAGAAGCGCACGACAACCTTCGTTTCGCTCCAGCCCTTCTTCTCGAAGTGATGATGGAGCGGCGCCATCAGGAACACGCGATTGCCCGTGCGTTGGAAATGGACGACCTGGATGATGACGGAAAGCGCCTCGGCAACGAACAGGCCACCGATGATGATAACGATGAATTCCGTCTTCGTGACGACGGCAAGGCAGCCAAGGGCCTGGCCCAAGGCAAGGGAACCGGTGTCTCCCATGAAGATGTCAGCGGGATGCGAGTTGTACCAGAGGAACCCCACGCAGGCACCTGCGATGGCCGCAGAGAAGATGGCGGGTTCCAGCAGGTTCTCCCGATACGCAATGGCCGCCATGACGATCATCACCATCATGACGGTGCCCGATGCCAACCCATCCAAGCCATCGGTCAGGTTCACCGCATTGGACAGACCCATCAGCAGAATGAGATCGAAGATGACGTAGAGCCACGGAATGGAAAGGGAACCGTCCGCGCCCAGTGGGATGTTCGTGGTCCAGATGCCCAGATCAAGTTGACACACGAAGGGAATGTCGACCACTGGGGACACATCAAGGATGTTCACCGCGCAGAGGATGAACATCAGCGAGATCAGGAACTGGAAGATGAGCTTCGCTGCCGGAGTCAACCCGAGCGAGCGGGCATGGGCGATGCTGGAGATGTCATCCACCAGCCCCAGAAGACCCGTGAGAAGCACTGTCCCCAAAAGCAGATATGTCTCAGGGTCAGGCACGCCCACGATGAAGGTTGCCGCTGCCACCGCCACGAGCATCACGATACCGCCCATGGTGGGAGTACCGCTCTTCACCAAATGGGTCTGCGGACCGTCGTCACGCACCTGTTGTCCAATATGCTCCGCCTTCAGCAACCTGATCAAAAACGGCGTCAAGATGATGACCACCAGAAGGGCGATCAGCACCGCCATGAACACGAGGAAGGTGGGGTAATGTTCGAAGTAGGAGAACATCTAGCTTGCCAACCCCTCTGCCAGACGCGAAAGACCCATGAAGTTCGAGGCCTTGACCAGCACGACATCGGCCGAAGACAGGGAGCCCTCCAATTCTTCCAGCGCGCCCCCTATGGAGTCAACGCAGACGATGCGATTCGGGTCCATGCCCGCCTCTTTAGCTCCTTGGGCAATGAGACGGCTGAGCGTACCCACGCACACCAGCCTGTCCATCCCCGCTTCCGCCACCGAAGCACCCACGCCAAGATGGCACGGCTCAGCATAGTCTCCCAGTTCGCCCATATCGCCCAACACGGCCACCCGATGACCCACGACATCCATGGAAGCCAGCATGAGCAGCGAAGCACGCATGGAATCGGGGCTGGCATTGTAGGCATCATTGATCACCAAGAACCCATCACGGGCTCGAAGCATCTCCTGACGACCAGCCTCTGGCATGGAACTGCCCAGGGCCTCCGCAATCTGTTCGGGAAGAATGCCCAATGCACGGCCCACCGCCGCTGCGGCAAGAGCATTGCCCACATTGTGCTCCCCACGCAAACCCAGGCGCACTGAAACGCGCTCGACGTCTGGTTCCATATCGAACAGCGTGGGGCCGGCAACCGTCTCGTCTCGGAAGCCCTTCAGGCAGAGGATGAAGGCGGGACGCCCCTCCCCGTCCAAGGACACCTCTTCAGCCCACGCAAGCTGGACAGCCTGGCTGACGGCAGCCTCCTGGGCATCTGTCCTGCCGGCTGCATCGTAGAGGCACACCTCAACCTTGCGCATCTGCAGGTTCGAGACCTTCTCCAGAAAGGGCGTGTATTCATCTTGGGCATTCAGGAAAGCCCGGCCCACCCCTTCTGGAAGATCAGCCAGCAATTCCGCCTTCGCCCGTGCGATGTTCTCCTGGCTGCCAAGCATCTCGATATGGGACTCGCCCACATTCGTGATGACTCCCCACTCCGGCTTGGCCATGCGGCAGAGCGCCTGGATCTGTCCGGGGCCATCCATCCCCATCTCCATGACCAGGACCTCATCAGTGGGGTCTGCCGCAAGCACGGTCAGAGGACCACCCAGCTCATTGTTCTGGTTTCCCTGCGTGGCGCACGTCTTGAACTTGCATGAGACGACATCACGGATGAGGTTCTTCGTCGTGGTCTTGCCAACCGAACCCGTCACCGCGATCACCTTCGCACTGAGGTGATCACGCCATGCTGAAGCGATGTCGGTCACCGCGTGCTCGGTGTTGGGCACCGCGATGATGGCTGCTCCCAACTCCTTCGCGAGAAGCTTGCAGGAGCTGCTTACCGGTTCGCTCACCAAAACCGCCATGGCACCTGAGCGCAGGGCGGCTTCAATGAAGTCGTGACCATCAACCCGCGCACCTGAGATGGCGACATACAGGGCACCGGGGCTTATCTGACGCGAATCCAATGAGATGGAGGTGAGCACCTCGGAGGCATCAATGGGCTCAACGAGGAAATCCCCTCCCGTTGACAGGGCGATCTGCTTGGCATTCAACCTCATCGGACTTCAACTCCATCCGCAACCGCACGCATGAGCAACGCATAGCGTGCCTCTTCTCTGTCATCGAAGAATACGGTATCGGCACCGAACATCATCTTGTCCTCGTGGCCACGACCACAGACAAGAACGATATCTCCTCCATCAGCTGCATCGATGGCTGCACGGATGGCTTCCTTGCGATCAGCAAGGATATGCACGCGTCCATCCCCCGGCAAAGCGCGGCTCACCTCATCGATGACGTCCAGCACGCATTCGCCATGGGCATTGTCATTGGTCAGAAAGACCTCATCAGCCAGAAGGGAGACCTCAGCCATCTCCGAGCGCTTCGTGCGATCGCGGTCTCCTTCGCACCCAAAGACCAGAAGCACCCGCCTGTCTGCCGCCTCCTTCGCTGACCGAATGACCTTCTCCAAGGCATCAGGGGTATGCGCATAGTCAACGTAGACCGAAAAGTCGAAATGCGGCTTGGCGAGAATCCGCTCCATCCGACCCGGCGGTGCCGTAGCCGTTGCAAGCGATGAAGCCGCCTGAAGGGGATCGACGCCCAAGGCGATGACACACCCCAGCGCCACGAGGATGTTCTCCGTATTGAAGCTTCCAAGCAGCGAATGGCTCACCTTGAGAGAGGATACGGCGGACACGCGAGCAGAAAGCTCCAGAACAAGCTCGGGGGCCATCCTGGAACCCTCCACGGAAAGCAGGCGGATGTCATCTGTGGCACCCTTCCCCACCGTGATGACCTCATCCCCCTGCGCCTTGCACTGGGATGCCAGCTTTCGTCCCGCATCACCGAAGGTGGAGATCACCCGCTTGGCAGGATAGGCGTCTGAGAACAGGAGTCTCTTCGCGTCGAAGTACGCCTCAAAGGTGTGGTGATAGTCCAGATGGTCATGGGTGAGGTTGGTGAATGCGGTGACGGCGAACCGGGTCCCCCACGGACGTCCGAGACTCAAGGCGTGCGATGACACCTCCATGGCAACCGCCTGGCATCCCTCATCACGCATGAGCGCGAGGATACGCTGCAGGTCAGCTGATTCAGGCGTGGTATGCAGGCTGGGGACGGGATGACCTGCGGCCCGAGATCCGCAGGTGCCAATCAGCCCACAAGTCCAACCGGCAGCTTGGAGCATGTGCTCAACAAGGTGGGTGACCGTGGTCTTGCCATTGGTGCCCGTCACGCCCACGATGTCCATCTGATGGGAAGGGAACCCATAGAAGGCGCAGGCTGCTTCCGCAAGCGCTCTGCGCGCATCCTTCACCTGCACCATTGTCACCAAAGAGGCATGCGTGAGTTCAAGAGGCCGTTCGCAGACGATGACCGCGGCTCCTGCATCGACGGCCGCCTGAGCATATGCGTGACCGTCCGACACGCCGCCAACGATGCAGAAGAAGGCATCCCCCGGCTTGACGGCTTGGCTGTTGAAGGCAACGCCGCACACCGGCACATTCGGATTGCCGACGATCTCGTGTTCGATATTCGCGAATATGTCTGCGCAGCTTCTTGCCATACGTGAGTCCCTATTTGACGGGGACGATGTTGTACAGGTCTATCGCTTCGAGCATTATATCGTGAAAGACCGAGGCCATCTTCCCTTCATAGTTGATGTCGTTGGCGGCGACGAAGCAGGCGAGGTTGGAATTGGAGTTGTCGATGAAGCCCGCGAAGCACAGATTGTATCGGCTGGCAGCATATCCTCCATTCTCAGCGATCTCCGCCGTGGACGTCTTGCCGGCCACCTCATAGCCCTCGATGGCCGCATCGGTGCCCGTACCGCTTTGGACGACGCCCTTGAGCATGGATTTCAGCTTGTCGAGAGCCTCCTGATCATCAATGACGCGTTCGCTCTCGTATTCCTCCCATTCGCCACTTTGAGGCTTTGAGATGAGGAAATGCGGCGTGCAGAGCAGACCATCGGAGGCAACCATGCCATAGAAGCGAGCCATGGTGAGAGGCGTTGCCGTCAGCCCTTGGCCGAAGGAGATGTTGCATCCGGTGACGTAGGCCCATTCGCTGAACGCAGGCATGGTCGCCTGCGCCTCACCTGGGTAGTCAACTCCCGTCTTCTCAGTGATCTTCAACCGTTCGATCATGGCGTTGAGCTTGTCGAACCCGGCCTTTTCCGTGGCAAGGGAAATGCCCACGTTCGAAGACTGGTTCAATATCTCAGCGAAGGTCATCTCCACATCAGGACGCTCGTGCGCGTCAGTGATGACATACTCATCAGCCTCAAGCCCTGACGGGCAGAAGATGACATCCTCCGGTTCGACGGCCCCTTCCGTAAGCACCGTGAGCGCAGAGACCGACTTGAAGATGGAGCCGGGTTCGAAGGCTTGGGTGATGGCCGTGAGATTGTCGGAGCCGATCATGGAGTTCTCTCGATCGGTAGGATCGAGATAGGGATATGAGCAGATGGCGTATATCTCGCCGGTGTCGCCATCGATCACCACTGATGATCCCTGCTTGCCCTCGTAGGCAAGAACACCCTGCTCCAGCGCCTCTTCCATCTTGGTCTGCAGGCGGATGTCCAGTGAGACCATGATGTCCTCGCCATCCTTCGCAGGCGTGTCCTCGTGCACGCCTCCTGGAATGGGAGCACCCTTCTCTCCCCGTTCAGCGGAGTACTTGCCCGGCGTTCCGCGCAAAAGCTCCTCATATTGCAGCTCAAGGCCCGTGATGCCGTTGCCATCGACATCACACACGCCGATGACCTGCCCTCCTACCCCGCCATTGGGGTATTCACGCCGGGAATCAGCGATGAAGTAGATGCCGGGCAGTTCCATCTCCTTGATGCGCTCAGCCTTGTCCAAGTCGGCCTGGCGCTCGATGTAGACGAACGTGCTGGGTTCTTGGGAGAGGAGCGTCTCGTAATAGTCCGCGTCCTCATCAAGGACCATGGCCAGCATATCGGCCTCATGGCTTGGATTGGTAACCTCAGAGGGGTTGCAGTAGATGGTGGTGCAGTCAACGCTCACGGCAAGAACCTGCCCGTTGCGATCATAGATGGTGCCCCGTTTGGGAGTCACGGGGAAATTGATGGTGCGGCTCTCTTCGGCCATGGCGGTGTAGTGTGGCGCCACGATGACCTGCAGGAAGACCAACCGCAGAAGGAAGACTGCTGCGATGGCCAGGAAGATGATGCGGACATACCTCATGGGGCGCGAGGTAGCAGAGGCCTTCTGACCTGATTCGCTGTCCATGAGGCCCGTCAGAGCCGAGCCGATGTTGGAAGCGGCCTGTGCCCCTCGACTGGCGGTTTCCCTATCCCCGCGCCTGCTGTTGGCCACCGGCTACTCAGCCACCTTGCCGCTTGCGGAAGCTTGATCGGAGAGGGCATCCTCCCCTTCGCCGTCCGTCTGGGCAGATGCCTGGTCAGCCACCGCCGCCAGCGTGCCCGACAGAGACAGGCGTCCCTCATCATCCCGAACGACGACGTCGCCCGAAATATCGATGAACGCCGCTTTCACCGGATTGCGCATCCCTCCTGCAATGGCATCACGCTTCACGCGTGTCGGGTTCGCCAAAGACGATTGCTGGACCTCCAGCTGGCTGCCCACCTCACGCGCTTCACTGATCTGGCTGTCAATCTGACGGGTTTCCATGGCAGCAGCCACCGTAGCGGACGAAAGCGTGATACGCACGCATCCGATGGCGGCGAAGGCGATGATGAAGGCGATCAGAAGCTTCGCGAAAAGGATGGCCCCGCTTGATGCCGCGCGCTGCTGATGAGCGCCACCGGGCATAACCTCAATGCCATGGCGAGGTGCCTCGATGTCTCTATCCAGCTTGCGCGCTGTGGAACCGAAGTTGTATGCAGGGCGCTGGCTCAAACTCATATCCTCAGACGATGCTGGTCTTCTTCTTACTGGCAGGCCTCTGGCAGCCTGCATGCGATGCGCAGCTTGGCGCTGCGCGCTCGAGGATTGCTGGCTATCTCATCGTCGGTTGGGACGATGGGCTTGCGCGTCTTCACCTCGAGCATCGGACATTTCCCACAGACGCAGACCGGAAGGTCTGGCGGACAGGTGCAACGATTCGCGAATGCCGCAAACGTCTCCTTGACGATGCGATCCTCAATGGAGTGATAGCTGATCACCGCGATGCGTCCCCCTGGCAAAAGCCAGCGTACAGCCGCTTCCAGCCCCCGCTTGAGCACCTCGCGTTCATGATTGACCTCCATGCGCAGCGCTTGGAAGGTACGTTTGGCGGGATGCCCACCCGCTCTCCTGGCCGATGCCGGAATGGCTGCCTTGATGATGCCCACAAGCTGGCTGCTCGTGGTGATCGGCGAGCCATCCCTGGCGGCCACGATGAATGAAGCGATGCGGCTTGCCCACCTCTCATCCGAGTTAGCGCGTATGATCCGAGTGAGATCTGCTTCGTTTGCGGTGTTGATGATCTCTGCTGCGGTTATGGTCTGTTTGCCCGGATCCATACGCATGTCGAGGGGGGCATCCTCCTTGAAGGAGAAGCCACGGGCGGGAAGGTCTATCTGGGGGGACGAAACGCCCAAGTCGAAGAGCACTGCGTCCACACCTGGCAGCTCAGCTTGGAGAAGCAGCTGATCGAAATCGCCGAAGTTGCCTTTCAGAAGGAGTAGTTCAGGCCGCTCCTGCTGCGGAATCGCTTCCAAGCGCCTTCGCGCCTCGGCATGTGCCATATCATCCTGGTCGATGCCGATGAGCAGTCCTTGACTTCCCAGTCTCTTCGCTGCTGCTGCCGAATGTCCTGCTCCACCAAGGGTTGCATCAACGAACACGTCCCCCTCACTGAGGTCCAATCCGTCCATGCACTCGTTGAGCAGAACTGGGATATGCCGATATTCGCTTGTCATAGTGCGTGGACTGCGGTCGTCATCCAATGGAATACGGAGGCCTTCAGGATTCGGGCTCTTCGTCGTAGAAGAAACCGAGGTCGATGTCTCCGAATTCCTCATCGAACGCCGCTGCGTCCCAAACCTCGAAGTAGCCGACGTTGCCGACAAGCACCACGTCCTTGGTGATGCCCACCGCATCACGCGCCTGCTGATTCAGCATCACACGACCAGATGAGTCCACCTCTTCACGCTTGGCGCGCGCTTTCAGCATCGTGCGCATCTTCACCTGACGGCGATCGGAGGATTTGAAGCCTCCGAACTTGTCCTCGAACAAGCCCTCAACCCATTCGTTGAAGGTGTCCGGCCGAAAGACATACAGACACTTGTCCGTGAGCTCTCGGGACACGACGAGGTCTCCGGATAGAACTTTGCGGAATTCCGAGGGGACAGCGACCCGGCCTTTGGAATCAACCTTGAAGCGGAACTCACCGAACAGGTCGAACGCCTGCGCGCCCGTCTTCTGCTCCTCCGTTTCCGATCCCTTGGCCAAAGCCATTCCCCAATCTGCGTTTCGTGGTGTTTTGAGTGTTTGTTTTGTAGTGCGTTTCAAAACCCACAAAGTTCGATCCGTGCGGTGCATCTTATGCCACTTTGCCCCACTTTGCAACACTTCAATCACAAAAGGTAGAGAAGGAAACCGCAGGTAGAGAACGCTTGTTCGATGGTTTTCAAACGAAAATCACAAGATGTGGTAGAAGGCGGCTCTGCGTGCACGAAATAAGCGAATTATGGGATTCGAGTGACTTTTTCCGTCAAAGGAAGGGAATGTGAAGAGGGTGTCTTTTTGAGTCTGGGTGGGGCAAGCCGGTGCTGCGCGGATGGCTTCCGCTACAGGGGCGATGCAGATCGCGTCCGGATGGGATACCTGCTGCACGATCAGTGTAGCGTAGGTCGTCCACGAAGCGGCGACCTGCCTACCCGGAAAGACCTCCTTGGCAGGGCAAGCCGCATGCTTCGCATGACGGCTTCCGCTACAACGGATGGCCTTCGTTACAGGCAGGATACGGGGGTTCTCTGCTTGGCCACCTGAGCCCAGGCGGGATGCTGGTGTCGCTCAAGGACGTTCGCCAACGCCTCCCTTGCCTGACTGTAGAGGTTGTTCTCCTGGGACACATGCATGGCAATGACTCCTTCGAGCCTCTCACCACCCAATTGCGTTATGAGCGCCTCCAGTTCAGCGGCAGACTGATCGTTCGAAAGATGCCCCCGACTTGACAGTATCCGCTGCTTGAGAACGGCCGGGTATGGACCCACGCGCAGCATCTGCACATCATGGTTCGCCTCCAAAGCCAGCAGACGCACACCCTGAAGAGCCGCATGGACCTCTTCGGTCACAGAACCCGTGTCGGTCACATAGCCCAAAACGTCAGGCGCGCCAATGGCCGCTGATGATTCGATGCGGAACCCGAACGATTCGGCAGCATCATGGGAAGTCCGGAATGCATGCACCTGCACGCCTGCCACGGAAAGCGCATCCCCCGCTTTGAAGGGTTCGAAGGAGACTCCTTCCACTGCCAGCGCCTCTTCAAGAGGACGGCTTGCCGAACGTACGGCGTGGCTGGTCCGGATCGTGGGGTGAGCGCCCAGCTTCACCAGCCCTCGCACTGCCACACCAAGCCCCTTGGTATGATCGGAATGGTCATGGGTGATCAGGATATCAGTGATCGTTGCGGGGTCGATGTCGGCTTCGCTGCATCCGGCAAACAGATCGCGCTTGCAGATGCCGCAATCGACAAGGATCGCCCCGCAGGCCTCATCAGCTTCAACGAGAGCAGCATTGCCCGCTGATCCACTCGCGATCACGTGAAGCTTGATCATGCGATCCTCCCTGCCGCAAAGGCTTGACTTGCACCGTTGTCATGCCCTGTTCGGACATGGGAACCATTATATTTGCTATCCTTTCGGAAATCCTTTCAAGCAGAGCGCAGAAACCGAGGAGAAGCCATGCAGCTCACACCAGCTGAGATCACTGAGACGCTATCCATGGTGTCCAAGCAGCATCTGGACATCCGCACCATCACCTTGGGACTCAATCTGCGTGGCTGCGTAGACACCGACATCCAGCGGGTCGCGACGAAGGTATATGACCGCATGACGAGTGCCGCCGAACGCTTGGTACCCGTGGCCGACCAGCTTGAACGCGAGTTCGGCATACCCATCGTGAACAAGCGCATATCCGTCACCCCCATTGCGGAAATATGCGCCGCCGTGTCGGCGGAGGATCTCGCACCCGTGGCCGTTGCCATGGACCGGGCAGCGGCGGAGGTGGGAGTCGATTTCGTGGGCGGCTTCACCGCACTCGTGCAGAAGGGTGCCTCCCGCGGGGATATCAAGCTCATGGAATCCATCCCGACCGCCTTGGCTGAGACCTCATGCGTGTGCTCTTCCGTGAACATCGGTTCCACCCGAGCAGGGCTCAACATGGATGCCATCCTGCGCATGGCCCACATCATCCGCCGCACAGCTGAAGCCACTGCCGATCGCGACTGCATCGGCGCGGGCAAACTGGTGGTGTTCTGCAATGCCGTTGAGGACAACCCCTTCATGGCAGGTGCATTCCATGGCTCAGGTGAGGCCGACGAGGTTATCAATGTGGGCGTATCGGGACCAGGAGTCGTACGAGCCGTTCTTGCCGACATGCCCAAAGAGGCGGACATCACCTCCGTTGCCGAAGCCATCAAGGCAACGGCATTCAAGATCACCCGTGCAGGTGAGTTGATGGCCCGTGAGGCCGCCGCACGCCTGGGTTACCAGAAGGGCATCCTTGACCTGTCTCTGGCCCCCACTCCAGCCGAGCACGATTCCGTTGCTGAGATATTGGAAGCCATCGGCGTGGGTGTCTGCGGCGGTCCCGGGACCACCGCGGCCCTTGCCATGCTCAATGACGCTGTCAAGAAAGGCGGCGCCATGGCCAGTTCTTCGGTTGGAGGGCTTTCGGGCGCCTTCATCCCGGTATCCGAAGATGCTGGCATGATCAGAGCGGCTGAGATGGGAGCACTCACTCTGTCCAAGCTTGAGGCCATGACGAGTGTGTGTTCGGTGGGATTGGACATGATAGCCATACCCGGCGACACCACCGCAGAGACCATCTTCGGCATCATCGCGGACGAAGCGGCTATCGGCATGATCAACAACAAGACCACCGCCGTTCGCATCATACCCGCCATTGGCAAGCAGGTAGGTGACACGCTTGATTTCGGTGGCCTTCTTGGCAAGGCTCCTGTCATGGCCGTGAATCAGTATGCAGGAGAGGTGCTGGCACACCGCGGAGGTCATATGCCCGCCCCGCTGAACTCGCTCAAGAACTAGCTGCAGCGGGCCCGATGGTTCTTATCAGGACGAGACATCATGCCTGAAGAAGCCACCCCAAGAAATCTCGAATGCCCTGAATACCATGAGGTTGCCTTCGCCATGTCCACGTGGCGCAAGGTCAAGGCATTCCACGATGGCGTGGCCTCTCTGGCAGAGAAGATGCCGCTCATTGCGGCACGCACGTATCTGGCAGGCGGAACCCGTTTGGAGGAGGTCCGTGCTGAATGCTATGACGAAGTGAGGCGGTTGCAGAAGATCCGCATAGCGGGAATCACGACAGAGCTTCGCTATGCCAAGGTGCAGGCGTATCTGAATTCCAAGCGCTACCCCCAAGAGGCGGCACGGATTGTGGAGCAGCATGGGCCAGATGGCCTTGAAGGAAATGATGCAGCCACGGCCGTGCAGGCAGCCGTCCAAGCCGACGATGAAGCGGGAGATTCCGAAGAGCGCGATGCATGCCTGCGGCTTCTCGTGGGGGATGCCGCAGTCAAGGGAGAGGACATACGCTTCGGCTTCGCCGCCGATGTCTATGCCATGGCGCCCTCACTCAGGATCTTCGAACAGTTCATGTGGTTCAACACGCAGGAGCTGGCCTGAAGCCATACCGGCCATGCTAGACAGGTGCATTCGGAATGCTTTGCGACCTCAACCTTATCCGCCCTCAGATGGTTTCGATGCCCAGCACCACCAGCACCGCAGCCATCACCTTCGCAAGCGTTTGATCATCAAGTGTCCCCACCACTTCTACAGCCTGCTCATGTTCGCGAGCGTTCAAATCCATTGCACGGACAGCTTCGCATTGGACGAACCCGAACACCTCATTTCCCTCTGCGATCTTGATGTGCAAGGGATATCCGTTGTCGCGTGAAGTGATGGGAGCGAGAACCGTCAAAGCAGACATGCGATTGACCTCCCACGGACTGAGCACGACGGCATAGTGGCGACCTGCTGGTTCGTGACGCTTCGAGAGATCGAAGTTGATGCTGACCAAGTCACCTTGCTCAAGAATCATCTAGGACCATGCCTCCCATTCGGCACCGACAAGGTCTTCATCGCCCCAAGGTTTCCCCTGGGAAACGAATGCCGGATTGAAGCCTTCGAACAATGTTTCATAGGTGACTGACGGATCTGGTTTCACGCGACGGTGCTTCCTGCACTCAGGGGCTATGTGAATACCTCCCTGAGCCGCAACGCTGATGTTGACCTTATCCCCTTCACGTAGTCCGACTGATCGCAGCAGCTCTCGCGGGATCCTCACGGCCTCAGAATTGCCCCATTTCGAGATGGTTGTCGCATATGCCATGGCTTCTCCTATATCGTATATACTGCAGTATATACCAACTGATTGCATTTTAGTTTCATGGCAGGGAACGAAACCTGCTTCGACATGACTTGGCTTGACTTGGTGGAAATTGAGGCAACCGTGTGGCATCTTTCAATGCGTCACCGGAGTTTCTCCGCACGCACCGAAGCTTCGCAAGACAAAGTATCATCTTGCTAACCAGAAGTTGAGAATGCACAGGAGTAGCTGAGTGCAACGAAACCAAAAACCAACGACACGCACACGGGCAGACCGGCATCGGGTCGCCCAGCTCAGGTCATACCTTCCTAAGGCAGCCATCCTGGTGATAGCACTCGTACTGGTTGCCAAGCTCGTGCCCGTGCTTCCTGCTTGTGTGCTGTCGGTGATCATCGTCCTCTATGCCATAAGCTCTGTTCTGGGCGCTTTGCACTTCGTCGTCATCAGAAGGACCTACCGGCAGAACAAGCTCACCGCGAACGGGAGGATCGCGTCGCTCAACCGCAAATGGACCGGGCAGCTGATCTTCCTCTATGCGCTGTCTGCCATCTCCGCATTCTCCTTCCTCTTGGGATCCCCCACTTGGGACGTGCTCGAATGGGCACTGATCGCACTTGCCGCTGTCCTCTATTTCGTCGTGTTTCAGGTTTTCTTCAAGCTGTCGAAGGAGGAGTTCGCTCCTCGCTACGACAAGGCCACGGCGCTGCAATGGACGTTCTGGTGCGTGGGAGTGGCGGGTGGCTTGATCTATGCCATCTGTACGACGCTCTTCGCCAATGTTGACTATGCTTCTCTCTCAGAAGCGTTCGATTCGGTACCCATGGCCTACATGAATTCCCCTTCCGCGCTCATGGCCCAAGCAGAGCAGCTGAGCTCGTTCTTCAGCGGTTTCGGGGCCTACGCCATCAGTGAGACCTCCCATGCCTATGCCATCGTCGG
Source organism: uncultured Eggerthellaceae bacterium (assembly GCA_964462135.1). Classification (GTDB taxonomy): domain Bacteria; phylum Actinomycetota; class Coriobacteriia; order Coriobacteriales; family Eggerthellaceae; genus MGBC163016. Next base: position 59,326 of record CAYWWK010000005.1, on the reverse strand, counting down.
CTTCATCTGGCGATTCGTCATCTTCGCCTCTGTCTTCTTCGGACTGGTCAACCAGTTCGCTTTGTGCCTCTTGGACAAGCAGGAGCTGGCAGACGAGTTCCACCTGCTTCCTTCCAGCCAGCAGGACAAGGCGCCGCAGCCCATCGTCAAGCGCTATGCCGCCGTACTCGTCATTCTGTCAATCATCATCGTAGGATCGTTCATGATTGCCGAGGTGAAGACGGAGGAGTTGCAGTCCCAAGATGGATACACCGCCCTGGAAGCTTCTGTGAACCAATGGAAGGAAGACCTGATCTACCAAACCGATGGGGAACTTGCGAAGGACAGGCATAGACGCGAAGTCATCGAGGCATTCAAGCAGAAAGCCGCCCAATTGCTCTCAGAGAGGAACGCTGAGTTGGTTCCCTTGGTGAATGGATACTACGACCGATGCCTCGACCAGGTTGACCTCTATCTGGATTGGCATGATGGATGGGCTGGTTCCTTCTTTCGACTGGTGAAGCCCTTCGGAGACTGGAGTACCAATCAAGCCAAGGATGCCTTCAAAAAGACCATCGCCGAGAACGCTGACAACGCAGAGGTGCAGACGCTTTACCAAGGGTATCGTGACCGTCTAGATAGCATTGTCAACGCATCCTTGGATGAGTTGACTGATGACCCCATGGGTGAAGACTTCATCAAGAGACTTGCCTCTGAGGCAGGTGCGAACGATGCAGAGATCGACCTGTGGCCGTTCCTCTCCAAGACCAAAGGCAATACAGAGATTGACAGTCTTCTACAAGGACTCGGAGATGGCGAAGATCACGAGGCCTTTAAAGAGCGTCTGTCTGAGCTCATTGAGCAGACGCGCGCCGACACGGTAGCTTCCTTAGATGCTCAGCAGGAACGCATGGCCAACACGAGCATCTGAGACGCCTTCTAGCCCTTCCAAGGCAATTCCATGTCCTCGTATCCTAGATGCTCAAGAAAGCCCTGTGGCGTAAAACGAGGAATGGACAGATTCCTGAATGCCCTCTCATCACGGCTCACGATGGCATCGTGCTTGTCTGCAAGGGCGGCAGCTGCGATGATGCCGTCTTCGTAATCCGGCCTCTCCAAATCCAGCGCACGCTCACATACCACTGCATCTACTGAAGATATTGCAGCTAAAGCCAAGACAGACTCAACAGCCCAGTACGCATTGTCTGCATCATGCGCACGTTCCATGATATAGAAGATGTCTTTGACAGACGTACTGACAATAGCGAGAGGGATATCGTCATTGAGACATGCCATAAGCAAGGCCTTCGATAATGACTCAAAGGGCTTTCGATGCAAGAGCACATCCAACCAGACATTGGTATCTACAAGCACACTCACGGCATGGCCTCATAGTCTCTCAACTGACCCTCGTAGAGCAGATCCTTCAATTCCTGGTCTGATGCATACGACAGCTCAGTAGGAGGAAAAGAACTCAACCGATCGAGTGCTTCTCGCTTCGTCCTCTTGGCTGACTCTTGAGCTTGAGATGCCTGCATGAACGCAGGAAGCTGACGAGACTTCGCGAGTTCTTGCCAAAGCATGCGAACTGCTTCTGTCACGCTAATGCCATTGGCTTTGAGCACTGCATCACCCCGCTGCTTAAGCACGGTATCCATCCTGACATTCAATGTTGCGGACATCGTTCCTCCTTTCGATACTTCCACTCTATCATATTGCATTACAGTAATGCAATATAAGAAAGAACTGGTTATCCTTATGCACATATCAAAGGTGGTCGAACCCGTACTGCGAAGAAGACATTCGTTTTTCCAGCAACCCGATAACCCTGTCCCCCCGATGCTCTCCCCGGATGCCCTGCCAGTTACATCGTCATTCGAGCGAATGATCGTGAGACCATATCGCAAGTCAAAGCATCTTCAAGAGATCATATTCCACTTGACGAGTCTCATAAAGATAGGCCAGTAATTCTCCACAGGAATACACGGGCAACGAGGACTTCGCGAAATCCTTCCCGTTTCTGGTTACGATGGCATCGGCCTTGATAGCAAGAGCGCACTGATACACACAGGCATCCTCTAAGTCATCCCAAGATGAATCCAACACAGCATCGAATTCCATGCTTCCGGCATTGCAGATGTTGAGGAACCGGCGCAATTGCTTGAGCCTCTCCTTCAACGAACGCGATGCTCTCTTGCCGCCCTTGGTGACGATATAGAAGATGTCATTGACCTGAGCACAAGAGAGCCACAGTTCGACTTCTCCTACCTCTCCTAAGGCCATCAGCAATTCTGCCGCCTCATAGAATGGATGACGCTCAGCCAGGTAGTCGATGACGATGTTGGAATCGACCAGTAGTCTCATCGAAAGCACTCCTCCGTAGCCGAACCACGGGTAATGAGCCGTTCCTGCCTGATCTCGTCATCTGACATATGCGAGAAGCGCGACGTGCCCAAGCCGAACCCCTTTGACAGCTGCCGCATCCGCTGCTGAGCATCCCGCAACTCTTGAATGGTGGGCTTTTGACTGCGTTCCTTAGGGAAAGGGAGCTTCTTCTCAGCGATGACGTAATCGTAAAGCTGATTGATGGCTTGGGAGGGGGTTAAGCCGAGCTTCTCAAAGACCTGATTCCCAGAGATCTTCTTCGAAGCAATCATTCGAGCAGTGACCATTGCATCAGCCATAGACGCTCCTTGTTGTTGTACGTAATACGCAATTATACATCCATACTTGATAGGATTCAATTTAGCAGCGATTCCGCCCGATCCATCTCATCAATAAGATGCATGGCGCCACTGCGCGAATGAAGAACATTCACCAGGTAATCCAGAACGGAGTCATAGTCCCGTTCGAATTCGCAGGTGCCTCTTACCTCATAGGCCATACTTCTCGCGCATCTTCTTCTGCATCTCAGCAAAAGAGCCAGTACCTTCTCCGATCTGTCGTTTACTGGAGATCTTTATGGTTTGAGGCTCCAGAACAGTGGTGGCTTCCATTTTATTTCTCACCAAGCGCTTGGTGCAAAGCTCTCGGTGGGAATAAACCATAACCTGAGTACATGCAATCAAGCGGTTAACATGGGAGCGCCAAGCGTGGTGTCTGCAAAGATCATTCACTCAAACCCGAATTACCTCATGACAATCACAAGCTGCAGAGAAGAGATGAAAGATTGCCTGTGGTACACAAAACCACAGGCAATGACATTTTTACGCGGAGGTCACGACAAGGGCATTTGGCAATCCGATAATCCCATTCCCGAGGACAATTGATAAGCAGACGTACTTATGTTCCCGATTATCTATAGACGAATATCGATGACTCCAAGTGAGCTTGCTATCAAAACAATGATAACGAGTGCGACAAGTACGCCTATGACTATTGGAACCGGTTTCATTTGGTCTCCTGGTGGACTGTTGGCTTACCGACAGCTTGGGGCGAACATAATCATTAGACATTACAATAATAACTCGTACACAGAGAGGAGGCGATCGTGGAGGACGGCAAGAATCCTGAAGAGTCGGCAGCGGCATCAGCTAAAGAACAGCAGATCAAGTTAGAAGAAGTCAAGAAAGCCCGCATCGAAGCCGAAGTGAAGAAAAAGAAGCTCGAACAGCACGCAGAAGCAAAGAAGAATAGAAAGGCTACCTTCAGTTGCCTGCCAAAAGTGGCAAAGATCGGGCTTCTAATTGCATTGGTCGTCCTCGTGCTTGTTGTTTTCGGGATCGTTCTTCCCATTCTCATGGACGACGATGAAACTCAGTACCTTTCAGAGACAACATTGAAAGACGCTGTGAACATCGAGAATCTCGCAGCCATTGATTACACATACAAGGGAATTGCGGAAAAAGAGAGTCAATTCCTCTGGATGGATACGGTTGACTATCGTGTGAAATACGAGTCGCATATCCGCGCCAATTACAATATGTCCGCAATCGAGTTCTCTCTTGATGAGACAAACAAAACTGCTACTGCATATATTCCTGAGCCCGAGATATCTTCACCTGTGTTGGATGAGACTAAGTTCGGCTATCTGCCAGAGAAGGCAACTGCCGACATGAAGGACATATTGGCGCTTTGCAAAGAGGATGCGGCGAAGGACTTGAACGTTGACGAGATGCGATTAGAGGCATCGGAAAGCCTTCAAAACATCATCACGGCGCTCACGATGCCGTTGCTTGGCGATGGATGGAGCTTGGAATTCAAGAGCCTTTCTGAATACCCAAACAACGTAAATGAGGAGGTGCAAGATGAAGCTCAATAAGCTTATCTGCACCCTTCTTGTCGCCCTAGTAGCAACCTTTGGCTTGGCCGGTTGCGTAGAGGAGGAGAAGCCGGATTTCTCGGGCTATGAAAAGATAGCTGAGCTCGCAACGTTAGAATGCACATTCCATAACGTCGCTGAGATCTACAATGACGGTACCGACATCTTGTTCGGCATAAATGTCGGATACAAGAAGGCGTGGTTCGAATACGACGGAAAAGTGCAACTCGGTATCGATGTCTCTAAGGTCAAGATCGATGGTCCCGATGCTAACAACTTGGTGACCATAACGATCCCGAGAGCGCAAGTGCTCGGGATCCCCGATGCCGACGAGTCAACCTTCTCCGACATCTACAAAGACACTGGTGTTCTTACGCAGATCGAAACGGTGGATCAAGACGAGGCTCTTCAGAAGGCACAAGCAGAGATGAGATCTGCTGCGGAAGGCAATCCCGAACTTATGGCTCAAGCCAGGAAACGAGCGGAGACACTTCTTAGCCAATACGTGCGCACTGTTGGGCAGACCCATGAGCAGAACTATGAGATCAAGTTCGTTGATGCTGAATAACGGCAGGACAGTAAATTGACCGATCTAAGATGCAAAAGATCTAGTGTTTGCATACATAAATGCCTCTCTGCAATTCACTGAAACACACATCCCGATAACGAATCGCGCCTCACCCGAAGCAACTCTCACACCAACATTGGAGACGCAACCCATTTAAGCGTCATACAGCATTGCAATAAAGCATCTATAAACTCGACGCGCTATCTGTGCCGCTTATCTTCTGTTTGTCACCCTTCTCGATCTTTTCCGTCCAAAGCTGGAGAGCCTCAACCGAAAGAGACAGCTGCTCTAAACTTGCTTGAATCTCTCCGAAGTCATCCCACTCCGATTCATCAATGCCCCCATCCGCACAAATCTCTATAAGCCGTTTCTTCATATCTTCAAGCTTATTTAAAGTGGCGACAATACCAAGCGTGATACTTGAGAGCTCTCCCACTTTCACATGCGGGACATACCGTTGACCAATTTCGCAATGATGGGAACAGAAGACATTGCAGAGCGACGGATCTTTATATGCATCTGCCATGATAAGAACGTCGTCAGGGGTAGCATGAGTTTTCCCATGCTCGATATTGTAAAGACGTTCGTATGAAATACCAGCGAGCAATTCCGCCGCCTTTTCGCGGGATAAGCCCAGCTCCTCTCTTCTTATTTGATATGGAGTCTTGCTCTCTATATTCGATCTTCTAGACATAGCCCCACTATTCCGTATGTTTCTACGCAAATCGAGCGTCTCTCACGTACAAGTGACACCTAATCATTATCGCCGCAACATCTGAAAATGTATATCAGCAAAGAGGGATATGGGTAAGCAGAAAAACAGGAAGGTGGTGAGAGCTAATGGATCCCAAGAAGCGTTTTCAGTTGCTACGCACAATAAGCCTAGCAAAGACGCATCCTTCGTTTGCAAAGAACATAGGAGTCACCATAGTCTTAAAGGAGAGGAAGAGAAGATGAAATACAAGGTTAAGTACATTTTCTCCAACAGTGAAGAGTCATATGAAGATAATCTGTATGACACTGAGGAAGAAGCACGCGAAGCTGGAGAGTACGGCTGCGGATGCTATTCGCTTGGAAACGAGGTCTTGAACTTATCCAACCCCGGAGATTATCCACTTGACGAAGATGACGATGTCGATTTCGAAATAATCGAAGTGGAAGAGTAACTTCGAATACCGATAGGCCAGCAGTTCGAATTGCTGGCCTATCGCTTTATCAAAGCCTAAACCTCAAGCAAATAGATATTGGTATCGTCTACGGCAATTTGATGTGGCGCATTCTGCAGTTTGTTCACAACTTCGAGGCCTTCTTTAAACGGAAGAGTATTAGGCGTCTGAGCACGCTGCAGCTTATCCATTAGCTCGCGCGTCTGACCTTCATTAAAATCGCCTACTCCCCTACCCGCATCTTCAAGCGCGTTATCGATAGGAGTTAAGTCACCTAATGGCGTCTGTTTGAAGAATGCCCCTAATCCTGAAAGCGCAGCCGAAACGCCACCAAGAACGACAGAGTCAGCTGACGCTTTGGAGCTTTCTTCGATCGCGTTGTAGCATTCGGTATAAAGCTCTCGATATTCGTTGGTGTGATCGCCGATCTTCTCTGCTATCGCATTCAAATACGCTTCATCGAAATTCTCACTGAGCATAGGTTCGAGAAAGGCGGCAAATGCATATGTATACGTTGCGAGTTGATACTCTTTCATTCGGTCAAGCACCTCATCAAGCCGACCACCCACTGCCAATCTCAATTCCACCGGCCCTTTCTCATTTACCTTGTCTTTGATCTGCGAACGCAGATGGATGATGGCTTTCTCTGATTCTTGTTTGATATCAACAACTTTCATGTGGGTATTTTTGCGCCAGGTTTCGTTATTCCAGTTGTGCCGATAAGAATCGAGGATATCTTCGAGGGTTTTGACATTCCCTCTGAGTTCAGCTTTATCCTTCTCGCGCATATATTCAAATATCTCATTGATACCATTTTGGATTGCATCGAGCTTTTGATTGATTTGCGCAAGAGCGGCGGCCATGAAAAGCGCTGTAGGGTCATAGGGCATCGTTGTCACACCTTGCACTGCACCAAGCTCAACTTGATGGAATCGAGCTTGCTGCAAACCCACCCCTGGCTTGCTGTAAGAGCCAATACAGCCGCCAACGGTCTGATTGAGCTTTGCAGGGTCCAAAGGATTGCCCCACTTATCTGTAGCTTGAAGCAACATCGGAACATCAACCGTCGTTATCGCGGTACGAAACATTGATGGAAGTGAACCGAGACCCACGCCAAGAGCAGTAATTTGATCGAGTGGAAGCTGGAGGGAATCTTCGACTTCCGCCGCTACGTCAGTCATCGCAAGATGGATTTCGGTATTAGCGGGCTCTTCGCGGTTCAATTCAGCATCGGAAGTAATGCTCAAAGCTTCTGGTTTAATCTCTTCCATCATTCCTCCTCTGCCCCGTCTGCGCATTTGACATGATTGATTATCGGCATGTTAACTATAGAATACACTCAAAGCAGTTGTACTTTATATGCAAACGTCAGCGATGCACCCCGAATTGCATTTCAGCAAAATTCCAAACGATTTATGAGCATCCAACAAACGTAACTCCATCTAAACGCTTCAACAAAATGCAATTTGCTCTTTGGTAGACAAGATGCAGCGTTCTGCGCAATTTAGAGAACGCGGGCGAGGCAACCATACGTCCTCGCCCGCAAAACATACTTCTTCCCAATCCGCTATTCGACTGAGGCGTTGGCGAGCTTCTCGCTCACTCGGTTCATAACCTCCATGTAGTAGAGGTAGTCTTCATCTGTGAGGGCATCTTCATCAATCGCATCGATCTTCGCCGTCATAGTCGAATAATCAGCCATCATTTTTGCGTAATCAGCCGCCATGCTGACAGGGTTTCCCGAAGAGTTGTATTTCTCCATAAAGGCGATGTAGTCGTCCATGAACTTCTCGTAGTCATCCATAACCTGCTTGAAATCGGCATCAGAAGTCGCAGCGGCATTCGAACTAGAAGACACCGCCGCCTCTGACGTTGCACTTGACGAAGAAACCGAAGAGAGAGAGTTCCCCTTGGCCGCATGGAGAGAGACGGACATTGTGCTGAACCCTTCATACCCAAGATGCAGCGAGTTGCCTTGACTATCCTTCGCGTTGAAATAATCGTCTCCCTTGCTGTAATCAACACTGAAGCCCTTTTGCATGCATTGATCTACGTAAGCGTTATAAGCTGCCTTATCTATTTCACCGACATAAGCCGTAAACTGGGTTGCCGAATCGACGGCTACGCTTCCTTTCGTTTTGTTAGGGTTCGGCAATGTGGTTGCCAGACCTACCGCCGGCCAGATGAGTTCGCCATCGGCTTTAGGAACCTCAAGATTGATTGTCACACCTTTGGAATAATCGCTGTATGAAACAGACAGCTGATAGCCTTCAGGGTTATACGCGTTGTACACATCGCCAATCGTGTTAGCGTCCATCGTGAATCCACGCTCTTTACACTCGTCAACGTAACTATCGAATTCTTTCTTCTCCACTCCATCGGAAACCTGTATATACAAGCTATCCTCGGTTTCATTCACGAATTCACATTTGCGATCCATGCTGGGGATCATTTGGGCGAGTGGCCCTGTTGGCCAGTCCTCTTCCGCCGTATCTGCTCGATTGCTGCACGAACCACTGCAAGAGCCAACGGCAATCAGCACGGCCAAGAGGATGACAATACCCACAACAATCTTGGATGCCTTCCCCTTCTTCTTTGGCACTGGGGCCGCTGCTTGTGCAGGCGCCGCTGCAGGTGATGCACCATTTGCAGATGCGATGGGTTCTCCCACCAAACCGCCACAAGTCGGACAGTTGGATGCATTGTCGGGCACTTCAGTGCCGCATGTTCCACACGTTTTCACGTTCTATTCCTCCTCTTCATATGCTGGGGAGATCTCACAGCCCCATGATCTCTTTCTTCTTCGACTCAAACTCTTCTGGAGACAAGACACCCTCATCAAGGAGTACTTTGAGCTTCTTTACCGCTTCAATCTGTTCATCCAAAGAAAACGTGGACGCACCCGTCACCTCCTCCCCCCGAGGCGTCAACCCCTGAGCAAGGTTCATGCCGAAGAGCATGCCGCCCCCATCACCAAGACCGTTGTCTTGAATCCCTTGCGCGATCTTCTGCTGCGCGGCGATATTCGAAGCCCGCTGTGATGATTCTTCGTAAGCCTGCATATTCATGCGATGCTCCGAGAACTTCCGAACAAGTTCGCGAGAATCGGGAGAGAACTCGATGTTCTCAATGGCGACTTTCGTCACCTTGAAGCCGAAACGATCCGGCCAACTCCCTACATTCTCTCTATCCGTAGCAACGCTGTTTGCAATCTCAGTTGCCTGCGCCGGTAACTGCGAAATCCGATATGTGCTCGAAAGCGAATTGAGCGCGACAATGAATGATTGAAGGAACTCTGAGATGATTTGCTTGCGAGCAGCGGGATAATCGAACGAGTAGTTGAACACATTGGCGGGAACGAAGTTGCGAAGAAATACCGTGGGATCAATGATCTTGATCGTGAAAAGCCCGTGTGAATAAATCTCAAGGTCGCATTTGTAATACAGATCATTGTAGACTTGCGGGCCGTGAGTCCCAAAAGGGATATGCCTGATCTCGCGCAAGTTGACGAAAGCGACGCGCTTCTCGGTGACAGGTTCTCCTCCATAAGCAACGCGCTGAACCACCTGATTGACGATCGATCCGATACCATCACTGAAAACGCTCTCTTCTCCGCTTTCGTAGACATAGTTTCCTGATTCGGTAACGATAGTCTCAATGCCTGCTTGACTGAAAACATAGGCGGCCGTGTTCTCGGGTACGAAGATCCGGGAGCCATTCGTGATAACACCGTCAGAACTATAGAGGTTCGCTCCGCGACCTCGATTGGTGTTCTTAAGCGTTCCAGGAACAATCGCATCGTGCTCGTTGAAAGGCCGCGCAGTGTATATATCCTTCCATTGATCCGCAAAGGTGCCACTGACAGAGTCGGAGACCGCCTTAAGAATTCCCATTGATTGCCCTCTCTTATAGCGCCTGCTCGGTATCGCAATACTTGCAAGCAACCTTCTGACCCTGCACTCCCGATAGAGGTGCCATACAGCCAATGCATTTCTTTGTGACATGCACAGCATGAGTTCCAGCATCGCCAACTGCGGATTCACTACTCACCGCACTTACGGACGCAACGGGCACCTGCGGAGTGGCGGTGCGAGCGTTTTGAGGAAGCGCCATAACCGCTTGTGTAATCGCAGCCTGCCATTGGTGCAGATTACGATCCTCTTTCTCCTTTGCTGAGACGAATAAGAGATCAAGCAGACCGCCCTGCGCGTCTTCATCGGATTCCCCAAGGGAGAAAGCTTCGATACCGTGCAGAAAGTACACGTGTAACTGCCGTTTGCTTTCCTGAGACATGCCAATCACCACGCGAGGAGACCCATTCGCAATGACCACTTGATCGAGAGGAAATCGCTGTATGTCCTTCGCCATGCCCAGCATGCCCTTGTGAACCACAATCAGAGCTTGATTGGTCAAAACGAGTTCATCAAGCTCAGAGCAATAGCCTTTACCTCGATCATGCTTCATCTGCGAGTCGCGAAGTATGATCGCTTCGTTGGGCAAGAGATTGATTTTCGCCATTGACAATTCTCTTTCGGCAAGTCCTTCTATAGTTATTGGCTTCATATTTGAAGCCGTTTGATGAAGTCTAACACATAGGCTTTAGGCATGGATATCACTCAGAAACGCGCTGCGTTGGGAAACGCCATCCGAACCCGGCGCGAGAACCAAGGGCTTTCCCAGGAGAAGCTTGCCCTCATGGTCGGCAGCAGTAAATCACACATCTGGCGTATCGAAACTGGTCGCGTCGGTGTGGGCATTGACGACTTGGCCCGCATCGCTGACGCCCTGGACATTGAAGTCAGAGACCTCTTCACCTTCTAACGTCCATCTTTCTCGTCTTCGACAGGCAACAGCCTCAGAAGACTGGATGCTTTCGCAAGAGCATCCCGATCAAGCAGAATGTCCTTTCGAGGATCCAGATAAGCCATGAGTTCCTCATCGGCCACGATGCCGCCCATGTAATCAAGCACCGACAGACAGAGGTCCTGCACATCCTTAGTGAGCATGATTTCGTCATCACCAAGCATCGCTTCACCAATGGCCCCAACGAGCGGGTCCGCTTCTTCCAAAGCCGCCACTACATCCACATCAGCCACCTTCACCACTCTGCTGATGTCATCCTGCGTCTTCAGCATCAGCCGTTTCATGCATACGTAGAAGGCGGACATCTGCAACGTAGATGATGTAGATTCTTCTCCTATCGTCTCAGCAATGGCTGGAAGCAGCTCGTTATCTTCGAAGATGGCCCAGAAACCGAGATAGCCTAGGTCTTCCAGTGGGGCAACGTTCTCGTTCCACCAAGCGAAATAGGCATCAATCTGACGTTCCACTCCGCGAAACCCATCTGTTTCCTCCAGCGTGACCAGTCCACAGATGATGTCGTAGAGTTCTTTGACCATCTGCTCTGTCTCTTCATCCGTACGACTCTGCATCCTCTCCACAGCCACCCGGTATGTCTCTGTTTCCCGAACAGCATCCGCATAGGCATCGATATCCTCCGGACCCTGTAGAAGACCGGCGAACAGATCCGTATCGGTGATGTCGACGAACTTGGCGAATAGGATGAGATTGCGCAGATGGTTCTCCTTGCGCCGAAGTTCTTCCAGCTTCTCCTCCAGAATGCTGCAGACATCCGCATCTTCGTCGCCCAAGATGCGCCCGATGTCATCCAAGCTGAACTCGTAGGCCCGCAGAGCGACGATCTTGCCGAGCTCGTCGATATCCTCTTCCCGATACATGCGGCGGTTGTTCGCCACGTCGCCCGTGCGGATGGGGTGCAAGAGCCCCCGCTTCTCGTAGTCGATCAGCATGTCACGGCTCACACCGGTTATCTCCATGACTTGCTTGACGCTGTAGAGTTCCATCCCGTTACACCTCCTCGAAGGCAGTGTAAACGTTGGGGCAGCCCTAAGGTCAAGAGGTGCGTTGAGGATGCGTGCAGGATGTCCATTTTGCGATTGTGAAGAGGAGGCCTTATCCGGGTGGGGCAGGTTACCGCTTCGCGGACGCAGGCTGAAGCCTGCGCTACGAAGATTGGGAATCGCTCCCGAAGGCCGCAGGCTGAAGCCTGCGCTACGGGACGTGCCGAGGGATGGTTCGAGGTGAAGGCAAGCCGCCGCTTCGCAATCGCAGGCTAAAGCCTGCGCTACGAGCCTGCGTTAGGGGCCTTCGTGGACGATCAGGGCGATCCCATCTTCATTGCAGTTGTGCAGCAGCATGAGGTTCACATGGCGACAAAACGAATTTGGGTGCATACTCTCACAAGATGCAGAAAGGAGATCATGGAAGCAACCGCAACACTGGCCCTTTGCCTGGCACTCATCGTTCCCTTCGCAGGGAACACGCTTGGTGCAGCACTCGTCTTCTTCCTCAAGGACGGCATGGGCGAGCGCTTTCAGAAGGCGCTCTTGGGTTTCGCTGCAGGCGTCATGATAGCGGCCAGCGTCTGGAGCCTGATCATTCCCGCCATCGAAGCGTCCGAGACTGGCCCTCTTCCCGCGTGGCTTCCAGCAACGGTCGGCTTTCTCCTTGGCATGTTCGCCCTGCTGCTGATAGACCATTTCACCCCGCATATGCATGTAGGCTCAGATGAGCCAGAGGGAGTGCGCACCGGTCTCAAGAAACCCACCATGATGCTGTTCGCCTTGGCCATCCACAACCTGCCAGAGGGCATGGCCGTGGGAGCCGTCCTCGCGGGCTTTCTGGCGGGAGACCCGAACATCGCCCTGCCAGCGGTTCTGGCGCTTTCCGTGGGCATCGCCATCCAGAACATACCCGAAGGCGCAGTGGTCTCACTGCCGCTCATGTCGAATGGATTCTCCCGACTGAAGGCATTCGGAGCGGGCACGGCCTGTGGTGCGGTGGAGCCTTTGGGCGCCCTGCTGATGCTTGCCGTCACCGGCCTGGCCACCCCAGCGCTCCCCTATATCCTCTCCTTTGCAGCCGGCGCCATGATGTACGTGGTCACCGAAGAGCTGATCCCCGAAACGCAAAGCGGCCACCACACGAACATCGGCACCATTGGCGTGGCCATTGGGTTTACGCTGATGATGGTGCTGGATGTGGCTCTGGGCTAGATTGGCGCGATCTCAATCTTTCAACCACTGATCCATGTTTGGATGAGGGGCAGCCAGCCCATGATGAAGATGATGACGATGAGCGCGGGCACGCCGATGCGCATCCAGTTATGCAGCCACTTGGGAAACTTGAGGCCTTTGCCCTCATTCGCCTCTGCCAGGAACCGATCCCAACCCCACCCGCGCTTGAGCACGCAGAACAGCACGAATACGAACGAGCCGATGACCAGAAGATTGTTCGACACCAAGAAGTCCTCGATCGCCTGGATGTTGCCTATGCCCGGTAGCTCCACTCCAGACCACACGTTGAATCCCAAAGCGCAGGGCAGCGAAAGCACCGGGATCAGAATGCAGTTGATGATCACCGCCTTGCGTCGGCTCATCCCCCACTGATCCATCCAGAATGACAGGATGCCTTCGAAGACCGCGATCACCGTGGAAATGGCAGCGAAGCCCATGAAGACGAAGAAGAGCGTCGCCCAGAGGTTTCCCATCCACATCTGTTCGAAAACCGCAGGCAGCGTGATGAACACGAGGCCCGGGCCTGAATCGGGAGACACCGCGAATGCGAAGCAGGCAGGGAAGATGATGAGACCGGTGGCTACGGCGACGAATGTATCAAGTCCGGCGATACGGACGGCCTCCCCCATGAGAGAGTACTTCTTATCGATGTAGCTGCCGAAGATCTCCATAGAACCGATGCCGATGGAAAGCGTGAAGAATGCTTGACCCAAGGCAGCATAGGTTGCATCGAAGAACTGCTGTGGGCTGGCGAACAGCCTGCTAAAGTCGGGCAGCAGGTAGAAGGCGATGCCCTCCCCCGCTCCGGGCAGTGTGCAGGCGCGAATGGCAAGGATGCCGATGAGCGCCAGCAGGCAGACCATCATGACCTTCGTGATGCGCTCGACACCTTTCTGCAGTCCCAATGAGCAGACAAGCAGCGAGATCAAACAGGCAACGACCATCCAGCCGACCAGTTCAGCGGGGTCAGCCAGCATTGCGTCGAACATACCCGTCACATCAAAGCCAGCACCGAAGGGCGTCACCGCCATCTTCGGGATGTAGCAGAGCATCCACCCCGCGACGGTGGTGTAGAACATCATCAGCAGATACAAGCCACAGAATCCGATCCACTTGAAGATGTGCCAATGCGAACCCTTCGGCTCCAACTCGTTGAATGCCCGCGCGATTCCCTTTCGGGACGCGCGCCCTACCGCGAACTCCATCACCATGATGGGTATGCCAAGCGCCACCAGGAAGATCAGGTACAGGATGATGAAGGCAGCTCCGCCATATTCGCCAACGATGTACGGAAAGCGCCACACATTTCCCAGACCAACGGCGCAACCGGCAGATATCAAGATGAAGCCCAAACGAGATTTGAACTGTTCGCGTGCCATGCCCACCCATTTCCTCTTGCCTTCATTGAATCCAACACAGATTGGATGGACTCAAACGGCATTATTGTACGCGATGAAACCAAGACGGCTACAATCCATGAAGTGGATGTAACCAGTAGAAAAGGAAGCGGATGCCAAACACCATGAAGAGCAAGGACCAGCCAAAGGGAACGCTGACGCGTCGTACCCTGCATTTCTTCTGGATAGCAACGCGCAAGCATCTTGGCCTGTTCTTGGGACTGCTTGCGTCCACCATTGGGTTCGTGGGGCTGCTCACCTATGGCAACCCCTATGTGATGAGCTTGATCGTGGACCGCGTCAGTGCCGGTTCCGTCTCCCCCGATCAGGTGTTTCCCGTGTTCGGTCCCTACATCGCCGCGCTGATCCTCATCAATGTGTTTGGCCAAGCATGCAGCAAGCTTCAAGACCTGACCGCTTGGAAGCTCCAGATTGCCGCGAACTACGATCTGGCCACCATGGCCTTCGACGCGCTTTCGAACCAGTCCATGTCGTTCCATTCCAGCCGCTTCGGCGGAACCTTGGTCAGCCAGACATCGAAGTTCATGAGCGCTTATACACTGCTGATGAACACCATCACCTTCCCCTTCCTGCCCGTCATCTGCTCGGTGGTGTTCACGTGCACGCTGCTGCTGCCGTTGGTGCCAGCCTATGTTGCCGTCTTAATGGTGCTTTTGGTGGTCTATGCCAGTGTGTCCTACCTCATGTACAAACGCATCCTACATCTGAACGAAAAGGCCGCGGCCGCGCAGAACCGCCTGTCAGGAGAACTGTCCGATGCGGTAACCAACATCCTGGCCGTGAAGACCTGCGGGCGTGAGGACTACGAGCGGGACCTGTTCGATGCCGCCAATCGCGATGTGGTTGCCCGCGACTCGAAGCGCATGATGTCATCCATCGCACGCGGCGTCATCACTGCCTGCATCACGGTGGTCATCATGAGCGTCGTCACCGTGTTCATCGCAGGCGGCAACGCGTGGTTCGGCATTTCGCCGGGCACGCTTGTGATGATGTTCACCTACACCTATACGCTGACGAACCAGTTCAACTTCATCAACACGGGCCTCCAGCGGCTGAATCAGGTCTTTGGGGACGCCAGCGGCATGACGGCGGTCCTTGACGAGCCGCAACTCGTGGCTGATGCGCCTGATGCAAAGCCACTGGTGGTGGAATTGGGTGACATAGACTTCGAAGACATCGGCTTCAGCTATACCGATGGCGGCGTGGAAACAGTGGTGTTCGATGATTTCGACCTGCATATTCCCGCCGGCCAGCGTGTGGGTCTGGTGGGCATGAGCGGAGCCGGCAAGACCACACTGACCAAACTGCTGCTGCGCCTGGCTGATATCCAGCAGGGCCAGATCCTCGTGGATGGGCAGAGCGTGGCGAAAGTGACACAGCAAAGCCTCAGGCGCAACATAGCCTACGTGCCCCAGGAAGCCATGCTGTTCCATCGCACCATCTCCGAGAACATCGCCTATGGACGACCAGATGCCACCTTCGAGGAAATCCGCGCCGCAGCTGAACGGGCGAATGCCCTTGAGTTCATCGAACGGCTGCCCCAAGGCTTCGACACGCTCACGGGAGAGCGCGGCGTGAAACTCTCAGGGGGACAGCGCCAGCGCATCGCCATCGCGCGAGCCATGCTTACCGACGCACCCATCCTGGTGCTGGACGAGGCCACCAGCGCCTTGGATTCCGAAAGTGAGGCACTGGTACAGGATGCGCTGCGCAAGCTGATGGCAGATCGTACCACCATCGTGGTGGCACATCGCCTGTCCACCGTGGCATCCTTGGATCGCATCGTGGTGTTGCACGATGGCACCATCGCAGAGGATGGCACCCATGAGGAACTGCTTGCGCAGGATGGCGAATATGCCAGCCTTTGGAACAGGCAGACCGGAGCCTTCTTGGAGTAGGGATCAATACCGCTTGCGCACGATGAGGAATACGACAAGAGCCAAAAGCCCCACCCCTGCCATGGCCACATACATCCACGAATAGCCAATCACAGGCACTGCCAAGCCAAGCAGCAGTGGTCCCACTCCCACACCCATGTCCAAGAACATGTAGAACGTGGCGTTCGCGATGCTCAGGCGCTCATCGGAAGCCTTCTTGACAGCCATGGCAAGGCCGCAGGACTGAACGGTGCCCACCCCATAGCCACATAGAAGACCGCTTCCTAAGATCATCCAGTCATTCGAGGCGAACGCCAGCATGACCATCCCCGCAGAGAAGGAGACGAATGCCGGCGTCATGACCAGCAAGGGACCACGCCGGTCGAACGCGCGCCCGGTGAAGGGGCGCGTTGCGAGCATGCTCAAGGCATATACGATGAAGAACACACTTGCAGCACGCGTGAGCCCCACGGATTCAGCGAAGGGGGTAAGGAATGTTAGCAAAGACGAATACCCGAAGAAGATCAGGAAGCTGACCACGGAGATGGGAATGGCGCTTCGTTCGACAACCCTGTCAAGCCTGCTTCCCCATGGCTGCCTGGACACGCGCCTAGCTGCCTCTTCTTCCCGCTTGCCTTCCAAAGAACCGGCCAGTTCCTCACCGATGATCTCCTCTTCGGCCTCTGAAGGCGTTTGAACCTTGGTGTCAGCATGCAGAGCGAGAATACAGAGCAGCGCCACGACCAGAACGATGGCGGCGCAGATGAAAAGCACGTCGTAGCTGACATGGCGCGAGATGAGTATGCCAGCGAAGGGCCCGATAGCAGCACCCAACGTGACGGAAAGCATGTAATAGCCGATGCCCTCGCCCTTGCGCGATGCGGGAACGAGGGCGGTCACGATGGTGGCAATCGTGGTGGAACACACCCCGTAGGCCACGCCATGGATAAAGCGGATGCCCATGAGAAGGGCGAAGGAGGTGTCCACCAGATAAAGGCAGGATGCAGCACAGCCGAAGACGGTGCCGATGAAGAGTAGACGCTTGCGCTGCAGTTTCACCATGAGTGCAGGCGAAATGAGACGGGCGATGAGCGTACCGACGATGAAGATACTGGCGCAGAACGCCGCGAGGGCGGCAGGTGCATGATAGACATCCATGGCATAAGCCGTCATCACCACCGTCAGCATGAAGTAATTGCAGGACAGGACGAAGTTCGTGAGCGTGCCCACGACGAAATCCTTCGTCCAGAGAGGAGCCTTTCCCACTCCCCGTCCCGGGGGATCTGGCTTGATGCCCGATGACACGGGGCCGACCGCCTGTCCTGCCGCGGTGCTCATGGGCTATTCGCCAGCGTCCTTGGCGATCATCACGGTGACGGGCGAATCCTTCACCACAGCATAGCTGACTGAGCCGAGGTATCCCTTGACACCGCCCTTGCCGCGGCTGCCCATGATGATAAGGTCAGCCTGTTCATCACGGGCGCAATTCAAGATGAGGTCGGCGGGAGAGGAACCCTTGAGGATGATCACGCGGGCAGCGTTGGGCAAAGCCGCGGCCAGCTCATCAAGTTCCGCCTTGATGGTTTCCACCTCATCAAGGATCACCGTATCTATCCCCGCTGCCGCACCGCCAGATGAGAAAAGCCGTACGATGTGCACGATCAGCACTTCAACATCCGCATCGGTTCGCGCTATGTCCCTTGCTATATCCAATGCCTTCTGCGATGGACGGGAACCATCATAGGCGACAAGAATCCTCTTAGACCACATTTGTACCTCCTCATGCTGCACTCGAGAGAATTCTAAGGCTTTGCGTGGCACGCATCTTCCCGGAGGGAAGATGCGATTTGACCTCGTTACCTGCGAACGATAGAATTCGGTCGCTGAATCATTTGTGGGCCGTTAGCTCAGTTGGTAGAGCAGGGGACTTTTAATCCCAAGGTCGCGGGTTCGATTCCCTCACGGCCCACCATCCGTTTCCTTTCGCAATCCTCAACCCAGCGAAGACCATTCGCGAACATCGGGCATCACGAGGCGTCAGAACGTCACACCAAAAGCCAGACAGATGAAACCCCAGAGGACACCGATACCATACAGGGCGCAAATGATGGCCACGTTCTGCTTCCAATGCCTGTTGGTGCGAGCGAGCACCAGAAGACCAACGCCTGCAGAGACAAGCAGCCCCGCGAACATGGCTGGGGCTCCCAAAACGCCCTCCACGTACAGATCGGCTATCACAATGCTTGCCGCGCAGTTGGGAATGAGACCAACCAGCGCGGATGCGAAGATGGAGAGAATGGAGTTGCTCTCCAGGAATCCCGCCAGGGCATCCTCCCCAATCACCTCAACGACCGCATTCAAAAGCAGCGTGATCAGGAAGATGAACACCATCACCTGCACCGTATGCTTGAGTGCGGAGAGCAAGATGCCCTTCCAACCATGGTCATCATGCGCATGGTCGTGAGTGTGATGATCATGGGCGCAACCCGCGCAGCAGTCATCAGCGTGCTGATACACCAATTCGGGGTTATCCTCACAGGTTTGGCATTCGGGACCACAGCCGCACTGGTCATGCGCGCACAGCTCGTGGATGCGGTAGCTTTGCTGATAGCGCCGGGCAAGCCGCATGATGGCATCCACCAGAAAGCCCATGAGCATGCCCACGATCACCTTCGCTCCCATGATGGAGGCGATGGTGGAAAGGGGTACCTGTTCGGCCAGGAAGATGGGGAGCATCTCATCAGAGGTGGAAAGGAAGACTGCGAACAGGGTTCCAAGCGTGATGACGCGTCCTGCATAGAGCGTAGCTGAAACGGCTGAGAAGCCACACTGGGGCACCACGCCAAGCAACGCCCCTATCACTGGTCCAGCTGCCCCGGCCCGCTTGATGGCATCCTGCGTCTTCGTGCCCGTCTTGTGTTCCAGCCATTCCATCAGCAGATAGGTCAGATACAGAAACGGAATCAGATACAGCGTATCCGCAACAGCATGCCCAACGACATGCTCAGCGATATGAGAGAACTCTTCCATGGATGAGATTCTATCGCAGAAATCATCCATGACAGCAGACGCACTCAACGGTCCGGAACGAAAAGGGATGCAAAGGTGCCTGCAGGCGACAAAGGAGACGGACTGGCAGGATTTGTCTGCTATCATCAGTCCGAAGTTAATCAAAGCTAACAGGAGTCGATTCATGGAGCACGTTGATCCGTTCACCTTCGTCACCATCGTGACGCTGATATCAGGCGCCGGTGGGACGGGTTTGGGCGGCATCATCGGGGCGATGTTCAACAGCGAATCCAACAAGGTGGTCAGTCTGCTGCTTGCCTTCGCGGGCGGCGTCATGTCCTCGATCGTCTGCTTCGATCTTCTGGTGGAAGCAACCGAATCCGCCATCGAATCCAGTCCGCTGGGCGTATGGCTGGTGGTCATCGCATTCGTGGTTGGAATCGGCGTGGTGTACGGACTCAATGTCGCTATTGACCGGAAGACCAGCAAGGAGGTTCCTCATACCGAGGACAAGAACCATCCGAAGACCCACGATGACTTGGACGAGCTCATCCACGCAGATCATCTGAACGAGCACATCCGTCGCAACGATTCGCGCGCCTCTCTGGTCGTGGCGGGCATCGTCATGGCAGCCGCCATCGCCTTGCACAATGTCCCTGAGGGCATGACCATCGGTGCCAGCTTCGCCGCCTCAGACAGCCTTCTTGTGGGATCGGGCATGATCATGGCCGTGCTCATTGGGCTGCACAACATACCTGAAGGCATGGCAGTGGCAGTCCCCTTGATGAGCGGCGGCATGGGAAAGGCCCGTGCCATCCTGCTCACTGCCTCATGCGGCATCCCCACCCTGCTGGGAGCATGGCTGGGCCTGTGGTTGGGTGATGTAGGTCCCGTGGGGCTGGCTCTCAGCCTGGGATTCGCATCAGGTGCCATGGCCTATGTCGTCTATGGCGAGATATTGCCTGAAGCCTACCTGATCTACAAGTCAAAGGCGCCCGCATTCGCCGTCATGGCCGGCATGGTTTTGGGCCTTGTGCTCATCTTCGCATAGCAATACCGAATCACTATCAGCAGAGACAGCCCTCCATTCATGGTAATATCACCACCACTGGCAACGAATGCGAAATAGGGTGTGCATGGCTTCTCAAGGTAACCAAGATGATTTCGAACGACTTTGCCGTGAGATCGTGGGAAATGTCGCGAAGGGGATAACCACCGCGGGCGGCGCCATCGGAGATGCCATAGGTCAAGCCGTCGAAGGAGCCGTCGAGGGATATCGCGCCAATCAGGCCCAGGCCCAACAGCAGGCAGCGCTCGCTTCGCAAAAGGCCGCCCTTGCCCAGCAGCAGGCCCTCCTGGATGCGCGCTTCGGTCGCGCGGCCAAGGTCAAACGAGGTGGCATCCTGCGCACGGTTTTCGGGTCCATTCTCTCTTTCAGCTTCGGCCTTCCGCTTTTGAGCTGCATCGTCACGGCCCCTTTGCTTGGCATTCCCGAGGCCATCGTAGGCGCTGCGATCATGGCTGTGTTCTTCGTTCCATCCTTCGCCCTGCTTCTCAATGGGACCAAGCGCCTGAAAATGGGACAGCAATTGAATACCCTCAAACGCATCTTTGGGAATCGTGAAGCGGTGCCCATTGCGGAAATCGCCCAGGCTACCGGCCAGAAGCCAGCGAAGGTGCTCTCCGCCATCCAAGAGCTTCTGCGTCGTGGGCTGCTGCCTGAAGGCCATCTTGACGCTGAGCAGACCACGCTCATCGTGACCAACGAGGCCTATCAGCATTACCTTCAATTGCAATCCCGCAAGCAGCAACAGATCCTTGAGGAGCAACGCAAGCGCGCTGAGGCCGCCGCGGATGCGCAGGCAGCGTCTGCCGCCAATGATGGACTCAGCCCTGAAGCCCGCACCTTCATCTCTACCGGATCGAACTATCTTGCGCAGATCCACCAGCTTGATGTCGATATAGATGATAAGGCGGTAAGCGCCCGCATCGTGCACATCGAAGAAGTGGTTGGCAGAATCCTTGAGCGCGTCAAAGCCGATCCTTCGCTCATCGACCAGCTGGGGCGCCTCACTGATTATTATCTTCCCACCACCGTGAAGCTCTTGAGCGCCTACGACGCCTTGGAGGAACAGGCCGTTCAGGGAGACAACATCCGCAGTTCGCGCCAAGAGATAGAGTCCACACTGGATGTCCTCATCCAAGCCTATGAGAAACTGCTGGACGGCACCTTCGCAGACCTTTCCATGGACGTATCCTCCGAGATCTCCGTGCTTCATACGATACTGGCCCAGGAAGGGCTCACTGAAAGCCCGTTCGATCACAAACCAGGCAAAGCGGCTGACAACTGAAAGGAATGACCATGGCTGACGAGCTGTCCTCCATCCCCAGCACTCCGGTACCTGAACTCACCCTGACTCCGAATATGGCAGAAGAGGCCGTTGTGGTCACCGAAGCGCAGGTGATCCCCAGCACGGCTCAACAGCCTCCCGCATTGGAGGACTCGCTTTCCGCAGAAGAGCTGGCCCAGGTTGAATCCTTCTCCAAGCAGATCAACGTGACGGATGCGAACACCGTCCTTCAATACGGTGCTGGCGCTCAGAAGAAGATGGCTGATTTCTCCGAGACGGCCCTGGATCGCGTGCGCACCCAAGATCTGGGCGAAGCGGGAGACCTCATCTCAAGCGTGGTGATCGAACTCAAGGGGTTCGATGCCGATGAGGAGAAGGGGCTGTTCGGATTCTTCAAGAAGCAGGCGAACAAGGTCCAGGCGCTCAAGACGCGCTACGACAAGGCCGAAGCGAACGTCAACAAGATCGTAGGAGCGCTTGAGAAGCATCAGATGGCACTGATGAAGGATGCCGCCATGCTGGACAAGCTCTACGAACTGAACCTCACCTACTTCAAAGAACTGACCATGTACCTTCTGGCAGGAAAGAAGCGTCTGGAGGAAGTGCAGGCAGGGGAACTGCAGGAGCTGCGCGCGAAAGCGAACGCGACGGGCAGGACGGAAGATGCCGAGGCCGTGCAGAAGCTGGAGTCTTCCCTCAACAGATTCGAGAAGAAGCTCTCTGACCTTGACCTCACTCGCATGATTGCCATGCAGACAGCTCCGCAGATCCGTCTGGTGCAGAACAACGAGATGCTCATGGTGGAGAAAATCCAGACGACGTTGGTGAACACCATTCCCCTCTGGAAGAGCCAGATGGTCCTGGCCTTGGGCATGGCCAACAATGAAGCGGCCCTCAAGGCCCAGAACACCGTCACCGACATGACCAACGAGCTTCTGAAGAAGAATGCCGAGAAGCTCAAGCAGTCCACTACCGAAGTGGCGCGGGCCAGCGAACGCGGAATCGTGGATATCGAGACGCTGCGCGCCACCAATGACAACCTCATCCAGACCTTCGATGAGGTCATGCAAATCCAAGCAGAAGGCCGCCAGAAGCGTGCTGAAGCCGAAGCGGAGATCCGCAAGATGGAGGCGGAGCTCAAGCAGAAGCTGATGGAGGTCAAGTAAGCGCTTGATTCGACCGGCCAAGGGATATCTGCCTCGGCCGGTCGCAGGCTGAAGCCTGCGCTACGGAAGTCATCCGTAAACCGCTCACAATCGCAGGCTGAAGCCTGCGCTACGGAAGTCATCCGTAAACCGCCCGCAGTACAGGTCTTTAGACCTGCGCATCGGAAGTCACCTGTAGACCGCATCGAAGATCGTTATCATGAAAAAAAGCCCCTGCAGATCTGCAGGGGCTTTTTCGTCTATTGAAGCGGTGGCGTAATATTGATTAGTACATTCCGCCGCCGCCACCCATGGCACCAGCCAGAGCGGACAGATCAGGCCCTTCCTCAGGGATGTCAGAGATAGTGGCTTCCGTGATGAGGATGAGGCTTGCCACAGAGGCAGCTGATTGCAAAGCGGTACGGGTAACCTTGACCGGGTCGTTCACGCCCATCTTGATCATGTCGCCCCACTCGCCCGTCTTGTAGTTGCGGCCCATGCCAGCCTTGGCCTTCTTGACTTCAGCAACCTCCACACTGCCTTCGTAACCTGCATTCTCAGCGATGGCGCGCAGCGGAGCCTCCAGAGCGCGACGGATGATGTTCACGCCCACCTGCTCATCAGCGTCAACCTTCATCTTCTCGACAGCAGGAATGGCGTTCACCAGAGCAACGCCGCCACCGGCAACGATGCCCTCTTCCACCGCAGCGCGGGTTGCCTGCAGAGCATCCTCGATGCGAGACTTCTTCTCCTTGAGTTCGGATTCGGTGGCAGCGCCCACCTTGAGCACCGCGACACCACCAGAGAGCTTGGAGAGGCGCTCTTGGAGCTTCTCGCGATCGAAGTCGGAATCGGTGCGCTCGAGCTCAGCTTTGATCTGGGCGATGCGTGCCTCGATTTCCTTCTTCTTGCCTGCACCGTCAACGATGAGGGAATTGTCCTTGGTGACCTTGACGGTCTTGGCAGTGCCCATCATGTCGATGGTGGCATCAGCCAGCGTCATGCCGAAGTCCTTGTCAATGACCTGAGCCCCGGTAACGGCAGCGATGTCCTCGAGGATTCGCTTGCGACGGTCGCCGAAGCCGGGAGCCTTGATGGCCACCACGTTGAGCGTGCCGCGCAGCTTGTTCAGAAGCAGCGTTGCCAGCGCCTCGCCATCAACATCCTCTGCCACCAAGAACAGCGGGCGACCGCTTCTCATGACCTCTTCAAGCAGCGGGATGAAATCCTGGACGTTGGAGACCTTCTGGTCGGTCAGCAGGATGTAGGGGTCCTTCAGCACCGCTTCCATCTTCTCCATGTCAGTTGCCATGTACGGGGAGATGTAGCCACGGTCATACTGCATGCCCTCAACGACATCCATCTCGATGCCGAAGGTCTGGCTCTCCTCAACGCTGATGGCGCCATCCTTGCCAACCTTGGCCATAGCCTCGGCGATCTTCTCGCCGATGACGGCATCTCCTGCGGAGATGGTGCCCACATTGGCGATCTGCTCTTTGGTGGAGACGTTCTTGGCCGCCTTCTTGATGGCCTCCACAACGGTTTCGGTTGCCTGCTCGATGCCGCGGCGAATGGCCAGAGCATCAGCGCCCGCGGTGACGTTCTTGAGACCGTCCTGGACGATGACGTCTGCCAGCAGCGTTGCCGTGGTGGTGCCATCACCTGCAACGTCGTTGGTCTTGACCGCAACTTCGCGAACGAGCTGCGCGCCCATGTTCTCGATCTTGTCTTCCAGTTCGACTTCCTTGGCAACGGTCACACCATCATTGGTGATGGTGGGAGCGCCATAGGACTTCTCCAAAGCCACATAACGACCCTTCGGGCCCAAGGTGACCTTGACCGCATCGGACAGCTTGCTCACGCCAGCTGCAAGGCCCGAACGCGCATCGGCTTCGAATTTGATTTCCTTTGCCATGGATGATGCTTCCTTTCCTATAAGTCAGTTCGTCTTGAATCAACAAAGGCTCTATGCGAAGACCGCATAGATGTCATCAGCGCGAACGATCAGAACCTCTTCGTCATCGGTGAGGATCTCATTCCCGCCATACTTGCTATAGACCACCCGGTCACCCTTCTTGACTGGCATCGGCAGATTCTTGCCGTCCTTGTCAAGCTTGCCTGGACCCACAGCCAGCACAGTACCGGTTTGGGGCTTCTCCTTCGCATCACCTGCGATGTAGAGACCCGACGACGTCTTCTCCTCCGCCTCATCCTGCTTGATGATGACGCGGTCGCCCAGAGGCTTAAGATTCATGACGCAGCCTTCCTTTCTGTTCGGATTCTTTTCGCACCCTTTCACCTTGACGCTGAAAAGGTTCCGAGTTATCACCTTTTTCAACGATTTAGCACTCTAAGGGTGCGAGTGCTAAGTTCAAGGGGATATATTAGCAGCCTCGGGACACTTTGCAAGACCTATTCATAAGAAATCTGATAGCGTCACGCTTATGTTGATTCCGTTGCCAAACCATTGACGCGCAGGAACCTTGGCATCGGGTTTCATCTGGCAGGGGTGACGAGTCCGCTTTCGTAGGCCAAGACCACCAGCTGTGCGCGATCATGCGATGCCGTCTTCGACATGATGCGGGCGAGATGGGTCTTCACCGTGGCGGGTGAGATGAACAGGGCCTTTCCTATCTGGTCGTTGTCAGCTCCGGTCGCCACCAACTGCAGTATCTCCCGCTCCCGATCGGTGAGGGCGGCTATCGCCTCGCGTGCCTGCACTCTCCCTTCCGAAGACGCGGGAGGGCGCGACTGCGCGAAGGTCTCAACCAGCCGCTTCATGACAGAAGGCTGGATGAGCGCCTCCCCCTTCGCCACCACGTTGATGGCGCGTGCTATCTCCTCGGGTTCGGCATCCTTGAGCAAAAACCCACTGGCTCCCGCCTCAAGCGCATCGTAGACGTACTCGTCTACGTCAA
This sequence comes from uncultured Eggerthellaceae bacterium, assembly GCA_964462135.1. Taxonomy (GTDB): domain Bacteria; phylum Actinomycetota; class Coriobacteriia; order Coriobacteriales; family Eggerthellaceae; genus MGBC163016. The sequence goes on along the minus strand of CAYWWK010000005.1, from coordinate 33,537 downwards.
AGGTGGTCAACACGAGCACATGCGTATCAGGAAGCAGGGGGTTTCCGGTTATCTGTCGTGTCGCCTCGATGCCGTTGAGCTCCGGCATGCGGATATCCATGAGCACGACATCGGGCTTCAGCCGCAAGGCCTCCGATACGGCCTGCTTGCCGTCTCGAGCAACCCCCACGACCTCTATCCCGGAAAACGTGTTGAGAATGGCCTCATATCCCGATCGGATCAGTTGCTGGTCGTCTGCCACCACGACCTTGATGGGACGGTTCTTCCCTTGCGCAATGACGCCTCTTCCGTTCATGCCTCCACACCCCCTTGGCTGCTGTGGCTGTTTGATGCGGTCGAAAGCGGTATGCGTGCCTCCAGCGCGAAACCACCCGCTTTCGAGGCGCCTGTCTGGAACGTGCCCCCCAGGACATGAACGCGCTCTCGCATTCCCTGAAGACCATGGCCCGATGGGGATTCGCCCTCCATCACCCCTTGACCATCATCCGCCACTGACAGGATGACGACATCCCCTCTTCGCTCCAATCGCAGGGAGGCGTGGGTTGCGTGCGCATGACGTACGATGTTCGTCACGGCCTCGCGGGCTATCCCGAAAAGCGCGATATCGATGTAGGCCGGCACTTGTGTTCTGTCATATTCCGCCTCATCCACGATGCCTTGGATGCCTGCGGATTCCAAGTAGTCCAAAAGGTCCCCCAGCCGCTCCGTGCCTTGCGTGGGATGGGTTTGAGCATCAGGGGCATCGCCACGCAGCACGCCGATCATCGCACGCATTTCCGCAAGTGCATCCTTCGACGTGTCGCGCACTGCCTGCATGGCATCCTTGGCCGCCTGAGGGTCATCATCCATCAGCCGCAAAGCCACTGAAGACTGGATATTCACCGCGGAAAGCGAATGGGCGGTGATGTCATGAACCTCGCGGGCGATGCGCACCCGCTCTGCCTCAACGCGTTGAGAAGCCTCGGCCTCAGCTGTCCTCAGAGCCTCTTCCGCTCGCAGACGCTCGGCTTCCCGAAGCTGTTCAGCCTGGACGGCCCGCTCCTCTGCCGCTTCCAAGAACTCCTCCCGTACATGGAAGGCATAGCCAGCCAGCGTGACAGCCACCACGATGATGGTGTTCTGTAGCAGGATGAAGTTATTGAAGGACGAAGGATAAGCTGACGCGAGAAACGGAGTCACGAACACGCAGCCAAGCATGAGAACGCCCCCTACGATGCATTCAATGCGACTGCGCTCATATGCCACGGTGAACAGCGCAACGAGAGGACCAGCCAAGGAAAGCGTCCAGATTTCCAACAGATGCGTGAAGAACAACCAGAACCCCGCACAGAGCGCGAATGCAGCCCAGGGGAATCTCTCGCGAATGACCAGAGGCAAGCAGGTAAGTACGACGGCAAGTATGGCGAGTGCCGAAGGAGCGAACGATCGGATGCCCAGCATCATGCGCGTGAACTCATCTGGCAGAAGCAGGTTCACTGAGATGGTCATCTGAAGCATCCCGAAACCGAAAGCGCCAGCGGCGATCACCACATCCACCAGCCATCGCGTTGCATCCATGGGCCTGTCGCTCATCAGCAAGCGCTTGAGAATGATTCGAGTTCGTTCGCTCTGGCTGGTCATCTTCCCTTCCCCATCCACCATCGGCATGCTCACAGGCCTCCGTCAGCCTCGTCAGCGAATATCTTTTGCGGCTTTCAGCCCATAGGATGACGTGGCGTGACGCACCGCGGAAAGGATGGCCTGCCCCATGGCCTCCGTGGCCATGATGGCCACCATATCAACCTGCGCTTCCACCTCACCTGACGCCATCACGAAGATGGCGTCTCCGTCATTGCGGGTATGAGCGGGTTTGATGTGTCGGGCATAGGCATCTTGGGCGATCTGGGCGACCTTCGTTGCCTGGGCTTTCGTGAGGCAGGCATTCGTGAGCACGCAGCCCAAGGTTGTGTTGGAGACAGGCTTGCCCTCATGGTCGTGCGCCTGAGCGCGAACTTGGTCGTGCGCCTGAGCCGCCATCATCCGCGCCGCAGCCTTCAGAGGATCCTCAACATGCCCGTCTTCGCCCAGCGTTCCCGCAACCCAGCTTCCATCGTCTGCCATCACGTTTCCAAGTGCATTGACGGCGACACAGGCAACGACAACCGTCTCGGCTTGCCGAAGACCTGCCCAGCCGAAGCCAGACTTCATGGCCTGCACAGGAAGCCCCATCTTGCCAACGGTCGCTCCCGTCCCAGCACCGACGCAGCCTTGCGGCAAATCCCGCGGCCCCGTCGCCAATGCCTCTTCGCATGCCTGCGCCCCATCGGTCGCACGAGGCCACACCGGGCATCCCACCGGCAGATCGAACAACGACGCTCCGCACACAATAGGCACGCATGAACCCGCAAGATGAAAGCCGATGTCCTGCTTGGCAAGGGCTTCCATGACGCCGCACGCTGCCTCCAGTCCGAACGCAGAGCCGCCTGACAGCACCACGGCATGGATTCGATCGATCATGTTCTCGGGACGAAGAAGGTCTGTCTCGCGCGTGGCGGGCGCTCCTCCGCGCACATCAACCGCCCCCACTGCACCTTCCGGTGCGACGAAGACCGTGCAACCGGTACCGCCATCCCCGTTGGTGGAATGGGCCGCTCTGAACTTGGGCAGGTCAGCAAAGCTTGCTTGCTTGAACATCGCTTCCTCCTCGGTTTGATCAACAGGCCCATTTTCGATGCACCCTAAAGCCAGAATGCCGTTCACCCTTCCAAATGTGCCGTTCGCCACTGAAGGTGCTACTATACCGCAGACAAAAATCAGGCAACGGAAAGGGAGACTATGGATCTCGCCAAGCAGGCAAAGATCGTAGACAGCATCCACGATACCCTGAACGACTTCGTTGGCCAGAAGATCAAGGTACGCGCGAATATGGGTCGTTCGAAGATCGTAGAGAATGTCGGTATTCTCACTCAGGTACATCCAAGGCTCTTCATCATGGAGGTCGAACGCAAGCGCGGTCGCACGGCACGGCATTCCTACCAGTATGCTGATGTGCTCACCGGCATGGTTGAACTCTCGCAGGATGGCGAACCCATCTTCGGCGAATTCATTGATGACACGCCGCCTGAGCCTGCACCTGAGAACATCAAACTGTTCCACGACAAGGAGCAGCTGCTCTCTTAGGCGGGAGAGACCTTGCGGATTGCGCGCGTCGTTTGACAAGCCGTTCACTTTTCGCCAAAATTCTTGTTTCGCAGCCTTTCGCTGCAATCATAGACGGGGATGTAGCTCAGTTGGGAGAGCGCCACGTTCGCAACGTGGAAGTCGTGGGTTCAAGTCCCATCATCTCCACCAGAATCACAGGAGGGAGCCATCTGGCTCCCTCTTTTCGTGCCCGCGAACCGTTACGTCGCCGCGCCCTCCTATGCAAAGACGCCAACAAGTTGGCTACTAAAGCGCCTGCAAAAAAACGGAACTGGCCAACAAATAAAGGGCATGAAACGAAACTTGCCTGGGTCTGCAGGCAAACATGAATGATGCACAGTTCGCGTCAGATTAGCGATCCCCGTAGTGCGTCTTGCACGAAGCAATTTCCAGATTCGCTCCGACGACGCGATAGACGAGGCGGTTTCGCTCGTCAATTCTCCTTGACCAGAAACCCGACAGATCGCCACGCAGCGGCTCCGGCTTTCCTATTCCTTCGGAAACGCCATTACGCTCGATATCCTTGACAAGCATGTTGATGCGTTTGAGCGTCTTGCGATCCTGCATTTGCCACCAGGTGTAGTCTTCCTAGGCTTCGGGCGCCCAGATCTTATTCATCATCGATCAGTCCGTGCGAAACGACGCGCCCACGCTCCAGATCCTGCACGGAACGCCTCAAATGAGAAATGTTCTCATCGCTGTAGAAGGGATCGACCGACACCTCGAACGGGATGCGATGCTCGCGACCCATCTTCTTCGCGAAGATGTTGAAGGCCGTCGACATGCTCATGCCGAGTTCCTTGCATACGGCTTCCATCCCTCGCTTGGTGTCTTCGTCCATGCGCACGTTAACCGTTGCCGTTGCCATAGCGATCTCCTTCCGCTCTAATGTGCAAATATCATATCATGTCTGATACAAAGACATACCGTTTGTATGGACAATGTAATCCTAATCAATCTGTTTCAGACAGGAAGCGTCCGTTCGAGGCGTCCAAGCGAACGCGCCTCCATCTTCGCATATAGCATTTCAGCGCCATGCTTTTGGATCATTCCACGAGACATGCCACTCTGGATTGCCTGTTCTGTGAGATGCGAAGAGACACCTCGTTCGACATACCGCTCTATAGCCAGCTGAAGCGATACGGTTCGCATACCTTCCCACCATTTGATTTGCGACTCTTTGACGTTGTCTTTGTGCAAGAAAATGCTCTGCGAATTCTCTTTATCATCGTTTAGCTCAGCTGGGAGAGCGCCACGTTCGCAACGTGGAAGTCGTGGATTCAAGCCCCATCGTCTCTCATCGCCAGTGCGGAATGTCGGGCATCTCTTCGGCAAGAAAACGCCTGCAGGCTTCGAACTCGTCTCGGCACAGCCCGTAGACGGCACCTTCGAACCCATCGTGGTAATAGGCGCTCACGCTGAAGCGCGTGTCCAACCCCTCTATGGGAAGGATAGCTAGCGGCCCTTCGAACATGGTGGCATTCAGGCCCGACACGAACGCCACGCATTCCTCGGTCTGAAGCTTCAGGTACAAAAGGTCCATGTCCCTGTACACGCTCTCGGACTCGGCAAGCGCATCGTCGTCGATCAGTTCGCTTGCCACTGAGGCCAGACCGGCTGCCACGTAGCTGTCGGGAACCAGACACTTCACGTCGCGCAGCGCCTCGAGGGTCACGCTCTCACCCTTGGCCACCGGATGTGCGCGGCTGCACGCAGCCACGAATCGATCCTCGTAGATCAGCGTGGAGCGATAGTTGTTCGAAAGGGACTCGTTCACGTTTATGCCGATGGCGATGTCCACGGCGCCGTCCTCCATGGCCTGCCGGGCCTCCTGGTACTCCATGCACAGCAACGACAAATGCACCTCAGGATGGTGGTGCGCCATGGACTGCACGAAGTGCGCCAAGAACGGTCGCGCGGCGTTACGCAGGTAGCCCACACGCACCAGCTTGTCCCCGTCGCTCGACACGGCCTGCACGCGCGTGCGGGCAAGTTCCCAGTCACGCAGAACAGTCTGCGCGTCCTGCAGGAACACCTTCCCTGCTTCAGTCAGCGTCACGCCCTGCGCCGTGCGCTCCAGCAGCACGGTGCCCAGCGACTCCTCGAGCGCATGCAGATGACGGCTGATGACGGAGCGGCTGACGTAGAAGTGCTCGGCCGTGCGACGAAAGCTGAGACTTCCCGCAAGGTGCACGAATTCGCTTAGATAGTCGATGTTCACGCGCATGCCTCCGACGACGCGTACTGGTTGCAGTTCGAGACAATCATAAACCACCTTCCCAGCAAACAAAAAAGCCCCGCCGAAGCGGGGCCTCCCTAGATAGTGAAGCCGTGTGCCCTATTTCGCAGTGGCCGCCACGCCTGTAGGCGCCGGAGCACTCTTCTGCTGCGCCTGCTTCTCGACCTGATCCTTCTTTGCCTGACGCTTGATCTGGAAATTGAGAAGCAGTGCGCCCCCAATCATCAGAACCAGCATGGCGATGAGTACTGCAAGGTTCATATCCATGGCAATACCTCCTGATTCGACTATCCAACCATCCCTATGCCTTGAAGTCTAAGGGCAGTCAGTGCCCACAAGAGGTGCATAATATGCACCTGTGTTGCTGATTCCGCACCCCGCAGATGTCTCTTCGGTTTCTGATGCCCAGTTTGAATGCAACTTCATACCGATTCGAATCGCAAAAGTCGGTGTGGAATTACCTCTTCGGTCGGTCGCCCCATATATCCCAAGCCAGTTGAGAGCATCCCGCTCACAGTACTCATGAGGTCGAATGCGAAGCATCAGAGGAAGAGGATGTCTCGCTTGATGCTGATGAAGAGGACGAAGCGGAAGAGCTTGCGCTTGAACTGTCAGAAGAAGCTTCATTGCCAGCAGAGGAGGAATCGGCAGACGAGGAGCTTGACAAAGCAGAACTGGCCGAAGAGGAGGACGAAGCAGAGGAAGTGGCAGTTCCCTCTTCGACATTCCCGCCCTCATCAATCTGCGAAGACGCATCCCTGTCCTTTGATGCGAAAGAGACGAAGGAGACGGGCTGGGGCTTCGTTCCGATGCCCTCACCAGCGGTGGAAACATAGATCACGGCTCCGGTAGCAGCAACAGCCAGGATGGCTGACACGATGCAGACGGCGACAAGCCCATGGATCACACGCTTCTGATGGGCATCCTTCTGCGCCTCTTCACCATGAGGAGCCTGCTTCCCGCCGAGAGCCGTCGACTGCTCTGTGGCTTGGCGGGGAGGGGACGGATGCTCCTCGTCCGTAGATGCAGATGCATGGGCAGCATCATGATGGCCGGGCAGGATGTCAGCCACCGTCTTGTTCGGTTCGGTGATAACCGGAAGCTGCTTGATCTTGTCTGCGGAAACCGAGATGAATCTCTTGTACAGAGAGGCGGCCAATGTTGAAACGACCGATGCCACCGCCACCCCTATGATGGAGCCAGCAATGCCGATGGACGAGGCCAGCAGCACGGAAGTCACTGATGCCAAGGCCGTGGCGATAACCTGCGCAGCCGAAACATCACCGAAAATCCGCTGCGATTTGGGCTGTTTCTCCGGTTCCTCCGTCATCGTCTTCCTCATCCCGCCGCCTTCATTGTTGATGTTGGCATTATAGGAACGGTCCGGGTCTGATGGTTTATGAATGTCAGAGCGTTGGGAACATGCAATCAAACCCGCTGCCCTGCATGCCATCGTCCTCATCTGGGATGTTTGACGAACGCTTCCCTCATTGTTTTTGCATCCGTGTGGGGCAAAACCTTCCCGCAGCCACAAGATAGTGACTTGATCCTGCTATGGCTGCAGCGATGACTGCGAATTGCATCGCTCGCAAGAACCACGGAACAGAAGCATCCACGAAGGCGAAGTGGGTCTGCAGGAAGAGATATGATCCGATCCCTAACTGCATGAACCAGCAGATGCCTGCAACAAGACAGATGAGGAAGACAACCCTCCCCATCCATCTTGCCACGGGGTAGCGCCAAAGCTTGCCAGCCATCTTTCGCAGATGGAGTCCGCAATGCACGAATGCAAGGACGAAGAGCCAGTGCGAACCAGCCAGATGAAGGAGGCGTGCCCAAGAGGCACCTGGAAATGCAGGCAGCCATGAGAAGGCGTGCTCGGACAGAATGAGGGCGCTTATGATCATGGCGATAACACATGCGCAGAGTGCGACATCCAGAAGGAGAGGCAACGTCGTGCGCATCTTGCGCTGTCTTGCCATACCACGAACGCGCGAGGTATTCATGCCAATATGGATTGCAGCCAACAGCACAACCACAATGCCCACCCATTCGTAGACAGCAGCCTCCACCACCGGCAACGCCATCACCAGAACCAGTAGAATGGCAAGCAGACCGTCAACGATCAGGCACGCTGACTTCTTCCATGAATTGCTTCGAAGGATCATCTCAGGTGTTTTCCTTGGAAAGCCCCTTTACCAAGGACGCTCCCTTCCTACTGCAACCCCAATCCCGCCAACCACTCGTCCACTTCACCCAGATGCGAGGAGACGGAGCTTCCCGGTATGGTCACACCCTCAAGAAAGGTTGCGCCAACACATGCCTCCTGCACGCTGGCGAGCGTCGTCGAGAGTTGTGAGCCCCCACTCGTGCAGAAGGGAACGACTGTCTTCCCATTGAAGTCATAGGAGGCACCGAAACTCTTGGTGATCTGAGGAGCGTCATACCACCAGACAGGATAGCCTATAAAGACGGTGTCATATTCATCCCAGCCCGCAACGCTCCCTGCAACAGGCGGCAACTCCCCTGTCTGCTGCTCAGCCTGCGCAACATCCAAGACCTCATCGTAGTTCGTGGTGTAGGGTGTGACCGGTTCGATGCGAAACAGATCGCCTCTCGTCTGGTTCGCGATATACTCCGCAACCTGAAGCGTATTTCCCGACCACGAGAATACCGCCACCAAGATCTTGCCACCTGCAGCCCCTGCTTCTGCACTGGATGACGTATTGCCTGCGTTCATGTCTTCCTCCCTGCTCGTTGAATCATCTGACGATGGTGAACCTTGCGAAGAATCGGCTGATGACGAACGGGACGCGCCGCATCCTGCCAGCGCAATGGATGCAAATGCCGAGACGCCCGCCATGGCTCCCAACTTCACGAACTGCCTTCTATCCATGGGACTTCCTTTCAGAGATGCTAAACTTCCATCACGATTCGAATGCCGTATGTTGAATCCTACATATTGAAGTTAGCTTCAAGTCAAGATATTTCATGAAAGCGGGTGCGAAGAGATGCTCTACACCATTGGGGATGCGGCGAAGAAGCTGGGAGTTCAGCCCTCCACCCTTCGCTATTACGACAAGGAAGGGCTTCTGCCGAACATGGAACGCTCAAGCGGAGGAGCACGCATGTTCACCGAAGACGACTTGGATTGGTTCCATTTCATTGAGAAGCTGAAGATGAGCGGCATGCCCATCAAAGAAATCAAGCACTATGTTGACCTGTACATGCAGGGTGATTCCACCTTGGAAGAACGCAGACAGTTGGTGCAGGATCGCAGACAGCATGTCGAACAGGAGATGAAAGAGCTTCAGGACACGTTGGACTTCATCACCTACAAATGCTGGTACTACGATGAAGCCGTGAAGGCTGGGACAGCGGATGCACCGAAGAACATGCCGCCCGAGGAAATGCCTGAGAAGATCCGAGAGATCAAAGAGCGCTGCGTGGCTGTGAGGTACTGACACTACGGCTTGAACAACTGCCCTCCTTCACGCAACCCAACACTTCCAATCTTCCCCCTCCAGATGCTCCATTGGATACGTTGGGGCGCAATCGATGCGATGCCCGACACCTTCAAGGCGCATTTGATGGGACCTCGATAAAGAGGGCCTGCCAGGTTCTCTCGCATCTTCAGGAAAGGGATTCGACAAACTCCCCTATCAGCTCATTCACGGAATCGGGCATGTCCGCATTCGAATTGTGCCCCGCACCTTCGATCCAATGCAAAGGGATTCCGGTTCGGCGGGACCATTCACGGTTGTATCGTCTGGCAGAACCCGCACCATCCTTCTCGCCGCACACCAGCAGAATCGGGCAGCCAATCTCATATGCTCGATCCGCATCTACCGCTTCGGCGAGCACCTTGAAGCCATGTGCAGACAGATCACAGTATTCGCCCTTCACGTAATCTTCCATCATCTCCCGCATAAGCTCTTGCCCGTAGGGCGTGGTGGCGTTGTTCTTCGAACCCAGTTTGACCAGCATCCGCCAGGGAAACACTGAGAACATGGCTTTCGTATGCTTGAGGGCCCAGAGCTCCCACCCTTGGTAGTAACCGCGTTGCAGTGGACAGGAGTCTATGGAGACGAAGCCTTTCGCCGTGTTCGGGAACAGATCCATAAACGCTTGCGCGACATAGCCGCCCATGGACTGACCGATAAGCACGGGATGGGTTATGCCCTCAGCATCCATGATCTCCTTCAGCCAACGTGCCTTGTCATCAAGCGTCCACGTGGACTCAAAGGGGCGCGATCTCCCATGGGAGGGCGCATCCCAGACAAGCAGGTTGGCTGATCCTTCGAAATGCGCTATCTGCTTGTCGAAGAGCCGATGGTCAGCCGTCAGACCCGGAAGAAACACAAGCCAAGGATAATGATGGGGCAGCTTCTTGTCCGAGATCCAATAAACAATGGTTCCGGAGGATGTCTGGAGCTGTTCGCAAAGCACAGAAACCTCAACTCTCCTATATCTTGCAGATGATAGGGTGACGTATGACCGTCTTCATCTTCGCTGGATCGGTCCGGCGGGGGTCGGACAGGTAGATTTCATGATGATGACGCCCTGCATCAGTCGAGGAAACGTCCAATGCATAGCCCTCACTGGCGATGAAGGCATCGAGTGCTTCGATAGTCGCGGGCTCGTCATCGTAAGGTCCCACATGCATGATCTGGGCGCAAGGCCCCTCGTCGATGTCCAGCAGTTCCGCCTTCGCGGCAGCGACACCCTTCTTTGCAGCGGCCTCGCCCTTCGCCCATTCGAACACCTCAGGTGTCACGAAATCAGGAAGCCTGATAGCAGAGATCCATTGGAACAGATCCTTGTGGGCGAAATCGATGCCGACCCTTCCCTCCTGCCACCAGAAACCCTCAAGTGGCGGCACCACGAAGTCGAAGTAGCCATCGATACGATGATCGCCCATCTTCGACATCTTGATCGTGTAGGCGATGGCATAGAGAATACCGATGGATTCCTTGTAGGGGCCACCCTCTGCGTTGGGGTTGCCACTGCCACGCACCGCCACGTACTGCATGGAAGGCACTTCGACGATCGCGGGCTTACGCTTCGGAAGGTAGAGTTCCTTCTGCTCCTTCTTGAAATCGTAGGCCATGGGAAGATCCTTTCTCACATGCCGCCGTCATGCTGTCCGGCAAAAGGATAGCATTGCCCATGGCAGATGACGAACATGGTCAACTTCATGCCAATGCCTCCCTTGTCTTGTGACGAGCGTAATAGTCCCCCTCTGCTACGAAAGGCGGTATCATAGGGGGCAGGCTGGAACGAAGGAGATACCATGTTCAAAGTGAAGGCCAAGTACCTCTTGCTCATTGCCGCTGCGGTCTGGTTCCTGGCGGGGTTCAACGTCGCACGCCTGGGTGTCATCGCATGCGCCGAAGGCGATGCGCAGCCGTGGCTTCTCGTCGTGGGGATACCCGTCGTGTTCGTCGTGTTCCACATGATGTTCAGCAAGCTGGTCGGCAAGCACGCGGACCGCATCAGAGGCTACGGCGAAGAGCATATGCACGTGCTGCGGTTCTTCGACGTGAAGGGCTACATCATGATGGCCATCATGATGGGAGGCGGCATCGCGCTCCGCGAGTTCGGCATCGTCCCCGGCTGGTTCGTCGCATTCTTCTACACCGGGCTGGGGGTGGCGCTTGCTCTTGCCGGCGTGGGATTCCTGGTGCATTACCTGCGTCGCGGCGGCGAGATCGTCTGCCCCGTCACGAAGAAGGCGCGCCTGGCCTGAGTCGACATTACGCGCACTTAAAGTCGCTAGGCCGTCAGTAGTTCAGCCCGAACGCCCAGAGCGGCACCACGTTCCCATGGCCGTACTCTATGTCATCCTTCACGACGTAGCCGGACTCGACGCCCTTGAGCTGCTTTCCGGTCTTGCTCTTCCCGCCTACCTCGAAGGTCATGCCGTCGATCTCGAAGTCGGAGACGGGCGACGCGCTCACCGCATGGTTGACCCTCATCTGGTTGAAGAAGAACGTCTCGCGCACCGTGCCCTTCCCCACATCGTTGCAGAGGTTGTGCAGCAGGTTCGGGTTGTCGAGGTAGACCTTCTCGGCCTTGCCAAGCGCGTTGAGGCCGGATGGCTTCGGCCTCAGCTGGGCTATCATGCCGGCCTTCTCCACGTACATCAGGTAGTCCTCGAGGTTGTTGCGGCTCACCTGCACCTGGCCGGCCAGCTTCGACAGGTTCGGCTTGAAGGGGACCATCGCGCTCACGAGCGCGAGCAGCATCTTCAGCTTCCTGCCGGTGGCGGCGTTCATGCCGGCGTACTGGGGGACGTCCACCTCCAGCGTCCTGTTGACCACCTGCGAAAGCTCGATTTCGAAGTCGGGATCGAGCCCGAAGGGGTAGTATCCGCGTTTCAGGTACTCCTCGAAGAGGGGTATCGGATGGTCCACGCCGGGAATCGACACGTTGCCCGCAAGGATCTCCGCCAGAGGCAGCGGCTCCATGTTCACACCGTAGCGCAGGGCTAGGAACTCCCTGAACGAGAGGCCCTGCATGAAGTACTTGGGAGCCCGCCTGCTCAGATCGGCTTCTCCCCTCTCGATGTCAAGGATGGACGACCCGGTGAAGTAGACCTGAAGGCCGGGGAATCCGTCGTAGATGGCCTTGAGCTCCTGCGACCAGCGCGGATACTTGTGCACCTCGTCTATGTAGAGGAACTTGCCGCCCTGCTTGTAGAGCTCCCTCGCGGTGTCGACGAGCGAATGGTCGGCGAAGTAGATGTCGTCGGCGAACACGAACAGCGACTCTTTCACACGTCCTCCCTGCTTGAGGTGTTGCAGGAACATCGTGGTCTTCCCGACGCCACGGGGGCCGACCAGGCCCAGCATGCGGTTCTCCCAGTTTATGTTCGCGTACTCGTAACGGAAGAACTCGCTCGTCGTGTTGGCGAGCAAACGGTTCATTGTTTCGTAGAGATGGTCCATGGAAACCTCGATTGCACTGTTTGAGTGCAAAGATTAGCACATTTTGCACTGTTTGAGTGCAAAGATTGTGACGGGGGACGTTCGCTTTTGGCACACCCCGACATAAACGTACGCCTTCTAGATGCAAAAACGGAACCGAAGCCAGAGCTCCGGTTCCGCCACTGGAACGCGCGCACCGTAATATGGCTAGGTCCATCCAATGCGACCAGCAGGCAGCCCTAGCTGTTGTCGTCCGCGGCTTGCATGATTCCCTCGGATTCGGCAAGAAGCTTCTTCGTCTCCTCTGTCGGCAGCGGCAGCTTGCGAACCTTGAGGTAGTTCATGATGCAGAACGCGCTCGTCAACGCGCCCGCCAGGTAGAACATAGGGGTGTTCAGGAACGGCATCATCAGGACGAACCAGGTGCAGGGAAACCAGGAAAGGGTGCATTGGAACACCAGCGTCAGCTGGACCTTGGAGGAATTGCCCAACTGGGTGCCGGTCTTTGCCGCACGCCTATACCACAGTCCCCAGCAAATCCAGGGGAACACCAAGTTGGTGTAAGGCCACGTGACCAGAAGCGATGCGTTTGCAAATCCGCCAAGGATGAACGAGATCGATCCCCAGATGCATACCCAGATGCAGATCTTTATGGCGATGAACCCCCAGGCCTGCTTCTCGCTGACGGCGCCCTTCACAAGCCTTCCGAACTCCTCCTGTCGCCCAGTCTTGACCACCGTGCGTATTGCCATCACCTCGCTGATTACCCAGATCGGTTCGAGGATGCCGAAAAGCGTGAAGAGCCAGAAGAAGTCATACAGCACCGCGAGCACCCAGCACATGACGGCACACATGACGTCCCAGACGATCATCGCGCAGTGTATCTCAACCGGATAGCAGTCGACGCCGTCACGCTTCTGGATGCCGGCGACGTTCGTGTAGAGCATGAACCCCAGCACGATGTTGATCGCCATCATGACGAAGACCGGTATGTTCTCCACGGATGGCGTCATGTGCGCCATGATCACGCTAGGAACGTCGTTGATCATCGCCAATGACTCGAGATCGATATCGAAAATGTTCATCGCAACCTCCTCTAAGTTTTATGGATACCCGCAATGTACGCCGCGCGCGAGGAGCTGATTCTTTACAAAATGCCGTTATGACTCAAAATGTGACATACAGCTGTTTTGACCTAAATTGGAGAATCATGAAAGACCGCACGAAAAAGGCCTTCGCAGCCGAAATGAGGAGAATGCTCGACGAGATGCCGCTCGAGAAAATTCGCGTCAACGAACTTTGCGAACGATGCGGCGAGCGCCGACAGCTGCTCTACTACCACTTTCAGGACAAATACGCCCTTGTCGCTTGGATATACGACCAGGAGTATGCCGCAACCGAGGCCTTGTCGGCCGTGCAGGATTACAAATCGCTGGTCGTTCACATGCTCGAACAGCTTCACAACCACCGCGAGTTCTACAAGAAGGTCTTCGCTGACAAGTCCCAGAATTCCATCGAGTGGTACATCTTCCAGAAAAACCTGGCCGACGCGACCCAAGTTGCAAAGAAATACCTGGGGGCAAAAGAGTTGTCCGACGAGCAATTGCATGCGATCATGTTCCACTCGCTAGGCAGCGTCGGCACCGCAATCAAATGGCTCCAAGGGCACCTGAACGCCACCCCCGCGGAGTTAGGAAAGTGGCAGTACGAGACCATGCCGACCTTTCTGCGCAACGCTTTCGAGGCGCATGTGGCAGAGCTCAAGCGAACGATATGACGGAGGCAAGTTTCAAAAGAAGGTCAGCATTGGCTTGGACGTTCGTCCGACCCAAATCACATATATGAATAATGAAGAGCGTGGCCCCTCTGTCACCCTGATTGGCTAGCCCGGAAGCAGCCACCGCCACGCTGACACCTGGCGTACCACGCGTCCATCGCGCTCGTAGAATGCGGGTTCTCCCTCGGCCACTATAAGCGTTGCCTCCTCGGCATCATGCTCGGCTATGGCCTCCCAAAGAGCCCGCAGCTCGCGTTCGAACGTTTTGGCGTCGTTAACGTCGGCGCAGACTTGGTAAAGGGCGAGATGGTTCCCGAATAGGGCGTCACCCACCGCGAAGTCGACTTCGTAGCCATGCTCCTTCGTGCGCAGCGACGTTATGGCCTCGTTGCGGTCGCCGGCGTTGCGGCGCCTTAACTCCAAGTACACGGCGTCTTCGAGCCGCTGGCCGAAGTCGTTCGTATAGGCCTTGCTGTTCGCCGCGGCAAAGCCAGGGTCGATCGCGTACGCCTTCGGGATCGAATTCGTCGAATCGGAAAGATGGTACGACCTCTCCTTCACGACGAAGGCGAGGTAGGCCTGCTCGAAGTATTCCAACATGTTGGACAAGGACTCACGACTCGTCGCGACCCCTACCGACCTGAGTTCGTTTTCAGTCTTGCGAAGGGACAGCTGCCTGGCGTTCGACCCGAGCAGCTTCTGCACGAACAAGCTGGCCACGCGCGGCTTCGCCAGGGAATGCCTCTCGACCACGTCGCGTGAAACCACCTGCCGCGCATAGGACTGCAGAAGCGGAACGCGCTCCTGGTCGGGAAGGCTCTGGGCCGCGGGGAAGCCGCCGACTTTCAGGTAGCCATGCAGGGCTTTCTGCAGCGCAAGCCGCTCCGGTTCCGTGAATGCGGGCTTGTCTCGAACGGGAAGGTCAATCCCGTTGAAGGCTATGCTCTCCGCAAAGGACAGCGGAAGCAACTCGAAGTCGATGGCGCGCCCGCGAAAGGCTGTCGTTATCTCGCTTGACAGCATCTTCGACGAAGAGCCTGTCGCATAAATGGTCACGCGTCGGCTGTCTACGATGCGCCGGAGCCACTTTCCCCAGTCCTGCATCTCCTGCAGCTCGTCGAAGAAAAGGAACATGCCGTCGTTGGACGCGCCAGGATCGACCACCTCGAAGGCCTCTAGAACCTCGATACGCAGAATCAATCCAGACGAATCACCCGGCCAGGCGGTCAGCCAGCAGCTGGGCCTGAGTGCGCAGCGCAAGCTCCTCGGCTGCGGACAGCGTCAGAACGTCGGTGGTGTAGTCCTGGCGGTCAAGCGCCACCTGAACGTGCATCGTCTCCACGAGATCGGTCTTGAGGAAGGCGAGCGTCTCCTCCAGACACGCGGAGCAATAGCGCGCTTTCGAGCCCCCGCCTGCGCAGCTGAACAACGTGAGCCGCCCCTTTATGGCAGTATCTTCGGAACCCGGCTCAAGCGGCCGCGACAGCCAGTCGAGCAGGTTTTTCAGTACACCGGGAATGCCATGGTTGTACTCAGGCGAGAAGAACCAGATCGCATCGGATGCCATCACTTTGGCGCGAACCCGCGCTACGGCGCTAGGCGTGGGGAACTCGACGTCCTGGTTCATGTAGGGCAGGTCGGCGTAGTCCAGCCAGCTGGTGCGCAGGCTGGCGTCCATCTCGCCAAGCATGGCCGCCACACGTTCCCCCACTTGCCTGTTGAGCGATCGCTCGCGCAGCGACCCGCAGACCAGCAGCACATCCTTCACGTCCGTTGCATCCGTCGCATCCATTGGCCAACCTCTTCTTCTCGATCGACTCCTTCGCAGTATCCAGCGTAGAGGAGGCCGTTTGCATCCACCTTGCTCGAACGGATGTTATTGACGTCACGTTACCCGCACGGAACGCATAGAGGGACAAACTTCGTCTAGCATACAAAATATACTTGTGTTATACTTGCCTAGTCCAACGAAGGAGGTATCTCATGGCACAACTGTCGCTTTACATGGATGACGCCTCTATGGAAGAGCTGCGCGCTGACGCCGAAATGGCCGGGAAGTCCATCTCGTCGTACGCGCGCGAAGTGCTGGAGCAGCGCAACGAGCGTGGGCGTGGCTGGGTGAACGGATGGCCTCCGGGGTACTTCGAGAATCTGAAGCCGTTGAGCTTCGAAAGGCCTGCTGACCCTCCTCCCGAGCCAGTCGAACCCCTCAACACGCTTTAGGAACCTCATGTATCTTCTTGACTCGAACATCATCATAGACATATCTCGACGCAAGCTGCGATATGCATATGACACCCTCATGCTTAACGATGCAAGCCTTTTCAAAGTTCCTGCGATCGTGAAGGCGGAACTTCTTCTGGGGGCCGAGAAGAGCAGCCGACCCGAAGAAGAGCGCTTGAGGGTCGAATCGCTGCTGCTGCCTTTCGAAATCGTCCCGTTCGACGAGACGTGTGCCGTGCAATATGCAAGAATCCGCGCGCACCTTGAAAAAAAGGGCCAGACCATCGGCAGCAACGACTACCTGATTGCAGCAACGGCATTGGCCCACAGCGCGGTTCTCGTGACCAACAACGCGAACGAGTTCAAGCGCGTCCCCGGGCTTTCCATCGAATCTTGGGAAGAGATCGACTTTCCGTAATGGCAAAGCCGCCGGTCGCATCTTTGCAATGCAGGCCAGATATGCAGCCGATTTCGTAGCCCAGCTCTTCAGAGCTGCGACGACATCCCGAATGCCCGCAGGTCTAAAGACCTGCGCTACGAGACACACGCCGCTTGTTACCCTTCCGCCCCTCCAACCGAAGCGTCAGGCATCGTAGGACGCGAACGTGCGCGTCGCAAGACGCATAGCAAGCAGGCTTCCCAGAACGAAAACTGCAGCACCCACCGCCAGACCCGCAAGTTGTGCGCCAATCTCTCCCACGCCTACGTTCGCGAACATGGAACACCACGAAAACGGCAAGTACGGCAGCGCCTCCAACGCCACAAGAACGGCGGCCGCAGGCAGGCATGCGATCATGAACGGTACGCCCACCTTCATCGGATTGCGGTAGTACAGCGGATAGAAGAAGGCGTTGAACACGCCGAAGATGACCAGTCCGAACCCGACCAGGAACAAGTTCGCCGGCATGCCAACCAAGTCCTGCCCCTGCGCGATGGCATTTATGCCCATGGGATCGCGCAGCAGAACGAACACCAGCATGATCGTGGTCATGACGGCTTCTATGACTATCATGGCAACTATGCGCGCCCGCACCATCTCGCGGCGCGACATCGGAAGCGAGAACGAGTAGCTCATGTCGCGCATCTCTCTCGCGTTCATACCGTTGAAGAACGCCACCAGCACACCGTAGATGAAGATGGCCCCATACATCCAGGTGGGGATCAGCACGAGCGCACCCAGCAGTGCCAGCACGTAGGTGGACGGATGCACCACCAGACGGAACTCCTTCGCGAGCGCGGCTTTCATCGCTGCACCTCCTTGACGGTGTGGGTCATGATGTCGTCGAGTGTCGCTGGACCGCCGATACCCGCGGAGGCCGACACGAGCGCCGTGTCGCCCTGGGCCGTATGACGAACTCCCAAGACTTCCACACCATACGCGCGGGCCTCATCCAGCGAAGCAACCGCATAGCATGCCTTGAACTGCCCAAGAGGCCCGCGTCCAACCACGCGCCCATCGCGCAGGTAGATTATCCTGTCGGCGCACTTGTCCAAGTCGGACGTTATGTGCGTCGAGAACAGGACGCCCACGCCATGCTCGCGCGCCAGGCCCAGAAGGATGTCCAGCACCTCCTCGCGCGACGCAGGGTCAAGCCCGCTGGTCGGCTCGTCCAGAACCAGCAGCCTGGAGCGATGCGACAGCGCCAGTGCCAGCGTGAACTTCACGCGCATTCCCTGCGACAGGTCCATGATGCGCTTGCCCTGGTCGAGGTCGAACAGGTGGCAATAATCCTGATAGGCTGCGGGGTCCCAGTTCGGGTAGAAGCCCCGGGTCACCTTCGCTATGGTGGAAAGACGCTTGGTGCGGTAGTAGTCGGCCTCGCCCAGCCCGAAGCCGGTCTGCAACTTCGCCGCCCGCTCGTTGCCCGCGAACGGCTTCCCGAAGTACTCGATGGCTCCGCTGTCGGGATGCACGGCACCCTCCAGACACTTCAGCGTCGTCGACTTACCGGCGCCGTTGCGGCCTATGAAGCCCGTTATGGTCCCTGCCTCAATGGAGAACGACACGTCCCTCAGTTGAAAACCGGGGTAGCGCTTCGAAAGGCCGCTCACACACAGCAGCGGCACCTCGCTTGAGGCGCATGTCGGTCTAGATGCTTGCATCCGTCCTCGTCTCTATCGCTCGGCCATAGGCCTGCAGCATGACCTCGGCATCCTCGATCCGCTGCAAGGCTATCCCCTGCGCCTCGTCACCCAGCACCAGAAGCTCGCTTCCCGGTGCAAGGTCGAACACGTCGCGCGCCTTCTTCGGGATGACCACCTGTCCACGCTCACCCATCTTGACCACGCCAAAGATGTGCTTGCCCATGGGAGGCACGGGGAAGCCGCTTGTCTCCTCGCTGTGGTTGACCAGGTCGTCCAAGCGCACGTCGAACACGCGCGCAAGAGCACTTGCGTTGCTCAGGTCGGGAGCGGACTCCCCCGATTCCCACTTCGCCACCGACTGGCGCGACACCCCTATGCGAGCAGCCAGTTCCTCCTGCGTCAGGCCGCAAGCGTTGCGCAGAGTGGCTATGTTCTGAGAAATCATACGGTTCATACCTCCTGATTGAAGGATATCGGCCGGATGCGCCCGGCTCCACCAATCAAACATGGCATAAACGCCTTTCCCATGCAAACGATTCTTTACATCAAAACGCGCGAATCGGGGTAGCGAGGCGCTATTCGTGCCGAGTAGAATGTTCGTAAACCGCATCAACAGGGGGCAATCATGCCAGACCACCCAACACTCCAGACGGAACGCCTGATTCTTCGGGCGTGGCAGGAATCGGATGCCGAAGAACTCTACCGCCACGCCAAGGATCCGCGCATCGGTCCGATAGCCGGCTGGGCACCACACGAAAACATTGAGTACAGCCGCGGAATCATCCGCGACGTACTGTCGACTCCGGAAACCTACGCCGTTGTGCTGAAGGAAACGGGGCTTCCCGTGGGCAGCGTCGGTCTGCTTTTCGGCGAGGACTCCAACGCGGAGCTGGGCGACGACGAAGCCGAAGTGGGCTATTGGATCGGCCACGCTTTCTGGGGCCGCGGGCTGATCCCCGAAGCCGTGCGCGAAATCCAGCGCCACGCGTTCGAGGACCTGGGGCTGAAGGCGCTCTGGTGCGCGTACTACGACGGCAATCTCAACTCGCTGCGCGTCCAGCAGAAGTGCGGGTTCAAGCCGCACCACACCGTTGAGGAAGTGCGGCTTGAATTCATGGGTGAGACGCGCCCCGAACACTTCACCTACCTGACGCGCAACCGCTGGCTCGCGTTCAACGCGTGACTCTTGCCGCTACAGCTGTCGCAGAAGCCGGTCTATTCGGAACTGGATGTCCCCACATACCGCGTCCAGCCTCCCTTTGATTCTCCTTGATTTCCTTGATTTGCGCCACACACTGCAAAGTTGGCACGGAAGGCTACGGCATGATTCGGTCCAGGTACTGTTCGATGGGCACGCCTTTGTACTTGTCGTCGTTGTCCTTGCAGAGCTGCAGCATGTCCACGACGATATCCATGGCGGTCTGCACGCTTTCAACCAGCGAGCGCCCGTTCATGCGGCGGCCGATCAGCACGCTTGAGAAGATGTCGCCCGTACCCGGCAGACGCACCGAAATCTCGTCGTAGGGAAGCAGGGTCACTTGGAATTCGTCGCTGGCGCCGTCCAGCTCAGACACCAGCGTTACGTGGCGCACGCCGCCTTCGCTGCCTCCCATTTCCGGCGCCACGCCTTCCGCCTCCAACACTGCACTGGTCACGACCACCGACTTCGCGCCCATGTCGTGAAGCGTCTGGGTGATTTCAAGCAGCTCGCTTTCCGCAAGCACCCTCTTCCCCACGTGCATGCCGGTGAGGTACTGCGCCTCAGTGACGTTGGGCATGATGATGTCCGCCACCGAGCACATGTTGCGCATGTGCTGGACGCTGGCCTCGGTGACGCCGTTGTACAGCGCACCCTCGTCACCCATGATGGGGTCGACGAACACCGGCACCCCGCGTTCCTTGCAGGTGCGGCAGTAGTCCGACACCAGCAGGCTCTGCTCCTCGGACACCAGGAAGCCCGTCGCCACCGCGTCGAACGTGAACCCAAGCTCGTCCCAGATCCTCAGCGTGCTGCGCATGTAGTCCGTGGTCTCCAGTATGTCGAACTTGCCGTAGTCCAGCGTGTTCGAAACCAGCGCCGTTGGCAGGTTGTACACATTCAGCCGAAGCGCGCTGAGCATGGGGATCATCACCGACAGCGCCACCTTGCCATAGCCAGCCATGTCGTTGATCAGCAGGATGAAAGGCCTTTCCGATTGCTCACTCATCGCGCTCCCCTTTCGCCACCTTCTTGCGCTTGCCCGTCAGCTCGCCGATGCCAATGCGCCATACAGCCGTACGGTGCAGGCTTCGCTCGATGGCCTCTTCAAAACCCTTCATGTTCGATGCCGCGTACCGCTCGCATATGGCGCGCAGGGCCGCCACCTTCTCGGTGTCGTCTATCACCTCGGTCGCAGTGCCGAAGGCGACTGCGCTCGCATACTCGGTGGTGAAGTCCTCAGGAACGGCCGAGACGTCGCAAGCCGCCGACAGGCACACATTTGGATTCGCATGCATGGCATCGGTCTTGCACCCGTGCTGTGCGCAGTGGAACACCACGGCACCGTCCACCAGCGCGGGAGATATGGGGATACAGTACGGCTTGCCATCGGGCAACGTCATGGCAAGCGTCGCGAACTCGCAGCGCTCCAACACACCCATGGCGAAGTCGACATCCATCTCTCGGTCTTTGCGTCTCATAGGCTTTGCTCCTTCCCCTCGTCGTCGCGCAATGCAGGAGCGAGGTAGTACCCTTCCGGCGAGAAGCGCTTCCTGTAGGAAAGGAAGCACATCATCACGATTGCCAGGGTCGTTGCCGCCGACAGCATCAGAAGTACCACTATCTGGTACTTCGCAGCTATCACCGGGTCAGCTCCCGCGAGTATCTGGCCCGACATCATTCCCGGTATCTGCACTATTCCGGCGGCCGACAGCTTCGCCAGTTCGGGCGTGATGCCTGCGCCTATGGCAGCTTTTATCGACGGGAACGCGGCCTCGCGCGGCGTGGCTCCCAGGGCAACCATCATGTAGATCTCGTTGGCGCGGCTGTCCATACTGGCGAACAGCCTGTTTATGGCAACCGCCGCCGAGGCCAACGTGTTTCCCAGCATCATTCCCGATATGGGTATCAGCACCTGCGCGCTGTACCAAGGATCGGCATGGATGACGCACTCGACCACGATCAGCGCCACGGATATGGACGATGCGAAGATCGAAAGGAACGCGTCCAGCCAAAGCCCTCGTACGGCCGACTTCATGCGCCCCACCGCTATCTGCGCGGCAGCGATGCACATGCACAAGAGCACCAGGCAGACGAGCCACCATGTCTGGTACTCGAAAAGGTAGACCAGAATGAACCCCATGGCGAGCAGCTGCAGGAACGCACGCACCGTTGACACGGCGATGCGCTTCGTCTGCCCAAGCCGCAGCCTCCACGACACTATGCCAGCCACAAGCATCAGCAGGCTTGCGCCGACCAGCTCCGGGTAGCCTATGTTCACCACGCCGCCGGTCATTGCATGCCCACCGGTTCGTTGGTCGACTTCGCGGGGTTCCGTTCATAGGAAATGACGCCATCTTCAAGGACGAACTTGCCATAGGCGTATCCATCGTCCGCACGATGGCGGATGCGCAGGCACGCGGTGTCCCTCGCAAGCACGCAGCGCGTCAAGCTGCTTACGGCCGCGGCAGACTCGTCGTCGAGCGCTGCCTCCACCTCATCGAGAAGCATCACCCGCGGACGTGTGACGAACGCGCGCAGCAGAGCTACACGGGCCTGTTGGCCGCCCGAGAGCTGCGCGGCCGAATGATCGAGCGACACCCCGTCAAGCGCCGCCTTGTTCAGAAGCTCGGTAAGCTCCCCATCGGTCGGCCGCGGGCTTCCGGCGTTCACCTTCAACGTCCACGGGAACAGCAGGTTGTCACGCACGCTGCCAGGGACAAGCGACGCCGACTGCGGGACCAGGCACACTTGCCGCCGCCACTCGTTGGGCTTCACGCCTTCGAAGGATTCGCCATCCAACCACATCCCGCCGCCTGTGCGCGGAATCATGAGGGCGCACGCGTCCAGCAGCGTCGACTTCCCCGATCCCGAAGGGCCCGTGAGGTCGTAGATCCTCCCGCCCTCCAGCGAGAAGCTCACGTCCTCAAACGGCGCGAAGGGCTTGCCCCCGCGCATGTACTGCACCCCGATATGCTTCGCCTCGAAAACAGCCATGCTCCCATGATACCCATTCGAGAAGAATGCAGGTGCATTCGTTACGCTACCCCAGAATCATCTTGATGCCCTGCTCAAGGGAGGCGCCATTGACCATCCCAGAAGCCGTCGCCACGACATACCCCTCCCTATCGATGAAAAAGGTTCTCGGGATGGAGGTCACGCCATACTGCATCGAGGCATCCCCCTCGCTGTCGAAGAGCACCGGGAAGGTGTAGCTGTTCTCAGCGATGAACCTTTGAGCACGATCCTCCGTCTCGCCATTGAAGCCCACGACATTCACCATCATGAAGGCAACGTCATCGCCATAAATGTCGAAGGCGTTCTGGAACTCCGGCATCTCCTGCTGGCAGGGACCGCATGTACTGGCCCAGAAGTTCAGTACCACCGGCTTGCCCCTGAACTGACTCAGAGAAACCGAAGTGCCTTCACCATCCACAACGGTGAAATCCGGTGCTTCCACCCTCTCACCCCGATCCGCAGTCCCGCCACTTCCATCTGCCTGGGGGCCACTTCCCACATCGCCTACGACCGCCACTTGATCCCCCTCCTGAGAGACCGTGGGCGCCAATGCGTTGTAGGCCACAGCGGCAACAGCAATGACCGCCACGAGCAATACCGCGATGATGATGAATCCCTTCTTGGAGGACGCACTCTTCGCTTGCTTCTCCTTCACTCTCTCCATCCTTTCGATGACACCAAGCCACCTTTCGCGATGACTGGTCGTGTGACCATGCTCCGAAAAAGCATCTCAATCATCCAAGCAGGCTCAGCAGATCTCCCATGAGCCCTGTTGCCATGAGGATGCCGATGGCCACGAGCAGCCACCCGCAGACCTTGTTGATGGTATCGTAATGGCGCTTGATAACATCGAATGCGCCTTTGATCCTCTCAATCAGGAGCGCGCTCACCACGAAGGGCACACCCAATCCCATCGAATAGCTGAGCAGCATGATGATGCCCGTCACCAAGGACCCCTGCTGTGTAGCCAGCATGAGGGCTGATCCCAGAAACGCTCCCACGCAGGGTGTCCATCCAATGGAGAAGACGATGCCGAAAAGCACCGCAGAGGGGAACCCGAGCGCACGCTCCGTGATGGAGGT
Organism: uncultured Eggerthellaceae bacterium; assembly: GCA_964462135.1. GTDB lineage: Bacteria > Actinomycetota > Coriobacteriia > Coriobacteriales > Eggerthellaceae > MGBC163016. Next base: position 9,806 of record CAYWWK010000005.1, on the reverse strand, counting down.
ATCCATCCCCCGGAAGAGGTTCACCTTGATCACACCGAGGAAGTAGAGGCCGAAAGCAATCACCACGACGCCGCAGAGGATATTGAACGCTGTACGGTACTGGACGAGAAGCGATCCCACCGTTCCCGCCAATGCGCCCATCGCCACGAAGATGACCGTGAAACCAAGCACGAAACCGAGAGCATTCTTCAAGACGACACGACCGCTTTGCTCCTCTCCAGCCGCGAAATACGTCACATAGACGGGGATCATTGGGAGCAGGCATGGGGAGACGAAGGTGATCACCCCTTCCAGAAATGAGATCAGACACTCCATGCCACCGCCTTCGACGCCAAGCCTTGCACCCAACGCAATATCCAGGAGCCAATCTAGCTCATGGAAGCCAAAGGAGGGTGCATGAAGGCGGGAATGGATGCTGTTTCGATGCCAAAGCGCACCCAGACCACAGCCCCTTGACTTGAAGCACACTTCATCCTTTAGGATGATCCGAACATGCAGTTCTTCCCAAGCACTGTGGAAAGAGGGCTCCCATGAACATGATGGACAGACGGACATTCCTCACCGGAAGCCTTGCCTTGGGAGCATCCATGTTTGCCGCAGGCTCGGTCATGGGCTGCGCGTCCGTGCCCACTGGGTCAGACAGCAATACGCCCAACAAACAGGATGCGAGCAATTCACCTCAGCCAGAAGAACCCACCACGCCTCTTTCCACGACGGGAGGTGTGCCTGTTTACTTCACCCATGACATCTCACCTGCAGGCCTCATGAGGCTCTGGCAGATGCTTGGATGCACGCTGGCGGGCAACGTCGCCGTGAAGCTTTCCACCGGTGAACCCGGCGGTCACAACTTCCTGCAGCCAAGCCTGATCGCAGACCTCGTGCACGGCATGAACGGCACCATCGTCGAATGCAACACGGCCTATGGCGGCGCACGCTCTTCCACCGCCAGCCATCTGCAGGCCGCTGCCGACCATGGCTTCACGGACATCGCCTCAGTTGACATCATGGATGCAGAAAATGAGATAAGCATACCCGTGTCAGCGGGAAAGCACCTCAGCGAAGACATCGTGGGAGCGAACCTGGCAAACTATGACAGCGTCCTTTCGCTTGCGCACTTCAAGGGCCATGCCATGGGTGGCTTCGGAGGCGCACTCAAGAACTGCTCCATCGGCATAGCCTCTGCCAATGGCAAGCGCTATATCCACAGTGCGGGCACATCCACCACCTCTTGGGGAAACCCCAGCCAGGATGACTTCATCGAATCCATGGCCGAAGCGGCCAAGGCAGTGTCAGACCACATGGGAAGCCAGAATATGGCCTATGTGAACGTGATGAACAACCTCTCCGTGGATTGCGACTGCGATTCCCACCCGGCAGCTCCCGACATGGCCGATATCGGCATCCTTGCCTCCTTGGACCCCGTGGCCTTGGATCGCGCCTGCGTTGATCTGGTCTATGCCGCCAGCGATGGCGCAAGCCTCGTGCAGCGTATCGAGTCAAAGCACGGCGCGTACATCTTGGAATACGCCGAATCGATTGGATTGGGCAGCCAGACCTATGAGTTGATGGATATCGACAGTTGATCTGTTCAGCTTCTTTCTGCTAGGAAATATGCCTCCATGGCACCATCAAGAAGGAATGGAATGATGACAGCGCATGATGACCTGACCTGTTGTGTGAGATTCTTCGCAGAAGAACGTTATGGCAGCGATGAGGCGGAGAAGATGATCAACGATGCCTGCGGCAGTGCGGACAGGCTCTTCAGCCTGTATCGCGATCTTGTGAACATGCGAGAACCAATGTCGGTGCCCGAGGACATCCTTGATACGCAGGACAGGATGCTTCGCGAACGCATCGAGAAGGCCGGCATAACCGATGCCGATGCATTGCCACGAGTTCCGTCGGATTCCCGGATGAGCCTTTGGCGCGGAGACATAACGACTCTTGCGGCAGACGCCATCGTGAACGCGGCGAATTCTCAGATGCTGGGATGCTGGGTTCCGGGGCATTTCTGCATCGACAATGCAATCCACACGTTCGCAGGGGTCCAGCTGCGCGCCGAATGCAATCGCATCATGCGTGAGCAGGGACATGCTGAACCAACGGGCATGGCGAAGGTGACAAGCGCCTACAATCTGCCATCGAAGTGGGTGGCCCATACGGTGGGGCCAATTGCTGATGGAGCCCCGAGTGAAGCCGACAGGGGGCTGCTCGCCTGCTCCTACCGGAGCTGTCTTGATGCAGCAAAGGAGATCGGGGCCAAGAGCATCGCCTTCTGCTGTATAAGCACAGGGGTTTTCGGATTCCCGCAAGACGAGGCGGCACGGATCGCGGTGACGACGGTCCGGGATTGGCTTAACCGCAATAGATTGGACATCCACGTGATATTCAACGTGTTCGGACAGAAGGACGAGGACATCTACCATGAGCTTCTTTTCAGATAATGCGTTTTCTGATGCAGGATATTCATGTGCAAGGTGCAGCGCCGCATTGGTGAGAGATGCTGAGATGGCCCCAATGTCATCGATGCTGCTCCCGTATTGATCTCAGGGAGCGGTGCTCTTGGCCGGGATGAAGAAGCCGCTGCAGTCGACGCCTTCGTGTTCGAGCAGCTTGAGCTTGCGGGATATCCCTCCTGCGTAGCCCGTCAGGCTTCCTGTGGCACCAACCACGCGATGGCACGGGATGATGATGCTGATGGGGTTGTGTCCCACAGCGCCTCCCGTGGCTTGGGCGCTCATGGCCTTCTTCCCCATGCGTGCCGCCGCGTCGCGGGCAAGCTCGCCATAGGTACGCGTACTTCCCAGCGGAATCTCGCATAGAAGCTGCCAGACTACCTTTTGGAAATCACTGCCAATAGGTGCCAGCGCAAGCCCATCCAATGAAGGGTTCTTGCCATCGAAGTACTCGTCGAGCCATGCGCACGCGGCGTCGAGGTGCTTGTTCGAACCTTCCTCCATCGGTGCGTCCAGCGTTCCGGCGAAGTACTTCTGGCCGTCCAGCCAGAGGCCCTTCAGCCCATCGTCGGCCGCCGCCAGCGTCAACGTGCCCACGGGCGACTCGTAGGTACAGGACGCATAGGCCTGAGGGGCCTTCTTGTTGGTTGCTTTCGTTCCCATTCCGCTTCCTTTCGTCAAGGTCCTCAATGGGACCACAGATTGATGGTGGCGTACGACCGCCAAGGCCTCCAGCTTTCGGCAGCCGTCTCTATCTCTTTCTGACTGAGCCCGTCCATCGCCTTCCTCACGCCCAGGTCGGTTGCGGGGAACGCGTCGGGGTTGCCGGTCGCACGCATGGACACATACTGCGCGGTCCACGGACCTATTCCTGGCAGTTCCATCAACGCAGAGATGACGACCTCCGGGTCGGCACCATAGGACAGGTCGATCGACCCCTCCGAAAGCGCCCGGGCCAGAACGCCTATAGTGCGGGTGCGTGCGCCCACTATGCCAAGCGAGCCCAACGCGTCCTGGACGCCGTCGCCAAGTTCGGCAATATCCTCGGCACTGGGGAAGGTACACCTTATTCCCTCGACGGGTGAATCCACGGGTGCTCCGAACCTCTCCGCCATGCGACCAGCCAAGGTGCTTGCGCCTTTCACGGATATCTGTTGCCCAAGGACGGCACGCACGCACATCTCGAAAGCATCGAAGCATCCGGGCAGGCGCGTCCCAGGAAGATAGGCATCGGGGAACCACTTCGCGAACCCTTGCAGCCCCTCATCTATGGCTTGGGGGTTGCAGTCCAAGTCGAACTGGTGGCGCACGCGGGCTATGATCTGGGGGAGCGCACTCAGAAGCGACGCAGACACCCGCACCTCGACACGGTTTCGCCCCTGCTGCGGGCTGACCGATATCCATCCGCGCGCCACGCCTCCGTGGCCGTCGGGAAGGTGCGACGCGCGGTAGTAGATGCCGTCGCGCACGGCCTCGACGCCCGGGATCGCGCGCAGCTCGAGGAAACCCAGCAGCCGATCCCAGGCGAACGGTGGTCGGTAGTCAAGTTCGATGACGACCGCTTCGCCACCCTCAGGCACGCGGCGGCCACGCCGCAGGCTGCTGGGCGTCAGGCTGTAATGCTTCTTGAACACCTCGTTGAACTGCCGCGTGCTTCCGAATCCCACCATCTCGGCGATGTGCGACACCCTCAGGTCGGTGGTGGTCAGCAGCTGCTTGGCCAGAAGCAGGCGGCAGGTCTGCAGGTACTGGTTCGGAGTCACGCCGAACTCTTCGACGAAGGCGCGCCTGAGGTGACGGCCAGTGTACCCGAGCCTTCCTGCAAGCGCCTCGAAGTCAACCGGCAAACCGCATTCCTCACGCAGTATGCGAGCCGCCCGCTTGGCGAGCGTGCGCTCAGAGTCGACTGGCGCCATGCCCGGGGCCAGTTCGGGGCGGCATTGCAGGCATGGACGGTACCCAGCGGCCTCGGCCTGCGCTGACGATTCGAAAAACGTGCAGTTCTGCCTCTTCGGAAGCTTTGCTCGGCAAACTGGGCGGCAGTATATGCCCGTCGACGACACACCTACGAAGAACTGGCCGTCGAAGCGGCCGTCCTTCGACTTCAGGGCCTCGTAGCATGCGTCCTGATCGAGCGCCATGGCGTCGTCGCCTCCCTTCGTGGGCCGCGGGTAGCCGCGGCGTCGTCTGCATGCATCGATTCTACGCCGTCGTGAATCAACAACTGGCGGGATTCGGACATGCAAGCAAATCGGCGTGACAGGGGACGTTCGCTTCCAGAGAACGGGAACCCACGACGATATCTTCCGCTAGCTCGTGCAAAGACGATCGAAAAAGGGGCGGCCCGCACTTGCGAGCCGCCCCTTCCAATTTCCCTGGCCAACCGCCTTTAGCGGTTCTCGGCCTCGATGCGCTGGTAGGTCTTGGTATCGGCGTAGATCTGGTCCTTCAGCGGGTTGAGCTTCAGCTTGCGGATGCGGTAGAACTGGTAGGCGGCCAGCGCCACGTTTGACGCCAAGGCCAGCAGGCTGACCACGAAGAACGCCGTGGGGTTGTGCGTGGTGGGGATGGGTGCCAGCACGTCGGCGAACTGCGGGATGGTCATGACGAACATGATCCACAGGGCCAACGTCTGCGCCCGGTGCTGCAGCCAGGCGCCCCGTTTTATGAAGAACGTCGGAATGGTGCATGCAAGCAGCAGCGCCAGACCGCAGTAGGCGGAATGGTCGGATATGCAGTTGTAGGTGTAGGCGAAGTTCCACAGGTCGTAGGCGATGACCCATGCCCAGATCATGTCGGGCCAGATCATGTCCTTCGACGGGTCCTTCGAGATGAAGATGCCGAACCAGCCGCAGATGGTGATAATGTTCAGTATGCCCGCGATGCCGTTCATGATGTTCCACGGGCCCGATATGGTCCACAGGTTCTCGACCACGCCGCCCTGCCACAGGGCGAAACCGAACACCTGGAAGTCGCGGATGACGGCCTCGGCGATGTTGATGGCAAGGATAAGCGGCGGGAAGCACAGCGCCCATTTCTTCTCGTAGAGGTAGTGCGTCTTGCCGTCCTTGCCGCGCCACTTCACGAAGCGCAAGGCGATGAACCCTAGGCATCCGGCCAGCGCCGAGTACGTCTTGACCCAGTTGAACCACGTGCCGGTGCCGTACTCGTTGCCGGGCGCGGCGGTGGTGGGCCAGACGAAGATGGTCAGCGCTATGGGCACGACCGCGAACAGCGCGAGCCCGCACCACAGCTTGACGCGCCCGAGCTCGTTGAACGCCATCAGCGCGAACAGCACGAACAGCCATATGACCCAATAGATCGGGTCCTCGGCCTGGTAGAGGATTCCCACGGTGTCTCCCTTCGTCGGCGACTGCATTGGCGGTGGCCTCGTTAGCGCGAAGTCTAGCAAAAGCTGCTACCATAAGATTTCACATATCGTCGCATTATGTGAAAGACAATCGCCACGGCAAGGAAAGGCTTCATGGCATCCACGCGCGCCCGAGACTACGGCAAGCTGACGCCCCAGCAGGCGGCGTCATGCGTACGCGAGAAGAGGCGCGACCTGAAGGAGTCCCGCAGGCTGCAGGGCACTCCGGGGGCCATCGTCGCCGCGGCGCGCAAGCTCTTCGAGTCCGCAGGGGTGCGCGCCACCTCGGTGGCCGCCATCGCCTTCGAGGCGAGCGTGACGCGCGAGTTGGTCTACTACCACTTCGGCAACAGGAACGGCGTCGTGGAGGCCGTCATCGACGACTATGTGGAGGACCTCGTCGAGAGCGTGATCGTGTGGAACGAGGAGCGCGTGTTCGGTGACACGCCCGGGTCGTTGAAGAAGTGCATTCGCACCTTCCGCTACTCGCTGTACGACAAGGCCGGGAACCCTCGGCCGATGATCCGCGTGCTGGAAGAACTGGGAATCCGCGATGCCTTCGACGTTCGCGCCACGCGCGAGGCTGCGGACTGCCTGTCCGACCACATAGCGAAGCAGTACGCGGAATACCACGATATCGAGATCGAGATGGTTCACGAGATGTTCTGCGTGGCAATATTCGGGCTGGTGGGGCTAGTGAAGGTCAAACCCGATATCGATGACGACGCGCTCATGAAGGTGGTCGAGCAGACGCTTCGCCTGGACATGGTGCCGCTTCCGCCCGGGTAAGGTGTGTCAGTGCGTGACAGTGGGGGCGGATGCAATGGATGCATCTCTTCTCCGATGAAAGTCAGAATCATCGCATCCAGGCCTCAGTCCTCCGCGGGACCATCCAGGGCGCGCAGCGGTTGGCAGAACGAGAAAGCCGCCATGAGCGCGCACAGGACTACCCCTATCAACACGAACCAGCGGTTGAGGCCCAGGGCATCGGCCGCCGGACCCGCGATGAAGAGCCCCACCGGATAGGCCAGTGCGGTCAAAGCCCCGAACAGCCCCATCACGCGGCCGAACTTGGCGGGGTCCACACGCTTCTGCATAAGCGGGATGATGGGCGCGTTGAACACCGCCGTCCCCGCAAGGGCCAGCCCCATGGCAACGACAAACACCGGGAACCCGTCGCGCGGCAGTAGACCGCAGACGATGCAACAGGCGCCTATGGCGATGCCGGCGCCCACTAGGACGCCCACGAGGCGCTTGCCGCCGCCCCACGCCATCATGGCGACGGAGCCCACCAGCAGTCCGATGCCGCCAGCGGCCTCCACAAGTGACGCAGCCAATCCATCGCCGCCGAACCAGTTATAGGTCATAAGGGGGCTCAGGGTACCTAGCGGCAGGAACAGCAACATTGCCGCCATAGCCAGGGCCAGAAGCGCACGCACCCCCGGATTGGACGTGATGGCGGTCAGACCCTCGCGCAATTCCGTTCCCACCCCATCATGGGAGACGCTGGTGCTACGCGCATAGGGAAGCCGTGCCGCAGCCAGACAGAGGCACGCCACCGCTGCGCAAGCTGCGTCCATGAGCAGCACGGCCGCAAAGCCCCAGGCCGTGTATAGCAGGATGCCCAGCACCGGTCCGCCGATGGCTGACAAGCTGGAAAGGGCCTGGTCCAGCGTGTTGATGCGCACCATATCGCGCTCGGGCACGAGCTCGGGCATGAGCGCCATGAGCGCCGGGCCGTGGAAGGCCTGGGCGGCCGAGCGCACGGCGAGGAGTCCCAGCAGCAGCCAGAGCGGTAGTGCCTCCAACAGAGCCAACACGGCCATGGCCAGCGAGAAAGCCCCTGCCGAGCCGTCAGCGACGATCATCAGCTGGCGCTTGTCGAACCGATCCGCGGCCACGCCGCCGAAGGGCGAAAGCAGCGCCGTGGGCAGAAGCGCCGCGACGCCCACGGCCGATAGCGCAAGCGCCGAGTCCTCCGTCGTGGTGACATGCCAGATGACCGCGAAGGTGGCAGCGCACGTGGCAAGCACCGACAATGCCTGACCCGTCCATATGATCGCGATAGCGCGCCTCCAATGGATGGGAAGCAGCCTTCCATTCGCATTCCTCTCGTTACCGAATACGAGCATAGCCATCATCCCCTTCGCTGCAGCCGTCGGTTCGCAGCCATGGTAAACTGCGTGGTAACCACGCAGTCAAGGAGTTTTCATGCGCAGCCAGGAAACCAGCTTCGAGATACCCGAATCCCGCTATCTGCACAGCGGCCAATTCGCTGCGCTCTGCCGCACCACGAAGGAGACTCTGCGCCATTACCGCGATATCGGCCTGATAGAACCCGTATTCATGGCCAACAACGGTTATGCCTGCTATTCGCCGTTGCAACTGGGCGATTTCATGCTGGTGACGGCCTTGCAACGGGCCGGCAGCTCCTTAGCGGATATCGGCCGTTACCTTGAAGATCCCCAGGAAGCTGAGCTTGAGGCCATCATTGAGAAATCGGTGGAGCGTCTCGAAACCGAGCGTCGGGCACTGGATGCGCAACGGCGCTTCCTACAGAAGACCCTTGAGCGTAGCCGGGCGTTGGCTCAGTGGAGAGAAGTGGAAGAGGGATGGCGCCTCGTAGATTTGGAAGAGGAGCGGTTCTTCGAGACCGACCTCTCGGGTCTTTTCGCCGCGGAGGAGCCGGATGCCGATGGTCGGCCGAAGGTTGAGGAACTGGTAGACGACGAGTTGTTTCTCATGGATCAAGGCCTTGCAAACCAGATGCAGGGGAGTTACCGCGTGGGCTTGCAAGCACTGCTGGATGGGCATCCCGAAAACGATTTCCATCTGTGCATCGCTGCGGCACCAGCAGGACGCACGCGCACGCGGCATACCCGGCCTGCAGGGCGCTATTTCCAGCGGTTGCGCTGCGCCAGCATAGATGAGATGCTGGCTTCGGGTGAGCCGTACTTCCAGGCATACTTCCAATTGCTGGAGGAGGTGCGCGAGCGCGGGTTCGAGCCCATCGGCGATGTCTACGAGCAGGAGCTTTCCCTATACACCGGCGACATTGCGGCCGAGGCGTACACCGAGCTGAGCGTGCAGGTTGACGGCGGATGATTCAAAGGCTCCTGTACTATGCCACGCAGCAAGAAAGCTCCCCGTTTTTATTCTTGGCGGTCAAGGTAGTCCCTTAGCGCCTGCATGCGCGAGTCCAGGTCCGCTGCGCTCTCGGCCAGGTCGGCGAGTTCGGCAGCAACAGCACGCGCATCCCCATCGGGGAGGTTCTTCTTGTAGCGCAGCTGATGCTCCAGCGATGCCCAGAAATTCATGGATATGGTGCGCAGCTGCACCTCCACCTTCATGAGACGCTTATCGGACTCCAGGAAGATGGGTGTCTCGACGATCAGATGCAGACTGCGGTACCCACTGGGCTTGGGGCTAGCTACGTAGTCGCGACGCTCGACGAGCTCGACGTCGTCCTGAGCCAGCAGCGCGTCCGCAAGCGTGTACAGGTCATCAGGGAACGTGCACACCACGCGTACGCCCGCAACGTCGTATATGTTCTCCTCAACCGACTCCACCGACATGGGGAAGCCCTTCCGCACCAGCTTCTTCGCCAGGCTCTCGGGGCTCTTCAGACGGGTCTTGATCGACTCGATTGGATTGCGGTCGTGTTGCAGCCTGTACTCCGAATCCAGCACGCGAAACTTCGTCTCGACCTCCATCATGGCGCACTCGTAGTAGGTCATAAGCCGCCGATAGGGCGCGAGGTTGCGCTGCATCATGTCGTGGAACTCCTCGTTGCTTGCAAGATGCTCCACAACACGGTTAGCCACTTCCTTCTCGCGGCGTACTGCCCTCGACTTCGCCCTCATTCGCTCCCCTTTCATTAGCCCCTTCGACTTCAGGTCTGCAAGACGACGGTCGAAAAAGCTAGGAAAGCTTGCGCATCTGCTCGCGGGCTTTGTCCATCTGGGCGTCCACGTCGATGC
>CAYWWK010000004.1:0-100669 GCA_964462135.1 uncultured Eggerthellaceae bacterium | reverse complement strand
GGTCGATGACCTCAGATACTGTGAACTCTTTACCGTCCATCAATACCCCCTAGATTAATGATTTTGCCCTCATCCGTTCGATGGAGAAAAGCGGATGAAGGCTACGAAACTGGACTTTGCGAGTCCGGGCGCAATAGCAAGACTGTGAGCGAACCATCATCTTGGGAGATATTACGAGCGCCTCAAAAATCTAGGGCTGTTGAGGTGCTAGTAATGAACACGAGACCTTATAGGGATCAGCCTCGAGCTCCCGCCACTAGGTGCGAACCAGAAGAAACGACTGCGCGGGCTTTCCCCCCTTTCTCGATTCTCTTCGACAAGCATGCTCCTCATCCCATCAGCCTTGGCATGTATGGCTGCCAGCCTGACGAGAGAGTCTGATGCCTATGAGGGTAGGATATTTTAAGTGGGTTGACGGGTCAACGAAAACGGCTTGATCGCCTCAACCTTCGAGGTTGATTTGCGAGGTTGAGCGCGGGTTGAAAAGGTCTGTTTCGGCCAACGGCCCAAGTATTTGCCCTGTACGGCAGAGGCATTTCCGTGAACGGCGTCCCACATCTTCTGTTGAGTTGATATAATGCCTTCTCACGTGGTCGAGTGGCGCAGCGGGAGCGCAGGTGCCTTACAAGCACAAGGTCGGGGGTTCAAATCCCTCCTCGACCACCATCTCCGAATCTCCTTAGTCTTTGATTGCCAACCAATGTTCTGCGATCAGCAGAGCTTGAAGCCTTTGCCTCAGTTCCCTTCCCTGCGTCATTCCGAAGAAACCCGCTATGCGGCTGAAGGGCTTCCCTTCAGCATCATTTCACGCGCAGCGAGAAATCCCCCTACCCGAAGCCTTCTTGCGCATCCCTATGATTAGACGTCGGATGGGAGCGTCGAACAGCGAAAGCCTTGCGGCACAGCATCCTTGTGCAAAGCCCCTAGATGCAAGAATGCCGAGCGGCAACGCCACCCGGCATCATCATGTTCCCGCCAAAGCGCAAGCTATCTCACCAGCAATGCGCTCCTGGTCTTCGGATCCTTCCCCAGCTTCGCAGCCAGCCCTTCGACATCACCATACTCAAGGCACCAACCTTGGCAGTGCTGAACGCACATGGGCATCTTGCCCTTCTCCACGCGGTCCTCGCACATGGTACATGCCTTGGTAAGCATGGGCATGAACGTCCATTCCCATCGATCCTTCCCATTGCCTTCTCCATTCACGTACTCATAAGGGCCCACTTCGCACACCTTCATGCCGAATTCACCCTTGGCAAGGCCGAGATGCTTCTTGCATGCGATCTCGCATGAATGGCACCCAATGCAGTAATCGTAATTTACGAGAATCCCTTTGGCCATATCTCTCTTCACCCTCTCTTACTTTACGCCCGGTTCGTACTCACGGAAGCCGCCCAGTTCGACCACTTGCTCACACGGCATGACATCCCCCTCTTTTACGGGGTATATCTTGCAGGTCAAGCATTTGACAGGAGCGCCAATGCCACCTGGACCCGTTTCGAAACAGTGAGTCAGATTGTTCGGGTTGTAATTGAAGCAGCCATTGAGATGTGGACTGGCTCCTTCTTCCTCAGGTTTCCACCATCCATGCTCAGCGGAGACATGCCAACGTGGCATTCCGGCATTTATATTGACCGTCTGCATGCAGCGACCGTCCTGATTCTCCATCCAAACCCAGTCACCCTGCTTGACGCCTATGGATTCAGCAGCCTCAGGACTCATGGTCACTCGGGGCTCTGGATGGAACTCGCGAAGCGTCTCAGCTTGACGATGCTCGGTATGGAAGAACTCCCAAGAACGCGTTCCGTTGATAAAGAAATACGGATACTCTTCCATTAGCTCGGGTGTGGAGTCATAGCCTACCGAGACCGGTGTGTATTCGGGATACTTCGGGATGCCCCAGAAGTCGAACAGGGTGGGTATGAGCTCGATGCGACCGGAAGGCGTAGCGAACCCTTGAGATCCATCGGCTCGCAAGAGTCCCTTCTCATGCTTGTAATAGGTACCATTCCAATCGTCGTAGAGAACACCGCCCTTCTCCCAGTACAACTGATCGAAGTCGACTGGGCAGTCCGTTCGACCATCTTCCAAGACGATGGAGCCGTCTTCCTTGCGAGCGCCATTGCCACCACATGTGCTGTAGGTACCGTCTTCGTTCTTCTTGTTCAAGCCATACAGCATGTAATCGTTGATCAGATCTTCCGGCGTATCCCATCCTTGCCATTCGAACAGCTCAGGATTGAGGCGCTTGCCAAGCCAGATGAGCACCTCTTCGTCGGATTTGACGTCAGGGTTGTCAATGGCCTTGCGCATCTCTCGCAAAGGCGTCCACCATACGCGTGCCGAATTGCGCTCCACTGACATGGCCAAGGGCAATATCATGTCAGCCAATGCCACCATGGATGGATTGATGAACACATCCAGATACACGATGAAAGGTATGTCCATCATATATTTGTAAGCACGGGGCGCTGGCTCTTCATGTCCCGCAAAGGCATTGGTTCCTTGGGCCCACAACATACGGATGGGATAGGGTTTCCCTGTCTCCAACGCGACCACAGAAGCGTCAGGGTTGCACATTCCCATGAAGTCCTTGCCAGGAAGACCGCACATGGCGTTGCAGAACTTCTGAGCCAAGGCCTCAGGAGGCGTATAGACATCAACGGAGCCATACCCTGCATCCATGTCGAAGGCATTCTTCGCCAGGATCATGGTGCCAGGTTTCTCGATATTGCCGCAAATAGCCATGAGCGCACAACCTGCCTGAACCCAATGCATGGCCGAGGTGGTGGAAGCGTCCCAAGCAAGACCCCACTGTATAGCCCCTCTGTCTGCGCTGGCATAGAGTCTGGCTGCCCCATAGATGTCCTCTACCGGAACATGGCAATGCTCAGCTGCCCATTCAGCGCTGAATTGCTTGCAGTGCTCCTTGAATTCAGGATAGTAGGCCACCCATTTGTCTATGAAGTCGTGATCGACCAGATCCTCCGTCATGATGATGTTGCAGAAGGCCAGTGCGAGGCACACATCCGTTCCCGGCGTGACGGGCAACCAGTATTCAGCACGAGCCCCCCACCACGTAAGCTGAGGATCGATGGAGATGATCTTCGTCCCCATCTGATAGCAATTGCTGAACCAGTGGCCAATGATGCCATCGGCATTGGACTTCAGAGGCTCCTGCCCCCAGATGATCAGCACCTCTGGCGGCTGCCATTCAGGGTTGTTATAGCGATCGGGATGGTTCTCTGAGGCATCCACCAACGGATAGTTCCCGAAAGGACCCGCTGAAGCGCAGACGCGCGGCGTATAGCAGGACCATCCAGAGAAGTAGAAGCCACCGGTATTGGGCGTTCCGAATGCGGCCCCTGCGATCATGGGTACCTGCCAGTTGATGTTGCGACCTGTTCCGTGATTGACGTAGATGGTCTCGCGACCATATCCTTTGCCGTCGATCTCCTCCACGATGTACCGCTCGATGGTGTCGAGCGCCTCTTTCCAAGTGATCTCCTCCCATTTGTTCTCTCCGCGCTCGCCCGCACGCTTCATGGGGTGACGCAAACGCTGCTCATGGTTGACGATCTCGGGCATGTCAATGCAGCGCATGCACAGCTTGCCATTGACCCAAGGATCAAGAGGGTCACCTTCGACATGATCCAATTTGCCATCCTTGATGTAATAGAGGACTCCGCAGGAGTTATGGCAACCTGGTGCGGACCAGTTGTAGGTCCTCACAACGCGAAAGCCGTCCTCTTCCCATTCCATTTCCCCTTCGTGATAGGCCTTGCGGTCTATGCTGTCCAAGAATTCCTTGTAATCCATGCAAACCTCCTAAAGTGAGAGCTCTTCGAAATGCTCTATCGCTACGAGCAGATGCATCTACGAATCCTCAGGATGCGAGTGCTCCAAGTACGTCTTCAGCACTGACCTCCTTTCCCTTTACCAGATCGCTTGCTGTCGTCAGATATCGCACCGCCTTATCAGCCTCTTCCATAGTGGGAGCCATCGTGCATACTGCTTCTGGCACGTCCTCTGCAAAGGCAACGCCGCTTTCGCCTCCATAGGCACCTAAAAGCCAGCGCACGAAATCGACCAGGTCAGATCCTGCAAGTGGCTCCATACCGATCGCTTCAGCTGCATCCACGAAGGCAGAAGGCACCGCCGCTATCGCCTCGTCCTGCAGACCGTCGAATGCAAGGACGGTCCTCAAGCCGGATCGTTTGCGCTCCTCCAGGAGAAGCGAGAGCGCTCGAACCCCGTTATCCTTGTCAAGGAGACCGCCTATGTCGTCGATCATGACAAGAGGCTCAGTGGCCAATCGGGTCAAAAACCTCTCATTCTCGCGAATGAAGAGAGCCGCGTAGATCTCCACGCCCGCGCAGTAGAGAGCGGGAGTCGTGAGGGCTCCTTCCTTAGTGCTTGCCGCATTCAGCATCTCAGCTGTTCCTTGCAAGAGCGTCGTCTTCCCTGAGCCAGAAGGCCCGTAGATGAGGATGTCAGTTGGGTTCGACGGTTCCAAGGAGAGCAAGGATGCGAGATGGGTTCGCCCTGCACCGCAATAGACAGGGCGCGCAGAGATGCCCATGTTCTCCTCCTCGAAGATGTGCGAATAAGTGGCGAAGAAAGCCTTTACATGCCTCCAGGTTGCCCCGGTGCAGGAGGAGCGGAGGGCGCTGAAGCCTCTGGTGTGGGAACGCCTGGCGCAGGTACTCCTGGAGTCGGAGGAACGGTGGCACCTGTCGCCTCAACGGGAAGGATCCCGTCAGCGAGAGGCTCACCGCAGTGCGGGCAGTTGGCAGCTGCCGCATCAGTGCACGTTTCGCCACAAGCGGGGCACGTGCGTTCCGGGATAGCGGTGGGGGGTCTAAAACACATTCGGTCTACTTCCTTTCTCTTGTCGTTCGCCGTACCCTGGAGAGATTCCACACTGAGCGGATCAGAGGGATTCGGCATCATCCGCTTCTATCAACTCCTCTGCTGCTTGACGCTCAGCATCCCTGATCTGCGCATCGCTTCTGTTCTTGAAGACATTGGGGAACAGGAGGAACAGGGCCGCAGAGATGATGATCGACAAGGCGGAGAAGATGAAGATAAGGTTGAAATCCGTGCCTGCGATAGGCGCGAAGATGTATGACGGGAGCACGACCGCTCCCAGGAACCGGAAGGTATTGGTGAAGCCACCAGCAGATCCGGTATATTCTGGACGCATCCCAGGCACGAGCACCAGCACCGTCATGAGGCACGGGATGAGAGCGCCAGCAGCGGTGGAGGCAATGGCCAAGAGGATCGTCGTTGGTATGAAATCGCAGATCTGCCACGCAGCGAACATGAAGAACGCTGCTATGAGGCCAAGGCCCAAGCAGACCGGGCGAAAATGATTCTTGAAGAACTTGAATACGATAGCCGGCCCGATGATGTTACCGAGAAGGGCGAAGATCGATTCCACACCCAAGGCGGTACCGGCATCCACCATGCTCATGCCACGCATGTTCATCGCCGTGGGCATGAAGACGTTGATCGTGGTCCCGAAGCCCATGACGAAGAACCCCGAAGCACACACGATCCACAGGTACTTCAATCGGCAAAGCGCTGAGAAATCGCCCCGCTGAGACCGATCGGATGCGATCTGATCCTTGTTCGGGCCATCCTTGATGAATACCGACGCGAAGACCCATGTAGCAGCCACCAAGACCAAAGACAGCAGGCAAGATGCCTCATAGGATGGCATACGAGGACAAACGATCTGAGCCAATGCGGCACCGACGCTTCCCGCCGCCATGAATACCCCCATAGCAACACCCAATTCCTTCTCGGGGAACCATGAGGAGATCAGCTTCACGGAACTGGACGAGACGACGACTGGAAAGAATCCGATGAGGAACATCGAGGCGAAGAGAGCGGGGAATGACCCGGCATACAGGCGCAGCACAGCACCAGCGACTCCAAGCAGGCCAGCTACGACGATGCCGATCTTAGCACCAAGCCTGTCAGCCGCAAAACCCACGAAGATAGACAAGAGGACCCCACAGAACATGGGTGCGGTAGACGCAGCAGAGTACTGAGAGGTGTTGATCTGCAACGAATCCATCAATTGAGCTCCATAAATGGAGAGCACATACTGCGCGAACGCGCCAGCCGAGCACGCAAGCAAGATAGCTACGAGGACGATCCACCTATAAGGGCTCAGTTTCTCCTGAACGCTCAATCCATTGATTGGTTGGGTCATCTCCGGTTCACTCCTCTCAGACTCGTTGGTCAGGTCCTGTTTTGAGGTCCCCATGTCCAAATCGAATGACTAGGCACCCGCAGTGCCCATGCATGACGCGCCACCATCGATCGCGATGGTCGATCCCGTCACCCACCATGCCTCATCCGAGGCAAGCCAAACGCAACCATAGGCGATATCCTCGGGAAGGCCGGGGCGACCGACAGGGCACATATCCTTGATAGCCTCAGCCTGTTGCTCTGGTGTCAATTCTCCGAATTCTGCTGGTGTGAGCTCGGTGTTCACGGGACCTGGGCATACCACATTGAAGCGAATGCCTTTGCAACTGTATTCCCGGACGATGTTCTTCGTCATGATGTTCGTTGCTGCCTTGAAAGCACCATAGAGATACGCATTCGTCTCCGGTTTGGAGACAGAGATGGAAGCGATGTTGATGACCGATGCCTGTCCACCATCTTCGGTGCATTTCAAAAGCTCCGGGATGAACTCCTGCATGGCCCAATAGGTGCCACGGAAATTCGTTTGTGACACTTTGTCATAGTCAGCATCGGTGTGCTCCAAGAAGCCACCGTGAACCAGCACGCCAGCAGAATTCACAAGTGTCGTCACATTACCATAGGTATCATGGGCTTTCTTCACAAGGCTCTTGATATCGTCCTTCACGGTCACATCACACGGAACGGCAATGGCATCACCGCCCTTTTCGCGGATACCATCCACGACCTGCTCCAGCTTGGCTATTCGACGTGCGGCAAGAACGACCTTTGCGCCTTCAGCCGCGAACATCTCCGCGATGCCTTGGCCGATACCCGATGCCGCTCCCGTCACGACGGCAACCTTGCCCATAAGACGATCCATGTTCGTCCTCCTTTGAATGGGGCCCGATCCTTAAGATCGAACCACTGGTTTGTTCACGGAAAGCTGCTGGTGGAAGAGCCCCGGGGGATGAGGCTCTTCCACAGAGGGAATAGCTACATGCCCGACTGACCAGATGCGGCCTCTTCGACGATTTCCTCTTGGACCGTCGCTTCGATGGACTGCTTGCCCACCTTCTGCTCGTATTCCTTGAAGATCTTTCCCTTCTCGCCCAGCTCAGGCATGATCGGCCATCCGCCGATGAAGATAGTGAGCACCAGTACGATAGCGTAGAGGATGAACACCGTATTGAAATCAGTGCCCACGATCAAGGCGACCACCATTGGGAAGAAGAAGTTGAAGATGCCCTTGATGGTCTCCTGGGCACCTGCTGCCGATGCCACAGTTTCAGGATCCATCGTTCCCGTCATGTAGATGAGTGGGATGCGGCCAGAGCACAGGCCGATATTGCCTGAGAGGATAAGTGCACCCACGATGATGAAGAACCAGGTTTGCGGTCCGAGCGGCAGGAAGTAACCGAGCAGATAACATATGCCACCACCCACGCAAGTTATCACCAGCATCACGTTGAACCTTTGCACCTTCTTCAGGGCGAACGAACAGAGGAAGCCACCGAACAGCAATCCGAAGTTCATGCAAGATGCCATAAGCGAGGCTTCGGTAGGATCGAGACCCTTGCCCACGAACGCATTGACGGCATAGGAGTTGAGCAACAGGGCAGCACCAGTGGCAAGACCGCCAGAGATGGAAAGCAGCCACACATACTTGTTCTTGAGAACCTTGCCCATGGAGCCCTTGGGAAGCTTCACCTTCTCAGCCGGACGATAGGGACCAGCATGGCCCATGAAGATCCACATGACGAACAAGATGAGATAGAGCCATGCACAACTGAGCAGCGCATCAGTGATGCTGGGGAACAGCGGAGCCAGAATGAACACCACGGCACTTCCCGCGCCTGCGCACGTCGCCTGGATGCCCATGGCCATGCCGACATCCTCACGTGGGAACCATGTCTCAATCAGCTTTGGCCCTGCGATCTGGCAAACGCTCACACCGCAGGTGCCCAAGAACGTGAGGGCCAAGACCAGCGGCACATCTGTCACGAATGCACGGATGGCCAGCAATGCAATCCCAATGGGGAGGAAGATCATCACTATCTTGCGCATGCCTACGGTGTCAAGGAGACGCCCATAGAGAAGCGATACGAAGATCGCACTGACCGATGCGAAGGATGTCGTTGCGGTGAGGTCAGCTTGGGACATGCCAAGGACTTCCATCGCATCGATCGCACGCGCAGGATAGATGATCATGTTCCAGGTGATGAATGCCATGGATAGCGCACACCACACTAGGATCAGCCAACGTAACCCCGGTTTCTTTGAATCCATTTCCCTTCCTTCCTTCGAATGATCACAAGGATCGGCTTCGAGCAGAAGCATGTCCGGGAACTGACAGGAAGAACAGATGCAGCATGAACCGTCAGAACATAAGGATCGGAACTGCTAGGGCCTTCCTTGCCCGATGCTTGTATTGTGTTCCGATAGAGCAACGCTTCCCGTGTCCAATGCGTTGATATCTCGTTGCAATTTTCTACATTTGCACGAATAAATGTCTGCGAAGACCTCTCAACAATTCCGCCGAACTGATGCACAATAGGGATACGCTAGCAAAGCAGTTCCTCAACAAGATGGCTGCGCCAAGATGCTCAGGCTACTCTGTGCCAGCTAGGGGGGGGAGGATTGCACATGGCCGAATTCTGGGCTTTCACTGACAGTGCAGATCATCAGAGATCCGATTTCGTATTTCCTCACGTGACGTTGCGCTCTTTCATTGATATCCTCAGCTACCAGGGGTACAAGGCCGCCTCACTTCCTGACGACATGACACAGACGGTGCTTTGGTATGAGAGCTGCAACGATGGGCCTCTCTGTCCGTATGATATAGATCCTAAGAGTATCCTGCGGCTTCGCGATGTCACCTCGACCTTGGAATTTCTCCAGAGCTCCTCTGGAGGATATGTCATGGTTCCTACCGAAGAGGAGACATTGCTTTCGGAATTCCAGCCGTATCGGCAGCGCGTCCTCCAGATCATCCCACCGAGTGGCAACAAGCTTGAGATACGCACGAACCTGCAACGAATCTTCTTCGACTTGCTGATTTGGGAAAACCGCTTGAACTACGCGTCCATCGATGGCAACTCCGTCGAAGAGCTGCTCGACATCGGGGCATCGCTGCTCTGCCACTTCATGTTCATCTGCGAACTGAATGGCAATGTGGTATCCACCACTCCATCCTATCCTGTACCCTACGAATCGCTGCAGCCCATAGAGGCAGATCATATGCTGCCTTCAAGGCTGCGAAAGATGCTCTCACATACACTCAGCACGATGCGCGACGATACCGACCTCATCACCATAGACGATGAAGAAGGATTTCGGTGCATCTTCATGCCGCTCGTACTGAAGGGGGGCCTCTATGGTCATCTCTGCATCGTCGTCGACAAGAAGGACTTCACGTGGGGTCTCCAAGATGAATTCATCCGCTTCAGCACGTATGCCGAATTTCTCTGCCGGAGAAAATGGAATCGGTCCATAGAGACACGGGCGCCCTACTACTCCGTCTTCATCGCGCTGATCGATGGTGTCAAGTACAAGGCAGAGGCACTCTCTGAGGTCATGAGCGCATGCAGCATCCCCAAGGGGTCAGACTACAAGCTCATCGCAGTCAATCTCAAGGAAGCAGTCGGCCGTGGCATAGACAATATCATATTGGGGCTGCGTCTCATGCACGACGGACACATGCTCGTCTTCACCTATGATGACCACCTCCTCGCACTCAGTTACGGCTCCATCTTGGGCGCGAAGCTGTCACATAAGCGCACGATCGAGGATTTCGATCGCTATGTCTTCGAACCCTATGGCATCATCGGCGCCTCGTCGCAGGTATTCAGCAACTTGGCAGACATGGACATGGCCTATCGCCAGATCAAGCTAGTTGATCTTTACCGGGATGCCGTAACCATTGAATCGAAGACCATCGGTGAGGTACCTCCTTCGGTGATGTACTTCGAGATGGTCTTCGGCTATATGATCACCAGCCAGCTGGACTTGGATAGACGATTCATGAACTTCTGCTATTCCCATTCGGTTCCTGCAAGCATTGCCGCTGAGGATCTGACGACGGGATCGAACAAATTCGCGCTGGTATGGTTCTTCCTCGTCTATGAGCGAAATGCCTCCATTGTGGCAAAGCGGCTCTTCATGCATCGCAATACGGTCTTGTATCACGTGAAGCAGATAGAGCGCCATTACGACATAGACCTTTCCAATCACTTCATCAGAGAGAAGATGAAGGCGGATTTCAGAACATATTTCCTTTGCATGGGCGAAGAGGTCTATCGGCAGCTTTTCTCTATATCGAAGAAGGCTCCTTCCGAACGCTCAGACGACTAAGAGCGTCTGAGCACCTTTCAGTCTCTCATACATCACCACCTTGCGAGCAGGGTGGGATTGGCGCCTCATTCGCAAGGTGGCAAACTGCTAGGATTCGCTCACTTCCTTCGGATAGTGGTACCCATTTGCCTTGTAAGCTTCGAAATCAGGGTATCCCTCGCCAGGAACATAGGTAACGAAATCGTGATCTGCAAGGATTCTTCGCTCTGGCAGTTCATCCCCCTCACAGTAAGGGTAGATCTTGCAGATCATGCATTTGATCGATGAGCCTACACCTGAGGGGCCTGTTTCGAAAGCCTTGGTGCAATTGTTTGGATTGGCAGTGAATGTGTCGAAGAGATGGGGTTCAGCCGCTTCTGATTCGGGGAACCACCAGCCATGCTCTGCACTCACCGTCTGTTCGTTCACAACAGGAGAGAGATGGGCACGCTGACGGAACCTGCCATGGTCATTCTCGATCCATACATAGTCACCTTCACGAATGCCATAGCGCTCTGCCGTCTTGGGGTTGATGGTTGCCAGAGGCTCTGGATGGAGTTCGCGCATCGTGGGCAATTGCCGGTTCTCTGAATGAAAGAACTCCCAAGAGCGAGCGCCAGAAGTCAGGATGAGCGGATATTCCTCCATGAGATCTGGCGTTGAGAGTGGACTTTGAGGGGGCTCGATATGATAGGGCGTGCGTCGGAGTCCCCAGATATTGTAGACAACGGGCGCCAGTTCCACCCGTCCTGATTCCGTTGCGAAGCCCACCGACCCATCGGGACGGCACATCCCCTTCTCGTATTTCCGATAGTGGTCATTCCAGTCATCGTAAGCATAGCCACCCGACTGGGCCAGTTCCATGAGCCCCTTGTCATTCTGGGATCGATGACTTCCCCATGCAGCAAGTTGGAGGTTGGTAGTAGTGAAGCCGTCCATGACATCTGGATCAGGCAAGCGGCAATCGGTAAGATACCAATCCATCATCGCCACATCGTCTTTCCAAGGCCAGTACTCTGGATTGAGCCTCCGACCCATCTCCAGCATGATCTCCTCATCAGTCTTCGCCTCATGGAAAGAGCAAGCTTTGGTGATGGAACGCAGCGGCGTCCACCACGTGCGGCAACTGTTGCGCTCTGGACTCATGGCCACGGGTAGCAGCAGATCAGCACAGGCAACCGAAATAGGCGTGAGAAACGGATCCGCATTGACCACGAACGGCACCTTCCGCATGGCCTCGTAGACACGCACGGCGTCCATGCCAGGATTCGCTATCGCATTGGAGGTTTGGATCCAAAGGAGCTTGATCGGGTACGGCTCTCCTACCTCCATGGCTCGAAGCAAGGCATCTGAAGCTGCATGCGTGGTGAACTCCTCGCAATCATCTCCGAAGGCGTACTTCATGGTGAGCTTCTTCGCTCTCCATTCCTCCGGGACCACAGGTTCCGTCAAAGGAAGGTCGGTCGCACCGAAAGCATTGCGGATGAGGATGTTGCCGCCAGGGACATCCACATTGCCCGTAATGGCCATGAGGTCGCAGCAGGCCAGATTGAGCGACATGGCAGAGAGCTGCTGATCCATTGCCAAACCCCACTGGATAGCAGCTGGCTTAGTGGTGGCGTAGAGACGAGCAGACCCGATGATATCCTCCTCAGGAATGCCCGTTATGGCAGACGCCCATTGAGGCGTCGTCTCCTCAACCGATGCTGCCAGCTCATTGAAACCATTGGTCCAGCAGTCTACGAAATCATGATCGAAGAGATCTTCGGAGATGATGACATTGAGCCATGCGCAGGCTAGTGCAGCATCAGTGCCTGGACGGATCTGCAAGAAATAATCCGCTCGTGCGCCCCACCAAGTGAGACGCGGATCGATAGAGATGATACGCGAACCCATCTGAACGCAAAGAGCAAGCCAATGCCCGATGTATCCGTCAGCATTGGATTTCAAGGGTTCATTGCCCCACACGACGATGACGCCGGGATTCACGAATTCCGGATTCGCATACCGGTCCTCATGGCCTTCGGAAGCATCGGCAAGCAGATAGTCGCCAAAAGGTGCGAATGCGCCGAACATGCGCGGGAGATAGCAGGCGAACCCCGTGAAGCCGAAGGTGGATATGTTGGGCGTCTTCAAGGCACAGTTGCCGAAGTAAGTCATGGGGCCTGTGTTCCTCCCGGTCCCATGGATCAGGAGGATGGCGTTGCCTCCATCCTCTTCCCAGACCTTGCGCACCTCGCGTTCGCATATGTCGAACGCCTCATCCCAACTGATCCGCTTCCAGCGATTCTCGCCGCGCTCTCCTATTCGGAGCATAGGATATTTGAGTCTATCGGGGCTATTGGTTGCTTCGGGAAGATCAAGGCACCGCACGCAAAGCTTCCCGTTCACGAACGGACTCAGCGGATCGCCTTCCACCTTCTCAAGAACCCCGTCTTTGACGTAGAGCAGCAACCCGCAGGAATTATGGCATCCCGGTGGTGACCAATGATTGGTGCGTGTGACGATATAGCCATCCTCCTCCCATTGGTACTCGCCTTCGTGATAGGCATTCCTGTTCAACGACTGAAGCCATTCCTGATAGTCGATCATCAAGCCTCTCCTTCCTCAAGCGAAGCTTCAAGCTTCAGCGACAGCAGGCTCGGGCGGTGTTGGCAAGGTGATGTACTCCTCTTCTGGCAGTCCCGCTGCGCGGCGCGCTTCTGCCTCAGCCTTCCTGTTTTCCACGAACTGCACGAAGGGCGGCTCGCCGTAGTCATGCCAACGCTCCTGTGACCTTTCAGGAAGGAGTCCCAGGCGATCCATCTCATCGGCCACATCCTCAAGCCCGTATCTCTCATAGGTCTCCCGGTAAGGCCAACCTGTCTCCAGATCCCAGCCGCGCGCCTCGTAGTACGCATCCACCATTTCGTTCCACAGAGTCCAATCCGCAACCTCGTTCCACGAATCCGGAATGGAGATGAGGCGCCATATCTGCTCCATCTCCTGACGGCGCGTGCGCCCATATCCGCGGATGAGGATGGCACGGAAGAGCAGCTTCGAGCGACAGGCAGCCTCTTCGAGCTCCGCTTCGGTGATGTCATACCCGGTAGCTGCAGAATATATCTCTGACTCCATTTCAGGCCACCACGGATCAGGACACTGCCACTCACAGCTCATGATGGAATCCTTGATCTCAGCGGCATTCTGCGTATGAATGATGTCTTCGATGACCAACGGGCAATGATAGGGATCGGCCAGAGCTGCTTCATGATGCTCGAATCGGCCATGGAAGTGCTCCACCGTCTGGGCATCACGCGTGCTGGTCATGTTGATGATGCAAGATGCCAGCCACGTGGGCTTTTCGATGGCGCCTTCGAACCCTCTACCCTGCCAGTGGACGCTTTGGCCCCAGGCGGCCTCAAAACTCACCGGTATGTCAGTACGCAGCCCACCAAGGATCTGCGAATAGCGGCCATGGTAGATGCTTTCACTGAACGTGTCATAACCAAGCGTTCTGATGGCCCGCGACATTCCTTCAGCGAAGATATCGCCGTAAGGCCCTTTGCGATAGACGAGATTCTCGATGAATCGCTTCAGAAACTCCTCGTCTTCTACATCAACGGTCATGCCGGTGCCCAGGTCATCATCGAAGAGCCCTTCCTTCTCACAGGCCGAAAGCCACGTGAGCAGCCAGATGACGATCTCCCACTTGTCGATGCCGTATTCATTGCACAGATCATTGACAACGGTGCCCCGTTCATAATCGGGGCCCCATAGGTTGTAGATGTCAGGTGGGAAGAACTTTCCCTGCTCTTCGAAATGCGGATCAGAGAAATCAGGTTCGGGGAATTCACGGCTGAGCATCTTGCACGGTGCGGCATAGTTCTCCTTGGTTGGCCAGAACGTCCCCACCGTCGATCCGATGTCGCTGCGATAGTCGAAGGTGCAGATGCTGACGCATTTCTCGATATGGTTGACGCGCTCGTCACCGAAAGCACTCTTCCCGTCTATCAAAAGGGCATTGCAATGCTGATTGCAGCCGGGGCTGCAGGCGACATTCGCACGGTCATAGACGGCATCGTACTCGAGCCCAGGCACACCTATCTTGTCCATATGCAACAAAGGGGACGGCCGCATTCCCGGATTGTTCATGGTCAGCCTGAGATGCTTAAGCTTGCCCATATCCGCTGGTGCCACGATGCCGGTACCATGGACGGTGATGGCCTTGAGGTTCTTACTCCCCCACACCGCTCCAAAGCCCCCTTTGGCGAAAGCGCAATCGTTCGAGGTGGTGATGGAAGCTATGCGTACGAGGTTCTCGCCCGCTGGTCCTATCACCATGGATTTGTATTCATGATCGTAGAGATCCTCCAAGGCCTGCTGCGCCTCATGCACGCGCAATCCCCAAAGCTCATCAGCGGGCAAAATCCTGATATCGTCATCCTCAATGCAGATGTAGACGGGGGATGGTGCCTTGCCTTGGATGATGAAGCCGTCCCATCCAGCGTATTTAAGCTCAGTGGCGAACCATCCTCCGATGTTCCCCCAGCAGAATTGCTCAGGATTGATGGAGGCTCCGATGCTGCAGGCAGCGCTGCGACCACCAGCTGGTATTCCCGTTCCCGTACTGGGCCCGGTCATGTAGATGAACTTGTTGGCTTCGTCGAATGCCCCGATCCCCGGCTCGACCTCATCCCAGAACATGCGGTTGATAAGCATGCGACCGCCAAGGTACTTGGGGACATATTGATAGGTATCAACCTCAGATACCTCCCCCGTCGTCAGATCGATGCGAGCTATCTTCCCGCAGAATCCATAGAGTCTCTGCTCGTTCGCCGGATTATCGAGGAAATCCTCGTTCGTATAATTCGTCATATCCCCATCCTCCTTAGATGGCTGTTTCGACATCGGCGTACGAGGGAATGGTCTTGTCAGGGAAGAAAACGGAGTCCTCAGAAAGGCCGATGCAGCGAACTGGACACCATTTGATGCATTGCGGGCCTTCAGGATTGCCGCGACACAGATCGCATTTCACTGCTTTCCAAAGCTTCCGCACTCTATGCTTGCGCATCGATATCCGTGGCGGGTCGAACTTGCATGCCTTGATGCATTTTCCGCACCCTATGCATTCTTCCTCTTCGATGTAGATAATCTCTGAACCTTCATCCTTCTTCATGGCCGCATCCTTCTTCGGACACGCCTCATAGCATGGATGATCTACGCACTGCATGCATGGAAGCACCTCATGCATCATTGAACGGGTACCAAGATTCACCTTGATGCGGCTGTTGCCATGGCCTGTGTACCCCTCATGGGTCAGACCGCACATGATCGAACAGGTCTCGCATCCCGCACAGACTGAGTATTCCTTTGAGTATTGGACGATGTGGTTCCCAAAACTCTCTTGTAACTCGAGGGTCCGCATCTCGCCATCGTCTTCATGCTGTTCCATCAATCCCTCTCTTTCCCTTGTTCGAATGTCCGCTCACGACATCTGAGAGATTGGTGATGCCTGGCGTGAGCTTCAAGGAGCCGCCGCATGCGGCACACTCCCGAGATCCTGCTGCATTCTCATGACCACAAAGGACACAGTGCCTGACGAAGATCGCATTTCCCGCTTCTCCGCGGCATCGACCGCAGTTGATGCAGTAGTGGCAGGCCATTTGAACCTCCCTAGAACAACGGCGGTCTAGAGTGGTGCACCCAGACCGCCGTATTCGCTCTGCTGTTGAGGCGCGTTTCCTTCGCTCATCACCTGAAATCAGACACGAACCGTCTTTCTATCTTTCGGCTACTGAAAAGATGGTCATAGTGGGCTTCGTCATCTTCAGGGCAAGCTCATCAACGCTGCCGTAGACCATCACGCCTGCTTGGCAGTGATGCACGCAGGTGGGCAGCCGACCCTCACTGACACGCTGCTCGCAAAGATCACAGAGGCTGGTCGGCACGGGAATGTAGTTGTATTCCCACTGATCGTTCGTCTCATTGTGCCGAGGGCCGTCCTGAACCAGCTTGATGCCGAAGTCACCTGTGGGGAAGTCATGCTCCGTCTTGCAGCCTACTTCGCAGGCATGGCACCCCGTGCAATACTCATAATCGATCATAAGCCCGTACATCGTCATGGTCACAACCTCCCTTATGCCTTCATGTCGTAGAAGCTCGGCTCGTCAGTATGGTGAGTCTCACCGTGGGTGAAGCCGCTTCCTGCTGTCACCTGATAGCTGGGCTGATCCTCAGGTCGCATGTTCTCCGGTGTACAGGGATAGACAGTTCCCATGGCGCTCTTGATGGGCGCGCCGTAGCCTGATTCGCCGTTTTCGCACATGGGAACGAGGTTGTTGCAATTGCAGTCGAACACGCCGAACAGACTGGGCTCTGCGGCCTCTTGCTCAGGGAACCACCAGCCATGCTCCAAGGAAATGACGCGGGGATCGAGTGTGTCGTTGTAGCGAGCAACCTGACGGCACTTCCCCATTTGATTCTCTATCCATGCCCATTGACCCTCAGCAACGCCGAACTCCTTCGCAGTGTCAGGATGGATATCGAAATAGGGGACAGGGTGCAACTCACGGGAGATGGTCTCAGGCTGGCGCCATTCCGAATGGAAGAACTCAAAGGAGCGCGCCCCGGTGGTCACCACGAGTGGATACTTCTCAGCCAACTCCGGTGTGGAATAGGGGGAAGTGGGCGGTTCTTCGTAAAATGGCAGCGGATCTTGGCCCCAGCTGTCAAACAGGGTGATGGAGAGCTCATAGCGACCCGTGGGGGTCATGAACCCCGGCTTGCAGTCTGGGCGCAGGAGACCTTTCTCGTACTTGTAGTACTCCCAATCCCCGTACTTGATGCCCTTGTCCTTCTCCTCCAGATCCTCCAAGGTGAAACCACAGTTGCCCACCTCAAGCCGCCAGTTGACGTAGTCTCGAGGAGTCTGAACCCAATCAGGCCAGTTTTCCGGCGCAAGCCTATGGCCAAGATCGATCATGATCTGCTCGTCTTCCTTGGCTTCGTAGTATTGCGAGCACTTGGTGATGGAACGGCGTGGATCGAACCACGTGCGCAGCAGATCGCGTTCGTTGGACATGGCACAGGGAAGCAACAGGTCAGCACAGGCCACAGCGAAGGGGGTCTTGAAAAGGTCAACAACGCAAATGAAGTCGACGTTCTTCATCGCACGATAGATGCGCGGAGCGTCCTGGCCCATATTCGTGATGGGGTTGGATGATTGGATCCAGAGCATGCGCACAGGACGTGGCTTACCATTCTCGTCAAGTCCTGTCTCGATGGCCTCCAGAATGGCATCGGACTGGGAAGAGGCCGTGAAACCGTACTTCTTGAGATTGTACTTGGAGTTGCCCAGCCGCTTCTCAACCATTCCTTCTTTGAGGTACTCAATGCCACAGTTGTAGCCGAAATCCAACCCGATAGGGTCACCCATGAGCACGTTGCCGCCAGGATTGTCGATGTTGCCCGTGATGCCTGCAAGGCAGGCGATGGCCTGAGCCGTCTGGGTACCAATCTTGGACATGTCTACCGCAACGCCCCACTGAATGGAGGAAGGATGGGCCTGGGCGTAGAAGCGAGATGCTTTGATGAGAAGATCCTCATCGATCCAGCAGGTCTCTGCAGCCCACTCTGGCGTGTACTGCTGTACTCGTTCTTTGAGCTCCGGGAATCCAAAGCACCAGCGATCGACGAACTCATGGTCATACAGGTCCTCGTTGATGATGACGTTGAGCATGCCCAGTGCGAGTGCGCAATCCGTGCCAGGGCGCAAGCGCAGCCAATACTTGGACTTCGCAGCTATCCATGTAAGCTTCGGATCAATGGTGACGAGCTCGGTTCCTCGCTTCATGCATTCCACGATCCAATGACCTAGGAATGCATCAGAGTTGCACACCACCGGATTCGTGCCCCAAATGAGAATGCACTCAGGAACCACCCATTCCGGATCGTCCTCATAGCGGGTAGCGCGGAATTGGGACATGTCAGCTACCCACTGATTACCCATCATCACGTAGCACAGCGCCGTGCGCGGCAGCATGCAGGAATCACCTGAGAGAAAGCAAAGCGTGAGATCGGGACCGCCGAAGTTCGCGTATTGGTTATGAGCGATAGCCTGGGTCACCATGCGGCCTGTACCAATCATGGAGATGATGGATTCAGGGCCCGTCTCCTCTTGGAACTTCCTCACGTTCTCTTCAATGATGTCGTAGGCCTCATCCCAACTGATCCGCTCCCATTTATCCTCGCCGCGCTCTCCCACGCGCTTCATGGGATACTTCAGACGACGATCGTTGTTCACCATCTGCGGGAGTTCCAAGCAGCGCATGCAGAGACGCCCTTGACTGAAGGGGCTATTCGGATCCCCCTCCACCTTCACGAGCTTGTCGTCCTGAGCGGGATCGGTATAGAAGATAACTTGGCATCCCTCATGGCAGCCAGGCCCAGACCAGATTGTCGTACGCGTACAATCCAGATCTCCCTCTTTCCAGTGGAGCTTCTCTGGATACAGATCCATGTTGTACTCATTGTTGTACTTCATGTGCTCCCCTCTCCTTTGCTTCTTTTCTTGTTCCTTCGCTCTCCTGCGCGATACGCCGCCATGCTAGTTCACGGAAAGAGACCGACCTTTCGGCAAAAGAATGTTTGTCCATTTCGCCCAAAATGAGCTGCTCGACTTTATGAGATTGCAATACTCCCAGCCTGGATCTGGAGATATAGATTGGTCATGCCAGAGGTCCGCCATCCATTGCTTGCGATTCGAGGAAGGGAGGAAGGCCATGCAGGATACCTCCACCGACCCTTGCGATCGATCGGTTAAGAGAGCATCAGAAACATTCAGCGATGAGGGAATGCGAGCAAACGGATATCTGCTCGTGCAAAAGGAAGCGAACTTGGACCTGAGGGTGCAGGATGCAACTCACTACAGCATTGCCTGCTCGCCATTCGATCTGGAAGATCTAGCGGTGGGAAGGCTGTTCACCGACGGGATCATCGCCCATGTCTCTGACATCAAGAGCATCATCTGCGATGAGGAGGCCTTGACCGTATGCGTAACATTATCCGACGAGCAGATGGAAGCCTTGAAGACACCTTCGCCCCTCCCTCCGATCGAGCCGCGGAACGTGCGGGCGAATGACGTCTATCTGCTTGCAGAGCTCTTCGCCATGGATGGGACTTCCCATGGAGCGACTCACGGCACTCATAGCGCATATCTGGCCTATTCCAAAGCAGGCGTTTGCATCAAGGAGGATATCGGACGCCACAACGCCTTCGACAAAGTGGTGGGATGGGCGTTGCGCCATCACATCGACTTGGCCCAGAGCATGCTCTTCACCAGCGGACGAGTCCCCGTGGATATGGTGATCAAAGCCATCAGAGCGACCATCCCTACGCTCATATCCAAAACTGTGGCCACTGACCAGGCCATAGATCTCGCTCGCGCTCATGGGCTCACGCTCATCTGCAACGCCCTTCCTACTTCATTCGAGGTGGTAGCGGGATCTGACAGGATACGATAAAGACGCAGGACAAGCGTCCATTGCTGCAAGGCTGACATGCGCGCACGTCTGCCGTTCAGAGGGTCTCTCATTGCACGCGAAATGACAGAGAGATTGCCTGCGCTCCGCTTGGGAGATGATGCGGGTTTTAGGTCTTTCTTTTAATTTGGCGCCGAGCAAGAACAGTAGATGATGAAGGCATGTGCGGCGCACATTCTTTGACGCATCTCCTTGCGGCCTTCGACACGAATCCATCACGGATCTGACGTGTTCCTTCACGCATTCAGCAAAGATCATCATGCCTGTTCAAAGGCATATTTTCACAGAAGAAATCCTGCGAGACAGGAGTACAATCTCGCATTAGCTCAACGGTGTAAGACCCGTGTGCTGGTAGCGCCTCCAATGCAAAAAGGAGGTACTTCCTATGATAGAGATTTCCATAGTTGCAGCCTTGATTGGCCTTGCGACTGCCGCCTTGAACTTGATCAAAGCGGCAATTGACCTCATAACCAGAGCACTAAAGGAGCAGAGTCGCGAAAAGAAGTAGGGAGCAGCTGCAACTACTCCCTATAATCCAACGGCGCTGCCCGCGATAAGGTACGGGCTTCCGTTGAGTTGGATTATAGCACCCTCAAGACACACATAGCAGATCCTGAAAGCGTTTCAGAACCCTCCGGCGCTTCGCGAAGGGGTCGAGAGATGCTCCGGGGGGGTCTCCTTGACCAGTTACCTCAATCTTGCTAATAGTACGATTGCATTACGTAATGCAGAATGATACGCTATCATATAGATCGCGGCAAAGGAGGGAACATGGCATCTGACGCAGTACTGAACATTCGCCTTCCCGAATCATTGAAGAAGCACGGCAATCAGGTCTTGAAAAGGAACGGGAAATCCGTCTCCCAGATCGTGCGTGATCTGTATGAATACATGGAATCGGAGCAAGATCTTCCCGCCTTCGCCAAATCCAACCACGAACGCGACAAGTATGCGGAACGTAGGGAACTACTCAAAGGGTTGGAGCCAAACATCGAAATCCCGGATGCCTTTGATCTCAAAGGCGCAAGGTGCAGCCGCATCATGAAGAAATACGGTGAGCCCGTGTGAGGATATGCTTTGACACCAACGTCGTCCTCGACATCATTGCTCGCCCTTCAAAATATCCTGAGTCATATATTTCCTGCGACATAGCCAACCTGCGCAGATTCGATACCTATATTCCGGCATCCGCCATAACCGACATCGCCTATGTGCTTCATAGGTTCGGGCGAAGCAAAGACCAGATCAAGGATAATCTGAAGATCATCTATGGCCTCTTCGACATATTCGATGTGAACGGATCGGACTGCCACAGAGCCGCAGAATCTGACATGGAGGATTTTGAAGACGCCGTGATCGTTGCCGCTGCTCAGAGGAACGGCATCGACATGATAGTCACCAGAGATGGGTCGGATTTCCGGCGTTCACCAGTTCCCGTCATCTCCCCTAAAGATTTCGTAGAGCAGTTCTGCCCACCTGACTACGAATACGATGCCGTTGAATTCCCTCTCGAATAAGACTTTGGTCTTGAAGGGGTATTGGGCTATGCACTTTCGGTGCAAGATCGGTCAATGAGCTTAAAGGAGCGCAGAAACAGGGCCCAAGCGAATGGCGAGGCGGTGCCAGAGAGAGGGAAATAGCACCGCCCCAGAGAGAAGAGGAAAATGGTTGGCTTTTGATGACATGATGTACAGACAGCCCTTCTTCATGCGCAACACCAACACATTGCCAGTCAGTTCGCGGCGACTGACATTTCCCATAGTATCCCTTCAGCGTTGATTATCCTCAACTAACTATAATTTATTCTGCCACAGGCCGATTTTCACCGATCTGCGGCAAATGCATCTGCAGGGACCACCCAGAGGGACGGGGCGAATGGGCGGACGACAAGGAGGGTCAAGTCGCATTGCCGCCTTCAAGACGACTCCGCCCATTCGTCTCATCCTTTTGGGCAGCCCCTGCTGACAGCCATGTCTACCGCAGCTCCACCCAGATGATCTCGCCTGGTTCGGGGAATACATCTGAAGGCCCTGCTGCCAGCATGTACAGAGCATTCGCCTTCGCCGTGGCCGGCGTCCCCGGACGACCCGGCACCGGCGTTGCCGTCAACTGACCTTGGTCATCCACCTCTAGCAGTATGCAGCGTACAGAGAAGAAGCGGTCTTCGGGCTTCGTCGTCTCAGGCGGACGAGCCTCACCGGGCAGTGTCTCCCTTGGCTTCGGCTGATTCGCGTTCGCATGGAACTTGTTCGGCCCGAATGAACCTGCCAGCTTGGCCGGAATCAGCTGAGGAGCGGTATCCAGTCCCAAGAACGCGCACATGAGCGGACGAACATAGAAGTTCATGGTGAAAGCGGCGCCACCTGGAGGGCCTGAGATGCCCACCACAGGGACCATGCGCTCATCCAAGCGCAGCACGGCATAGGAACTGTGATGTCCGGGGCCGTGGTTCGTTTGATGGCAGATCACCCCTCCTATCTCCTCCAGCACCTCCACCGACCAGTCATCAGAACCTTTGGATGAACCCGCGTTCAACACGATGATGTCTGAGACCTCTGCCGCTTGGAGCACGGCTTCCTTGATGGCGTCATAGTCATCCGCCACGATGTCGAACGGCACGTAGGTTCCACCCCATGCCTCAACCTTGCCCTGCACCATGAAGCTGTTAGATTCGAAAGTGCGCCCACGCCCAGCGAAGGGGATGCGCGAACCTTTCGCGAAGGGAACGTTCGGCGGCACGAGTTCATTGCCCGTAGGCAAGAACGACACGCGTGGACGCGCAAGCACGCAGACAGCGGAACGCCCCGCAGCGGCGATGGAAGCGGCCACTTCCGGTGTGATGAACGTGCCAGCAGCCACGGCCACGTCTCCCTGGCGCATGGTCTCACCCACCGGCTTCGTGCCCGCAAACCGCTCGGAAGGCGCAGCATCGATGGCAAGCAGGCTCCCGTCATCGGAAATGGTTGCGTGCTCCACCACGATGGCGGTGTCGAATCCTTCCGGCATGGCAACACCGGTATTGGCAAAGGTCCAATCCACGCCCTCTTCCCACTGGCTGACATCGGGCAACTGGCCTTCACCAAGCCCTTCGAAGACATCCCAATGGACGGCGATGGAATCCATGCAGCAGGTGAGCACGTTGGGGATATCCGTCTTGGAGGTGACGTCCTTCGCCAGCACGCGCCCACAGGCCTGGGCAAGCGGTACCTGCTCAGACTGCGCGTACGACCCGAACCCAGCTTGATCCAAAGTGGCTAGCATGGCTTCCGTGGCTGCCTGCCTTGACAGTTCAATGTGATGCGAATGGTCTCTCATTGGTTTTCCCTTTCTCAACCTTGCCACTGTCGTGATTGCATGTTTACATCCCTCTTCATTTATTCTCTCACCAGCGCTGATCTCTCTTCACCAATCATTGCATACGATGAGCGCTTCAATGGCCTCTTCTGGTAACACCCAGCAAATCGTTTTCCTATTATACTTATTGAAGTATATATTTGGTTTAGAATATATTTGTCAAGGGCTTGCATCTGAAGCCTCCGAGCACACGTGCGGGACGAAATGGGACGAACCGGGTTAACGGTTGTGAAAGAAGTCCCCTGTGCCCAGAAGGTCAGAGACACCCATGACATCATGCGTCCTGTCAGGAAACGAACGAAAGGAAGCAGTACCAATGAAGATCAGCGCACGCAATCAGCTCAAGGGCACCATCAAGAACGTCCAGGAAGGTGCCGTGAATGGCCATGTGACTATCCAGCTGGACGACGGCAGCAAGGTCAAGGGCTCCATCACCAACGAGGCCATCGAGCAGCTGGGTCTCAAGGTTGGCGCGCCGGCCGTTGCCATCATCAAGGCAACCGAGGCCATGGTGGGCGTGGAGTAGCTCCCACCTCCTCCAACCGATCTCACGGGAAGAACCGCATCCAAAGGATGCGGTTCTTTTTTTGGGGACGGGGCTATTGGGTTGATGGAGGGCGGCCAGCTAGGCTGCCCTCTTCTTAGGTACCCGTCCGTGTCGTTCTGAGCCCAAGTTCGTAGCAAAGGCTTTAGCCTTTGACCGTCATCAAGGAAGACGCGAATGGATCCGGGCACGTGCAGGCTGAAGCCTGCGCTACAAATCTTCACTACACGCTACGAGAGAAATGCAACTTGTATCCAGGTGGGGCAAGTTGCACAGATGAAAAAGGGGCGGTCAAGCCGCCCCTTCGACATGATCGTGAGCCTCTTGCAGAGCTCAGGAAACCAGTTCCAAAGCGCGCACGGCAGCTTCGCCGGCATCCTCGGTATAGGCATCGGCCCCCACCTCATCGGCATAGGCCTGGGTGACCGGAGCACCGCCGATCATGATCTTGACCTTGTCGCGCAGCCCCGCCTCCTTGATGGCCTCGATGGTTGCCTTGATCTCGGGCATGGTGGTGGTGAGCAGTGATGAGCAGCAGACGATATCCACGTCATCATGCTCCTGCAGGAAGGACACGAACTGCTCGGAGGACACATCCACCCCCAGGTCCTCCACCTCGAAACCCTTCGACTCGATCATCATGCGAACGAGGTTCTTGCCGATGTCATGCATGTCGCCCTTGACCGTGCCGATGACCGCCTTGCCAACAGGCTCGGTGCCCTCGGCGGCCAGATGGGGTTTCAAAACCTCAGTGCCTGCGGACATGGCGCGTGCCGCCACGAGCATCTCAGGCACGAAGACCTCACCGTTGGAGAACTTCTCGCCGATGACGTCCATGGCCGGAATGAGCGCCTGATTCAGAATCTCCTCAGCGGCGCATCCCTCGTCAATGGCCTGCTGCACCAAGGGTGCCACTTCCTTGCGCTTGCCCCTCTGCACTGCACTTGAGATGTCGTCATAGGTTGCCATGGTTTTCTCCCTTCAGATCATTGCTTGGCTTGGTTGACAACGCTCCGATCACAATTCGTCGATGGCGGCGTACATAGCGTCGATGTTCTCTGCCGGCGCATTGGCAGGAATGCTGCAGGACGGGGACGCGATGAAGCTGTCTCCCATGACCGCCAGCTGCTCCTTGACCTCATCATATATCTGCTCAGGCTTGCCGAAGGCGAAGTTCGCCGGGTCCACCGTGCCCGTGAACGCCATCTTGGAGCCAAGGATATCGCGGGTCTTGATGAGGTCGGTGTTGCCATCGGAATCGAAGATGCACCGCCCTGCCGGGAATTGAGCGAACAGATCAAGGTTGTTCGTCCAGTTCGAATCCATATGGAAGCGAACGTAGGCACCTTGGTCCAAAAGGAAGTTCGCCTGACGTTCGATCAGAGGCCAGCCGAATTCCTCGAACTGGGCGCGACCCAGCAGATCGCAGTTCGCCTGCACGCAGGGAGCGATGGTGTACATGACCACTTCGCCATGGGCCTCAGCATCGGCCACCTGGCCTTTGATGCTGTCTCCGATACGGGCCTCTTCCTCGTCCATGATCACATTCATGGCAGCCTTCATCTCATCAGGCTGCTCATACATGTCCATGAAGAACTCGGTAAGGCCGCGCCCGAAGGCAAGTACGTCATAGGGCGAGGAGAGCATGCCCTCATGACGGAAGAACGGCAGGCCCGCATCATGATAGAGCTTCTTGTTGCGCATGCCCGCCTCGAAATCCTTCCCCATGGCCTCAGGGTCATAGCCCAGCTTGTCGAAGAGGATCTTGTCGCTGAACTTCTGCCAGCCGCCATCCACGATCTCGTCATAGACATCCTCGGTGAAGGAATGGTCGAAATCGAGCTGCCACATCTCGTCAGCAGGGATATCCACACCAGGAAGCAGGGTCTTGACCAGGAAGGCCGCACCCAGGAAACGTGAGCTCATACCCACCGCCGCGAGGAAGTCAAGCTTGGGGAACTTCGGCAGCACCTCATCCACGATGGTCTTCGTCATGTCCTCATGGTGCTCGATCATGTACTGGAAATCCGTTTCCGGCTTGGCGTAGCGAATGAGCGCCAAGTCCCCTGCCCACATGAGCGGAGTGCGGTCAATCTTCTTGCCTTGCATGGCAGCCAAGATTCGGTCTTGACGTTGCTTCCGAAGGTCATCGTTCATAGGTTCGATTTCCTTTCTCTTCGCAAAAGAAACAGTCAGGCGATACACGTCGGGCAAGTCCTTAAGACCTGCCCGAGAAAACCCTGATGAGTGCCTAGTGCTTGGTGGTGATACCCGAATCGTCGAAGATGGCATCCTCGCCAGCCTGAGACATCACGGACATGGAGGCCTTGACATCACCCAGCTCGCCCACCTCGACATCAGGAGTATCGATGGGTGCCTGCTTGCCTACGGCAGCCTGCGGTTCTGTCTTCTCCTTCACCTGGTTGCCTGCCTCACGCTCCAGCGGGAAGTCGCCCACGTTCAGGGACTTGTCCAGCTTCACTTCCTTGGTCTGGGAAACGAAGCCCGGTGCTTCGATCGTGAGGGTATAGCTGCCGGGATCAAGCTTGCGGAACCAGAAGTCGCCGAACTCGTCGGAGTTGGTCACGGCCTGAGCATCCCCGGAAAGGGTGATCTTGGCGCCTTCGATGATCTCATCAAGCGCCGGATCCCACACTTCGCCACCGATGAAGAGATG
Source organism: uncultured Eggerthellaceae bacterium (assembly GCA_964462135.1). Lineage (GTDB taxonomy): Bacteria > Actinomycetota > Coriobacteriia > Coriobacteriales > Eggerthellaceae > MGBC163016. The sequence goes on along the minus strand of CAYWWK010000004.1, from coordinate 74,043 downwards.
GGGAAGGTTGAGATAGTAGACGCGTGGGCCGTGCTCGCTGGCAGCCACGGTCTCAGCCCGAGCGATCTCGTCGGCGAATTCCTCTTCCTCACCGAAGCGAAGCGCACCCGTGGCGCACACGTCCACGCAGTGGGGAAGCTCGCCCTCATCAACCAGATGCGCACAGCCCGTGCAGTGCTGCGGCACCTCAAGTTCCTCATTCCAATAGATGGCGCCGTAAGGGCAGGAATCAACAAGGTCGCGACGGCCCTTTGCCTTGACCGGATCCATGATCACCAAGCCGTCCGAGCGCTTGAAGGACACCTCGGGATCGGCCTTGATGCAGGGAGCATCATCGCAGTGGTTGCAGAACAGTGGCTTGTACTCGACGCGCACCTTGGGAACCTGGCCATGGTCGGTCTGGGTCATCTTGCACCAGAAATGCCCGGTATCTGGCTGAGGCAGTGCATAGGGCAGCCACTCATTGTTCCAATGCTCGTCCTTGCAGGCAAGCTGGCAGCCATAGCATCCATTGCACTTGGCTGAGTCAAATACGAATACCTTCATCTTATCGTTCCTCCTTCTTAGGCGAGCCAGTTCTCGATCTTGACACCCGTGTCATTGAACTCACGGGCGAATGCTTCCGGATACTCTTCTGCAAGCTTGAACACATCCACTTTCTCGAAATCGACCAGATAGCCACTCGTCACCTCTGCGTTGGTGTTCTCCATGGCCACCTCTGAAGGAGCGATCAGATTGTTCGCGCCGCCACGATCAGCCTCTCCAACCTTGATAGGGTCAAGGCGTGCACCGTGATCCTGATAGATGACGCCGGGCTTGATGCGCTCAGTGACATACGCACCGCCCAGAACCCAGCCGCGATCATTGAAGATCTTGACCACATCCCCGCTTTCGATGCCATGGGTCTTGGCATCCACCGGATTGATCCATACCGGTTCGTAGAGATACCCATCGGGGCCCTTCACCTTACAGGTCTCGATTTCACGGAACCAGGTGACATCATCCATGTTCGCGTGCACGCGCCAACGCGGATGGTTGGAGACGATCAGGTAGGGGAATTTCTTGCCGCGCTCGGTGAGCAGAGACTCAGACAGACGGCCATCCTCAACGATGAACTTCGGATAGGGCGGTCGTGACTGGTCATCGGGGAAGTAATGGGCAAGAGACGTGGAATAGAACTCGAGCTTGCCGGAAGGCGTTCCCAGAGGATGAGCTTCGGGGTCTTCGCAGAAGGGTGCGAACCCGCGTGGTGCATCCGCCCAATCCTTGGCAGTGGGAGCTGCGTAGTAGCCCTTCTGCTCGAATTCCTCCCAGCTGATGCGCTCTTGGCATCCTGAGTTCTCGAATCCCTCGCGGATCCATTCGTCAACGGTCTTGCCGCCCGTGAACTCTTCGTAGACGCCCATCTTCTTCGCCACTTCGCCCACGGCCTCATAGTCGGACTTGGACTCGCCGCGAGGCTCGATGCACTGGGGCTCGATCATCATGACGTTCTGATAGCCATTGGAGGAGTCAACGGCAATGTCGCGCTCCTCGAACTTGGTGTTGATGGGCAGGAGAATGTCGGCATAGATGCAGTCATTCTCCATCCATGGATGCTGGATGAGGACGAACTCGATCTCCTCGGACTGGACGGCCTTCGCCAGCGTGTAGCCGCCATTCCAGCAGGTTGACCAGCAGGGCGTGTCAGACCAGATCATATGGATACGCGTGCCGCCGCCAACCTCGGAAGGATACTGATACTGGACGAATTGGTCCTGTCGCGGCCAGCCAGCAACACCCGTGCCGTGCCACGTGAGGGGGTTCTCCAAGGTGTAATCACCCAAGATGGCCTTGGGCACCATGGTCTTGGGGATGTGGGCCTTGCGGATATCCCACACCTCGGAGTTGTTGTAGTCCAGGGAGCGGTATGCCGCCGCAGGCATCATGTACAGCTCGGAACGCGGATTCGGACACTGGGTGGGCAGGCCGTAGAGACCCCATTCGATGAGCTTGATGACGTTGCGACCGGGCTTGCCCAATCCCTGCATGCCCATGAGGACCACTTCCATGCGTCCGGGCTCAGCGGAGAACTGGGAGCGGATGAGGGAGCCGCCGTTCACATGGCTGATGGACGTTGCCTGCTTGTACCAGGCCTTGGCAAGCGCCTTGATCTGACGTGAGGGGACGCCGCAGATGGGGGCCGCCCATTCCGGCGTCTTCGGGATGCCGTCCTCGCCGCCCGTGATGTAATACTCGATCCAGTCGAACCCGATGGCATGGGTGTCCACGTATTCGCGATCGAACCAGCCGTTCTGGATCCAGGTGTAGGCGATGGCCATGTGCAGGGCCACGTCGGTGTTCGGATTGACGGGAATCCACTTGTCAGCATGCACGGCGCAGCCATAGTTGACATCAGGGCACACGTAGATCTGCTTCACGCCCACCTCGGTCAACCAGAAGCACCAACGGCTCGGAAGCTGCCCCAGCCAGCCCCACGGCGTGGTCTCCTCATCGCAGCCCCAATGAAGCAGGTACTTGGAGTTCTCAGCGATATCCAAGAGCAGAAGTCCGATATCACCTTCGCCTACCGGGTCGCAGCCCCATACGTGCTTCGCACCCCAGTACCAGCCTTCCCAGCTGTCAGGATTGCGAGCCTGGAAGGTGAAACCGCCCAGAATGGACATGAGTCGCATCTGGCATCCATGGGTTGCATGGACGGTCTTCGTCTCGCCATGACCATCGCCTTGGCAGAAGACGGCATAGTAGCCGTACTCCTTCTCAATGCGACGAAGCTCCTTCGCGATGATGTCCGTCGCCTCATCCCAGCTGATGCGCTCGAACTTGGACTTGCCGCGGTTCTGCGGGTTGCGCTCCCCGTCCGGGTCCCAATCAACGCGCTTCATCGGGTAGAGGATGCGGTTGTCAGAATAGGCACGCTTCTTGTATACCAGCGCGAACGGCGGAATGTCATTCTTCAGAAGACCAGGAAGCTTCTTCCCGTTCACCTCCAGCGTCCAAGGCCTGAGCTCCTCTTCGGTGAAGGCGTTGTCGAAATGGAAGCCGCGGGTACGGACGATCTTGCCGTCGGCAACGTCGATCTCGGCAGACAGCGCGCTCATACCGAAGCTGCCCAGACCCAGAGTCTTGTAATAGGTGGTCACTTCCTTCAGGGATTCGAGTTCGCCTGCGCGCTCAGACCCGTTCTTCTCTGTTCCTGTCATGCATCTCCTCCTTCTCTTCGTTCCTTAGGCGATCCAGTTGTCAATCAGCACGCCGCCATCATCACGAACGCGGTTGAAGACCTCCGGATACTCCTTCGCCAATGCATCCACATCCACCTTCTCGATGCCGACCAAGAAGCCAGAGGTAACCTCCCCTACCGCGTTCTTTGAAGTGGTGGCGGTGGGAGCGATCAGGTTGTTGGCGCCGCCTCGGTCAGAAACACCGGCCACGATGGCATCCACGCGGGCGCCATGGTCTTGCAGCACTGATCCGGGAACGATGCGCTCAGTCACGTAGACGCCGCCCAGAACCCAACCGCGGTCATTGAATACCTTGACGACATCCCCGGTCTTGACGCCCTCGCGCTCCGCATCGACCGGATTCATCCACACTGGCTCATAGAGGTAGCCATCAGGGCCTTCCACCTTGCAGGTCTCTATCTCGCGAAGCCAAGTGATGTCATCCAGCTGAGCGTGGCAGCGCCAACGCGGATGGTTGGAGACGATCAGATAGGGATAATCCTTCGCACGAGGAGTGCCCAGGCGCTCAGAGGGGTGATTGATGCCCGTTTCCACCCATTTCGGATAGGGCGGACGCTCCTCATCGTCAGGGAAGACCGTGGCCAGCTCTTCGGAGTAGAAGTTGATGAGGCCATTGGCCGTCTGCATGGGGTTCTCATGGGGGTTCTCAGCGAAGGGCGCATGGCCGCGCGGATCATCCTCCCAGTCCTTCGCGGTGGGGATGATGAAGTACTCGTTCTCCCGGAACTTCTCGTAGCTCAGGTAGTCCTGGCAACCAGAGGTCTCGAAGCCCGCCTTGATGCAGTCCTCCACACTCTGCCCCTTGGTGAACTGCTCATAGATCACTGGACCGAAACGCTTGGCCACTTCGCAGGCTATCTCATAGTCGGTCTTCGATTCGCCGATGGGTTCGATGCACTGTCCCTCATAGACGATGTAGTTGAAGTCACCCGAAGCGGTATCGCAGTTGATGTCCTCTTCCTCGAACTTCGTGTTGACTGGCAAGAGAAGGTCAGCGAACTGGCAGTCGTTCTCGAACCAGATATGCTCGGTGCAGATGAACTCGATGCTCGGATGCCGATAGGCCTCGATGGCCGCATTGCCGCCATTCCAGCAGGTGGTCCAGCACGGAGCGTCAGACCAGATCATATGGATGGGTTCGGCGCCTGGCAGCGGGTACTGATAGGGGATGAACTGCTGATCAGCCGGGAAGGAGGCATCCGGGAAGGAATACCACGTAAGGGGGTTCTCGGCAGTCCAGCCACCCGTCACCGCCTGCGGGAACATCGTCTTCGGGATGAACGATTTCTTGAAGCCCATCATCCAGCCCTTGTAGGCACCGCCCGGATACGGGATCAATTCGCTGCGCGGACCTGGCATGGCGCTCTTCTGGCCCATCATCTGCCATTCGATGAACTTCATGACGTTGCGCCCCGGCTTGCCGATGGCCTGCATGCACATGGCCAGTACCTCAAGACGCGCAGGTTCGTGACTGTAGATGGACCGGATGTAGGAGCCTCCGTTGCCGTGGCCGATGGAGGTGCGCTGCTTGTTCCACTGACGCGCAAGGGCCTTGATCTGGCGCGCTGGCACGCCACACTTCCCCTCCGCCCACTTCGGAGTCTTGGGGATGCCGTCTTCCTTGCCCAGCACGTAGTCGAAGAAGACATCATAGCCTGTGGCGTGCGTCTTCACGTACTCCTCATCCCACAGGCCCTCTTGAAGCCATGTGTAGATGATGCCCAGCTGAAGCGCGGCATCGGTGTTCGGCAGAACCGGGATCCACTTGTCAGCATGGCAGGCGGCTCCATAGTTCACATCGGGACAGATGTAGACCTGCTTGATTCCCAGCTCAGTGAACCAGAAGCACAGCTTGCTTGATTGCTGGCCTTCCCATGACCACGTGGTGGTCTCCATGTCGCAGCCCCAAAGCATGAGCATGTCGGTGTTCTGCGCAACATCCATCCAGAGGTTGTATTGGTCAGCCTGACCAAGAGGTGCCTGTCCCCAGACATGCTTCGCACCCCAATGCCAGCCTTCCCAGCTGTCAGGCTGGCGACCCTGATAGGTGTATCCGCCGAACAGGTCGAGCAGATTCGTCTGACAGCCATGGGCGGCATGGACCGTCTTCGTCTCACCATGGCCGTCGATCTGGCAGTAGATGGAATAAGGTCCGTATTGCTTGTGGATGCGTCTGATCTCAGAGACCAGGATATCCAAGGCCTCATCCCAGCTGATGCGCTCGAACTTTGACTTGCCACGGTTCTGCGGATTGCGCTCGCCGTTCGGGTCCCAGTCGACGCGCTTCATCGGGAAGAGGATACGGTTCGTTGAGTAAGCCCTCTTCTTGTACACCAGCGAGAAGGGAGGGATCAGGCTCTTCATGGAAGCGCTGTACTCCGACCCCCGTGCATGGATGGTCCAGGCGTTCATCTCCTCAGGCGTATAGCACCGATCGTAATGGAATGGACGGGTACGGACGATCTTGCCGTCCTTGACGTCCACTTCGCACGTGTTCGAATTGACGCCGCCGCCACAGAAACCAAGACCCTTGTAATAGGTCTTCATTCCGTTCTTCTCCACGTTCACACTCCTCTCTTCACTCTGCGAGCCTCGCAGCTACTCGTCCTCGTAATCGTTGTGCACGCCCCACATGGAGTGCGGCAGGGCCTTGCCAGCGAACCATCCGAGGTCGACGTCACTTTCGCCTTCCTCGATGTCAAGGAGCTTGTTGATGGGGTTGTATCCCTCAACATCCACGATGGACACTACGTACGAACCAGGACCGAGCTCATCGATTGCGAATGCACCGTTGCTTTCCAGCGGCACCGTCAGGTCAGCATCCCCTGAGACGCGGACCGTCCCTCCGCATGTGATGTATTCGCCTGTAAGCTCATCGGCCATGTAGCCGGTTACTTTCGGCATCTCTCCTCCCTTCTTGGGTTGATGTCCAAAATCCATTCAGACATCGAACCATTGTGGGTATGGGGGGAGAAAAGTTTTATCGTCAGATAGTATGAATTGCCCTTGTAGGCTGACTGTTTCGTTCTAGCCGCAAAGCTGAACGGGCGCTACTCGTCCGAAGGGGAGTGTTCTTGAAGGAAGCGCGCTTCCACGACGTCGATCAGCTGCTGCTGATTGTGGATGTCCATCTTCCGATAGATATTGTAGGTATGAGTCCGCACCGTGGAAGGAGCGATGCAGAGAAGGTCGTGGATGTACTGCCTGTCACGTCCACGGGAGAGCAGAAGGAAGATCTCCCGTTCGCGAGGAGAGAGCTCGTACTCATCCGAGAGCAGCAAGCAGACGCTCTCCCATTCGCTCATGATGGAGTCCATCGACTTCTTGTGATCCTCATCGTGCATGACGCGATTCTGCTCTGGAAGATAGAAGTTGATCGCAGCGCACACCAAAAGCACCACGATGAGGAAGTAGCAATACACCACCAGCTGGCCATCGACCAGGAAATGGATGATGGCCGCCGTGGCCCATCCCACCGCCGTGCCCACCATGTCCATCGTGCGTGATTCGCAGTTGAACAGATCATAGGTCATGCCATCGGAATCAGCGTACTGCCCATCTCCCACGAACGCCGTGTTCAAGACGTTGAACACATTGATCAGGAAGAACACGATGAACAGGGGAACCGCCTGCAAGACACCCTGCATGATGGAGAAGAGGAACATGCACAGAACCGAAACGGGCAAGAATGAGATCACGAAGCGACGGTCTACCGCGATCTTCTTGAGGCGCAGCAATATGAACATGAGCACGCCCGACAAGAAGGTGGCACCACCGATGAACAGGAACGACCACCATGTTATGGAGAACTGCGTCCCCACCGACCCAGCAACCCCCATGACGAACCCATAGCAGAAGACGAACAGCGTGGTCTTGCGCCCCGCGATGGTTCGCAGGCTGGTCACGGCGCTGCTTGGCTCGGGAGAGACCACGACCACCTCGATGAACTGGCCATCGTCCCTTTCTTGGAGCTGGATCACTATCCAGATGATGAGCATCATCACCGGCATGGCAATGGTGATGGCGATGACCGCCGTCTTCTGCAAGGCGAACATGAGCGCGAACATGACACCGGAGAAGATGGCTGATGCGGCGATGTTGGTGATGCCCTGGATATGGGTTGACCGAGCCGACATGTCGTAACCCCAGATGAGCATCAGAACCGCCACGGAAAAGCCCATGGCGCCCCATGCCACGAACAGGGCAGCGGGATTCTGGATGTAGAAGTTCGCCAGACCAGGAGCTACTTCCCCCAGCAGGGCGAATGGAGACACCGCGGTGGCCACCACCATTGCGACAGCCTTGAGGCGCGTCTTGTAGACAACGAAGGGGAAGAACTGGACGGTAAGGTATATGACGCACAGCGCTGCCACGAAGACCAGTCGCAGCATGTGCATCTCGAAATCCTTGCCTGCTGAGAGTACGAAGTCGGGGATGACGAGGGGTGACCAGAGCAGGATCGCGAAGTATGAGATGGCCAGCGCCACGCCAACGCTTCGGGCGTTCAGCGTTTCATCCACGAACTCAGCTTCTGCACCAGGCATCTGGGATTCGCTCTTCTCCATGAAGCCCCTCTCCTGCTTGTGAACGGCAGTCAAACCTCTTACAGCAGCATCTTTGATTATAAGAATGACTGCTCTCGTTCTATGTCCCCGTCTAGTATTAAAAAGTTTACCCAAATGGGAGAAAAGCAAAGCGTGGAGCTGTCTAATACCATCAGTATGAGCCTTGAAGCCACTTTTCAAAGGTTACGACGAACTATCGTTTTCCCTTGCCATCTCCAATGGGGTAGGGTCTTCTCATAGTGGTTCAACCGGTTGCACCACCTTCGTTCAACATCATACCTCAGACCATCATGAGAGGCGGTCACCCTCATGGAACATGACACCCCATTGGCACATAGGAACATGGTCAAGGCGGCGCTCATCCTGAGCAGCATCGATGGACAGGTGCAGGCGGCGCTCTATATGCCCATCCTCGCCTTGATCACGTCCACCTTCAACGATCCTGCCACCATCAACTTCTCATTCTCAGTCACCTCAGGGACCATGCTGATCATGACGCTCGTCGCAGGCCACCTTGCCCGCTTCGTCGACAAGCGCACACTCATGCTCATCGGCACGGTCATCTTCATCCTGGGAGGCTTCATCGGGTCCTTCTCACCAACCGCTGCATTCCTCGTTGGCACGAGGGTGGTCGAAGGCATCGGGGCAGGACTGGTCTATCCCATGGTCCCCGCCATCACCGCCCAGCTCTTCCAAGGGCGGGAGCGCACCCAAGTGATGGGACTTCTGAATGGAGGCGCCTGCATCATCGCGTTCTTCCTGAACTTCGGCGCCGGATGGATAGGAGCCCTGTTCGGATGGCGCGTCTGTCTGTGGATCTACGCCATCCTCACCATAGCCATCTTCATGCAGATCAAGTACATCCCGAAGATGGGTCCCGAAAAGGCCATCCAGGATGCCGAGCGCAACCAAGCGAAAGGCCGACTGTCGTACAAGGTGTTCCTCCTGGCTTTGGCGAACTGTGTGTTCTCCTGTTGCGGCATGATCTTCAACATGACACTGGCGGGATTCATCATGGATTCAGGGATAGGCGACTCCACCATAGCCGGTACGGCTGGCTCCATCCAAACCATGGTGGGCTTCTTGGTGGGGCTCATATTCGCGCGTGTCATCAGCCGCCTGGGTCGATTTGTGCCAGCGTTCTGTCTTGCCTCCCTTGCCGTCTGCTACTTCGGCCTTGCCGCATCCACCAGTCCCGTCGGAGTTTTCATCTCCATCATGTTCATCGGCCTGTGCTGCGGCATCCTCTATCCCTATCTGAATGAGTGCGTCGCACGCGTCACCACCCATGGAACCGTCACCATAGCCATGTCCTACGTTTCCATGGGCATGATGGTGGGCAACTTCCTCTGCGGATTCTTCGTGAACTTCCTCTCCAGCATCACGGGCGGAACCTTCACGGCCATGTTCCAGATCGTGGGATGGGGTGCCATCATCTGCTCTGCCATCTTCTGCGCCGTTGCCATCGTGAATACGGTGCGCGCCAAGAGCCACACATCCAACTGACCGCCCACGTCTGACCGTTTGAGCCAATTCGCAGGGGGGTCGATCTCCGCTTCGCTCGGATCGACCCCTACAGGCAGAATCAAACCAGGCGCAACAGAGGAGCGGCGTGTCAGGGGGACGGGGTTTCTGACACAGAAGGACAGAAGGCTGCGTCCCCGCTGCCCCTAGATCATGTTCTCGGTGCGGGCGATGATGTCCTCCTGCAGGTCCTTGCCCAATTCCACGAAATAGGCTGAATAACCCGCGATGCGCACGACGAGGTTCCGGTAGGCCTCTGGGTCTGCCTGGGCGGCGCGAAGCGTTTCCGTGCTCACCACGTTGTATTGCACTTCAAGTCCACCGTTGTCGAAATACGCCTTCGTCATATCCCGAAGCTTCTCCATGCCATCCTGCCGTGACAGTGCACTGGGGTGAATGCGAATGTTCACTGCCATACCATCAAGCGCCTTGCTGTGGTCGAAGCAGCAGGTGGACATGAGCACCGACGTGGGTCCCAGCTTGTCGAAGGACTGCACAGGTGACATCGCGTCCGCTATGGGGTCTCCAAAGCGACGCCCCTCCGGAGTGGCCCACGTCCGCTTGCCTTGGGCGATATGATCCGATGCCCCGTACATGCCTGCCTTGTAACGCTTCGACCGCGTGCTGTAGCATTCATCGCAGATGTCGTAGTACACACTGACCACCCATTCGAGCATCTCATCAGCATAGGGGTCGTTGTTGCCATAATGGGGAACCTGGGCAATGAGCCGCTGACGAAGGTCCTCATACCCTTCCCAATTCGCCATCACGGCATCATAGAGCTCGCGGGTGGTGCAAAGGCCCTCTTCGAAGCATGCGTAGCGAATGGTGGTCAGGCTGTCTGCAACCGTTGCCAACCCCGTCGCAGTGCCTCCATAGGAGTTGTATTTGCAGCCGCCCATGGTGGCGTCGAGACCTTTCTCCATGCAGCCATCCATGGACATGGAAAGTCCCGGGTGCGGACCGTAGTATGGTGCGATGGCCTCCGCGTAGTTGCCAATGGATACGAACATCTTCAAGAGGTAGCGCGCCATGTCCACGAAGGCCTGCTTCACCTCGTCGAAGCTTTTCATGTCATAGAGATGCCCAGTGTGCAGGGAGGCGCCTTCGCCAATCGCAGGATTCACGCCATCATTGATGGCCATGTCCAGAACGGTACCCCATTGCAGCCCGCAGTGGGGCGGGAAGACTCCATTGGGCGCCGGGAAATCGTTGCCGCATCCCACGATCTCCTGACAGCCGATCAGCCCATAGTCACGGGCATCTTCCAAGGTGAATCCGAGGTGCTCCTGAAGTGCGGGGATGATGACCTCATCGTTCTGATAGAGCGGCAGGCCCCCCACAAGCCTTGAGGTTTCGATGGCACACTCCCAAAGGCGGTCCGGTGTCCCATTGTGGAACCGCAGCGAGATGGTGGGGTCATGCAGTCCAAGCCTCCCTACTGATTCAAGCACCATGTAGGTGACGGGGTTCGTTGCGTCCTCGCCCGTCGCAGGAATGACGCCTCCGATGGTGGTGTGCTGGTACGTATTGCCGATGCCAGTCATGTCAACAAGAGCCGCCGGCCCCGGCGTGTAGAAGCAGTTCGCCTTCAGGAAGAACGCATCCACGATCTCTTGGGCTTGATCAAGGCTCAAAGCACCCGATTCCAAGTCACGTTTGAGATAGGGCCACGTGTATTGGTCGAACCTCCCGAACGCCTGCCCCGGATAGGAGGTGTCGGCCATCAGGAACACTTGGTAGAGCATGGCCGCCTGGCATGCTTCCCAGAAATTGCGAGCGGGATTCACGCTGATCCAATCAAGGCCATCGGCCATGGCCAGAAGCTCGTCACGTCGATTGCCGTCCGCTGCCTCCTGTGCCTTTCTGCGGCATTCATCGGCATAGCGCTTGACCAGCGTGGTCGCAGCGTCGCAGGAGATGGTCACCGCCTTGTAGAACAGGTACTTGTTGACATCATCGCCCATCAGGTTGGCATAGTGATCATCAAGGAACGTCTGGGCCTCTGCTCGAATGGCACCATAGCCCTTGTTGATGATGGTGTCATAGCCTGCCACCAGATGCCCCGCGTGGCACATGGCAATGGACAGGCCCTCGGGAGCATAGGTTGATACACCTATACGGGCCATCTCGTCGTAGCAATCAGGCTTCCAGGCATCCGCCACGCTGCCAACCTTCCTGTCTTCCCAATACGCCTTGACCGAAGCCATGGCCTCAGCGTCCTCAGGCGAGCAGCACATGCGGATGACCTCATCGGGAGGATTATGGTACAACCCATCTTCACGAAGGTCCCATTCACCTGACTGGATGGCATCGCAGACCCAGTCGGATATCGCACCCCATTCGGGGTACTGCGGGACGGCGAAGAACGTCTTGCCACGATTTCCCACGATCAGCTCGAAATCCTCCACCCGGACCGTCATGTTCTTCGCTATCTCAAGCGCAGCCATGGGACGCCGTATGATAGGCACGACGTTTTCGGTGGCCTTGTATGCTTCCGTCACGATCAGCGCACGCTCTGAGTCGAAGCGGCAGATGCGATCGCGGATCAATTCGCGCATATGCTGGATGCGCTCCGTTGCTGGCATGAACTCGTACATCGATACCCTCCTTCGTCGTGGGAGCCCTTCGTCAATGAACCGTGACGGGCAAGCCCGCCTCCTCGAATCGCCTGCGTACCGTTTCGATCTCCTCTTCAGTGTGAGGAATGGCCTCCATCACCTTCGCATCCTCATCGAGTCGTTGGTATTTCATGGTGCCAAGCTTGTGATAGGGAAGGATCTGCACCACATCGAGAGCGCCTCCCAGTTCCGTGCAGATCCGTATCGTCTCTGTGATATTCGTCTTGTCGTCGTTGAACCGAGGGATCAACGGGATGCGCACCCACAGCTTCGCACCATCATGGGCCAGCCGCTGGATGTTCTCCAAGATGAGTTCGTTCGGCACCCCTATGACGCTTCTGTGGGCTGCGCTGTCGGCATGCTTGATGTCATAGAGGAAGAGATCGGTATAGGGCAGTATGCGCTCGAAGTGGTCATAGGGAACGAAGCCGGTCGTGTCCACCGCCGTATGAACCCCCGCCTCCGTGAGGCCCCGGAGCAATCCTTCGGTGAAACCGATCTGGCAGAGCGGCTCACCGCCGGAGACGGTCACCCCGCCTCCGGACTTCTCGTAGAACGGCCGGTCCTTCAAGACGCGCTCCAGCGCCTCTTCGACGGTGTAGTCAATGCCGCACACCGAAAGGGCACCGGGATAGCATACGCTGGCACACGAACCGCAATCCTCACAGATCTCCCTCTCGACATGGGGAAGCACGATCTGCTCACCGGTTGAGGCAAGCGTTGCCATACGTCCCGGCTCGATCCCGTGGCGCCCGCAGGCAGGGATGCACTTCCCACAGGCTTCCAACCCCAGGCATTTCAGGGCTATCCAAAGCAGCTGAGGCGCGAACTCCTGAGATTCAGGACTGTGGCACCAAGGGCACCTCAAAGGGCAGCCCTTCAGAAAGACCGTCGTGCGGATACCAGGGCCATCCTGCACCGTGAAGCCTTGGATATCGTAGACCCGACCGGTGAGGGCAGTCGCAGCTTGATCGGCCATGATCACTCCTCACAGTGAAAGCTCAGTGCGCGTGATCAGATCATCCTGGCTGATCTTGGGCATTTCCACGAAGTACACCGAGAAGCCCGCGATGCGCACCACAAGGTCCTTGTACTCATCAGGTCGCTCTTGAGCTGCTCGAAGCATGGCTGTGTCGGTGACATTGATCTGCAGCTGCATGCCTCCCAAGGCGAAGTACGTCTCCATGAGCGCCTGCAGCTTCCGCTTGCCGTCTTCGCGCGCCAAAGCGGCAGGATGGAACTTCATGTTGAGCAGGGTGCCATTGCCGAACTTCCGCTGGTCTATCCAAGCCACTGACTTCAGAGCCGAGGTTGGCCCTGAGGTATCGCGCGCCTGAACGGCACCACACCCATCAGCCAGAGGCTCTCCCGTTCGCCTGCCATCGAACGTGGCCCAGGTGCCTAAGCCGAAGTACACGTTCGAGGTCACGGGCCAAAGCCCCGGGCGCATGCGGCTGCGCGCACCGTAGGCAGAGGTGCAGATGCGGTCATAGTGCTCTGTCATCACCCGGGCGATCTCATCCACATAGGGGTCATCGTTGCCGTAATGGGGAACCTCGGCCAAGATGCGCTGCCTGAGATCCTCATACCCCTCCCAATTCGCCATGACGGCATCGTAGAGCTCGCGGGTTGAGCAGATATGGTGATCGAAGCACAGGTATTTGATCGTGGCGAGTGAGTCGATGATGTTCCCCGCTCCAATCCCGGCGACACCGCATGAGTTGTACTTCGCTCCCCCGTTCATGACATCGCGGCCGCTTTCCATGCATCCATCAATGGAGAACGAGGCCACTGGCAGGGGGTTCTGCTGTCGAGAGACGTACTCAGAGACATTCAGCATGGTCATCTGCCAATTGACGAAATACTCCATCTGCTTCCAGACGGCATCAAGCACCTCTTCGTACGTATCCATCTCATAGAGGTAGCCGGTATGCAAGCCAGCCTGAGCTGGAGGCATCCCATCGGGCCGAGGCATGGGATTCACCCCGTCGTTCAGCGCCAACAGCACGCAACCGGGCAGATTGAAGAAGTTGTTCCCGCCGTCTCCTCCGGCACAGGTCCATTCACACCCGTTGCCTCCCGGTTCAACGCATCCCACGATGCCGTAATCCATCGCATCGTCAGTGGAAAGCCCGTGGCGCATGAGGGAGGGAATGATGACATCATCGTTCTCGAAGGTGGGCACGCCGCCACACACCCGCGTGGTCTCAATGGCAGCATCCCAAAGCTCGTCCGGGGTTCCCTGATGCACGCGCATTGCCAAGGGAGGGTCATGCAGGACGAGGCGGCGAGAGCTTGCCAGCATCAGATAGCTGACCTCGTTGGTAACGTCATGGCCACGGGAATCAACACCGCCCAACGTCATCAACAGGCCCGTCGTGTACCCCAACCCGGTATCCATGACCTTGCCAGTCTGCGCCACCTTGAGGAAGAAGACATCCATCAACTCCTGTGCACGCTCATGCGTGAGAGTACCCTCTGCGATCCCCTTGCGGTAGAAGCTTCCCAAGAGCGCATCAAGCCTTCCGAACGAAAGGCCATGCAGATTCCCCTCAAAGGCCAGGCACAGGTTGTGCATGATCAGCATCTGGAGTACTTCTTCGAAGGTGCGTGGCGGATTCTCCGCAAGCCAGAGAAGGGATTCCCCCGTCTGCTTCAATTCAGCCGCCCACTGATCGTCATCCGTGGTCGCAGACAGTCGGAAGGCCTCATCCGCATAGCGTCGGTAGAGCGTCTGGATGCCTTCGATGCATATCTTGACGGCATGATAGAACTCGTAATTGCCCACGGTGTCGCCGAAGATGCGCCCTGACACTGCATTCATGCGCTCTTGGCATTCCTGAGCGTAGCTTCCGTATCCGCGATCAACGATGTTCTTGAAGCCTCCGATGAAGTGTCCGACCATGGTGGCTGAATTCGCCTTGGAACCGAAGGTGATCACCCCATTGAAATCCATGTTCGACCCATAGTCTTCGGGTACATAGGCGTCCATCTGCGCACCCACGGCGTTCTTGAGCCAATAGTCGCCCGTTTCAAGGACGTAGTCGATATCCTCATCGTCGAACAGATAGAAGTCCGTGGTGCGTTTCATGAATTCGCCACTGCGGATCTCATCCAACATGCGCCCATTCGCAAAATGCACTTCGGGATACAGTGCCACGGCTCGAAATCCTATGCCCTGCGTGCCGACGAAGATCTCATCGTCATCTATGTAGACGGGAATGTTCTCGCAGATGTGCTGGAAGCAACGGGCCTTGCGCATGATGCCGGTGAGCTCGGTATGCCCTTGATAGAACTCCGTCACAAGCCTATAGCGATGAATGTCGATCTTGGGTTGCGAAACACGGTACTTCGCTCGAATCCTTTGAACGCGCTCGGTGATGGGAAGGTCGTTCATGGGAGCTTCTCCTTTCATTGAAAGCCTTGCCTGATCTGCGCGGTCAGCATCACTGACGCCACCGCAGGTCAGACAGGCTCTGACAAGACGCTTCGCTTAAGAGACCTGAATGCAGCGAAGCTAGAAGCGGGAGTGGCTTCTGGCTTCGCAAGAGGGGGTGCATATAGCGGGAACTCAGGTTACTCCAGAGGAGCAGCCTCCTCCACGTAGCCATCAAGCTTGTCAGCCTTGTAGTTCCTCCAACCCTTGCTGGTCAGGTTGAAGATCAGGAAGATGGCTGCAAGCACGAAGTAGCCAACCGCCGCGAAGATGACGGGGAAGTACACGTTGTCGCCACCGATGCCCTGCAGAGCACCCAGCAGGAACGAAGACAGGAAGTTGCCCAGGTTTGTGCCGATCATCATCAAAGAGGCTGCCCAGGCCATGCCGGCGGGAGAGGTGATGAGGCTGACCTCGAAGTTGACGAAGGCGCAGACGCAAGCACCAATGCCGAGCAGCGCCATGGCCACATAGTACAGAGCGGTGTTGGGACCTGCCACCAACAGGCAGATCATGCCAACGCCCAGGATGCAGTAGAACAGCGGGTCAGTGAACTTGCCCAAGGCCTTCAGGATGGCACCACCGAACGCACAGAAGATGGTGGTGAACACCGTGAAGATGGAGAGGCAGTTCGCTGCATCGCCAGCATTGCCTGCACCGTTGATGTCCATGAACACCGAGGACAGGATGAGGCCCTGGGAGAGCAGCATCTGGTAACCCATGAACAGCAGCATGACAACCCAAACGCCTGCGCCCAGCTTCACGCGCTTCGCCTGCTGGAACTCCTCAGCGCTCTTCGCGCCCTCTTCCTGCACGATCTGCTCAACCGTCTTGGGCTCCTGGAAGCAGAAGAGCACGATGACCCATGCGACGAAGATGAATGCGAGGGACAGGAAGCAGTAGTTCCACTGGATGGTCGCCAGCCAGCCACCAAGCATGGTGAAGATGATGCCGCCGCCAGAGCCGAACATCTGGTTCCAGCTCAGGTACTTGCCGCGCTCGTCCTTGTCGCGGATCATGCGCATGAACCAGGTGACGCCCAGGGACATGATGAAGCCGGTGCCGAAGCCGCAGATCAAACGGCAGAGCAGGATGACCCAGATGGAGTCATTCCAGAATGTAGGCAGAATGCCGAAGATGGCGCTTGAGAGCATGCCCACATTGGCGATCATCTTGAATTTGACCTTGCCATTGGCCACGGTGCCGAACAGAAGCACGCCGATGATGGTGCCCAATGAAGGCAGCGTGTTGATGAGGGACACGAGCCATTGAGGCTGATCAGCGAACTGCTCGAAGAGCATGCCCATGGCAGGCGTGGTCGCACCAGCCGTGAAGCAGACCATGGTGATGCACATGACACCAAAGGCAGCCTTCATGCTCACCGGCGAGGCTTTAGTAGAAGCCATTCTCTCCTCCTTTTGAAGGTTCTGATAATAGGAACCATCGGCAAACGGGTCTCTCTCCCCTTCTGCTGATCCCCCTTCCCTCTCAGGTCGCCCCGCTTCGCTTCTGGAACCTTTTCCGTACCGCTCGTCCTCATACTTGAAGGTTCGCTTCCATTGGATTCAAACAACCTGAAAAGCTGCAAGTATGAAAAGCGGCATCATCTTTTATATCCGCTGCCAGGTCGCAAGATAAGCGATGGGCGGTATCAAACCCCCGCCCATCATTCGTCAATTGGTATTAGAAGGATGAAGTATGACCCTATGCGCTGGGGATTTCCATTTCCCCTTTTCCGGAATCGGTCTCAAGGATGATCAATGCGTTGCAGATCATGCCTTCTGTGTTATCGGTGGCTGACTTGCGCCGAAGAGTTCCTGACTCACCTCCGCAATAGCCTTGCTTGCCGCCTCGTAGGCACCCGGGAATGCGGAGCCGGGAGCCGCTGAGGTGAAGCTGGGGATCATGTAAAGAGTGCCCGTGGATTCGACGAGCGCCTTCACGTGATCGCGGATCTTGTCATAGGACCAATCCTTGACATCGAACTTTCCGTTGTCGATACCGCCTTGGAACGAGATCCTGCCACCGTATTCCTTGACGAGCGCCGGAAGGTCGTTCTCCGTCACCGGTCCTTGCCAGATATCGATTCCCATATCTATGAATTCAGGGACGAAAGGTGCGCTGTAGGCATCGTTGTGATGGACGATGAGCTGGACACCGTTGTCCTTCCAGAAACCATAGAGCTTCTGATAGGCAGGAACGAGGAATTCCTGCATCACCTCACGGCTGAACAGGGTGCCTATCTGCGTGCCGAAGTCGTCAGCGTGGAACAGTGCATCGGGCTGGAATCGCTCAAGTTGGATCTGGGCGACCTTGAGCTCCCAATCGACCATGTAATCGATCAGCTCGTGCATCTCATCGGGATACTCCATGAATGCACAGAGCGTATCCTCCATCCCGGCCAGATAATGGATCTTCTCGAATATTCCCTGCGGCATCTCAACGGTGACGAACTGCTGGGAGCGATCGACCTTTGCAGCCGCCTCCATGTAGGGAGCCCAGTCATCCTCGGTATACGAAGCGGGATCGGGTGGTATCACCGCGTCCTTCCACTGCTCGATATCCTTGATGACCCGTGTCTCAGCGGTATCCGACGGATAGGGACCAGGCTGACCCTCTGACCACGTGATGGTAGCGCCCCAGGCATTCTTTATCGTCTGGCCAACCTCACAGAAACCCACGGCATCGGTGATGATGGGATCGAACACGGCACCAAGATACGAGCGCTGGTCCATGAGGTATTCCGGCTTTCCCCCTTGGATGATCTGCAGCAGATTCTCACGAGGTGTCAGCATGGCTACATCCTTTCTCACAAGCATTGCAGGGCAAATACCAAGACCAGACCAAATCCCCTGACTCAGGTGATTCAGTCAGACGTCTCCAGATTCGTTATACGGTGCACAAGTGGCAGCAACAAGGGATCAGCGGTATGAAAGGAAAGTGCTTTCCTCGTCGAACGGTATTAAAACGACAGGGCCTTCGCTTTCCTCTGATGCGCATGGCATTGATGGAAGAAGTGAAACGAAGGCTGCGCAGCCTTTGGGCGCAACTATTCCGATTCCATCGACCGCATGGCTAGGTTGACAAAAGGTGGCATCAAGCCTGGAAGAGATGCTCTTGGAGATAGAGAGCCGCCTCCAAGACGATATCGTTCTTCGACCGGGCATCATAGGCGAAGAACATCTGACATGGCTCGCCTTCATCAAGATAGCGCCACCGCATGTCACGCCGCCGCTTGAGTGCCGCCTCTTCCGTGAAGGACTCAGGAAGCACATAGACGCTTTCCCGAGGATCAAGCGACAGGAAGTCAAGGAACTGCGTCACCATGCGGACGTCTTCATAGAGGGAGAGGCCTTCGAATGGACGTGTCTTGAACAGATCAGCGTGTATCCGGTAGCTTCGACCATGGGAATAGCGATGCATCGCCATGATCGAGCATTTCGCCAGTTCGCGCGCCGTCACTGACTTGCTCTGGAAGATGGGGTGGTCGGAGTGAGCCCACACGACCATGCGCTCCGTGTCAAGATGTATGAGGCCCAGCCCATCACGCTCTCGTCGGGCGATGATTCCCTCCACGTCGCCGAAATCGTACCAATAGCCAGCGTCGGCAAGGTTGTGCCAGATGGAACCAAGGAGACTGTCGGTGGTGATGGGCACGTGACGGAGCAGCACGTCATCGCGCCTGTCCAGAAACGCATCGATCAATGCATCGATGCGCACCCGTGGCAGGAAGTATGCCACCGTGTTCTCGATGCGCAGCTCCCGCACTCCTTCCAAAGCGCATTTGCGGCAGCTTCTGACGGCGAGGTTCACGTCGTTGACGATGCGCACGGCAGCCTCTGCCAGCATTCTTCCTGCAGGCGTAAGCGTCAGACGATAGTCCCTCTGGAACAGTTCGGCACCCAGCGACTGTTCGAGCGAGCGAAGGTGCTTGCTCAAGGTTGCCTGGGTGAGATCAAGGCTCAGGGCTGCTTGGGAAAGACTGTCATGATCAAGAAGTGCCGTCAGTTCCTGCAATTGACGAACGCGGATCTGTCCCACATCCATGACACAACCTCCGGTCGGCCTTGGCGGCTGCTGCCCTGAAGCCCAGCCCCCTCTTGCGATACCTGAGCATTCTAGACAAGTCTTTTCCAAAATGGAAATGACTTGCTGATAATCTTGCACCATTCTGCATTGAGCCTATCTTCCCCGTTTCATACCATCACGGGCGTATTTCAGCCACGCAAGAGAAAGCGAGGAGCTATGGCAGCGGATGAGAAGATGGTCTACACCACCTGCCAAGGGTGGGGCTGTCACGATTACTGCATCTTGAGCACGATCGTGAATGCCAACGGCGAGATAGAGCGCTGCGAGCCCATGCACGTCCCGAAGCATATCGAGGAAGACCCTCGTCAGCAGGTTCATGGCTGCTTCAAGGATCGGTCAGGCATCTGCGTCAAAGGATGCGCCTCAGTGAAGATCCCATTCATTGAGAACCGCCTTCTGCATCCTCTCAAACGCGTCGGAGAACGCGGTGAAGGCAAATGGGAGGAGATCTCTTGGGATCAGGCCTATGCTGAGATATCCCAGAAGATCGAGTCCATCGTCGAGCGCTATGGGACACATTCCATCATCCAGAACTACTTCCCCTGCGGAACGCCGAATTACAACATCGGCCTTGCGATGTCCTTGAATTTCAGGTTCTGCGAAGCCTTCGGCACCACGATGCTGGAACAGGAACCCATTGACCTGTGCGACATCATCGGACCCACCACATGGTCAGGCGAAAACTACCTTCTCCTCCTGAACAACAACGACCGCATCTACACGTCCGACTATATCGTGGTCTGGGGAGCAAACCCCTTGGGTGGAACACGTGCGGCTAACACGACGCGATATCTGTCCGATGTGCAGGATGCTGGCGTGAAGATCGTTGACATCGGCATCATCTATGACTCAACCGCGGCCAACGCGAACCAGTTCATCGGCATCAATCCCGCCTCGGATGCAGCCTTCGTGTTCGCGGTTTGCAAGATCATCTTCGACACGAACCGCCTTGATGAGGATTTCCTGCTCACGGAAACCGGAGCCCCCTTCCTCGTTCGCGAGGATACTGGCAAGTACCTGCGCGAATCCGATGTGGTCGAAGGCGGCCTTGACTGGTACATGGTCTGGGACAAGACGGCGGGCTGCGCGAAGCCCGTGGCTCCGCATTTCCATGATATGGAAGGCATCGATGCCGATCTCTTCGCTGATGTCGAAGTGAAGGGAATCCCCTGCAAGTCATCGCTTTTGCTCATCCGTGAGCGGTGCGATTCCTATACGCCCGAATACCAGAAAACCTTCACAGGCATCGATGAGGAAACGCTCAGGCTGTTCACGGAGGAATACCTGTCCCATAAGGATGCTCTCATCTGGATGGGAGCCGGATTGCGCTACAAGAACAGCATCGAGGTTTCCCGCGCCATCGCGCTGCTCCCCCTCCTCACAGGCAAGCTCTACAACGAGGCTGCCGGGATCACCTTCGAGGCAAGCGGGAAGAACTGGCCGGTCAGCTACAACAACATGGGGGTATGGATCGATGGGTTGCCTGAACTCAAGGGAACCTACACCGCCATGCAGGAGATCCTGGATTCCTTCGACGATCCAAGCGCACAGCAATACCGGGCTTTCCTGAACTTCGCCGGCAATCCGGTCCACAACTGGCCTCCGCGAGGCATGTGGCGTGACCAGTTCTTCCCCCAGATGGAACTGATCGTCGTCTCAGAGATCCGCATGTCGGAAACGGCCTCCTTCGCAGACTACGTTCTGCCCGCGGCAACCGTATTCGAAAGGGAAGACGTAGCCGCAACGGGCAACTGTCTCGTCTATTGCGAACCAGCCATTCCTCCTCGTGGGGAATCCCATGATGACTGCGACATCATCGTTGACCTGGCGCGCTCTTTGGGTTTGGATGAGCATTTCGACAAGACCATGGACGAATGGCGGGACATCTACTTCGCTTCTCCCGACCCACAGCTGGCTCCTCCCGACAGTCCCATCACCATGGAACGCCTCCGCAAGGAGAAGGTCATCGCCATGAACACCCCTCCTGAGATGGCGCAATTCTATCGATCGAATGAGCCCCGTACCCCTTCGGGGCGCTACGAGTTCTATACCGAGGAGCTTGCTGGCATCTACGGAGGCGGCACGGTCGACCGACAGCTGGCCATGATCGATAACCAGGAGAGGCGTCTTCTCTATCCCCTCCATCTCTTCATCGGCCGTTCAAGGTATTTCATGCAGGGGCAGTTCCGCGAGATCGCCGAACTTGACCGGCTGGCAGGGCCGGGACCCTCGGTTGGCATGACGCCAGAGGACGCGGCAGCCCGCGGCATTCGTGAAGGCGACATGGTGGAGATCTTCAACGAACGCGGTGTGGTGAAGGTCCCGGTGTACTTCACGCGCTTCGTGCAGCCCGGCACCGCCCACCTTTGGTACTGCTACGGCCAAGATCAATACAAGGACTCCGAACCTGCCCAAGAGATTGCTTCCTATGTGGGGGTCTATGACGCCATAACCGAGATCAGCAAAACCTGGAATCCGATCGTGCTCGATCGCATCATAGAAACGGGAGTGCCTCAGGCGCTCACATTCCTGGACGGCGTGGTGGGATGCGAAACGATTTGGGACGTTCTTTGCGACGTCAGGAAGGCGGACTAAATGACACGGCAAGCGATACTGGTAGATCTGAACCGATGCACAGGATGCTGGACATGCTCCATGGCATGCAAGATGGCGTACCATCTTGATGTGGATGAATATCGCGTGAGCATCCGCACGATCGGCGGCAACCGCATTGATGAGCCGGAGGGTACCTGGCCCGACCTTCATCTGAGCTGGATGCCCATCTTCAACAAGGATTGCACGATGTGCGGGGACCGGCGCCAAGAGGGCGAGTTGCCCTTCTGTGAGATGTGCTGCCCTTCTGCCGCGCTTTTCTTTGGCGATGCCGATGACCCCGAGAGCAGCCTGTCACGCAAGCGTGAGGAACTGTTGCAGCGGGGCTATGGCGAAACCACGCTTCCTGCCTGGGAGCGTTCGAGGCAGCCGGTTCTCTACCTGAAGAAGACTCGCTGACAACCCCCAGGAGGCCGCAAGCGTCCTCCTGTCTCTGTTCCTGCAAGAAGCCCATGGGTCTCATGGGCTTCTTGCAGGGCATTCCCATCCATAGTCACTTCGTCGTAGGAGCGGTTTCGTACGGTGAAGCAATTACCAGCCTGGCCTGTATTTGATAGCCTTTGTCTCGTTATCTGATAAGAGGCATTTCTCTTACCCTGTCAGGCGAGAGGATGTAGAGCTTATGGACAACGCTCTGGACAAGAGCACCGAGGAATCCCCCGTTCGGTTTTCTTCGGCAAGCATGACAGCAGGGCTCTTCTGCTTCTTCGCATGGACATTCGCCATGTTGTGCCTTGGCGATGACATGGCACCTGCGGGCTTTGATAGGTTCTGCCCGTTCTTCACCACCCGTCTGTTCTTCCTGCTGGGAACCGCTGCTGCCTCTCTCCTGTGCATTCTCATCATGAAGCAGCTCTCGCATCCCCATCCGCTCCTCTTGGGGGCAGGCACCTTGCTTGCTTCAGCCTATCTTCTCACCGTTGCAGTGCCCTCCTCTTCCTTGAGCAGCCAGGTGTCCATGGCCCTGTGGATGGCCAGCGGTGCCGGAGAGGCGATCTGGTTCTTTGTCTGGGTCTTCAGATTGCGCACGCTCACCGCAGATCGGTGCCGAAGCGCCATCTGCGGGGCCATGTCTGGTGCAGGCATCCTTACCTTCTTCTTGGCATTCATGTACACCGATCTCATGATGATTTGCATAGCAACCCTGCCGATCATCTGGCTTGTCTGCTTCACGCTGGCCCTGCGCCTGCCATCAGGGTCGGATCTCTTCGAGGGGCTGACGAGCAAATCGAGCGAGCAGCAGACGACGCTTGGCGAACGCTGCTCTTTCATCATCGCAAGCATCCGAAAGGAAGGCCTTTCCAAGGTACTGCTCAAAGGCCTCCACTCATTCATGTTCGCCTACCTTTTCGGCATCGTGGTCGTGGTGACGCTTTCCATTGATGGCCCCACGGTGGTTGGCGCAGCCATGGGACTGATGATGGCGCTGTCCAGCCTGATCCTGCATCTTTCCCTCAAAAAGGACGATCTGCTGACTTCGACGCTCATCATCAATGCCTTCGTTCCCCTCTCGTGCATCTCTCTCTTTGGTATCGCTCTCATGTTCCCCGCCCCCGCCATCGTGATCTTCGCCGCCTTGACAGGTGCCTTGACCACCATGCTGTGGATCATGGGGATCATGTCATCATTCAACTACCTCTCCTTCCTTCCCATCAGGTTCATATTCGAAGGATGGTCAGCGAAGGCATGCTCCTCCGTCGGCGTCACGTGCGGCTGGATCATCGCCGGGCTGGTCGTGGCCTTCGAACCCGGAGACGGATCATTGGCCACCTTGGTGCTGTTTGGGTCGATTTGCGTGATGGTCATCCTGGATGACGTGTTCTTCAAGAAGATGCGCTTGGTGATGTCGAAGACCATCGTGAACGAGGAGGAGCAGGTTGCGGTCCAAGAGACGGCGACTATCCTCCCCTTCTCACCGAAAGGGGATCGCTGGCTTGAAGCCTGCGACGCATTGGCAAAACGCCATGGTCTTTCTCCCCGCCAGAAGGAGGTGTTCCTGCTGTTGGCGAATGGCCGGAACACGGAATACATCACAGGTGCCTTGGGGCTTTCCACTCCCACCGTCAAGACGCATACCTATGCGGTATATCAGAAGCTGGGCATTCACTCACACCAAGCCCTGATCGATCTCATAGAGAGAACCGCCTTCAATGGGTAAGGGCACGGTGGCACTGGTTTTGCCCACCTTGCCGCTGATCAGTTCTTGGCGCTGCCCTGTCCTGGCAGGCGCACGAGGGGCTTCCCGCACTTCTCACAGACCTCATCGGTGGGCTTGTTGGCGTGCCCGCAGACCAGACATGTACCGAATGGCTTGATGCGCGGCTTCGTCATGCCGCATTTCCCACATCCTGTGCAAAGATAGCCACACATGGCGTATCCTCTCTATTCGTCCTTCAACCGCTGCTCTACCATGTCAATCAGTTCCTGATGGGAATGAATGCCCAGCTTCTGATAGATGGCGTAGGTATGACTCTTCACGGTAGGCGTTGAGAGCACCAGCTTCTCGCGGATGAACTGGACGTTCCGTCCGCGGGCCAAGTAGATGAATATCTCAGTCTGCCGGGGAGACAGTTTGAACTCTCGCGCCATCTCTTGGCTGATCGAAAGGTAGTACTCCTCGATGGCCGCTCCCGTGGTGTCGCCAAGAGACCCCCCCCCGTGAGACATTTCCGCCAAGTCGTCATCAATGACGTCCTTGGGCGTTTCAAAGATGGACCGGCGGAAGAGCAGCGAATCCGGTATCACGGCAAGGATGCTCAGTATGAAGCATGCCAGCAAGAAGCTGTAGCTGCTGCTGGTCAGCCACGGTCCGAACAGCACAGCCACCAGCCACCCCAAGAAGAACCCGAAGGAATTTCCCAGCCGGGATGCCTGTATCTCCCAGAACCAACGTACGGCATCGTAGGGCGTACCCACATAGGCGCTGTAGGCATTCAGGATCTCAAGACAGCCGAAGAGCAGGAACAGGAAGAACGCACAGAGAAGAACCCATTCCGTTGGCCAGAGAGCCCCCAACAGCCCCATGACGATGCAGGTGACCGGCAGGAACAATCGAGGCAGCAGCTCCTCCTTGCCTTGACTGCCACCCTTGAGCATCAGGAGAACGACCAAGGCGCTGACGATATTCCCCAATCCGATCACCACGTCTTCCGATGAAGCCAGATCCAAGGAGAGGACCAAAGCGGTGACGAATCCAGGAAAATGGAATACAGGCACGAGAAGAGGCCTTTGAACAAGACGTTCTTGCGATCGCTCTTGAAGGGAAGCGACGCACGGAATTCCCGCAGGCCATTCGGGACGCGCTTCTCCCCATCCCAAACGGTCATACGCGCAGAATTGCCCTCGAAGCGCTGACGGGCCAATCGCAGCAGCCCGAACGAGACGAGTGGAAGCAGGATGGATGCTCCAATGACCAACCCGATCATCATGAACGGGGCAACTGCCAAAGCCGAACCACCAACGACGAAGCCGCAGCATATGACATAGAGCTGCTGGTCGCTGGAGAGGATGCGAAGCCTCATTCCCCAGAGGAAGAACATCGCCGACTGGCCAAGCCCCGAGATGAACCAAAGCCCGAACGACGGCGCAGCATCCAAAGGGAACATGAAGGTCAAGCCGGGCACCATGCAGAAGAGGGGGAACACCCATTCCGCAACCTTGTTCTTGAGCCCTCGCAGGAAGTCTCCTCGGGTGATGAACAGCATCACCGCGCCAAGGGCAATACCACCGAACATGAAAGCGCGAGAGGAGAAGAACAGATCGTCACCGTGGATCGAAGAGAGGTTGCGGCACCATCCGAACAGGAATGCCCATGCCACGAAGCAGGAATATCCCAACATATCGCGCATGGGCATGAGGACTTGGCCCCCTACCGTTGAAGGAGCCATCTCATCATCGACTTCTTCGGAAGATCTCCCTACTGCGGCATCATCATTCAAGACTGCCCCGGGTGCATCTTGCGCTTCAGGATATGTTCCTTCTCGTTGTTCCATAGACCCGCTTTCCTACCGTACCTCACTTGAAGAACCGCAAGCCGCTTCGCATTCTGGATCGATCGAGTCAATCGGATCGAGTGGGTCGATCTCCGCTCCGCTCGGATCGACCCCTACAGTTCGGACCCTTCGCCTCAGGCGAAGCAATAGATGACAGATTTGGAACCCTCGGGGGCTTCCTTTCCCAGCGATTCCACTTCGCCATAGGCCATCACCTTCGCTTGGCAATGATGGACGCAGGTAGGATCCTTGCCTTCATTCAAACGAGCTTGACATTGATCACACTGGTCTGTGATGACCGGCATGAATGAGTACTGGAACACATCAGGCGCATATTCCCATGGCCCAACCTGCCTGACGGCAATGCCCCCTTCATCATCCGCGAAACCATGCTCTAACCGACAAGCCACCTCACATGAGTGGCATCCTGTGCAGTAGTCGTAGTTTATCAGCATACCCTTCCGTGACATAGCCTAGGCCTCCTCTGAATCGCGATAAACCTTGCAGATGAGCGATTTGCAGTTCGCCCCGAATCCCGTGGATCCGAATTCAGGAGGCACCAGCACATTCGCGTTCGATTCAAAGGTGCCGAACAGGTCCTCGGCGGACTGCTCCGGGAACCACCAGGCATGATCGACGTTGACCACGCCTTTGGGAACGAC
This sequence comes from uncultured Eggerthellaceae bacterium, assembly GCA_964462135.1. Classification (GTDB taxonomy): domain Bacteria; phylum Actinomycetota; class Coriobacteriia; order Coriobacteriales; family Eggerthellaceae; genus MGBC163016. Next base: position 47,296 of record CAYWWK010000004.1, on the reverse strand, counting down.
GATGGTGACGTTCGCCTTCATGCGGATCTTCCCATACTCGTTCTCAACGATCACCCAATCACCCTCTTCGATGTCGAAGCGCTGCGCGTCGGCAGGATTGATCTCGATGATCGGATCAGGACGCAGATGACGAAGACGCGGAATCTGGCGCCCCTCTGAATGGAAGTAGGACCAATTGCGCGCACCCGTCGTGAGGATCAGCGGATACTTCTCCATGAGCTCTGGCGTTGAAAGGGGGCCGCGGTCGGTTTCATGATAGCTGGGAACGCTCTCGAACCCCCATTGCTCGCACAGGGTTGATTTGAATTCCAGCCTTCCCGTAGGGGTATTGAACCCAGGGGCACCATCGGAACGCTGCTTCCCCGTCTTGTACTTCTCATATTCGAAGGTGGGGTACATCCAGTTCATATGCTTGAGTTGCTCATAGTCGATCCCCGAGCTCCCCATCTGGGTAGTGAAGAATTCCTCCACGTTCTCCCAGGGCCATTTCTCTGGAGCCCAACGCTTACCCAGTTCGAAGTTGATCTGAAGGTCTGACTTCACATCGCGATCAGCGGTGCTGACAGCAGGGTTGATGGGCTGCATGTAATACCAGATGCTGCGCATGCCCGTCTTCTCAGCCCACGTGGCCACCGGGAGTACCACCTCAGCGCACGCCATGGCCGTAGGTGTCATGAAGATGTCCACCACGACATTGAAATCGAGGTTCATGATGGCCTGATAGGCCTTGTCCTTCGGTGACTGTGAGCAGCAGGACAGCGGATTGGTGCTCTGCCACCATCCAGCCTTGATGGGGTAGGGAACACCCGTGATGCAGGCATCGTAGAGCATGTCTGGCTGCGCCACCACACACCCACTGTACTTGTACAGCGGGTACTCGTGATAGCCGATGCGCTTCTCCACCACTTCCTGATCAAGGAACGTCTCCGCAGCCGGCGGCTGCCAGATCTCAGCACCAAAAGGCTGATGCGTGGTGACCATGCCGCCAGGCACGTCGATGTCGCCCGTCAAGGCCCAAAGCGCAACCAGAGCCATGGAACCGGAGATGCATTCACGGGTCTGGTCAAGCGCCAAGCCCCACTGCATAGTCATCGGCTTGCACTCCCACGCCATGTGCGCAGCGCGTTCGATCTTCTCTGCAGGCACACCTGTGATCTTCTCAGCCAAGTCCAGTGGATACTCAGCGGCCACCTTCGCCAGATCCTCGAACCCATAGGTCCACAGGTCCACAAACTCCTTGTCATAGAGATCGTTTTGAATCATCACGTTGATCATGGCAAGCGCCAATGCCGCATCGGTGCCAGGACGCAGCCTCAGGAACAGATCAGCCTTCGCGGCCACCCAGGTGAGACGCGGATCAACCACCACGGTCTTGCTGCCACGCTTCATGCAATCGACCATCCAGTGACCGAAGTTGCCATCAGCGTTGCTGACAAGCGGGTTGTTGCCCCAGATGAATATGACTCCCGGCGGACGCCAGCGCGGGTCCTCATAGCGATCAGCGAAGTACATGGAGCAGTCAGGGACGCAGTAGTTGCCCATCATGATGGACGTTGCCGTGATGCGCGGACCATAGCATGCCACCCCAGTCTGTTGGTACGCGATGTTGGGGCTTCCGAAGGAATAGGCCATCCGGTACATGCCATTGGCGATGTCACGACCGGTTCCTGAAGCGAAGAGGATCGCTTCCGGTCCGTATTCCTGCTTTATCTCCTCGAACTTCGTGCAGATGAGGTCATAGGCCTCATCCCAGCTTGCCTTGCGCCAGGCATCCTTGCCTCTGTCCTCTCGATCCCGGATCAGGGGTGCCGTCAGACGGTCGGGGTGCTCTACGACTTGGTCGAAGGACAGGCAGCGAATGCACAGCCTTCCTTGATTGAAGGGGTTCTTCTCGTCCCCCTCCAGCTTGACGAAGTTACCCTGTGCGTCGGTGTACACCTTCACGCCGCAACCAAGATGGCATCCCGGTGCGCTCCATGCCGCACTGCGCGTAACGGTCAGATCTCCCTCTTGCCACTGCCAAGGCACGTCTTCGCCCGTAGCAGCAACGTGCGTATTGGATCCATCCTTGCCGACAACCCAATCATCCATGCCATCGGTTCTGATCATGGTCTCCTCAGCCATGATTGACTCCTTTCCTTGGTCGTATCCTCTCTCTAACCAAGGAAAAGCGCATCCGCCCGAGCAGGCGGCGCCAACATCAACACACCTCCATGCATGCTCTCCCCCTTCTCTTCGAAGGTTTCCCTGCACCTTCGCCATGCAGGCTTCAACCTGCCCGTCATCTGAGAGATTCAAGACGGACAGGATGAAACGTGCAGCCTTCTAAGCGCACACTGGGAGACTGGCGGTCAGGCCAGCCTCCCTATCGAAGTGGCGCGTCAGTTCTGGGCAACCACCGAAGCGCGGTCGGCCATGGACATGAAGAACCATTTCCCCAGAGCATAGGTATAGCCATAGCCTTGCAGGTCGGCTCTCGAGCATCCGAGCTCATTCACGATGTCGGTCACCTCGCGCCCGGCATCGGTCTGTTCGGTGAGCCATGCCAATTGCTCTTCGTCAGAGAGCTTGAGAAAATCGTCTTTCGTCATAGCAGTGCCTATCTCTTGATGGTGAACAGAGTGCAGGGACGATCGATCTCGTCCATCTTCGCCGCCAACTCATCCACCGGTCCGTAATGCATGCAGTGGGAGCAGCACTGGAGCACGCAAGCAGGCTCCTTGCCCTCCTCGGTGCGCTCAGCACACAGATCGCAGAGCTGCGTGGGAATGGGAACCCATTTGTACTCCCAGGTATCCTCATCAATGGCCCACGGCTTGTCATCGGCCAACTTGATGCCGAACACCCCTGAGGGAAGGTCATGCTCAAGCTTGCATGACACCTCACAGGTGTGACACCCCGTGCAGAGCAGATAGTCGATCATGAGTCCGTTTCTAGGCATTGAGGACCTCCTCTATCTTGCTCTCGTCTTCTGGAGCGTCAGCCTTGTAGATTTTGCACATGAGGCACTTCATGGGAGCACCCCAGCCCAATTTGCCAATGGTCTTGTACGGAACGAGGTTGTTCACGTTCACGTCGTACACGTCGAAGAGGCGTGGCGACGATGCCTCGCGCTCCGGATACCACCAGCCGTGCTGGGAGGCCAAAGCGCCCTTCTTCTGGCCAGGCTGGACTGAGAGCTTCATGCGGCACTTGCCGTTGTCGTTCTCAAGCCAGACCCAATCGCCATCGATGAGACCGAAGCGCTCAGCATCCTCAGGGTTGATATCCACCAAAGGCCACGGCTCCACCTCACGCAGCAGCGGAACATGACGCTGCTCGGAGTGGAAATAGGACCACGTGCGAGCGCCTGTGGAGAGAACCATGGGGTATTCCTTGGCGTACTCCGGCGTGGAATGCGGGGAAGCCGGCGGCTCCTCGTAATACGGCAGCGGGTCGTCTCCCCATGTCTCAAGCATGGTGGAATACAGCTCGACGCGACCGGTGGGCGTCATGAAGCCTGGCTGCCCATCAGGACGCAGCTTGCCCGTCTCGTACTTCTTGTATTCGTAATCCACGTGATAGCAGCCATGGTCGAACAGATCCTGCATGGTGAGCGGCTTGCCCTCCGGGGTCTTCAACGTGCAGAGCTTCTGATCGTCGATGTACTCGATGTCGGTTTTGTACATCTCCCAAAGCTCTGGACGAAGTCGCGTGCCCAGCTCGCACATGATCGTGATGTCGGACTTCGCTTCACCAACGGTGATCGCCTTCTTGATGGCACCGATCCAAGTGCCGCAGGCACCATAATGGGTAGCCACGTACATGTCGCGCTCAGCGTAGGTGTTCACCGGCAGGAACACGTCTGCCAAGGCCTCGGCGGTCGGTGTCATGACGATATCCATGACCACGTTGAACTCAAGGCGCTTGATCGCGTCCTCGTAGCGCTTGGGAAGGTTGCAGGGATTCGCCAAGGCATTCGCACTGGTGAAGAAGCCCATCTTGAACAGGGAGTCTTCCTTCTCCAACTCGTCGAACACCACGTCGGGGTGAGTAAATTGCTGCGTGCGCACCATGGCCGGATACTCATCCACGCCCACTTGCTCGTTGATCTTTGACTGTGGATCAAGGTCAGTGTAGCCAGAACCAAGACCACCGATATCGATGGCACCCATGATCATGCCACCCGGCACATCCAAGTTGCCCGTAATGGCCATCATGGCTAGGCAGCAGAAACCCATCTGGATGCCATTGGGCTTCTGGTCCACCGCCAAACCCCACTGCAGGGCAGCTGGCTTCGCATTGGCGAACATGCGTGCGGCTGCATAGATCTTCTCAACAGGAACCTCGCAGATCTCAGCCGCCTCTTCTGGGCTCATGGTCTTCACGCGATTGGCGAACTCATCGAATCCGAAGGTCCACTTATCCACGAAGTCATGGTCGTAGAGGTCCTCGGAGATGATGATGTTGCACATGGCCATGCCCAGAGCGGCATCGGTGCCGGGACGGACCTGAAGCCAGATCTCGGCGCGTGCGGCCTCCCACGTGAGGCGCGGGTCGACCACGATGAACTTGGCACCCATGGCATACATGTCCACGATCGAATGGCCCCAGAATCCATCAGGATTGCTCTTCAGAGGCTCCTTGCCCCAGATCATGATGACCTCAGGGCACTTCCAGCGCGGATCGTCATAGCTGTCCGGGAACTGGGAAGCGTAGTCCAGCTCAGGGTACGGCGCGCCCAACACATATGAGGTGCAGGCCATGCGCGGACCATAGCAGGACCATCCGGTCTGCATGTAGCAGATGTTCGGGCTGTTGAAGACGCGGCAGGACATGGTGGGACCCCAGTTGCCTGCCTCACGCCCCGTGCCTACGAACGTGACGATGCTGTTGCTGCCATACTCATCAGTGACGCGGCGCACGTTGTCGCAAATGAGATCATAGGCCTCATCCCACGTGCACTGCTCCCACGCTGAATCGTCGCCTCGTTTCTCAGGATCACGCTTCATGGGATGAAGGATGCGGTAGGGGCTGTACACGTACTCAGGCAGCGACAGCATGCGAATGGGCATCGCGCCTTTGGTGATCGACTGCTCAGGGTCGCCTTCCACCTTCTCAAGGATGCCGTCCTTGACATAGAGCTTCATGCCGGCTCCGGTGGGATGATCTCCCGGAGGTGACCAGGAATTGGTGCGCGTGACGGTGTATTCGCCCTCTTGCCACTGCACCGGGGTGGTGAACTTTCCAAAAGCCAACGTCTCTTCCTCTCTCTTCTCTTGTTTTGCGGTCAAAGGGTCTCAGTAGCGGAAGTCGTCCACGAAGCGGCGGCTTGCCTCACTTGAATGAGGTGTCGCGTGCAACGAAGGCTTCGGCTTTCATCTATGCTGCGGCGACTTGCCAACAGCCAAGGCGATCTTGCATTCCTCTCTAGAACGCTCTTCCCAACACTTCCGCTACCGTCAAACCCGTTTCCTCTGGAAATGCGCCTTACAGCGTGGTATCAGCCTCAGGCTCAGAGGAGGTATCCACAGAGGGATGCTCGTCCTTGCTCCAGGCCTTGTTGCGCATGTTGAAGACAGCCCAGACGATGGCGAGGATGCCAAAGCCCACGGAGTCGACGATCAGGCACATGGTCGGATCATTGCCGACGAACCCGAACACCGCACCCATGTAATAGGAAGCCAGGAAGTTGCCAAGGTTCATAGCCACCATGACCAGAGAAGCCACCATAGCAAGTCCCGCCTTGTTCGTCACATTGCCGCATTCCAGATTGATGACCGGAATGACCAGGCACCAGCCGAAGCCGAACACGAAGATGCCGATGGTGAACATGGCAACGGAGGTGGCAGAGGCGATGATGATGTTGCCGATGAGCGTGATGACCAGCGCAACCGCACCAGTGAAGCGACCGAACACACCTACCAGCTTGTCCATGATGACCGAAGACACCGCACCAGCCAACACGAAGAGGGAAAGCAGCGTGCCCGCAATGCCTGCAACGGTTGTGGGGTCCTCACCGGGGATCTTGGTGGACATGAGGATGGCGAAGTTCATCATGGTCGGGCTGCAGACCAGCTGAGCCAGCAGGAACACGATGATGAAGAACCAAGCGGTACCTGGAATGTGAGCCTTCTCGGATTCGCCAGCTTCCTTGGCCTCGGTCTCCAGTGACGGGGGCTCCTTGAAGCAGATGACGAAGATTGCGAGAGCAACCAAGGCAAGAGCGTACGCCCAGAAGGTGAGACGCCAGTCGATGCCGCAGAGGAAGCCACCCAGGAGCGTGAGCACGACGCAGCCGATCTGCTGCATGGCGCCGCCACGACCCAGATACTTCGAGCGCTCTTCCTTGTTGTTGACCAAGCGCAGGAACACAGCAGCACCAAGCGGTGAGACCATGCCCATGCCAAAGCCCACACAGGCCCTTGCAATGAGGATCGATGTAAGTGAATCATTCCAGATGGCTGGCAGGCAACCGAAGATCAGGTAGACGACAAGCGCCACGATACCTGTCACCTTGAAGGATATCTTCTTGCCAGCAACCGCGCCTACAAGCAGCGTACCAAGAATGGTAGTCAGGGATGGAAGACTCTGAATAAGGCTGATTGTAACCGGGTCAGCATCAGGGAAGGCCGATCCGAATGCAGCCAGCGCAGGAGTGACGGCACCGGCACCAGCGACCATGATGTACAGCGCATATACACCCCAGGCCTCTCTGACGTTCAGCGCCTTTGCGATAGTAGCCATTCAAACCTCCGAACTCTCAAACGATAGTTTCGAAAACCAGTGCGGGGCGTCGCATGCCCCAGAGCGCTAGGCTCCCCCTCCCCTCCTCTCTCTTCCCATCAACACAACAGCAGACACGGCAACGACGATGGCGACGATGAAGAAGATCGCTGCCGTGAAACCGAATAGAGCCCTTTCAGTGGTGAACCCAAGGGCTGAGACGCCGATCATGTAATACGGAGTGATGATCTGACCGCCCAGCTGGAAGATGCACATCATGGTCATGCCAAGCGTCTTGCGGGAATCAGGTGCCACTTTCGACATGATCGACATGAAGAATGGATTCATCGTGCCCATGGCCATGCCTTGAAATGCCATGCCCGCATAGACAAGCGTCATATCTTGGGCCAGCGATATCAGCAGGAATGCCAATCCCGAGAAGCACATCGAAACCGCTGGGGCGAATCGCTTCAAAGCTTCCAGGAAATGGACGAACACCAATGAGATCAGAAACGAGAAGCATGTCATAGTGGAGATACCCATGCCGCTGTCGGCCGGCGTCCCGATGCCTCCCAACTCCAGGAAGATGGAAAGCTTGAAGGTGAGCACCATCGACAGGATCATGAAGCACAGCATGCAAAGTCCCACAAACCACATCTTCCAATTCACCGGCTCGCGCTCGATGTGCTGCTCTTCCGCCTCTCTCTTCTCTGGCTTGAAATTGGGAAGGAATATCCCCTGCAGAATGAGAATGGGAACGAAGATCAGATAGAAAAGGAAGACCCATCGCCACTCCAGCATGGCAACCCATCCTGCCGCCATACTAAGCGTGAATGACAGAAACGCACCGCATGCATTCATCCACCCGAGCATCTGGTTCTTCTCATGCTCTTTGAAGAGGTAGGCGATCGACGAGGGAACCAGCGGGAAGGCCGTGCCAGCCCCCAGCCCCAGGATGGCTCGTGTGAGCACGAGCACTTCGATGGTGGGAGCGAACATGGCAGAGACGCCCGCCACCATGAATATGACCGTACCGATCATGATCAGATGCTTCTTGTTGAACCATTTCGCCAGATAGCTCGTCAGGAGCATCGCGGGGATCATCATGAGCGCGGTAATGGACATGGCTTGGTCGACCATCAGCTCAGATGCGCCAGGGAATGCAATGACAAGACTTGCCATGATGGGCGAGATGAGCGCAGTCTGAACCATCCCATCGTCACCAGAGAACAGCAGAGCCAGTTTCGCTCCCACTTTGGAGTTCCTGCCAGTGCCCCACTGTGAATCATCATGCTTGATCGCGTAATTCATAGGCCCTCCCCCTATGTCTTATCGACGTATCTGACTTTTGCAGAGGGAAAGCAGATTCACTATTGACTGAGAGTATGTTTTTTGGCCCCTCATGGCACTTCATACCATCGGTATGAACGGAATTCCCAATTTGCAAACTCCCCGCTAAGAGACACGTTTTGCACCGCTTGTTAGCATTTTTCCTGTTGTGCGCTTCCTGCGTTTCCGCTCTTTTCCCCACGTGCTTAAAGGCTGCTGAAAATCCTGAATCGTATCACCTTGTTCAGGAGAGTGGCCCTGCAAAGGGCAGCAGAGAGGATGCGACCAAAAGCGCATGGCAAGCGAATCAAGGCCGGTTGGATTTGAAGGAAAAGGAGAGAGGATGGGTTTGCTATGAAGAAGTACTTGGAAGGAAACTCGTACAACCCAGAGGTCTATCGCAGTGATGAGGACCACTGGCAAGACGGCGAATACACCGTCTACCGCACCACGCAATGGACGGCTCCCGGCTGTCATGATGGCTGTGGCATTCTGGTATATGTGGACAAGGACGGGAAGCTGGCAAAGGTTGAGGGCGACCCGAACAACGGCTACAACAAAGGCGCTTTGTGCATGCGTTGCCTCGACCTCATCGAATGCATGTATTCCGAAGACCGCCTGAAATATCCTCTGAAGCGTGCTCGCGAGGATCGTGGCAAGGATAAGTGGGAGCGCATCAGCTGGGAAGAGGCGTTCGACCTCATCGAAGAGAAGGCCCGCTACTTCAAGGAGACGTACGGCCCGCAGTCCATCGTGGTCCAGCAGGGCACCGGCCGCAACACCACGTTCATCCACTCCACGGCGCTTTGCTACGCTGGCTTCAACAGCCCCACCGATACGGGCGGATTCCTCTCAGGCAGCTCCTGCTATGGTCCCCGCGCATCCATCCAGGCTCTCATGGCTGGCTGCTTCATCATCGCGGATATGTCCCAGGGCTTCGAGGATCGCTTCGACAATCCCAACTACGTCATTCCTGAGTGCATCCTGGTATGGGGCAACAATCCCATCGTATCCAACGCGGATGGCTTCTTCGGCCACTGGGTCGTGGAATGCATGAAGCGTGGCAGCGAACTGGTTGTCATCGATCCCCGCCTGACCTGGCTGGCAGCAAAGGCCAAGTACTGGCTCCCTCTTCGCCCCGCAACCGATGCGGCCCTGGCCATGGCCATCGCCAATGTGATCGATGCCGAAGGACTGCAGGACAAGCAGTTCATCGACGAGTGGGGCTATGGCTACGATGACTTCATCGAGGGCTGCCGCACGATGTCGCCCGAAAAGGCCGGTGAGATCTGCTGGCTCGACCCGGAGCTCATTCGCAAGGCGGCACTGTTCATCGGCAATGCGAAACCCATGGCTCTCCAATGGGGCCTGAAGCTTGATCAGCAGATCAATGCCACCCCGGCAGGTCAGGCCATCATGGGCATCGTGGGCATGACTGGAAACATCGACGTTCCCGGCGGCAGCCTGCTGATGGTTGACCACGCCTATCACCTGGCCCTTTCCACCGAGGACGCTTGGCAGTTCGTGCCAGAGGATCATCGCAAGCTCATCTTGGGCAACAACTTCTATCCCATGCATTCCCAGGGCGACGTTGGCAACATGGCCCAAGAGGATGTGACGCTGGAGTGCATGGAATCCGACGGAAAGATCAACGATGTCGACCGTGAGGAATTCCCGCTGAAGATGTTCGTGCTCTACTCCACGAACCCCATCACGAACATGGCAACGGAGGCACCCCGCATCTACGATGCCTATATGAACCATTCCGAGTTCAACGTCGACATCAACTATGTGAAGACGCCGTCTTCCATGGCCTTCTGCGAACTCATCCTCCCCATCGCCATGGGTCCCGAGCGCAACTCACTGCGTGCCTGGTGGTGGCCTCTGCGCGTCATCCGCAAGACCTCTGATCGTTTCTATGAGGCGAAGACCGATGAGGAATTGGTGGCAGAGCTTTGCAATCGCCTGAATCCTGACAGCCCCATTCCGCCGACCGATATCGAGTGGATGAACCAGATCCTGGCGAAGTCCGATACCGATATGGACTTCGAAGCGCTCACAAAGAAGGTCATCTCGTGGCCTGAGTGGAATTACAAGAAGTACGAGCGCGGAGATGTCCGCTATGACGGCCAACCGGGATTCCATACCGTGACGGGCCGATTCGAATTCGCTCCGGCCATGATGAGCGCCTACGGCTTGCCCAATGCGCCTTATTTCGAAGAGCCTCATGAGAGCCCCATCTCAACCCCTGAATTGGCCGAGGAGTATCCGCTCATCCTCATGACCGGTCGCAGAAGCTATGAGTTCTTCCATTCAGAGCATCGTCATATGCCCACGATGCGCGAATTCCATCCTGATCCGCTTGTGGAGATCGCCCCTGAGCTGGCCGAGGAGATGGGCTTCGTTGAGGGCGATTGGGTATGGATCGAGAACCAGCGTGGTCGCTGCCGCCAGCGCGTGACCATCACTCCCGGCCTGAACCCGAAGTTCGTCATGGCCGAGCATGGCTGGTGGTTCCCTGAGGATGATCCGGAGCGCCTCTATGGCGTCTTCGACTCCAACATCAACAACCTGACCACCCAATGCGATGTTGGAAAGAGCGGCTACGGCGCACCGTACAACGGTCTGCTCTGCAAGCTCTACAAGTGCACACCTGAGAACAGCGAGGTTCTTCCCACTGAACAAGTCACCCAGAAAGGCGGTTGGAACTATGAGCGCAAGCATCTCAATATCAAATAAGGGCCTTCTGATCCAATACGATTATTGCACCGGCTGCCATGCTTGCGAGGTTGCCTGCAAGCGAGAGCATGATTACGGATTTGGCGATTGCGGCATTACGGTCATGCAGTACGGACCGAAGAAAGACCCGGACGGCACGTGGGATTATTTCTATCTTCCCGCAACGACGAATCTGTGCGATCTGTGCTTGGACCGCATCGAGGCTGGCAAATTGCCCTCCTGCGTGCATAACTGCCAAGCAAAGGTGATGGAATACGGTGATGTGGAAGAACTGGCGCGCAAGATGACCTATATTGACAAGTGCGTTCTCTTCTCCCCGGGAGAGAAGGACAACATCGCGTAGGCACTCTCTCCGCAGTCACCCCTGAGACCGCAGTTCCGCACGACAGGCCCGAGGATCCCCCATCCCCGGGCCTGATTTTTACGGCTTTGAACATGATCAAAGCTGCAATTGAACTCATAACCAAAGCACGAAAAAGACGGAGCCGGGAAGAGGATAGGGAGTAGCTGGCACTACTCCCTTCCCAAAAAATAACGGCGCTGCCCGCTAGCTAGTACGGGCTTCCGTTGAGTTGGATTATAGCATCCTTGCAGGTTCCATTGCGATCCTGATGCCAATGACGAGGGCCGCCGCATGCAGTGTAGTTACAGGCGCACGCAACCCCTTTCCAAGCAAGGCAAGCCCAACACCAGCGATGTTGCATTGCCTTCGTAGGGGCGGATTCTTGGGTCCGCCCGATGTGACAATTGGGTCATTGTCGTTTTCTTGGGTTGAGGGTCGATCTCCGCTTCGCTCGGATCGACCCCTACGACGCTCGGGTCGACCCCTACAGCCCCGGTCGAACCTTACAGACCTTCACCACACGCTACAAGCCCTTTTCTTCGTTGCGGGTCAACTTGCGCTCAGCCAGGTCGAACAACTCATAGAGCACCACACCCACCACGGCCAATGCCACAATGCCGGAGAACATCCGAGCATACTCCAGCATGGACCAGGAATGCATGATGTAATAGCCCAACCCGGTAGATCCCGCCATGGATTCAGCTATGAAGAGAATAGCCACCGCCGTACCCGTGCTCACACGCAGGCCTGAGAACAGATACGGCAGCGTTGCCGGCACAACCACATGGAAGAACACCAGCCGCTCATTGCCGCCCAATGAGCGCATGGCCTCCATCAGGCCCTTCGGCACTGCCCGAGCCGCATCACGCATCGTGACCATCATCTGGAATGCCACCGCTATGACGATGAGCAGAACCTTCGCCTGCCCTCCCAAGCCGAAGAACACGAACAGCACGGGAAGGAACACGATCTTGGGAATGGGGTAGAGGATGTAGAGCACGGGTGAGACGAACCGGTCGACTCGGGGAAGCATCCCAGACGCCAGTCCGATGGGCGCACCCATCAACGCGCCAAGGGCAAGACCCGCCACAAGGCGCTCAAGGCTGACCATCGTCTGAGGCAGCAGCGTGGCTGCATTCGCCCCCACTTCCCGAACGGTCTGCACCGGGCCTGGGAGCGCAGGGGATGCCACCAACACCGCCAACAGCCACCATGCTGCCAGCACGAAGATCGTACCCCAGAGATACCCTAACGCTCGATTCACAGCAGCCTACTGCCTACCCAACCGTGAACACACCCGTAGCTGGGTCATAGCTCACGCCTTCGCCACCATAGCCCTTCTGCCTCATCCATGTGATAACCGGTGACACCATGGCATCCGTAGGGCGCAGGTACTCATCATCCACAGTCGTAGCAAGAGGGTACGCGCTGATGGGGTACTCATCCGCAACGGCTTCGTTGATGTTGGCCTTCTCGATGAGCAGCGTGCGGTAGGCATCCGGTGTCGCATTGCAAAGGATGGCCGCTGCTCCCCACGCACCTGCCACAGCCTTGACCGCATCAGGATGCTCTTCGGCGAACACCGCGCGTGCCACCATGACGGACTGGGAGAGGTTTTCCCCCTGCGTGTCGTCAGCGATGAGCTTCATGCCCGACGCTTCCCCCAGCGTGAGCAAGGAGGCTGGCAGCGCTGCGGCCCCCAGGTTCCCGCTTGCCACAAGGCCATATCGCTCAGGCAGGCTGGCCACCTCCACGGCAGGGATGGCCCCCGGTGTGAGCCCGGCCTCTTCACACAGCTTGTCGAACACGTATTCAGGCACCGTATTGCCAGCCACGCCTACGCCGAAGCCTTCGGGTGCTTCTCCACTGGCCCCATAGGCCGCCATCTCCGCAAGCGTACTGTAAGGTGCATCGGCGGGAGCCAGCACGCCGAACCTACCCTGATCAGCCGTCTCACCCAGCGTGACCCATTCCATCACCACAGGAGCCCCGGATTCGCAAAGCTTCACCGCCCGCATGATATCGGTCATGGCCATATCCACGTCCCCTGCCGTGATGGCTGCGGAAAGGCTCTGGGCGGAATCGAAGGAGACAACCTCGGCGTTCACCCCCGCCTCAGCGAAAAGGCCGTCCTGCTCGGCTATCCACAGAGGCAGGATGTCCTCCGTGGGCATCGTGCCGATACGCACCGGAACGTCCGAAGCATCGGATGAGGGAGGCTCATCCGAACAGGCGCTCAAACTGCCCACGAGGAGCGCACCCAAACATGCCGCCAGCAGGAGGAGAAACGTTCTCTTTTTCACGGGTACCCCAAACTCTCTCAATGATCGTTGAGAACTGATTATAAGCAACGAGCAGCCACGCTCATGCCTCTTGGCGTTCCGTCTCTGTATCCGGTTCGATGTGGACAAGCACTTCCTGAACCTCAGGATAGCGCGCCTTGATCGTCTCTTCTATGCGGTCGCCCACCTGGTGCGCATCAGCCACCGACATCGCAGGATCAACCAGAAGGTGAAGATCCACATAGACCTCCGATTCGGTCCCCCGCGTCCTGACCGCATGCACCTGACGAACCGCAGGAACGGATTCGGCGACGTGCGTGATCTCCTCCGCTGAGATGCGCGCATGATCGGAAAGCGTGCGAAACGCCTGGCGGAAGACGTTCACCGCGGAAATCAGGATGAACACGGTGACCACCAAGGCTGCAATGGGATCGGCCATGGGAAAACCCAGGCTGACGAACCCGAGTCCCACGATGACACCGATGGAAACGAAGGCATCCGAAAGCGTATGGGCCGCATCAGCGCGCAGGATATCACTGCGGAGCCGTTTGCCCGCGCGCCGCTCTGCCAGCGACACACCAAGATTCATGATCAGCGTGCTCACCATGACCACGAAGGACATGACGGTCACCTGAGCGGTATATTGGCCGCTGGTCAGGCGATCTACCGCGCCGGTCCCTACTTCGAAAGCGGCAACCAGCAGCAGGACGCCAATGACCATCGAGCCGTAGGTTTCGAATTTCGAATGGCCGTAGGGATGCTCCTTGTCAGCGGGTCGAGCCGCCAAGGAGATGCCGATCAAGCCCACGACATTCCCCAAGGTGTCAAAGACCGAGTGAATGCCATCTGCCTGCATGGAGGCAGAACCGGATGCCAGCCCATAGAAGAACTTGGCCGCCGCAACGGCCAAATTGAGCACGAGGACGATCCAAAGCACCTGCTCCACGCGTCTTGTGCGCACCTCTTTGGGAGCCATCACCCTAGTAGCCATGATCGCCCTCTCAATGCCCGCAACCGCTCGCGAGGGTCAGATGACCTTGCCCTTGCAGTGGTCAATCACGTGCTGGAGTATCTGGGACTCACGTCCATGGAATTCACGCTTGCGGGAAACCAGCTTGCCGTCAATCGGCTCTTCATAGGCAATGGTGGCACATTCGAACCGCGTCACCTTGCGGGAGCCGTCCACAGAGAAGCATTCTTCCTCCATCTTCACCGGGTAGAGCGCCTTGACCAGCTTGGGGTTGAAGACGGGCTTCATCTCATCGGCATCGGTCAGGTAGATGGCCACACACTTCGTCTCGCCGATCTGATTCGCAGAGAGCCCCGCCACGTCTTCCATGGACTCGGCGGTATCGAGCAGATCCTGCACGATGGGCATATCATCGATGGTAGCCTTCTCGCAGGGCTTTGACAGGATCTCTTCATCCTTGATTATTTCTTTGACCATGGCTTTCAGGGTCTCCTTTGTGCAGTAGGGACGCTTTTCGCATGACACTATATCATCTGCGCTCACCCTTCAGGTATTCCCTTCCCATTTAACATTGCATAAACGAAACGGATGCACTTGGAAAATCATTGGACACTGACGCACCCCGCCTCCATCAGCCGAACGTACCATCCTGTTCGCTAACTCACTCGATCCCTTTGGTGTTTCCAGGAGGCAAGGAAGATGCAAGAAGTATTGAACGACACGGATTTCGATTCCAAGGTGCTTGAATCCAGCGGGAAGGTGCTTGTAGAGTTCTTCGCTACATGGTGTCCGCATTGCCAGCGCATGCAGCCCATTTTGGATGACGTCGCAGCGAAGGTTGCGGGAACGTGCGCTGTCTATCAGGTTGACGTGGACAAATCGCCCGATCTGGCTTCCGAATATGCACCCAACGGCTTTCCCACCTACACGCTTTTCGTCGACGGATCCCTCATGGATACCAAGACGGGTGAGCAGACCGAAGAAGCGCTTCTGGCAATGACCGATTGACGAACTGGCAGGGTTCCTGACGCTTATGAAGGGCTATGAGGACCATCCGCAGGAACAAGGTCCTCATTTGCTCATCATGGGCGTTGTTTTCAGGAAACCCCTGATAAGATAGCAATCTCCCCTCAAGATGCACCGTCTGTCTGGATGCATTGTCTTATCTGCGAAAGGAGCTCTTCATGACCGCCCGGAAGATCATAGCCCTGTTCTGCTCTTGTCTGCTGCTTGCAGGTCTCATGGTCGCTCTTCCCAGTTGCGGACCAAATGACAAAGAGCTCATCGAGCAAGCCGTCACCACCAAGTACGACAGCTACAAGAACGCTGATGACCAAGTGCTCTCGAACATCATCTCCACTCTTGAGGATGAAACCCTGACCACCTTGGGTATCGACCGTCAGGAATTCGCCACCGTCTTGGTTGATGGGTTCGACTACCACATAGACAACATCGCCGTGAACGGCGACCATGCGGTGGTCACCATCACCTTTGCGGGGAAGAGCTATCAAGACTACTACGCCATGATCCGCCAAGCTGCCGCCTCGTTTGCCGACGATCCCAGCTTCGCCGTCATGCCTCAGGAAGAGAAGTACGACGTGGTGGGTCAGCGGTTGATGGAAGACTTCAGTAATCTTGACGTGATAGACGAAACCGTTGACCTTGACTATGAGTTGGTCGACAACAAGTGGCAAGAGGCAGACGAACAGGCAGGGTTGGAGGACATCAACAATATCCTCTTCCTGAAGCCCCAAGCGTAGGTCGTCTGCTGTAGTGCAGGCTTTAGCCTGCGATTGCCACCCACCCTGCAACTGACGAAGGCTGAAGCCTTCGCTACGGTCAACCTGTCATATTGCTACAGGGTCTGTCCTGTCAAGCGCTCTTCTTCATTGCGCGCAAACGCTCCAACGAACGCTCAAAGTCGTCTGCCAACATGCGTTCCTTCGTGTAATGGAGGGCGTCTTGCTGTCGCGTGGACCGCTTGATGGTCTCGAAGGACTCGTTGAGCAAACATGCGAACTCTTCCACTGTCATGCCGCAGATCTTCATGGCGCCTCCTGGTATCCAGCTGGTCTTTCGATAACAAGAGGATATGACCTGGGTGCTCTTTTACTGTACTGAATTTAGTACAGTCAATCGACTATCCTATCTTGAGACCATAGACGATGTCCCCACCGTAGATCTTTCCGAACAGGTACTTGTCAGAGGCGCTCTCGCAAGCGATGAAGACGCGCCCATCATGCCATTCAATGCCTTCCGTCATCGGTGGTGCGGCGATATCCGCACTCAGCGCAAGGCTGTCCAGATAGTACAGAGGCACCTCCCGACCGTCAGCGAAGAACACCTCTGCTGGCTCAAGTGCTTCATCTTCTGCCGTTGCCGCCAAGTCATAGACCAAAAGATGGGAGGTGGCAAGCCCATAGGATTGAGAGAGGACCATCTGTCCGTCGCCAGTCAGACACATCCCCTGGATACGCGGCGGGATGGAGTAGACCCAAGCGGCAACGCTCTCATAGCCCAGATCTTCTGTCTCGGAAGCAGGATAGGCGTACATCACGGCAGGATTCCAATCGCCACTGGGCGTATCCATCTGATGGTGAGAAGGGGTCTCGTAGGCTTGAGGATGGTAGAAGTTGCCCGCATACAGAACGCCGTCTTCGATATTCAGGAACGCAGGGGCGAATTCCAGGGAACGGCTGGTCTGCGCCTGGATCGTCGCGTTGCTTCCCGTGGTCTCCACCTCGGCCAATTCAAAGGCCAGAAAGCCCTCCCCATCAGTGAGGAAGACCCAGTTCGCATCTGACGTGATGCCGGAACCGTGCCCATCATAGGAAGAGCCGTCAGGGCGAATCGGCAGGAAGTGCCCTGATGTGCCGTCAGGGCGAAGGAAGTAGACCGGTGATTCCCCACCCTTGGTCATGTATCCGCTGAACAACCATGTTCCATCTTCAAGGCAATCGAGGTCTTGAGGGATGAATCCCTCCGAAACTCCCGGGATGGCGAACTCGCGTTCAGACTGAGCGTAGAAGGACTGATAGACAACCCCCACGAAGATGTTCACCCCCGCGAAGAAGACAAGCAGGATAACCATGAGAGCCATGAAGACGCCAGCAAGCACCTTGAGCGCTCGGTCGGATTTCGTTGCGGTCATATGCGGCTCCTTCTATGCGACTCCTTCTCCACTCCTGTTCCGTCATCCCATTATCGCGATAACCTCAAGCGCACACGTCACATATGGATAGCTGTTTCGTAACGGTCTTCTTACTGTTCTTCGCTGGAAGCACTGCGTTTTCTCCAACCCCTACCATGGGAAGAACGCGAAAGCGGCAGGAATGCCACCCGTCTCCAAGGAAGGAGCAACCATGGACATCAAGCAATCCCAATCATGGAAGAACATGGAAGCTGCGCTGAACCAAGAAGCGCTCGCCTATGTGGAATATACGTATTATTCCCAGCAAGCGAAGAAGGATGACTACGTCCAGATATCAAACATCTTCGCTGAAACCGCCGAGAATGAGCTCCATCACGGCAAACTCCTGTTCAAGAGGCTCCATGACGGCGGTGTCCCGCCCACCTTGGAATGCCTGAAGCTGGCCAGCGCCTCCGAAAAGGAGGAGTGGGACGGGAATTATCCGGCCTATGCAGCCACCGCCCGCGAAGAAGGCTTTGACGAACTGGCGGATTTCTTCGACGGCCTGGCCGCCATCGAGAAGAGCCATTACGAGCGATTCCAGACATTGATCGATCGCATCAACAACGATGAGGTGTTCAAGCGCAGCGAAGTGCAGGTCTGGTACTGCACCGTGTGCGGACACCTTGAGATAGGCACCGAACCGCCTGAGGAATGCCCTGTCTGCCATCATGACAAAGGTCATTTCCAGATTCGCGCCACGAATTACTAGGTAAGAGTCAATCCAGTCGCAGAGATGGGTTCGTAGGTGTTGCCTTGGCAGCACACGCAGGCTGAAGCCTGCGCTACGCACGGGGCGATAGACCGCGTCCCTGTTATCCGTAGGGGTCAGTCTGAACTATAGGGGTCGATCCGAGCGAAGCGGAGATCGACCCAAAATGTTTATCCGGGTAGGCAAGCCGCTCGCTGCAGCTTTAGATGCCCAAGGCCTTCTTCAGCGCTGAGACACGTCGACGGGAAACGGGGATCTTCTCCTCCACGCTGTTCAAGGTAAGGGAAAGCGTTCCGCCCTTGATGGTTTCCACCTCTTCGATCATGGAGAGATTCACCAGATACGCCCTATGCACCCGGAAGAACCCGTGGCCGTCAAGGCGTTTCTCAAGCTGTGCCAGGCTGACTGTGGAGAAGTACCGGTCAGTGTCCGTCTGCAGATATGCGTAGTCATCCCGGGCCTTCACGAAGCGGATGGTGTCTATCCCGATGAGGATCTTCTTTCCACCCTTCTCTACCGGGATGCGCTCACTCTTTTGCGCCTGCACATGCAAAGCCACGTGTTCGCGCACACGCTGGATGGCCTGCGTCAAGCGCTCCGTCTCGACTGGCTTCACCAGGTAATCGATGGCATTCACCGCAAACGCATCAAGGGCATGTTCGCTATAGGCTGTGACGAAGACGACCTCGGGCGGGAACTTCAGATGCTGCAAGGCCTCAGCCAGCTGCAAGCCAGTGGCCTCTGGCATGTTGATATCAAGGAACATGACATCGCAGGGATATTCCTTGAGCTTCTCGATGGCCTCACGAACACCCGCGGCTTCCGCCACGACCTCTACTCCGCCAACCTCACCCAGAAGGTATGTCAATTCGGAACGCGCAGGAGCTTCGTCATCAACGATGATTGCCTTCAGCACGATACCTCCACTCTATGCGCACGGAACGCGCATGTATCCATTCTATTCTTGGTCGCTTGCTGTGTTCTTGCTGCATTGGCTGCGACGCGCGTCCCTATTATAGACCAGTTTTCTGCCGTTCACCGGGAAATCGCAACGGTGCCGAATCGAATGAAGGTGCGTTTGCGGAAAAAGCGATTGCGCTCGCCGAACGTTTCATTGCTGTTTACAACCGTTTCCTCGAACGCAGAGGGCCTGAGGTGAGCTATAATCCCATCCGTGCCTGTGCCCGGGTGGCGGAACGGCAGACGCAGCGGACTCAAAATCCGCCGTTCGCAAGAACGTGTGGGTTCAAATCCCACCCCGGGCACCAGAATGCGAGCGCGCTTGTAAAGCGTGTTCGGATCTACGAAAGCTCCACCGCAATCTTGTCAACGCGCAGCCTGTCCATGGCAACAACGGTGAAGGTTGCCTTGTCCTGCTTGATACCTTCGACGTCTTCGATGGTGACCTCATCGCCCTCATCGGGAATCCTGTCCAGCAGCATCAATATCAAGCCTGCCGCCGTCTCAACCTCATCCATGCCAGGAGGCGCAAACCCTATGAGCTCCTCCACCTCATCGATGGACATGCTGCCATCTATCACCAACGTGCCGTCATCCAGCTTCACGATCTCATCATCCGCATCGTGGCGATACTCGTCATCAATGCGCCCCACGATCTGTTCCATGACATCCGCCAGCGTGACGATGCCTGCGGTGCCACCATGCTCATCCACCACAAGGCATATCTCGGTACGCTCCTCCTGAAGAAGGTCGATCAGGCGCGCGATGGGAACCGTTTCGGGAATGGGAGGCAGTTCGCGAATCTTCCATTGATTCATGGGCGTATCCGGTGCCAACCCATACAGGTCCTTGATATGCACGAACCCGATGACATGGTCGCGGCTGCCTCGGCAAACCGGATAACGCGTGTACTTATGCTGCTTGATGGTTTCCAAGTTCTCTTCCAGCGGATCTTCCACATCCAAGAACACGACGTCCGTGCGCGGAGTCATGATGGATTCAGCGTCCTTGTCTCCAAGGTCAAGCACATTGTCAACGAACTCGTTCTGTTCGGGATTGATGAGGCCGCTTTCCGTGGACTCATCAACCAGGATCTTGATCTCATCCCCGGTATACACCTCGTGCTCGTTCGCAGGGTCATGACCCAACAGGCGCACAACCCCGTTCGTGATGGAATTGAACAGCCACATGATGGGATAGGTGACCTTGTAGAAAATGAGCAGCGGCGTGGCCGTATGCAGAGCGTATTTCTCCGTGGAGAAGATGGCGAGCGATTTCGGGATGAGTTCGCCCACCACCACATGCAACGTGGTCATGATGAAGTACCCAAGCGCCACGGCGCATACGGCGATGACCGGCTCAGGTGCGTGGAAAAGCTCGAAGATGGGACGGATGAGCTCCGCGAAGGCGGGTTCTCCCAACCAGCCCAGCGCCAGCGAAGCCAACGTGATGCCCAACTGGCAGGCGGACAGATACGCATTGACATTGTTCGCGATCAGAAGGGCGTTCTTGGACCCCTTCGCTCCCTTCGCCGCCGCAATCTCTAGCTGGGATTTCCGCACGCGTACCAATGCGAACTCAGCCACCACGAAGAATGCGTTCATCAACAGGAACAAGACCACCAGCACAAGGCTGATGCCAATGTATGCGCCTTCCGGCATGGGGATCACTCTCTCTTTTCACTGCATGTATCTGTCTGGGAATATCCTACGGCATCTCAAGGCAATGTGGACGCATTTGCATAGGATTGTTAGGAGGATGAAAGGGTGCGTGCACCATGGGCCTTGCGCGCCACGGTATAATCCCCTCCATGGAAATCAAGACGAAAGACTTGTCCACCCGCAAGGTCTGGACGGAACGACCCCGCAAGAACGACCCCGATGCCACGAAGAAGGTCGGCCGCATCCATGCGTTCGTCTTCCATCCGAAGGAGCCGCGACTGGTGGGCTTTCTCATCAAGCGTCCTGATATCGCCCTCATGTTCCATCGGAAGGACCTGTTCGTCGCCTTCAATGGCTGGCACATTCAAGACGGCGACATCGTCTTGAACGATGACGCGGGCTCAAAGGACAGGAGTGCCTGCAAAGAACTGGGCATCAATCTTGACGACTGCGTCATCTGGGTGGGATTGCCTGCCATCACCCAGGACGGCACCCAGCTGGGATTCGTTGATTCCGTTTCCTTCGACAGCGAAACGGGTCGCGTCTGCGCCGTGGAGATCAGCCAAGGCGCCACGGCGAACACCTTGCTCGGGCGCCGCAGCCTGCCGTCAGAGGACATCTGCGGCTTCAAGCGCGGCATCGGCACCCGGCTGTACATGGCCGACGACGATGACGATCGGGCGCTGGGAGCCCTGTTGGTAAGAGATACCGCAAAGGATGCTCCTGTCGTAGGCGGAGCAGCCGAGAAGGCGGGAACCGCCACGGCCATCGCCACCGACAAGGTGACGCGCACCTACAGGAAGGTCAAACCCAAGGTGCAGAAGGCATCCAAGGAGGCGTCGAAGACAGCGGGCGATGCCATTGAGAAAGGCGTGTATGCCACCGGCAAGCAAATCGGACGCACCAAAGGCATGTTCAAGAACTTCGCGAACGAGTTCAAGAAGGGCATGGACGAGTGATGGACGATGATTCGTAGCGGAAGCCATTCGCTGTAGCGTAAGCCGTCATGCGAAGCATGCGGCTTGCCCCGTGCACAATATGACAGGTTGACCGTAGCGAAGGCTTCAGCCTTCGTCAGTTGCAGGGTAGGTGGCAATCGCAGGCTAAAGCCTGCGCTACAACGGACGACCTACGCTACATTGACAATGGAATACCCTCTACGATTTATCCGTGGCAAGCATGCCAGCAGCAACCTCGTCGGCATTCGTCGGTGTTGTCATGACCGACAAGCAGACCAGCGCGAACTCCAACGCATAGGCAGGCCCTGAAGCGGTGACCAGATTCCCGTCGTGCACGACACCTGAATGCCCCACGTACGACCCCGCCGGGAAGCCCTCTTCGCAGCCAGGGTAGCAGGTCACACGCTCTCCCTCCAGCAAACCCAATCCGTTCAACACCGTTGGACCCGCGCAAATGGAAAAGACGAACCTGCCCTCAGCCATGAAGGCCTTCAAGGCATCGGACAATTGTGTGCACTTCGTCAGATTCTCGACACCAACCGAACCGCCCGGCACCAGGATGCCATCGAACCCCATGAGATCAACATCCGTCACGCCGAAATCGGCCGTCATCAGAATATCCTGCGACAGGCGCACATCCCGGCCGCTCATCACGGAAATCATCGTCACATCAACGCCACCCCGACGCCACGCATCGATAGGAGCGATGGCCTCCATGGGTTCGGTTCCGTCTGCCAGCATCACAGCTATCTTCGGCTTGTTCATGAGAGCTCCTTCGTCTTCGTTTTCAGCACCTCAACCACGCACGGCGGTACGAACTGCGCCACATCGCCATTGAGGCTTGCAAGTTCACGCACGATTGAGGATGACAAGTACATGTACTCCGGGGGGCTCATGATGAAAGTGGTTTCCAACTCGTAGTCAAGTTGATGATTGAGCGCATTCATTTGGAACTCGTATTCGAAATCCGTGATGGCGCGCAGGCCTTTGACGATGACATGGGCACCTTTCTGCTTGGCGAAATCCACCAGAAGGCAATCGAACGGCTCGACCGAGACGTTCGCCAGGTGCTCCGTCGCCTGTCTCACCAAAGCTGTGCGCTCCTCAAGGGTGAAGAGGGGATGCTTGCCAGCGGATTGTGCAACGGCAACGATGACCTCGTCCATCATGGAAGCGGCCCGCGCAATGATATCAAGATGGCCGTTGGTGATAGGGTCGAAAGTGCCAGGGGTGATGGCACGACGCGTCATAGACGATCCTTTCCTCGGGTGCCCGCATTGTAACAAAGCGTGCCAAAGGGGACGGGGTTTCTGACACATTGAGCGAATTGCGGTATAACAAAAGCAAAAGAATCAAAGGAGTCAAAGCATATGGGTCTTTCGCGTAGACAATGGATGGCCATCTCGGTCATCATGGTGGGCACGTTCGTCACCGTGCTGAATCAAACCTTGGTAGCGCCCGCGCTGCCTTCCATCATGACCGACACCTCGGTGGACGCCGCCACCGCTCAATGGCTCACCACGGGATTCACCCTGGTGAACGCCATCATGATTCCCATCACGGCCTATCTGCAGGACCGCTTCACCACCAAGCGGCTCTTTCTCTTCTCCATGCTGGTCTTCCTTGTTGGCGCTCTCCTCTGTGGGCTCACACCGAATTTCCCAGTGCTCCTTGTGGGACGCATCGTGCAGGCAGTGGGCGCGGGCATTCTCATGCCCATGTCCATGACGGTGCTCCTGGTCACCTTCCCCGTTGAAAAGCGCGGTGCCGCCATGGGTATCTTCGGTCTGGTCGTCGCCTTTGCACCCGCCATTGGGCCTACGGTAGGTGGCATTGTGGTGGATACCGCTGACTGGCACATCATGTTTCTGGGGATAGCAGTGCTCTCTGCCATCACACTGGTGCTGGCTGGCATCCTCATGGAAAACAAGGAGGTGGGAGGCACCAAGGGAGACGCCGCTTTCGACGCGCTCTCGGTGGCTCTTTCAACGCTCGGGTTTGGCGGGATGCTCTATGGATTCTCGGCGCTCGGATCAAGCGGGCTGACGCTGTTCACAGGTATCATCACCGTTGTCGGATGCGTGTGCGTTGTCTGGTTCTTCATTCGCCAGACGCATTTGGAAACACCGATGCTGCGCGTGAAGGTGCTGTACAACCGCAAGTTCCTGATTGCCACCATCATCGGCATGCTGGTTCAGGGATCGCTTCTTTCCGCTGCCATCCTGATGCCCATCTATGTGCAGACGCTGCTTGGCTATCCAGCCACCATATCAGGGTTGGTGCTCATGCCGGGCGCCATCGTGATGGGAATCATGAACCCCATCGCGGGCAAGCTCTTCGACAAGCACGGACCACGCGCTTTGGGCTTGGTGGGCATGATCCTGCTGCTGGTCACTTCGATAGGTTTTGGCGTGCTGACCATGACGTCTCCGCTGTGGTACATCGTCATTCTTTACGTACTGCGCATGTTCTCCATGGCTATCGTGAACATGCCCATCACCACGTGGGGCATGAATGCGCTTGACACCAAGCTGATGAATCACGGCACCAGCGTCAACAACACGCTGCGGCAGGTTGCCGGTTCCCTGGGAACGGCCATCGTGGTTTCCGTTTCCACCGGCGTGCAGAATGTCGCCTCGGGCAGCATGGGAACCTCGGATGCCACCATGCTTGGCATAGATGTTGCCTTCATGGTGTGCGCAGCCATGATCGCAGTGGGGCTCGTGCTCACAGTGATCTTCGTGAAGGACAAGCCCGGCACCACTGAGGCTGTGGGACAGGAGGCGCGCGAAGGCACGCAGAAGGCACTGGCGGAAAAGGAAGTGGGCGGCGCCTATGCGAACAGGGAGCTGCTGAGAAGCATCATGAAGACCGATGTCTACACCTTGCAGCCTGCTGACACGGTGAAGGATGCCATGGAGCTGTTCATCAGCAAGCATATCAGCGCCTGTCCCATCGTGGATGCGAAGGGAGAGCCTGTTGGATTCATCTCAGACGGAGACATCCTGAAGCAGCTTTCACGCCAGAGCGAGTCGTACATCGACCCCATCGTGCTGATGATGACCTCCGCGAACGACACGGCCACCTATAACGAGAAGCTGGAACATCTGATGAGCCTGCCGGTCAGCTCCGTTGGGGCGAAAGGCACCATCGGCGTGAACATCCATGCTGATTTGGAAGAGGTCTGCCGCGTGCTTTCCAAGAACCATCTGAAGAAGGTGCCTGTCATCGAGGAAGGCCGCATCGTTGGCATCATCAACCGCAGCGATATCACCGAATACAGCATGGAGACGTATCTGGCGGGGAGATGATACGGGCCTCATCGCCCCCCTGTAGCGGAAGGCGTCCGCGCAGCGGCGCCTTGCCCCCTCGGGTGAGGCAGGTCGCACGCATTCGCGTGATGACCTACGCTACAGGGTGGGCAACAGGGGTTCATCCGGGAACGCCTGTAGCGTAAGCCGTCATGCGTCAGCATGCGGCTTGCCCCTGTCCCAAGGGGTGTGCCTACGGCGCACCATGCGTTAACTTCGTAGCGCAAGCTTTAGCTTGCGATTACCATCCCCCGCAACTGACGCAGGCTGAAGCCTGCGCTACGAGCCTTCGCTAGCTTGCGTCGGGGCGAAGGTGAACAAAAAAAGGGGGGTGATCACACCCCCCCCCGTCATGTGCTATCGGTGAGCCCGTTGCTGCTTCCGAGACCGACGACCGGTCACGGTTGCACCCACCACCGCCACACCGGCTACGGCAAGCAACCCGATCAACAGCGGTGCCGTCAGGTCACCTGTCTGGGCCAGCGCACGCAGCGTGCGCAGTGTTCTGGTTATCCAATCTTGCGGACCACCCGGAACTATAGGCGCAAACTGGAAGTACACCGTGTCATCGCCCTGGATGGGACCGTATATGACATTCTTGCCATCCATGGAAGGCTGGACAATTCCCTCTATCCCGCTCTTCGTGGTCACTTCTTGCAACTGATACCCGTTAGCCGCAACAGGCGTGAAGAAGATGCTCTGACCTGCTGGTTGATCAGTCTTCACAACAGGACCTGCCTGACCATCTATCGTACCGTTCAGGTTTCCATTGCTGTCAGGAACGATTTCTGCAGTGATGGTGTAGGTAGGCGCTGGCGGCTCAGGCTCCCGCACCCAAGAGGCCATCACATTAGTGCTTGCGGTGATGGGTGCGGTATACAGATAGGCATAGTTGAAGTGATTCTCTGCCTTGAGTTCACTGGATGCAGACCGTGAAGCCGCTCCGTAGAGAACACCATTCTCAATATGCTCGGCTTGAGCCAGCGGCTGAGCACTCTGCACTTCCACACCAGCTGGACCATTCTTGATCGTGAAGTTCAATCCGTCTTCGGCCATCTTATTCATAAGTATGTCAGCAGCATCTTGATTCTGCGCCAACTCGTTGGTCTTGTCGGATTCCGAACCATTTGTCGCCACCGTCAAGCTCTCAACATTGTACTGGACGTAAGGGGCCACGACTATCGGCATGGGTTCGCCCTTCTTCCACATCATGGGAACAGCGCCGCCCATGGTGTTCGGTGTCACGTACCCACCGGCGTTCTTCCAACCAATGGTAACCTCCACTGCCTCCACGAACGTGAGCTCTACCCTATGATCGCGATCGATGTTGAAGATCTTGTAGACGCCCTCGTCGTTTGACAAGCCTCTCGGATCCAGAGCATGCTTGGCCTTCTCAGCATTCGGGTCAGGGTTATCGCCGTCAACGTAATAGTCGAAGCTATTCGCCTGATCGAGGATCCACCCTTCAGCTGGCTGGAATCCAATCGTAGCCGTTCCACCCTTACGCTCAATGGTTGAGGAAACCGTACCATTGCCATTGACTTTGCCAGTGACCTCGTACGTCACTGGCTTGAACGGCAAATCTCCTTCACCTGGCCCTAGCTCGCGGAACGTGATGTCGAATTTGCCATTGGCTGTCAGGTGCACGCTCACCAGGTTCGTACCCGGAGAAACAGCAACGGGTTTGCCATCGTACATCACGGTATCCAGGATCAGACGACCACCATTCGGACCTCTCAAGCTATCATCAGGCGTGAACACGAACTCCTGCGGCTCACCATTGCCCGTGATATCGCGGGGGAATGACTTAGGATTGCCGTTCTCGTCTGTCAGTGACGGTTCAACCGTCACCTTACTGGGATCGATGTCCACCAAACTTCCCTCGGGCGCAGACGAATTAGGATCTGGGCCTTTCACATCGCCCAAACCCACCGTCACGAACGACGCTTCGCCCAACGCCTTGAAGTACACGTTGATATCCATGCGATCCGGTTCTTTTCCGGTGCCTGTATCTGGGTTGTAATCGGTGCCTTCACCAAACGTGACCATCACATTGCCGCTTGACACGCCCCCGGAGTAAGGGATCTCCTGAGGCGTACTCTTTGAGCCATCTGCGTAGGTATAGGTGCGGGTGATACGATCCACATAGTATCCAGCGAAGGCTGAAATGTGAACGTTCTGGGATGAGCCCCAATCCATGATGCCTTCACCATAGGGTTCTACCATGCCACCGGTGTTCGCTGCCCAGATGCCCGCCCCGTAGAGCGTGGTGGTAATGAACTGGGAGTTCGGATCATTTAACTCATCTTCAGTGATATCGCGCATCTCGATATCAATCAAGATCTCGCCCGTCTCCGGATCCATCAGTTCAGCCAGCAGTTCCGGCGGAATGGTTATCTCATAGTACTCGTAGTACTTCTTGTCAGGAGATGTCGCAACAGGACCATTCTCGCCATATTCCATGGAGGGATCCATCGCCGCTGTCATCAAGCCCACATCACCACGATACACCGCTGGAGCTGCCATGGCACCACCAGTATAGAGTCCTGCTGCAGCAGCATCACGCTCCTCACCAGCAACACCCGTTGTTCGAGCGCGCGTACCACTGACACTGGACCAATTAGCATTGTCAATAGTCGTAGATTTGTCGTTCGTCACACCCTTGAACTTGAGATAGTGCTTCTTGCCATCCTTGTCCACATACACCGCATAGATGGTTTTGCCATCAGCGGCCTTCACATAGAACGTGACGGGCGTACCCACAGGCACTGTCTGCTGAGGGGGAGACACCGTGGCCCCGCCGACTGCTCCATTCACGGTGGCCGTCACCTTCGTAGTGACCGTCAGATCCTGTTCTTCTCCTTCGGCCTTCTTGTAGTACACCTCAACGACGGTCTTCTCAGCATTGCGATCAGCAATCACCGAATAGCTGCGGATGTTAGCGGTGATGTAGCTAAGTTCGCCGTTCACGCGGATAAAATCAACTTCATAACCAGCATCAGGGAACAGATTGATGACCTGTTCAGCACCAGCAGGTATCTTGACAGCCGGAGTACCTTCGGGACTCACCTTACCGCCAGCGGAGGCTACCGTGATATCCATGTCCTTCATGGTCACCTTGATTGGCGACTCGCCCAATTCGAAATAACCAGTGACTGTCGTATCTGCTGTGATGTTTGATATGCGATACTCAAGGGTCTGCTGTTCCGTATAGACCTCTTGACCATTGCCCGTCTTCACGCCCACGCGTACCAGCCTGGATCCGTCATTTGGCATGAAGTACACCACGCCACTGCCACCAGCCGCGATCTTCTGGGTTTCCACAGAAGCCGTGCCACCTGCTCCGCCCGTGCCGGAGGTACGCGCAGTCAGGACATAGCTGACACCCCCGTCAGATCCCTGCACCAAGCTGAATGAAGCTTGAATGGTCTGATCTTCTGCGCCTGGCTGGAATGTGTAGGAACGCCTGTCGCCAAGGGTGCTTAGCACGTCTGCGGTATTCGTTCCCGAGCCCACCTTGAGAGCAGACAGCTCGTAACCCTCAGTCGGGATCATCGAGAACGTGATAGAAGCATTCTTGGCCACTCTCACTGCGCCCTTAGGCGTAATCTGGCCCTTGCCTAGAGCACTTGCAGTGATAGTGCGGTACTCGGCCGGCTTCAGCGTGCCATCTTCGATCTGCTGTTTCTCGTCATCGGTCTGCTTACGGAACGTCACCTTGATGGAGCATTCGTAGTTCACCTGAGCAGCCGTCAACGTGAAGTATCCGCTCGTCCATATCTGCTTCGCTTCAGCAACGGTGGTCGTATGGGTGCTTCCATCCGCGTAGGTGAATGCAATTTCATCAACAGCATAGCCCTCGTTTGGAATGACTGATACATTCATGGTGCCATTCATAGGCAGCGCCTCGATGACCGATAACCCATTCGGCAGCGATGTTGTGCCACCCTCGCTCACGTCCATCTTGATATTGGAATAACGCACCTGGGTTTCCGGGCCAGAAATTATCTTTTTCTTGAAGCTGACGATGATGTTGATGTCATCCTGCACATTCAGCAGCGTAAGCGTACCATTCGCCCAAGTGAAGCGATTGGTGCTGATGTTGGCCGTGTTCTTTCCACCCGCACCATTGTCAGGGAAGATACTCCCTGGTGTGCCATTGACGCCGTACTTAAGTTGGATGTCAGACAGCTCATAGCCGTACATAGCTGCAATGGTATAGGCCGCCGATTGACCCTTCCATACCAACTTCGCGCCCAAAGGTGTGATGGTGCCACCGTCGGATCCGGCAGCATTCACAGTAACGAAGTCATCTGCTGTTACATTTTCTTCAACGAAGACGCCGTGGATGGTATGGTCCTGCTTCACATTGCTGAAGGTGTATTGCCCCTTTGAGCTCAAGGCGCTCAAGGGAAGGTCCTCGCCGTCCACCTTAATATAGCTTAACCGGTAACCCGGGTCGGGAACGAAAGAGAACATGGCCATCTTGCCCTCTTCTACCTTGATGTCTCCTTCTGGGGAAACAGAACCGTTGGCTGAGGAGTCGGCCTTGATGGTATGGAAGGCGGGAGGATTGATATCCTCGCCCGTTGCTTCTCTCTCAAATACGACCTGAATATTCGTGTCTTCGGTCACTGCGAACAGCGTATGGCTGAACCGATTGCCGGTAACCCTACTGCCAGTGGGGTTCGTGTCGGTAGTGGCAATTATCTCCTTCACCTTGAAGCCATCGTCCGGGATGATGGTGAAGGGCAGGCTGCCGCCCGCAGGAACCAATACCTCACCCGTTGGAGAGGTGGTTCCATTGGCACCCGGATTGATGAACACCTTGAAGAATTCGCGGTCAGGCGTGGGAGGCACCACCTTTTCGAAGGTGGCGACGATCTCATGCACGGCAGCTGACCCAACAGTGAACGTGTATGTGATCATCTTCTCAAGATCCCACGAGGCGTCCATGACATCTACTGGCGCGCCTGCCCCAACCTGCATCGTGAGTGACTTCAGCTTGTAATCAGGAAGCGGTGTGATGGTGACCTTTGCTTCCGTGCCCACCGCGATAGATTGGGTTGGGGGGGCAACCGTACCACCACCTGCGGCATCAACAATTGCATTGATAGTCGCGAACTCGACTGTCGGCGTACCTGGCTTGAACTCTGCTTCAATGGTCACGTCGGTGATAATGTTCTTGATCGTGAAAGACTGCGTAGCCTTGTTTATCTCCACATCGGTACCTGTGCCAGAAGCCCATATTTCTTCTTTGGCACTGTCACCGCGCGTGATGTAGACCTTGTCAGGAACGTATGAGCTAGTCCCATTGGTATCGCCCTTGAGCGAGAACGTGTACTCTCCCTTGTCGGGCACATTCGTCTTACCAGACGGCTGGATGGAGCCGTTCTCAGCCTCCATGGCCGTCACGGTGTGGTACACCACTGCCTGACCCACAGGCTGGAACCATACGACGTATTGCATATTGGACTGTACATTTGGAACAGTAAGTGTTCCACCCACCAAATCATTGGTCACTTCATTGGCAGCGGTGCAGTCTTCCTTGCTGGTACCCTTGTACACATGAGTCTCATAGCCAGAATCAGGCTGGAATGTGATGCTCACGCTGTTGCCAGGAAGCACTTTCGCTGCGCCTTCACCGGTAGTGATAGAGGAAAACCCATTCTGCTTGTCGTTATCTCCAGGAACAAAGGTTACCGATACCTCATAGGGCGTGATAGCTGGAGGCGCGGTGGGATCTTCCACGAACTGTACTTCCAAACGGCTGTCCTGTTTGACAGAAGGGAAGGTATAGGAATACCCAACTACCTCTTGACCATCTTGCGTGAGGGTCATCCGAACAGGCGTCACTTCTTTGTTGTTCACCTTGGCCGTGCCCACTTTGTTGCCCGGGTCGGGGAGCAGCGTGAACGTTTGAGAAGCACCCGATTCCACATACACGACCCCCTTGGATACGCCTTGGGGTGAAACGGAGCCGTTACCCGTGATATCCAGCGTGATGGCATACTGGGTCACCATCTCAGTGGAAGGCTTCTCCGGCGTGGAACCTACTGACAGGTACATCTGCTCGGTGATCTTCTCTTTGGGTACAGTGAGCCGGTATACGCCCGGTTCAACCTCGGTAGCCGTCATTTCTTCATCATCCAAGAGGATGGTGCCCAACTTGAAGTCGGCACCCACCTGAATGGTCAATTCAGCGGGGATGTTAGCGTGGTCAGTATCCTTCTCCTTGTAGAAGACAGAACCTGCCAGAGGCGGTGTGATGGTGACACCTACTCCTGCGGCAATGTTCTTTTCGCTCAAGCGGATAAGATTGTCTTCATCTACAGAAGGCTGATCCGGTTTTGAGCCTTCGGCGAACTCAACCTTGATGACAGTGTCGCACTGTACGTCATAGAGCGAATAGACGCCATTGGATACTCCGCCTACATGATCGATGAGATTCCCTTCGGCATCGCCCTTTTGACCCTGCCACACGGCAGAAACATGATAACCATCATTAGGGATGATGACGATGGGCACCAAAGCGCCTCGGGCCACCGTAATGGTGCCCGATGGGCTTACTTGCCCGTTCGGCCCAGCGCTGATGTCAACCGTGTAGGTGGGTTGTTCGTCGCCAGATGAATCAGACTTGGCAAAGGTGCCCACAATGGTGATATCCTGCTGGTCTCCCACAGGAGTCAGGGTATAGGTCAGCTTATCCTTGTCGTAACTTTCTGTGGAGAGATCTTGAGGCTGACCATTCACGAAGATGTTGGACAGTTTATGTCCCGTAGCGGGAATGAATGTGAATTTCTGTGTTTCTCCCTCGTAAACCAGCACTTCTGCACTTGGAGAAATAGTGCCACCAGGACCCGCAGAAGGATGCACGGTGTAGCGCTTCTTGCTGGGAAGCGTCGAAGAACCATCGGCGAAAGTGACTTTGACCGTAATGTCGTTCTGGACATTGAGCAGGGTGAGCTTGCCCGTACGCTTGGCGTCATTCAGCATTCCTTCCGTTGCGGAATCCTCGCCAATTTGGATTGCGGCGATATCCTTGTTGACGTCCGGGAAGAAGAAGATATCAACATCTTGCCCAGGCAGCACCTGCTGCGTTGGCGTGACGGAGCCGCCACCGGAAGGATCCACTTCCGTAGTGATGGTCACATACGTCGGAACGGGAGGAACATCTGAATCGAATGTCACCTCAAAGGTACTCACCTTTTCAGTGACCTTGATGTACTTGTCCTTGGTCGCCTCTGTACTTGTCTCGTAAGAAGGATCGTCTTCGAGAGCGCGCACGAGATTCACCGTGTAATATGCACCATTGTTACGTGATGTCAAATAGCTAGAAACATCTTCGCCGTTAAGGGTGACGGTGCCCAACGTGTATCCTGCGCTTGGCGTAATAACCAAGGGAAGCGGTTTTCCTGCTTTGAGAGTCTTAACCCCTGTCTCATTGATAGAGCCACCGGTCGGGTTTTTGATATCGACAGTGGCATCCGAAAGCGAGAACGTGACCACGATCTTCATGTGCTGCAGCACGTTGTTAACCTGCAGGTTGTACACCTCATCCGTGGCGCTGCCGTCCTTGACGGCCTGGGTGGCCAGATCAGTGCCCGGGGTAATAGGGTCTCCCCCTTCGTCAAGGTTGTAGGCCATCACCTTGCTGACCATGTATTCCTCTTGAGGCTTGAGCGTCAGCGTGACCGAACCGCCGAAGTTGGCCGTCATCACACCTGAGGTGCAGTAGGCGCCGTCGGCACCCATCACCTGGCCGTGGCCTGCGTCGCCGCCTTCCACTTCGAAGTTCACGTCACGCGTGATGGCGGGGTCGGGGGTTCCTTCCTCGTATTCCGCCTCAAGCGTGATGCCTGTCGTCAGGGTGCTGATGTAATAACTTGAGCCATTCACCTGGTAGGGCGTGCCATTGATGGTGAACGTCTTCAGTCGGTATCCCAGCCCAGGGTTGAAAACCACATTCACACCTGCCGAAGAGGGCAGCATGATGGGATCTTCGCCATCGGCAGGTAGGGTCTGGCCCATGGCAACCTCATGAGGCTCCGAACCAGGAGCAGCAGAGGTGAACGTCATGGTGCCGCTTCCCACACCCTTCACGGTACCACGTACGGAGTATTCGTCTTGATCTGGTGTAGGCTTCTCGAATTCAGCCTTGATGGTCCATTGCTGGCCCTTTGATATCGAATAGGAAGCAGGGTCGAAGGTGAAGGCATTGCCTATCAGGGTGCCCTCAACCACGCTGACCGCCGTACCATCGCACGTCAGCGTCACGCCCTTGATGGCATAGCCGTCCAACGGGTACAGCAGATACTTCGGGCTTTCCCCTACCGGATACGTATTGCTGCCAGAGGGAGAAATGGAACCGCCCTCGCCAGCCGAGGAGTCAACACTGAACGCGCCCACTTCTATCTCATAGCCAACGGCGAACACACCCAAATCAGCCCCGCCCGAGGCCAGATCACCCGTCAACGTGTATTCCACCGCCAAAACCGGCTGACCGTCCACCGTTACCGGATTGCCCTTGCTGTCAGTTTGCTCAACAACCGTCCCCGTCTTCTTGGTGGCTTCCTTGGTCACCGGGTCGTAGTAGAACAGGGGAACGGAATCGCCCACCTTGAATTCCACGTCCTCCACCACGGGCACAGGCAGATGCACCTGGAGGTCATTCTGATACGCCGCCTTGTCTGCGGGCTTGCTGTCTATGCTGGTGATGACGAGGTTTTGAGGGGTGCCGAACCCACAGGCTGGGGAAGCTGCACCGGCAGCGTTGGCAATGGCACTGTAGATGGGATTGCTCTCACCGATGTCCTGCGCAGACAGCTCCGGTGCCGAACCCACAGGCTTGTACAGATAGCCCCTGATGCTGGGAGGATTGCTGTCCTCGCCGGCATACAGGGACATCTGAGCATAGTCAGCGTAGATGGTGACCGTGATCTGGGCCTTCGCCTCAACGCCTGTTCCGTTGTTTGAATCCAAGTAAAGCGTGTACAGATAGGTTTTGTCCTGCTCAAGACCATCAGCCGTGGTGATACTGTGATTGAAGCTGGCACCTTGATCAACCGTGCCTTCGACAAAGGTACCGATGCGGTTGCCCTCAGGATCAATGGTGCCGAACGTACCACCGGCCGAAGTGTCGTTGCTGGGACCTTGGAAGGTGGCGGAGGTTTCATGGGGCTTGTAGATGGTTGCACCGTCTTCGCCGGTGTCAACCTCCACGATGGTCCACAGGTATTTGTAGTATTCAGAAGAGCCCCTGAAAGTTGCGGTCAAAGGACCATTGGGCAGGCTTTCAGAAGCCGCGGTCATGTCTATGGCGTTCTGCGGACTGGTGAAGTTGCGCCCAAGAGATACGTTTTCGAACGTGAAATTGGTATCACGGATGATGGTATAGACTTCCGTGGTGGCAGTGGCCCTGTTGTTGCCAACGGCATCGAAGACGTTCAGATCAGTGGCGGTGGCGCCGTCGTACGAAGGCAGCGATGTGACTCCGGTGGAACCGGAATCAGATCCTGTATCTGAGGGAGCGCCTAGGGCTGCCGCAGGCACCAGTGATGTGCACATGCAAGCAGCAACAAGAACGGCTAACAGCTTATGGATGGCCTTTTTCATCGCAGACACCATATTCCTTCTGCTTCCCAGCAAGTATTACCTAATTGCAGAAACATGGCATTCGCGAACGAAAGGCACATCCGTAGCGAAGGCTTCAGCTTTCGTCCCCCTTCGCAAGCTACAGCTTGCACTACGAAGGACATAGCAGGTCGACCGTAGCGAAGGCTTCAGCCTTCGTCCGCGAAGCGCGCGGCTTGCGACGTATCTCCAAGAACCCGATCCTTCGATCAAATTCCCGCTTTTGCCTAGTTCTGCACGACAACAACGACGTTTGCGGCAGCTTGGCCTTCCACTTCCCTCGTGTCCATATTCAGAGCATAGAAGGTAGCGGTGCAGGCATAATTGCCAGCCGGCAAGTCCTGATTGAGCTTTCCGTACTGAATGTGGTAGTTCGGCTCAATAGGCTCAGAGGAGTAGATGATCTCTCCATTGTCATTCCGAGTGATATCCACCTGCATCAAATAGTGATTGGCAGGAGAGTTCTCAATGCGCATTTCCCCTTCGGAATTGCCATCAGGGAAGGTGATGACAGAAGAAATGGAGATGTTGAGCATGCCGTCCTCGACATACTTGTTCAACTCCTCGACGATCTCTTCCTCGGTCTTGCCATCAAGCTGACCTAAAACGCCAACGTTGCCCTTGTATTGCGTTGAATCCATAAAGAAGTACAGAGCTACCAAGAGTGCCAAGATCAAAGCAATGGATGCAATGACTATCCATACAACGAAGCTCTTCTTGCGACCGCCTGTAGTATTGCCTTCATCTTGAAACTCATATTGAACGTTATCGTTTGGCATTTCCTGTTCCAATCATTCAAGGCTCACGTCATATGCATGAATGCTATGCGCAAGACATTTTAGCAACTTTTCGCACAATAGCACAGAGAACATTGATATATGGACAAATGACACACCGTCCACCGGTGTTCTCGGCAAGCACTCATGCTCATGTAACGCTCGTACCCCGGTTCGTACATGGTGGCAGCTCTGCCTTCTTTACAAAAGAAGGGCGGTCTTTCGGCCGCCCTTCTCATCTGAGCCGAATCGTTCAGATCCTGCACAGTTTTGATGGTGCACTACTCCATCAATGAACCGTTTTGTTTACGCCGTACCAATGGTGTAAGCGATGTTCACGGTTGCGGAGCCCAGCGTACCTGCGGACAACGTTGCTGACTCGTCAACCATCTTGACACTGCCAGCGATGGTCAGCGGAAGAGCACCGCCCTTGGAAACCTCAACGGGGCTGGTCAGACGACCGTCGTTGGTGCCAGTAGAAGGCACGTACATCTTGACGGTGGTGCTCTTCAGGGTCAGGGTAGCATCGAGCAATGCATCGGCGCCACCGAAGTCAGAAGTGGTGTACGTCGTCTTGTTGGAGACGTTTGGGAGGCGGATGGTCTGCTCAGGGTTGGTGAATGCAACGTTGGTCACGTTGATTGCTGAGGTACCGTTGTTCTTCAGCTGATACACATCAGGTGAAGGAGCGGTGATAGCGCCACCATTTGACGGGACAACGACAGCCACCTTGGTGGGGATGGTTGCGTTCAGAGCCGCGTTCACGATGGTGAACGTAACGTCGGTGCTCTGAGAAGCGCTGTCCTGATTGATCTCGTCGAACGTCTTGTCGGTAGTTGCCTCTGCGCTGGGAGCTGCGAACGCCGGGACGGTACCCATAGCCAGAGCTGCGGTCAGTGCAAATGCGCCTGCCATCTTGGTGAGTTTCATGGTCTTTCCTCCTTTTCGATTTTGACCATCTTAACAACCATGAGCATTTATACACGCTCGGATTCAGTTTGTATACAGCTAAGCAACAGATTCGCCGTTTCTCCAAAACATCCTCACATTTCTGGACGCGCATTGGAGTGTAGCGGGGCGCCCCTAGCGTAGGTCGTCCGTTGTAGTGTAGGTCGTCCGCGCAGCGGCGGCCTGCCTCACCCGGAATAACCCCTCGGCACAGGGCAAGGCACACGCTTCGCGTGATGCCTTACGCTACGTCCACCCGGAATATCTCCTCGGCACGCCCTGTAGCGTAGGTCGTCCGCGAAGCGGCGACCTGCCCCACCCGGAACAACCCCTCGGCACAGGGCAAGCCACTGCTTCGCAGATGGCTTCCGCTACAGCGTGATGGCTTCCGCTACAGGGACGCTTGCAAGACCCTTCTGGGTGAGTCAGAGCTGGATGCGCTCGAACATGTCCTTCCCCACACCGCAGATGGGGCAGACGTAATCATCGGGCAGTTCGTCCATCATCTCGATGTAGCCGCAAAGTTTGCAGCGCCAGCCGTATTTCGGCTTCTGGCCGCCTTCAGCAGCCCCTTCGCCATCTCCGCCAGCAACAGCTGCGTCCTGAACGACCTCCGTGCCCTTCTGACCATCAGGCGCTTCCACTTCCGCCACGTAGGAAACGGCCTTCGGCGGCGTCTTGCCGCGCAGAACCTCATGATAGTACGCGTAGGTCAGCGGCTTGGCGTCAGCCAGCTTCTGCGCATGCACTACGGGACCGACGAACATGATGTGCGTCCCCACATCCACGCGCTCCTTCACTTCCACGCTGAACGCAGCAACGCATCCCTCCGTCACAAAGGGGACCCCCAGTTCGCACATCTGGTGGTCAACCGGCGCGAACTTGTCGATTTCGGTGGAGGACTTGAATCCGAATGGCCCGATCAGTTCCATGGTTGCCTCTTGGCTCAACACGCTCACCGCGAACTTCCCCGTGTCAAGGATGGCCTGGGTGGTGGCGTTGTCCTTGTTGAGCGCCACGCTGACCATGGGCGGCTCTGACGCAACCTGCTGGAAGGTGTTCGCAATGCAACCCACCTTGCGGCCGTCCTTCGCAACCGACGTCACTATATATAAGCCATAGCTCAGATCACGCAGGGCCTTCTTGTCGAACATGCCGTGTCCCCTTTCTCCGCCGAATGCAAAGCAGGCCAGAAGCGATGATGCCTCTAGCCTGCGAAAGATCTGGAGCCAACGAGCGGACTCGAACCGCTGACCTACGCATTACGAGTGCGTTGCTCTACCAACTGAGCCACGTTGGCCAAACGTACACCGTGCAATGACGGCGCTGACGCAGTATATCGAACGCGAAGGGCGCACGCAAGTTGAAGGCGCCCATGATATCCTTATCGCGACAGAAAGGATGCCCATGAGCAACAGTGTCGAACAGACAGCCGACAACGATTCGCACCCTATGGATATGGCGAAGATCGAAGAGGGTGTGCGGCTGATTCTTGAAGGGATTGGCGAAGATCCTTCTCGCGAGGGCTTGCTGAAGACGCCTGCCCGCGTGGCGCGCATGTACGAAGAGGTCTTCTCTGGGATGACGGAGGACCCGCGCCACCATTTCGAGACGCTGTTCGATGAAGGCCATCAGGAGATGGTGCTTGAGCGCGACATCCCCTTCTATTCCATGTGCGAACACCACCTGGTTCCCTTCTTCGGTCATGCTCATATCGCCTACATCCCGGGGCAGGATGGGCGCATCTGCGGGCTTTCCAAGCTGGCGCGCTTGCTGGACGCCTTCGCCAAACGCCCCCAAGTCCAAGAGCGTCTGACCTCCCAGATTGCCGACACGCTGGTGGAAGAGCTGCATCCTGAAGGAGTGCTGGTGGTGCTGGAAGCCGAGCATCTTTGCATGAGCATGCGGGGAGTGAAGAAACCGGGGAGCAAGACGATCACCAGCGCTGTGCGGGGCATCTTCGAGAGACGTCATGCCACGCGCAATGAGGCGCTTTCGCTCATTCTGCGCAATTAGCCTTGGATATCAGCCAACGTGGTCATCATGACACGATCCTCAACCTGAAAGATCAACCTGAAAGGAACCCCTATGAAATGCGTCGTCTCAGTGCTTGGCAAGGATCGCACGGGCATCGTGGCCGCGGTGGCCACCGTGCTCACGGAATGCCAAGCGAACATCGATGACATCAATCAGACCATCCTCGGTCAGGAAGAGCTGTTCTCCATGACCATGCTGGTCACCCTGGATTCGGACGCAGCACCTTTCAACGAGGTGCAGGAACGCCTGTCGAAGGTGGGCGAAGAGCTGGGATGCCAGGTGATCATCCAGCGCGAGGACGTCTTCCGCTTCATGCACGAGGTGTGAGGGGTTCCGAAAGAAGGTTACGCGCGCCCGTAGCGGAAGGCATCACGCGTCAGCGTGTGCCTTGCCCTGTGCCAAGGGGTTATTCCGGGTGAAGGCAGGCCGCCGCTTCGCGGACGACCTACGCTACGGCGGTCAACCAAGGGTTCCGGAGGCAGCCGACACCGCCTGCCCCAGCGAAACACAACCATCATTGGGTGGCAGTTCCCGATTGAGAATGACGGTGAACCCGCGTTCCGCAAGCTGAGGCACCGCGTGTTGCATCAGATAGCGATTCATGAACACCCCACCTGTCAGCACGACATCCTTGATATCGTAGAGAGCCTCCACCAGCTGGGCGACCGTCACGATGGCCTGCACCATGGCGTCGTGGAAGCGCAGCGCGATGATGGGTGCGGGCACCTGGGAATCCACGTCATCCAGCAGCGCTTTGAACAGGGGTGCCGCATCCAGAAGCACCACCGACGTGGTCTGCGCCGTGTCGCCTTCGGCAGCGGTGTTCTTCACAACCGACACCGCGTAGCGCTCATCAGCCTCTTCGGCAGATTCGGCATCTTCAACGGCCTCCCATGCCGCAGCCTCCAGCAGCACGGCCGCTTCCCCTTCATATGAGGGCTCCGTGCAAAGTCCCAACAACGCGCTTGCTGCGTCGAACAGGCGCCCCACCGATGAGGTGACCGGGGTGTTCAACCCCTGTTCGATCATGCGCTCGCACACTTCCGCCTGCTGCGCCCCCAGCTGCTCCAAAGCCCGCTGTGCACCGGGGTGCTCAAGCAGGTCGAATTCCCACAGCACGCCAAAGGCCATGCGCAAAGGGTGCTTGATGGCGGCCGCACCACCCGGCATGGGAACGTATGCGAAGTTGGCGAAGCGTTCGAACGTCTCACGGTTGGACAGCAGCACTTCGCCGCCCCATACGTTTCCGTCAGCGCCGAAGCCGGTCCCGTCGAAGGCGATGCCGCAAACCGGTCCGAACAGATCGTTCTCAGCCAGAGCTGAAACGATATGCGCCTGGTGATGTTGCACCTGAACAACCGGCTCAGGTGCCCCGGCGGTCCGTTTCAGGGCAGCCTGCTCCAAAGCCCACTTGGTTGTGAGGTATTCCGGATGTTTGTCGCAGGCCAGGATGCGCGCCTGCAAGCCGAACAGATTCTGGAAGCGCTGCTTGCATGCCAGCCATGCGTCGAAGGTTTCCGCATTCTCCACGTCGCCGATGTGCTGCGAGACGAAAGCCTCATGATTGCGCAGGAACGTGAACGTGTTCTTCTGTTCGGGGCCGGTGGCGAAGATGGTGTCCGCAAAATCATTCGGCACTGCGTTGGTTCCCAAGCGGATGGG
Source organism: uncultured Eggerthellaceae bacterium (assembly GCA_964462135.1). Lineage (GTDB taxonomy): Bacteria > Actinomycetota > Coriobacteriia > Coriobacteriales > Eggerthellaceae > MGBC163016. Next base: position 7,079 of record CAYWWK010000004.1, on the reverse strand, counting down.
GGCCGGTGCATAGCCGCGCGCCCGCCGGATGAACTGCACGGCGCTGCCCGCGCTGCCCAGGTCCAAGACGCGCAGGACCGTGTCATCGAAGCGGGTGAGGATGTCCCGGTCGTTGCCCAAGAACGCATCGGCAATGCCAGACAGCTTCTCATAGGCTTCCGCATCGCTGATCACGATTGGCTCATCGTGGAGATTGCCCGAGGTCATCACCAGTGCTGCAGGAGCGCGGGGGCCGTCTTCCGCTTCAAGCGCCTGGTCTTGCAGCTGGGCGGCTTGCAGCTGAGCGAAATCATGCAGAAGGAGATGCTGGACGGGAGTATAGGGCAGCATGACGCCCAGTTCAGGCAGCTTGCCCGCTACGCCGGGAGCAAGGTGCGGTGAAACAGATGCTGTCATTTCTGCCTCTTCGACATTGTCTGAATGTGTGTTTTGGAACGTCCCTTTTGCTCCTTTAGTACCATCATGTGTCAAAAACCCCGTCCCTCTGACACAAAGGACGATGGGGCGCTCCATGCCGGTGAGCAGCGCCTCTTCCTCAGCAGATACCTGGCAGAGCTGGCGAACATCCCCCACGGTGCGCATCATCACCGCGAAGGCTTTGCCGTCACGATGCTTGCGCTCACGCAGCCGCTGCACGGCCTGAGCATTGTTGGCGTCGCACGCCAGATGATAGCCTCCCAGCCCCTTCACGGCCAGAATGCCCCCATCAGCAAGCAGCTTCGCCGCCTTCGCCAAAAGCTCGTCTGACTGCTGGCGCGTCTGCGCCACCGTCATCTGGCCCATCGGCTGTGACGGCTCCCACCACGTGAGATGCGGGCCGCACACGAAGCATGCATCGGGCTGTGCGTGGAAGCGCCTATCCGCAGGGTCCTCGTATTCGGTCTGGCACTCAGCGCACATGGGAAAAGCCCGCATGGATGTATTCGCCCGGTCGTAGGGCAGCGCATCCGTGATCGTGAAGCGCGGACCGCAGTTCGTGCAGTTGATGAAGGGATAGCGAAACCGACGATCTTGAGGGTCGAACAGTTCGCGTTCGCAATCAGCGCACATGGCCAGGTCGGGTGAGACGAGCGTGCTTTCCTGAGCGGCATCGTCTTCTGAGAATCGGATCTCGAATGAGTCGAACGATTCAAGGGGAACCTCATGCATCTCTATTTCAGTCACCTGGGCAGCAGTGGGTGCGTTCTCCGAAATCTCCATGACGAACTCATCCAACAGCTTCGATTCCGCCTCGGCGTGGATGTGCACGCCGTCCACCGCATTCAGCACCCATCCGTTGACCAGATAGCGCTTGGCCAAACGATAGACGAACGGTCGAAATCCGACACCTTGCACGATGCCTTTCACCCAGATGTCAAGTGCTTCGACCATAGAATCCTCCTTGCGTGCATGATCTTGACTGACTATCAATCGGCGGGTTGATGGCCAAGCATGAGCGGGTCGCCAACCGGGAGACAAGCCGCCAATCAGTACTGACTCGCATTATCCCACGGAAGCGTGCAGGTGCACCCGTTGTGTTCCTATCGGAAAAAATCACAAGATAATGTGGATTCCCACTCGATTTCTTCCTCAGAGGCGTTACTATGTCAAAGGCCGCGGGCAAACGCCCAATAAATCCAATCCGCCCGCTGCGTCATCTTCAAATCGCCCAAAACGGAATCATAAGGGTTGGAATGACCGCAGCTGCACCGCCTTTTCATCATACCGTCTGGATGCGCGCCTCCAGATGATCGACGTATTCGAAAGCAGCGTTCGCGCAACCCCTGACAGCATCTTCTTCACCTTTGTCGCCGAAGACGGCACGCGCATTCCCTATACCTACAAGCAGGTACGCCTGATTTCGGCGGCACTTGCTCGGCGCATTCGCAAATTGGGAGTTCATCCGGAAGACCTGGTCGTGGTCGACCTGCCGAACTGCCCTGAGTTCATCTTCCTGACGCTGGCTTCCGCATATGGGAACTTCACGCTGGTCACGCTGAAGCATACGCTCACCAAGACCGAGAAGTTGGCCCGTGTGCTTGAGTTGGAGCGGGATGGCCTGCGCATAGGGCTGCAGGTGGACCCGGCCCGCGCACGTGAGCTCATGCCTGAAGTGCGCAAGCTTGCATCGCCTGAGAGCGAAGCCGAAGAAGCACGCCTGGTGGAAAGCATCCTGGGGTCTTCCATGCGGGCGCGGTCCATCATGGGCGAAGAGCGCGATATCGTGGACGACACCATCCATTTCGCGGAGCGCGCCGCCCATATCTTCGATGGGTCCGCCCGTGCGAACATCCTCTTCACCAAAGGCACCGCTTCTTCAGCGAAATCACGAGCCATTCCACTGACTTGGGCACAGCTGACCGAAGCCTCTGCCTTGGCGAACAAGTCGCTTGCTGAGTACAGCAGCCATCTTTGGCAAGAGAAGCTTCCTCTTGGCGGAGGGCTTGCGAAATCATCCTCCTCCGGCAATTCGGTGGCCACTGCCCAAGCCTCCAGCCGCGGCAGTCTCTTCGACGCGCCCGCTGAGACGCAGAGTGCTGACAGGACGACTCCTGCATTCTATTGGCAGTGCGTTTTGCCCCTGTACCATATCTCAGGGTTCCAGATCCTGGTCCGATCAGTGGTGGGAAGGACGCCCCTTCTCGTCTATGGGCGCTTCGAGGCTGAAGCCATCCTCAACGATGCCGAAGCCTGCCAGATCACCCATGTGACCGTCTCGGATCGCATGATGCAGGATTTGCTGACGGTCGAGGAGTGGCGTTCGGACATCCTGCCGAATGCAGCCAGTCGCCTGGCTGCCTATCAATGCATCTTGCTGGCGGGCCACAAGCTCAATCCCCGTACGGTCGGTCGTGGGCTGGACGCGGGCGCGCGCCTGTTCGCCAGCTACGGCATGCCGGAAACCTCAAGCTTCATCGCCACGTCGCTCATCACGCCGGAGTTCCGAGGTGGACTCAAGCTGATGGAGGGATACACGGCCCACATCATCGACCCGGATGAATCGGGCTTTGGACGTTTGGCCGTGCAGGGCCCCGGGGTCTTCGATGGGTACCTCAACGCCTCCACCGCATTCACGGTTGACCATTACTTCATCACCGGCGATGTGGCCGCGCTCTATGACGGATGCATCTACGTGCGCAATCGAACGGGAAACATGTTCGAAAGCGCAGGCGAGATGGTGTATCCCGAAGAGATCGCCGACGTGCTGCGGCATGTGCCGGGCGTGAGCGGCGCCCACGTGTTCGGCGTGTCCGATCCGCGCAAGGGACGCAGGCCGGTGGCCATCGTTGAGCGGGACGATCCCACGCTCACCCCTGAGCAGGTTGAGGAAACGGCCGCGCTCTGGCTGGGCGAGAAGAGCCAGCTTGATGGCGTGGTGGTAGTGGACCATCTGCCACGCACCGAGGAGGGCAGGATCAACCACGTTCGCACCGAGGAGATGTTCAAGAACCGTCTTCAGGTGGCCAGCGTTGTCCTGCACCATATCCGCATCCCCTTCAAGCAGCCATTGAAAACGGCGCTCGGCACGCTCACCGAACGCGATTCGGTCATCGTGGAAGTGATTGATGCGTTGGGACGTCGGGGGCTGGGCGAATGCGTGGCCTTCGGTGAGGGCTACGGACTTGCCGAAACACTGCCCGAGGATGTTTCCTGGATGCGCAACGTGCTGGTACCCGCCATCAAGGGTCGCGTGTTCCTGCATCCGCGTGAAGCTGCCGAATTGACGGCTGGGCTTCCGGGAGCAGAGGCGCATCCCATGGCGTCAAGCGCGGTGGACAATGCCTTGTGGGATCTGTATGGTCAGGCCACCGAACGACCGTTGTGGCAGCTCATCGGCGAGGAGTATCGTCAGATCTGGGCGGATGCCGGTCGCTTGGGCGACTATGCGAAGCTGCCGGTGGTGGCCGAGGTGTCTGGAAACGAAGCCTTGGTGGCATCGGGCGCCATCATTGGATTGGCACCGACACCCGTCATGATGGAGAATGCGAATGCAGCGGTGTCAGCAGGATACCGCCGGCTCAAGATGAAGATTGCACCCGGCATCGGATTCGCCACGGTGGAGGCCATTCGTCGCGCATTCCCGAATCTGCTGATCACCTTGGATGCGAACCGCAGCTTCACCGATGACACCTTCGCCGAACTGAAAGCCTATGATGGGCTGAACATCGGCTGGATCGAAGAGCCATTTGACGTGTCAGGCGGTTCGAATGCCGTACGTCGCGACCCGCTTCTCAAGATGCAATCCATGCAGCCCTACATGGCAACGCCTGTCTGTGCGGACGAGTCCTATGCGAATGTTGAGCAGGCAGAACGGGTGCTTCAGTTCCCTGATATCCGCTGCATTGCCGTGAAGGCTCCCAAATTCGGCAGCATCGGAGAGGCGTTGCGCTTCATCGCGCGAGCCAAGATGGCAGGACGTGTCATCTGGATGGGTGGCATGTACGACACCGGCATCGCGCGCCGCGTGTCCGCCGCCTTCGAAACGCTGCCTGACATGGTGTTCCCGGGAGATATCGGTGCCTTGTCACGCTTCTTCGATGTAGACGTCACCTACCCGGCCTATACCGTCGAAGGAGGCATGGTGCGGCTGAATCCCCAAGGGTTCGAATTCGGCATCGGATGCACGTTGAACGAGGAGACCCTTGCCCTGGTGGAGGTTGACCAGCTGGTGCTGTGACGTAGGTCGTTCATTGTGACGTAGATCGTCCCCGTAGCGTAGGTCGTCCGCGCAGCGGCGGCCTGCCCCACCCGGAAATACCCCCTCAGGCACAGGGCAAGGCACACGCTTCGCGTGATGCCTTACGCTACGTCAACCCGGGAATACCTCCTCGGTACGCCCCGTAGCGTAGGTCGTCCGCGAAGCGGCGGCCTGCTTCACCCGGCACAACCCCTCAGGCACAGTCATAGTAGAATTCACCCATGGAACAGCGGACGACGCCCATGACATCCCTTCTGCGAGTTGCCCTTGCGCTCGTGTTGGCGTTCGGTCTGTCACCGGTTTGTGCGTTTGGCGAAACGGGACCGCAGCCAGGTCCGCTGCCACCTGCCAATTCGACAGCGCAAGCACAGGATGAGGAAGCGGCTGCCACCGCAGAAGCGCTTGACGAGGGTGCCGCATCCGATGCCGGCACCGAAAGCACACCAAGCGCAGATACCTCGTCGCCCCCACCCTCCGCAGAATCCACTCAGGTTGACCCCACCCAAGCAGCGCGCTATTTCCTGCCCAACATCGGACAGGCCACCACCGCGAAGCTTCAGTCTCCATGGGGTGCCTGCTGGGCCTTTGCGGTGGCTGGAGCCATCGAAAGCGCCATTCTGAAGGCCGAAGCACGGATTGCCGGGGTTGCCCAAACGGCTCTTGCGTCCGATTCTCCCGCCTTCGCCGATCTTGACCTGACCAACCTCGCTGCCAGCCCCGACATCTCGGAGCGCGCCATTGCGTGGTTCGCCCATGAAGCGCAGACCGAGGGCGCCGGGAATCAGGCTGGCGAAGGGTTCTCACTCAAGGAGTCATCCGCCACCGAACAGCTTTCTGCCGGCAACTTCGCCACCGCCGCCTCAGGCCTGACAGCTTGGCAGACGCTTCTGACCGAGGATGCAGCCCCGTACTGCTACAACGGCTTCGATGCAGCGGCCAGCGCTCCGTGGTACCAGATGGACAGAGGCTTCGACAGCCGCTATGAGGACTGGTCCTTGCCCGGTGAATTGCGCATGGTGGAAGATGTCGGTTGGCGCGTGAGCGAAGTGCTCCGCTTGGAAAGTCCGGTGGAAGGCGCCATGGCCCAAGATGGCCGTATCATCTACGGAGACTATGACCCCGCTGGCACGGAAGCAATCAAGCGCACGCTCGTGAATGTAGGTGGGGTGGCCATCGCCTTGCAGATGGAGCAGAGCATTCCCCAAGACGTGTTCGCGGGAGAGTACTACGACGCGGAGGCTGGCGAGGACTTCACCTTCTCAACATGGAGCCAGTATTGCGCCTCCCATGAATCGATGCCCAACCATGCGGCGCTCATCCTTGGATGGGATGACACCTATCCGGCAGCCAATTTCCAAGGGACGGACAGCGGACAGCCCCCTGCTGATGGGGCATGGCTCTGCAAGAACAGCTGGGGCAATGATGCTTTGTTTGAGAGCATGGGCAGCTCGCAGGATGCCGTTCACTGGGGGTTGCCGGATGCCGAAGGCGCATCCAGCGGATATTTCTGGCTGTCCTATTACGATCACTCCATTTCGGACGCTGAGGCCTTCGCCGTCACCCCTGTCGATCAAAGCTACGACCAGGCCTATCAATATGATTATGTGGGTGCAGCGGAATTCCTTGCCCCTGTGCGCTATGGAGGTCAGGTGCGCTGTGCGAATGTCTTCACGGCCCAAGATACCCAGTTGCTCGAAGGGGTAAGCTCTTGGACGTTTGACCCAGATGGCAGTTTCGTCGTGGAGGTCAGCACGCTTCCCGTTGGTTTCGACGCGAATGGCAAGAGCGCCAGTGAGGTGATGGAGGCGGCAACCGTGGTGTCTGCAACAAGCGCGGAATTCGCGGACGCGGGATTCCATACCGTCGCCCTTGATAACCCGGTGTTGGTGATGGCTGGACAAAGTTTCGTTATCAGCCTGGTCATCAATGCAGCCAAGGAAGATGGCGAAGGTGCGGACGGCGGAACTGGCAACGGTGCGGACGATGCCTCCGAAGGTGCCTCCGAACATGCCCAAGACACCTATCTGGGCCTGGAGATTGCGTACCTCAGCACACCTGCCGATGTGCAGACCACGGAAGCCCGAACGGTGGCCAATGAAGGAGAGACATTCGTGAGCACGAATGGCGAAACGTGGCAGAGCCTGGCTGAGTTCTCGGATCGGTATGCTTCGCAGCTCCAGCAAGCGGGACGCACGATGGAGTTCTCCTATGGCAACGCCTTGGTGAAGGGGTTCGCGAACAAAACTTCCATGGCCGATGGCACCCACATCTACGAAACGGTCCCCTTGGACAATACGACAGGTTGACCGTAGCGAAGGCTTGTAGCGCAGGCTTTAGTCTGCGTTCCCCTTCGTTCTTTCGCAAGCTAAAGCTTGCGCTACGAAGGGCATGGCAGGTTGAC
>CAYWWK010000003.1:0-108986 GCA_964462135.1 uncultured Eggerthellaceae bacterium | reverse complement strand
AGCCCCGGAAGGGGTGATTCCTCACCATTCGGGGGCTTTTATACTAAGAATGGTAACTTCAGCGGCTATTTGATGTCAATGATCTCGCGGTCGCGATCCATAAACCACAAGCGGCGAACCGTCTTGATATGCGGATAAATTGATCTGAGGCGCTTTTCTATCTCGAAGCCAGACGCGCCTTTCATCCTCTGGGAATCGAAGATGATGTTGGGCGACTGTTTGCATGCCTTGCGAAGGTTGCGCTCGATCGCTTTTTTGTCGCTTGCCTGGGGTGATTTCATTTCCCAGATAACGCCGTTGATGACAACGTCCGGAGAAGTGACTTTGTTCCCCATGTTCTGTGTGTGAACTCAACATCGTAGCCCGCGTCCGCAGCGGCGCGTGCAGTATCCATCTCATGCTGTTATATTGAGATTAGAAGGCGCGATTATCTTTCCTTGACGTTTTGCCACGGGGTAATCATACGCCTGCGATCAGACAGCAACCCAATTGGCTAAAACTCCGTTCTGTCACGCCAGAGGTCGCGTGCTTCTGGTCTCCTACATCCCAGCTCGACCCTCTTCCTTTGCTTCGCTGGCTGGGTGCATTGAAAGAACTGATACTTCTAAGAAAGGATCCGTGCAATGGAAGTTGATATGGCAGATTGGATGGGAACCCTCATAGAACGCCTGAAGAAGGCATTCGGCAGCAGACTCGTCTTGGTGGGATTGCAGGGCAGCCGAGCAAGGGGCGAAGAGAGGGAAACCAGCGACATCGACGTGGTGGTTGTCGTTGACGGGTTGTCCGTCAATGACCTTTCAACGTACCGGAGCATCATCCAGCAGATGCCGAATTCAGATCTCGCCTGCGGTTTCGTCGGTTCTCCTGCTGTTCTTGCCGAATGGCCAAGGCATGATGTCTTCAATTTGGTCAATGACACCGATGTGAAGTACGGCTCCTTCGACTTCATGGATACTGCATTCACTCAGGAAGATGCGCAATTGGCTGCAAAGGCATGCGCTTCTGAGATATACCACGTCCTCTGCCATACGACGGTATTTGAGCCGGATTCCCTTTCGATGGTGCTGAAGGGATGCTTGAAATCGGCGTTCTTCGGGATCAGAGCGCAACACTATGCTCAGACTGGCAGATTCGTGAACAGTCGCGCTCACCTGCGCGATGCGGTTCGCGATGATGAGCGCCTGCTGCTTGACGCATATGACGAAGGTGCGCACACAAACGATTCAGAACTTGAAGAGAAACTGCTCCACTGGGCTGAGATTCTGATGAGGAGCTGATGTGCTTCAATCTCCGAAGATCTTGCGCTCAGAGATGAGTCCGGTCGGCTTGTCCATCGCCCAGTCCAAATGACGTTTCGCTTCAGAAGATTGAGGATCGCGTACGAACTCAAGGCATGAGAAGCTTATCGATTCAAGCATATCCTCAAGCGCGCCATCTTTCCTGCCTTTGATGTATCCTTTGAACACTTGGTAGAGATCGGTGCGTTTGGGCACCTTCTCAGCCCCCTCTTGCTCGATGATCCACCGGTGGAGTGCCGCATCAAGGTAGATGTCCCGCTCACGACCGAATTGCGAGAAGGCTTCGTCAATCGGTGTCCAGTACGTCTCAAAGAGCCTCTCCTGATCGTCCGACCCGAATTTGATGAGAAGCTCATTGCGGATGAGATCCGTTGTCGAAAGCGGCTTGCCCTTGGCATTGATGCTTTCGAACACCTGCTGGGGAGCGTCAGCAGGTTCAAGCTCTACCGCAATGACGACCAAGGTTTCAAGCGCAGGAAGCACATCCATCAGGTGCGATTGCCCACCTTCCATCTTGGAGCGGAAGAATGCAAGGTTATCCAAGAGAAAGCTTGTCACATCCTCATCCTGAGGGAGTTCACTTCCTGATATCAGATGGGCGAGGATGGCGCGATCGCCCTCTGAGAGCTGGAGCTTACATTCATGGTTCGAAGCTTGGAGATACGTTCGGTCGATCTCATCGGCTTTAGCGATGTCCTGTTCGGTTCTCCTCTCACGTAAGGCATCGCGCAGGGCAATGAGCATCAAGGTGATGGTGGTGAGACGCTGTTGCCCGTCGATGATGCTTGAACGATCTTGCGCTCCGACTCGACCATCCGACTTGGAGATGAGCATTCCCATGAAGTGCATCGACTTCTCTTCACTTGCATCAAACATGTCTGCCCACACCTGTTCGCATTGCTGATCCGTCCATGAGTAGACGCGTTGGAAGACGGGGATGACATACTGGGCATTCGGACTTCCAAGCACGTCAAGCAAGGATTTGAGATTGGCTTTCATGACTGCCTCCTACCACCGCGCATCCACTTCGCGAAGCTCTTCTCGTACCCGCTTCGCATACTCTTCGTTGTTTGCCTTCTTGAGCTTGTAGCCCGCGGTCAGCGTCGGGGCGCCAATCGCCGCCCAATCAGAGCCTGACTTGTATTTCTTGGTACCGTGGTATCGATAGTTCTCAGCCCACATGAGACAGAATCCGCGAAGCTCGCGGAGGATCGGCTCCTTGTCGCCGCGATACTGGTCTTCAACGAACTTCTTGAAGGAGCTGTACACTTGATCAGCGCTCAGAATGCGTGCGCCCTTCAATCTGACAGATATCCAGCTTTTGATGGCACTGTTGAGCCGCAAAGAGCCAGGGTCAGGGGTGAACATCTCCTGGCTCGGCTTCCAGTACTCCTCATATAAGCGCGTCTGCTCATCATGGGATTCAGCGAGAAGCAGGTAATTGCGAACCATATCGGCGACATTCAGCGGAACGCCTTTCGAATTGATCCCTTCGAAGATGGATTGTGCCATTTCGGGATCTTCCACCTGAACGGCAATCACCGAAAGGTTGGACAGCCCTTCGGTCAGTTCATCAAGCACGAAGCCCTCTTCACCCATCTTCGTTTCGAAGTACGAAAGATTCTTGCTTATAGCTGCATCTGCACCGCAATCGAACCCTTCAATCACAGCAAGGTAGCCTTCCCTATCATGATGGGAAGGGGTGAGCTTGAACGACCTGTCGCCATCCGGATGTTGAACCAGCAGATAGCGGCTCTCCAAGTCATCTGCGTCAAGGATGCCATCTGGGTGCTTCCGGACGAAGCGTGCAAGTGCAAGCACTATCAGGGAGAGGCTCATCATCCTCTGCTGTCCATCGATGATGGACAGACGACTGAAGGCGGAATCCATGTCTTTCGAATACAGAACCGTGCCCAGGAAATGGTTACGATCGAACCTGCCCGCTCGAAGGATGTCCAGCCACAGTTCCTCGCATTGGGACTCGCCCCAGCTGTAGATGCGCTGATAGGCCGGAATGGAGAAGCGGACATCAGGTGCTCCCAGAAAGTCAAGGAATCGTCTCTGTTCTATGATCATGGGTCCTCCCCTCAAATCAATCTGATGATTCGATTATGAAAGTACCGATCAGGAAGTGCTGAACAATATCGTACAATCTGTTCAATAGTAACCGAGGGGGCAGTATGACGGACGTCGAGGACGTACGCTATCGCAAGGCCGAAGAGCGTATCCAGAACGCGCTTGGTGAGCTTCTTGCCACGAAACCACTGGCAGATGTAAGCGTCAGCGAACTGGCACGCAATGCGAACGTGAGTCGTGCGACATTCTATTCGCATTATGGCAACGTGAGTGATGTGTTCGATCAGCTGGTGACGAAGACACTTGAGGACGTACGCGCCTTCGAAGAGCGATTTCACTGCAGGACGGGGTCATGCAAGGAACCTGAGGGCATTCCTTACTGCGAGCGCATCAGGTCGCGCGAGGAAGGGCCCTGGGGCGACATCGCGCGGGATGCCAGGTTCTTCCCTTCGATGATGTCCTTCCTCTCCGAAATTGAACCGCCAACCTTTGATGCCGCGCATCTCAATGTCTCGAAGGGGATCGCAGAGGCATTGCGCCTGTTCCAGATGAGCGGCTGCCACGCCGTAGCAACCTCAAGCATTGCCGAGCATGACTACTGGCCTCTTGTGCGCGAAGTGCTGGATGTTTTCATCGAAGGCGGCTTAGAAGCAGTGCGCACTCGAAGGAGCCTACGCTGAAGAGCGCACTCACCAGGGCATAGGACATCGAAGGCGGGATCTTGGGCAGTATCCTACGCGGTTCGATCGTGCATTCGCGACGTACTGCACCTCACCAATACCCCCCAACCCATACAGGCTCATTGATCTGCGACAGGTACAGAATCCTCCATATGGACCTGCACCTTCTGCGGGAGTTCGTCGAACTGGACCTCCTCCCAACCGACAACGCCTCGAATAGGCTCAACCTCAAGCTTGAGATAAGCCGCTTCCCTCAGTTGCCGCTCTGTCCCGAACGAGATCTCTCGCTCATTGCCCTGTTCATCATAGGCAGGAAGCGTATAGCGAAGGCTCATGCCGCCTGTCGGATCGATGACTCCCCCTGTTGGCTCCAGTTCCTCTGTCCGTCCGTTGTCTATCTGAGTGTAATACGTTCCATTCATGCCACCAGAAAGGATCCACCACCCAGCAATCCCCGCTGCTATCAAGACCACAAGGACGATCCCGATGACTGTCATTGTCTTCATTCGCATCTTCGAACCTCCCTCTCAAACTGCATCAGATCCTGCAAGACGACTACGATGCTATGCATTCACGGCAGAGGGAACCATCGAATTGCCTTGCAATTCCCTTACGTTTTCGTAAGGACAGTCAGCCAAGAAACAGCCAAGTGACTGATCATGCGCAGAAAAGCAACCTGCTGCTTCAGGCAGACCAACTCAGGGACGACGCCATCATTTCGATGCATAGAAACATCAGCCATCAGAAGAGAGATTCGCTATCATAGGTTTCTATGAGAAAGGTGATCACAACCCTTTGCGCCGTGGTCCTTGGATTGGCGGTCATTGTTGGTGCCTGCTTCTTCTTGGCATCAAAGGGCTTGGACAACCCAGTATCGGATCTGACCGAACGGGCAACCCTCGACGCCACGAATGCAGCCATAGACGCTTCAGGGATCAAAGGACGCATAGACGGCGCTTTGCGCGATAACACCCAAGAGATATCAAAGCGTACCGGCCTTCCTGCTGAGGCGGTCAGCAAAATGATAGACGATATCAACATCCAGGATTGGCACGTGGCACCGCTGCCCGACGATGCACAGGCGAAGAGCACATCCGAGGTGAGTTACGGTGGCTATGATGCCACCATCACCACCTATGAGAATATCCCCTTGATCACGATAGCCACCGATATGGGGACGGCCACCTTTGAAGTGCCCAAAGATGCCCAGGAGTATCTGCCCTATCTGGATTATCTCTGAACCACCGAAACCCGGTTAATCCACACTCAGGATTGCCCAACCTTCACCATGCACAGGGACCTCAGAACGGATCCAGATAGAGACGCATCCCATCAGGCAGACGCACGAATCCAGCCTGCTCGAGATAAGGCTCGAAGCTGCCTCCAATGGCAGACTGTCCGTTGACGCGCTTCACCAACAGCTTCGTGCGCGAAAGAGCTGGCTCCCTTCCCTTTGCAAGAGTTCGAAGATGCCCAACGAGGGCGCAGAGCGCCTGCTGGATGATATCGCCATCGGTGCTGTACATGAGCAGGTAGGCCAGTTTTGGAGCTGCGTAGAGGATGAGCTCGCCTTCATGGAAGATGGCGAAGGAGCCTATTCGCCTGCGAGGCTTGTCATCCTTTGCCTCCGACCCCTCCCGATACAAAGGCGGCCAAGGAATCCCTTGACCGAACAGGCAGGCAGGATCCATGACGGAGATGATGGCGAACTCGCCTTCGACAGATTCGCAGGAGCTCTCGTCGCGCAATGCCATCCTGATCGCGTCCACCGTCACGGGATCAGCGAACTGCACAGGACCCAGCCCCTCCACGAACACGCCGCGCAGCAGAACCCCCCGATCCTCCATAGAGCGCAAAACCGCATCGATCGCAGATATGCCACCGGGAATGCCGGATAGCAAAGCGGTGTCACGCGTTACGACGCCATACCGGTCAAGCACGGATTCTGCCTGCGAAAGACCCTCCAACGTGGCATCAACTGAAACGCTTTGCACTTTATGCCATGTCCCTGCAAGAGCTTGGTGCGCCCGCGCCGTATCCATGGCAACATCAGCGGCCTTCTTTGCAGCAGCCTGGTATTCCACCCCATAGCGCAAGCGCCCCCGTCGGCTATGAGCACGTCTTTGACGCGGAAGAGGGGCAGTGGGCTTCAGCGTTCCTGTAGCCACACGCACTGCCTGAAAGCTTGTCGTCATGACCGTTCCATTCCAAAGCTCGGCGCAGTATCGGGCAGCCTCGCTGATATCGGGTTTCACCGCTTCTCCTGCTATCGGACTGAAGGGCGAATCCGTCGGGTAGAATGCAACCTGCTTCTCGGATGCCAGCGCCGAACCCCGGGTTTCTCCCGTAGCATCACCTTCGGTCTTGCAATTCACCGTCCTCCCTACCCAGCAGACCTCTCCGCTAGCAAGCAGATTGTCAAGCAACGACGGTTCGTATCCGCTAACACGTGCTGGGAAGATCACTTTCTCCCACAGTGAAGCTTCAATGAAGACACCTTCGAATTGAGCGATCACCTCTCCCAAGCGCTCCGTGGCATCTTCTTCTCCCTCGCGGCATTCTTCGTCAATGCCTTGGAGCTTGAAGAGGTATTGCATATAGGACGAAAGCGGCACGGGCTCCACTGCCGCTCGGGCCTTCGCCAGAGACCGTGCCCGCATGCGATCGAAGACATCCTTCCACACCCAGGCTTCTGGGCGACCCTCCTTCCCTTCAAGGTCTGGGAAGTGTCCGGTGAGCAGCTTTCCTTCTGCACGCAACTGCTCAAGAGAACCCCGAATGATACTTGGCCCCAAGTCGAATGAAGAGGCCGCCTCTTCCGTTGTGAAGGGTCCGCAATGGCGAGCGAAGCGCACGAGCAATGACCGCAGCGGATCAGAAGGAATATGTGCGGTTTGGGTGATTGCCCATGCTGGCACCCTTGTACCCAAAGCGGATTCCATGATTGCCGCGTCCTCTGCGGCTACCCACGTCTCCCTGCCTCCAACGTTCGTCTGGAAGGCACGCTTGCCCTGCTCAAGCTCAAGGAGCGCTCCATGGGCTTCATCCGCTGAGGGGATGCGCGCCTCCACCTCCTCAAGGGTCAGTGGCCCCAAGACCCTGAGCATATCAGCGATCTGCTCAACTGTCGGGACTGCGATCTTCCGAGTGTCTTCTTCCCCTGAAACGGGAATCAACTGCAATTCACGGGAAACCTCACGCATGATATCCTCATCGACCAAGTCCCCGATATCAACCGTGCCGAGAAGCTCATTCAGCATGCTGGGGTCAACTGCCATCATGGAAGCCTTTCGCTCCGCGGCAGGCATATCCCCTTCATAGAGATGTTCCGCCACATAGCCGAAGAGCAGCGGTGCACAGAAGGGAGACGGAGACGCCGTATGCACCTCATGGATATGGATGCTCCCTGAGATGATCTGCCCCATCACTTCCCGGAGGGCTTTCATGTCGAAGACATCCTGCAAACATTCGCGAAGGGCCTCAGCAAAGAGCGGGAAACCAGGATAGCCCTGTGCGGCCTCCAGAAGCTGAGATCCTTTGAGTCGTTGCAACCACAAAGGTGTGCGTTTCCCGAACGTGCCCGGAGACATCAGAAGCGCCCGGGCCGCACATTCCCGGAAACGAGCAGCGAAAAGCGAGGTTTGAGTCACAGAGGCACGCACGATCTCCTCAAGCTCTGGAATGTCGAACATGAACCAGCTTGAATCAGGAACGAATCCAAGCGATTCAGGAATGGAGATCAGGATGCCATCATCCTGGGCAAGCACTTGGGGACGAAAGCCTCTCTCTTGCTTGATGCGCTGCGCAAGCGCCAAAGCCCAAGGCTCATGAACGGGGCGCCCGAATGGGGAATGGAAGATGATGCGCCAATCCCCTGCTTCGTCAGGGCACACCTCCAAGACAAGCGTCTCGTTCGTAGGAAGGACGCCCGTGGCTGCCTTTTGGCTGCGAACCGCACCGATCAGATTCTTTCGGGCATTCTCATCCAGTCCGATGCGACACAGGCGCTCCTCGAATGCCGTTTTCTTCTCTCGCGGCACACCTTCTTCGCGTTCATCTGATTCAACGGGCACCCGTTCGGCTGCTTTCAGGAACTCGCCTTTGGCGAATCCATCCTCAAAGGGACGGCCAACCCCTTCCCCATGCCAGAAAGGCAAGCGCGACGACCGCCCAGGTGCAGCCTCCACCATGACACGATCGTTGGTGATCTGGGTGATGCGCCAGGTGCTGGTGCCCAACGTGATGATATCCCCCACACGGGACTCATGCACCATCTCCTCGTCCAGCTCACCCACACGCCGACGACCCTGACGGGCGGTTCCCTCTGGAAGAACCACCGGATACATCCCCCGATCAGGGATGGTCCCAACGCTGCTGACGGCACTCCTTTGGGCTCCGGGACGACCGACAAGCAATCCTTGCTCTTTGTCCCAGATGATGCGAGGTTTGAATCCGGCCTCATCGGCTGGAATGAAGGAACCTGCCAGCATAGCCAAGACCGCATCGAAGGTGTCCCTACTGAGATCAGGGTAGTTCGCCGATCGACGAACGAGATCGAACCATTCGTCGGCATCTATCCCAGCCGCATCGCAAGACGGCTCTTCTTCCAGAGCCTTTTGACCATGCATTGAAGGTGTTCTTTTCTTGGCCGATGGAGCCAGCTGCAGGGAATCCATACTGGCCGCTGCCACCGTCTGCTGCGCAAGCACATCCAAAGGAGCGTGAACCAGGCTGGTCTGTTCTATGGCCCCCTCCTGCATGCCCTCCACGGCAACGGCCGCATCAATGACTTCCAACCGGGTGCGCGGAAAGACGATGGCCTGGGAGCGGCCGCCCACCTGATGGTTCGCCCGCCCCGCGCGTTGAAGCCCACTTGAAACTGAAGGTGGAGGGGCAATCTGGATGACCAGGTCAACGGCACCCATGTCTATTCCCAACTCAAGGCTGGATGTGGCAACGACACAGGGGATGTCACCTCGCTTCAGCTCCGCTTCAACCATCTGACGCTTCTCCTTCGCCAGCGATCCATGATGAGCCTTGGCGATGACCGCCTGCGATTGGGCGTCGTGTGCAAGCTGGGTCGTGGAGCCTATCTCCGATCGATGGGCGCGTGGGATACTCTCAAAGACGTCCTCCAAGGATGTCTCACTGGCTCCCGTTTCCTTTCCAGCGGCAATCATCTGCTGTGCATAGGCTTCATTCAAACGCGCGGTCAATCGTTCGCAGAGGCCACGTGAATTCACGAAGACGATGGTGGTGCGGTGGGACAGCACTTCCTCAAGGATGCGCGCTTCCAGATAGGGCCAGATAGACGCCGAACCGAAACGCGAATCCGGAGAGGATGATTTGGAGAGAGAAGGTGAAGCATTGCCATTCATATATGCACGCATGGCTCGATCGCTCTTCCATGCTTCCTGCTTGTCAGGTCCACTGCGTGACTGTGAAGCTGGTTTGCTTGAACCCGATGCGCCTGAAGGTGGAATGTTGGTCATGTCTTCCACAGGTACCTGAACGCTCACATCCAAACGCAAGGGTTCGATCGCTTCCACGATGGTCACCGGATGCACTCCACCGAGGAATCGCGCAATATCCTGAAGCGGCCGAACGGTTGCTGACAGTCCAATGCGCTGCGCCGGATGTTCAAGGAGTGCATCAAGACGCTCAAGGCTCAAGGACAGATGCGCCCCACGCTTGCTGCCCGCAATGGAGTGGATCTCATCCACGATGACCGTCTCAATCGATCCCAATATCGTCCGTGCCTTCGAGGTGAGCATGAGATAGAGCGATTCAGGCGTGGTGATGAGGATGTCGGGTGGGTGTCTCACCAATGCGCGTCGCTGCTCCGGGGTGGTGTCACCCGTACGAATGCCAACCGTAACTCCCGCCTCGGTACCGCATCGCTCCAGCATGAGCGCACTGATCTGGGCAAGAGGCTGCTGCAGATTCCGCTCAACATCAGCTCCCAAGGCTTTCAGGGGAGAAAGATAGAGGACCTTCACGCCCTCCCCGGCATTCGTGGCGCCGTTTCGCTTCCTCTCTTCGCTGCCTTTGTGCTTCTCCGCCATGAGGTGATCGATGGCAGAGAGGAAAGCTGCCAACGTCTTGCCTGAGCCTGTGGGAGCAATGACGAGCGCATTGCTGCCCTCTTCGATAACCTCCCATGCACGTTCTTGCACCTCGGTTGGCTGATCGAACTGATCGGAAAACCATTCCTGTATGTACTCGGAGAACGCCACGTTATCCTTTCCTTCAACCTAGTAGGTGTCCATATCGTTGCCCTTGCAGGATCTCACTCATCAAAGCATCTCAAACCAAGATCATTTCGTCCAGCAACGTTGCAAAAAACGATGCGGGCTTCTTGCCTTTGATCACCAAGAACGATCTCTTTTCATATCATCGTAGGTGGCAGCTTGCCGGAGATGCTGGCTTGCCAGCACAAAACCCGGTTCCTCCTCTTATCCCCCCGCAAGACATCCTCCTGCAAGCTTACGCAGATATTGCCAATTTCCGGGGATATTGCTTGAATCAAGAACCGATCTGGAGTACATTTTGAAGGTAACCATTTGTTTACAGTCTTCTCAAATAAAGGAGGCTATAAATGAACTTCAAACACACCACTCAACTTGAAGAATCCTCAATCAATGACGGCCTGATCACGACCGAGGACGCATCCTTCGCCAAGGTAGGAAGAATTGCCTTGGCAGGCATTCTTGCAGTCACTCCTGCCTCATTGCCGCTGACGGCGTTCGCACTGGTGGACAATGCTTCTCAGGAATCAACGGGCGATTCAACGACCTCCCTCACGGTAACCGATCTGACCTATGTAGACCCATGCAAGGGTCAGTTGGATGCCGCTCAGGCGGAATTCGATCGGATTGCGGCTTGGTTCGAACCCATTGATGCTGAATACCGCAATGACACTGCCATAAAGGATGCTGCCGTGCAGAAGCATGCAGCAGCCGCTTCGGCCGCTACTGCCGCCGAGCGGGAGGCACGCGGATACATCTCTGGCGTGATCTTGGACTCCCAAGAGGATCTTCGGAGGGCTGAGGCGCTCTTGGCGGATGCGAAGGCAGAGTGCGCCCGGCTCCAAACCGCCTTGGAAGCTGCGAAGCAGACACAGGATGATGCCAAAAACAAGGTGGATTCCGCTGAACAGGCTTGGAAAGACGCACAGACTGCCAACGGAGGCGTAACCGAAGACACCGTCAAAGCTGCCAAGGATGCTGTAGATGCAGCCCGAAAGGGTTACAACGACGCCGTGGCTGCTATTGCTGCTGCAGAAACGGCCCAAGCGGAAGCTCAGGTGAACTACGACGCCGCTGTGGCAGCGGTTGCTGCAGCTCAAGCTGCTTTGGAAAAAGCCAAAGCTGACGCGATTGATGCATTGGCAAGCAGAAGCACCGCTCAAACCGCATATGATCAAGCCAAGGCGAAGCTTGATGAACTGAAGGAGGAAGCGGAAGCCGGATCCGGCGAAGCTCGGGATAAGGTTGATCAGGCCAAGGCTGAGTTGGCTGCTGCGGAGAGCAAACGGAATGCAGCCGCCGCCGAACAGGGAACTGCACAGTCGGACTACGATGCCGCTACCTCAGACGTTGACACCGCCCAGGCAGCAGTCGATGCCGCGCAAGCCGCCTTGGATGAGGCGAGAAATGCAGAAACACAAGCAAGGATAAATCTTCCAATTGCAGAAAAACGTGCATCCGATCTTAACCAACAAGTTGTTGCCTTAGGTGAACAGATAAACGAATACATAGCTAATCGAAACGCAGCGACAGATCAAGAAACGTATGAGTATTGGAATAATTTGGTACTCACAGAAAGCAACAATCTACGTATTCTTTCGGGGGAGAGAGATGCTGCCTGGAATACCGTTGATGCCCTTCAGGTGACAATCGAAGCAGCTCCGGAAAAAATAGCTCAAGCCGAAGCAAATATGCAGGCACCTCAAGAAGAACTTGGGCGTGTTCAGCAGATCCAATCAGAGAAGCTTGCCACGCTCAACGAAAAGAAATCCATAACTGAAGCTGCCCAAGCAGAGGTTGACGCTGCTCAAGAAGCCTTGGACGCAGCTGAACGGGAACTCGCTGCTGCCACTCCCGGCCTCGAAGAGGCGCAGAAAGCGGTGGATGACGCCAAAGGCGTTCTTGACCACTGGAATGCGCAGGTGGCATCCACGAATGCTGCACAAGACAATGCTCAAACCACTTTCGATCAGAAGCAGGCAACCGCCTCCACGGTCCACGTTGTCTTAGAGAAGGCAGAGGCTGACACTGAGGCGAAGAAGCAAAAGGCAACGGATGCCCAACAGAACTTGAAGAGGAAAGAACAGGACCACCAGGATCAGATTAATGCCTATGCAACGGTACTTGCGGCTCAGAAGACCTACGAGGCGGCCGCGCAACAGCATGCATCTGCCGTTGCCTCCTACAACGCAGCTGTCGAACGGTGCACAGCTGCCAATACCGCTGTCAACGAAGCTGAGAGCAACAAGCGAATTGCTGAGCAGAATGAGATAGACATCCGCAATCTCAACCTTGATTACGAGACCATCTACCTTGAATTGATCTCTGGCACTGATCAACAAAGTGCTCGCCGAGCATCGGTACGATCAATTTCTCCTGTGAATACTGCTTTCATCCAACAACGCTCAAAATCACTTGTGCAAAACGTGATCAATACGCAGACAACGCGCAATGCTGCCAAAGCAGAACTTGATGAGGCGCTTGTCATCTATGGACAGAAGTCAGCCGAATACGCTCAGAAGAAGGCTGTCTACGATCAAGCCGCAGAGAACCTCACCCTTGCCCAGGCCTTCTACGATGCCGCCGTGGCACGCCAGCAAGCTGAAGAGCTTGCAGCCCAGCGCAACAACCGGTCACTGGGAACTCCTTTGGCGCAAACGGGTGACGACATGCCTCGAAGCATTGGCGTATTGACTACGCTGGGTATTGCTGCCGCTTTCACGGCACGCTTCGGTTTGCGCAAACGGAAGTCATCGCGATAGAACAAGCCTTCGCTTGTCCGTAGCGAAGGCTTTAGCCTTCGTCCGCCCAGAAACCTCCTGCTTCGCAAGCTGAAGCTTGCGTTACGGAGATAGTTCACTCGTGTTGAATTCGTAGCGAAGGCTTCAGCCTTCGTCTGCGCAGCCGACTTACTGCCCCTCAGCATTCGAGTTCATCGGCCAACTGCTTCAAGAAGAGGCCGACATCGGTGATGATGCCGATGGTCTGAAAACTCCCCCGATCTGAGAGCTTGGTAACCACGGCAGGATTGATATCCACGCACACCGTGGTGACTGACGCAGGCAGCAGATTCCCCGTGGCGATGGAATGCAGCATGGTGGACATCATGATGCACGCCCCTGCTCGTTGGCACCACAGACGCATCTCTTCCTGAGCACGCATGACATCGGTGATGACATCAGGCAACGGCCCATCATCGCGGATTGAACCAGCAAGGACGAAGGGGGTGTCCGTTTCAACCATGGCATGCATCAACCCAGAATTGAGAACCCCTTGATCCACTGCCTGACGAATGCCTCCACAGGCTCTGATCTGATTGATGGCGCGAAGATGATGCTCATGCCCCGCAGGAACCGGTATGCCTGTGGCCATATCAATGCCCAATGAGGTGCCATAGAGCGCTGATTCTATATCGTGGGTGGCAACGGCATTGCCACCGAAGAGCACGTTCACGTATCCAGCCCGCACAAGTCGTTCCAAATGAACCGAAGCACCCGTATGGATGACGGCAGGCCCTGCAACGGCAATGATTGCTTGGTCCGTCTGACGCACTTCGCGAAGCAGGTTCGCAACTTGGCGGACGATCTGCGCCTTCGGCTTCTCGCTGGAGGCAGTGGAATTCATGAACTCGAATTCCTCCCGTTCGCGCTCTCGCTCTTGGAGGGTAACGCGAACCCCTTCGTCCCCCACCACGATCAGGTCCCCTTCACGAACCTGCGAGATAGGCACGCCCCAAGCACGATGAGCCTCTGGATCAATGCAGATACCCAAGTCCATTTCGGTTCCCCATACTGGATACCACTGGCCATCCATGCGAACGAGGGTATCCAGATTGGTGGTGGCATAGAACCCTTCAGGGAAGACGCCATCTGCCGGAGCGGATGCATACTGCACGTTTTGGGGATGGGAAGTGACGACGCCTAGACGCAGAAGCATGCGCAACAGTTCGGTCAAATGATCCGCATCATGCCCATAGACGCGCATACGCATGGTGGAAGGATTCTCATTGCCGCGCCCTATGTTGAACGAAAGCACCTCGAAGGAACCATCCAGCTCGACGATACCGCCCATGATGCGCGAGAGGATGTTCGAATCAACCAGGTGGCCTTCGGCCTCTATATCTTCATAGACAAAATTGTTCATATTCTCGTTCATGGTCCGCCTTACGATCTGCCATACAGTAAGAACACCCGATGCATTATAGCGGGACAATGGGGGCGTAGTTTATTGTCCCCTCAGCGGACGACCTACGTTACGGGAGACGGGGGGGGGTTACCTTTGTAGCGGAAGCCGTCTGCGAAGCAGCGGCTTGCCTTGCGTAAGGAAACATTGCCGGTCAAGGGCAAGACGCATGCTAACGCGTAACGTCTTACGCTACAAGGGCACCATACGCTACGAGGACACCTTAGCGAATGTCTCACGGCACTCCCAAGAAGACGGATTGGAATCGGGTCAATAACCGTTATGCGCCTCGTGTGACTCTGCCGAAACAAAGCAACATAATGTTCCTAATGCAGGCACAGGAAGAGGGGCGAACATGAAGAAGGAGGTCATAGCCACAGGATTGGCCCTTTTCGCCATGTTCTTCGGAGCAGGCAATCTCATCTTCCCTCCGTTCCTTGGCATGGAAAGTGGCTATCTGTGGCCCATCGGACTGGCCGCCTTCGTGCTCATTGATGTCATACTCGCCTGTTTGGGCATCTACGCACTCAATGCAGCAGGAGGGGGTGAGGTTGCCTTTGAGCGCACCATCGGCAAGGTTCCCGCTCTCATCCTGAACACCGCGGCAATCCTCTGCACAGGCGTCCTCATCGCCATGCCCCGAACAGCCGCAACCACCTTCGAGATGGCCATCGAACCGAACTTCCAAGGTTCAGTGGCACTCTTTCCCTTCTCGCTCATCTTCTTTGCATTGGTCTTGGCCTTGACCATCCGCGAATCAAAGCTGGTGGATGTCATCGGCAAGCTGCTGACACCGCTTCTTGTCTTGGGAGTTGTCGTGCTGATCGTCGTAGGCATCATCAATCCCCTGGGTCCCGTGGGGGCGCCGCACTCTGAACATGTCATCCAAGATGGTATCCTTTCGGGATACCAAGCCATGGACATCATCTGCGTCATTGGGTATTCCATTGTCTTGAAAGACGCCTTCCGCTCTGACGGCGTGAACGACAGCGCCAAGCGGTTGCATCTGATCGCCCTCTCCTCAGTGATAGCCGCTGTTCTGCTGACCATGATCTACAGTGGGCTCACCTTTTTAGGCGCCACCACGAATGCAACTTTCGGCCCTGCACTCAACCAAGCCGACCTCATCGTCGCCATCACCTATCAGTTGATGGGGCAGACCGGCATCACCATCTTGGGAGTCGTGGTTGCCCTCGCCTGCCTGACCACCGCCATTGGGCTCATCGGAGCGACAGCAGCCTACTTCGAGCACATCACCCATGGACGCATCCCCTACCAGGCAGGAGTCGTCGCATGCGTGATTGCCGGCGTTCTCATCTGCAACTTGGGCCTTGACCTCATCATCAGCGCAGCCACGCCCCTGCTCTCGTTGGTATGCCCGCCATTCATGACCACCCTCGTGCTCATCCTGTTCCGCAACCACATCAAGACGAAACTCATCTATCAAGGAGCCGCCTTGGGAGCATTCTTGGCAAGCGTGGCGCTCACTGCGCAGACCACCTTCTCGGCGTTTCCCGCAGCTGAGTTCCTACCACTGTTCAGCTACGGGTTCGCATGGCTTCCCTTCGCCATCGCAGGCGGTGTGGCGGGTGCCCTCATCGGGCACGTTCGCTCTTCGCTGCCCTCTCGCTAACCCATGGGAAGATTCGATTCGGGAACAACGGGAAAGGAAGCGACAGGGGCCGGATCCGATGATCTTCTGTTGAGCAGTTCTATGAGCTCATCTACGCTTTCAGCGAAAAGGAAACCCTTCTCCACCTGAGCCTCCTCTATGAAGCAGGCTTGCATCATGCGTCCAAGCAGCGCCTTCAAGCCATCGTAGAACCCATCCATATCAAGGAAGTAACACGGGCCGAGGGTCATCTGCAGCCTGATGCGGCTCATGATCTCGGCTATCTCCTCAAGGGTTCCCACCCCTCCCGGGAGCGCCACGAACACATCGGCAAGCTCTATCATGAGGGCCTTGCGCTCCTCCATCGTCTCCACCACATGAAGGCGTGTGAGATCATGTTGGGCGACACCCGCCTCTATGAAGAATCGGGGTTCCACGCCATACACATCGCCCCCTGCTGCAAGGCAGGCAGAGGATACCTCGCCCATAAGCCCAATGGAACTTCCCCCATAGACAAGCGAATGACCGCTCTTCCCTATCCATTCACCAAGCATCCAGGCAGCTTCCTTCAATACCGGAAGCGCCAGCGGACTCGAACCGCAATAGACGGCAATGTTCATCGTACCCGTCTCCCATCAAGGTTGCATCTGGCTGACCAGATTGTCCGTCTCACGCGCAATGCGCATTTCCTCATCGGTGGTGACCACGCATATCTTGATGGGGCTGTCATCAATGGAAATGATCCGATTCACGCCAATCTGACCAATCACGTCATTGCGCTCTTTATCCAAGATCATGCCCATATGGGCAAGGCCGGCGAAGATGCGCTCACGCAGTTCCGCTGAGTTCTCTCCGATACCCGCCGTCATGACCACCGCATCGGTGCGCGTCATGGCAGCATAGAAACCGCCAATGGCCTTCTGTATGCGATACACGTACATGTCAATGGCCAGTTCGGCATGCTCATTGCCTTCATCGATGGCATCAAGCACATCCCGCATGTCGCTTGAGACTCCCGATACCCCCAGGATGCCGCTCTTCCGATTGAGGATGGAATCCATCTCATCGAAGCTGATGCCCTCACGACGCATGATATAGGTGATGATGGCAGGATCGATGGAGCCAGAGCGCGTACCCATCATCAGCCCCTCCAGCGGAGTGAAACCCATGGTGGTGTCGATGGACTTTCCATGGTTGACTGCCGTGATGGAACCTCCATTGCCCAAATGGCAAGTGATAAGGCCAAGGTCGCGCAAAGGACGTCCCAGGAGGTTTGCAGCCTGCTGTGCAGCGTAACGATGGCTGGTCCCATGGGCTCCATAGCGACGGATGCGGTACTTGTCGTAATAGTCCATGGGAAGCGGATACATGTACGCCTTCGCAGGCATCGTGGTATGGAAGGCCGTATCGAACACGGCAACCTGAGGCGTATGAGGCATCATCTGGCGCATCATGTCGATGCATGCATCCGCGGGGGGATTGTGAAGGGGCGCCAGCTCCTCGCAGAAGACCAGCTTCTCTCGGGCCTCATCATCGATCAGTGCTGCCTTGCTGAAGTATTCGCCGCCAGCCACGACCCTGTTGCCGATGGCGTCAATCTGATCCAAACCGCTGATGGGGCTTTCCGGATCATCAATCAGGATATCCAAGAGCTTCTTCAGGCATTCAGGAACGCTCAGGTCTGCAACATGATAGGTGGTCTTGTGGAATTCAGGAGTGAACGACACGTTCATGTAGGCCTCAGGGGTCCCCACCTTTTCAGCAAGGCACTTCATCAGGGAGACCTTCCCATCAGTTTCTATCAGTTGGCATTTCAAGCTTGAACTGCCAGCATTCACCACCAGTACACGCATGGAATTCTCCTTCACATCCTGCCAGCCGCATCAAGGCTACCCGAAGCTTGCCCCGCGGCCTGAATTGCGCCTTGCGTTAGAATTCGGCCTTCAAAGGACGATCGAGCAGCGTCCTGGCAACCAGCACCGGGTTGGCGCCCTGCCATATCACTTGACGCACCGCATCAGTCAAAGGCAGCTCGACCCCATGGCGTATGCTTAATGCCTCCAAGGTCTTGCACGCAATGGCTCCTTCCACCACCATGTGGGTATCCGCTTGGAAGTCTGCAAGTGTCTTCCCGCAGGCAATGTAGTCCTCACCGAAACGCCGATTGCGGGAATGGCGCGATGTGCAGGTGACCACCATATCACCACAGCCCGCCAATCCCAGACACGTGATGGCCTCACCTCCGCAAACCTCAACCATGCGGCTCATCTCAGCAAGCCCCCGCGTGATCAGCATGGCTGCCGTGTTGTCCCCCATGCCAAGCCCATAGGCGATGCCAACCGCAATGGCGATGACGTTCTTGAAGGCACCGCACAACTCAACGCCGACGATGTCTGAAGAGGTATAGGTCCGGAAGTAATCGGTTGAGAAGAGCTG
The DNA here is from genome assembly GCA_964462135.1 of uncultured Eggerthellaceae bacterium. Taxonomy (GTDB): domain Bacteria; phylum Actinomycetota; class Coriobacteriia; order Coriobacteriales; family Eggerthellaceae; genus MGBC163016. The sequence continues at coordinate 90,454 of CAYWWK010000003.1, read as the reverse complement.
ACGGAAGAAGAGGGCCGTCTTCTCTGAAACGGAAGCGCTGACCGCACCTGAAGGCACCTTGCGTATGACCTCTTCGGCATGGGTGGGTCCTGAAAGGACGCCCAGCCGATCTATCCTTCCTATCTCCTCTGCAAACACCTCAGCGGGAAGTGCCCCCGTGTCCGCCTCGACTCCCTTTGAGCAGATGACCACAGGCAGGGATTCCGATACCAGGCCGGAGATGAGGCGAGCGGTATCGCGAAGGTATTGGGAAGGCGTGACCACGACGCAGGCTTGCGCTTTCGCAAGCGCATCAGAGAGTGAGTCGGTTGCGTGGATCTGCGAAGAGAGCACCGCATCTGAGAGGTAATCAGGATTCCGATGTACATCGTTTATGGCCTGCGCAACCTCAGGGCGTCTGACTGCCAGCGATACCTCGCAACCTGCATCTGCCAGCACCTGCGAAAGCGCCGTTCCCCACGAGCCTGAACCGATCACACATGCTTTCATGCTGCACTCTTTCCCTGCTTGGAACCAAGCTTTCTCTCTTCACCATGGACCAGTCGCTGAAGGTTTCCCCGGTGAGCCCAGATGACTGTCAACGCAGATACCGTGATGAGCGCAACGGCGAACCACTGCCCCCAGAAGAGCAGCAGGCCGATGAAGGGGCAGGCGATGGCCGCAGCCACTGAGCCAGCGGAAACATAGCGGGTCAAGGCAACGATGATGGCGAAGATCCCTATCTCGACGAGTGCCCAAAGCGGACCGAACAGAAAGAAGAGGTAGCCCACCGCCACCGATATCCCCTTGCCGCCATGGAACTTCAACCATGGACTGAAGATATGACCCCATACGCACCCCAGAAAACCAAGGGACAGGGGCACGCTCCAGGCAGCCCCTGGCGCTGCATGCAACGCGAAGGCCTTTTCAAATCCTATACCCAAAAGCGCATAGGTCATCATCGGCTCCGTTCCCGCAAGGCTTGGAGAAGCCAGCCACGCCGCAACAAGCGTTGCCAAGAACCCAGCACAGAGCCCCTTGCCAAAATCAAGGAGAAAGACGGCCGCCCCTCCCGCCTTTCCCATCGTCCGCAATGCATTGGTGGCACCAATGTTCCCAGAGCCTTCCTGGCGAATATCCTTGTGGAAGGCGATGCGCGAGACGATGACACCCCACGGAATGGAGCCGAGGAGAAACGAACCCACCAGAAGGGCCCCCAGGATGATGAGCGGTTGAAGCATTCGTCAGTCCTTCTTCTTGAATTTGAAGCGCACCGGAGTTCCTGCGAGGTCGAAGGCCTTGCGCAGGCGGTTCTCCAAGAAGCGTTCGTAATTGTCCGTCACGACATCAGGCCTGTTGCAGAAGAAGGTGAATTGCGGTGGACGGCTTCCCGTCTGCGTGACGTACTTGATGCGCAGGACCGTCTTGCCCCGTGTGACGGTATGACCTGTTTCCTGTATCTCGGCAAGCCATCGATTGAGTTGTCCGGTAGGAAGCGTCTTGGCGTAGTTGGCATATGCCTCCTCCATAACCTTCCAAAGACGCTCAACCCCCTTGCCGCTCAAAGCGGAGATGGCGATCACCGGAGCATAGCCAACAAACACCAACTCATCCTCAAGATCAAAGCGCACCTTCTCCTTGGCCTCAGGTCCTTCCACGATGTCCCATTTGTTCAGCACGATGACCAGCGCACAGCCACGCTCAGCAGCGTATCTGGCCACCCGCTGATCCTCATTGGTCACACCCAGCGTTCCATCGATCACGAGCACCGCGACATCAGCCCGGTCAATGGCACGCATGGCTCGTACGAAACCGTAGTATTCAACTGATTCGGTGATCTTGCTCTTCTGGCGAAGGCCTGCCGTATCCACGATACGGAACAGCTCGCCATCGTGTTCGATCAGAGTATCCACGGCATCGCGTGTGGTACCGGCAACAGGACTCACGATGGAACGTTCGCCTTTGGTCAACCGGTTGGTCAAGGATGACTTGCCCGCATTCGGCCTGCCAATGATCGCGATGTTGACGGCAGCCTCCTCTTCTTCCTGGTCATCCAAGCCTGCATGTCGGATGGCCTTAACAACCGCGTCCAGCAAGTCTCCCGTGCCGTGACCGTGAACCGAAGAGATGGGCCAAGGCTCTCCTAATCCCAGCTGATAGTATTCCCAAAGAGCATCTTCCGCATCGGGATTGTCAAGCTTGTTCACCAAGAGGAAGACAGGTTTTCCCGTGCGTTTCAGAAGGCGCGCCACCTCTTCATCATCAGCCTGCATGCCAACCCTTCCATCAACCATGAAAAGGATGATGTCGGCCTGGTTCTTCGCCTCATAGGCCTGCGCGCGGATGGACATCTGAAAGTCGTCATCGGTGGACACCTCGATGCCACCGGTATCCACCAGCATGAAATCCACCCCGTTCCAGTCAGCCTTGTGGTAGCTTCTGTCACGGGTGACTCCACGCATCTCATGGACGATGGCGTCATCGGTTTGGGCTATCTTGTTCACGAAGGTGGATTTGCCCACATTGGGACGACCCACCACGGCGATCAGCGGCAATGCCATGGTCAGATTCCTTTGCTCTTCGCCATCATCTGCTTGATACAGTCTAACGGATTGGAAGGCACCACCCTGACGGGTTTGCCTGACTTGTCCGCTATGGCGCGCTCATCCATGTCGTCAACCGTGAGACCATCCTCATTGAAGGCGATCTGCGGCAGAAGATACCAGCATTCAGACCCTCCCCCATGCCGTTGAATGAAACGAGCCATATCCTGCCCCGCAAGTAGGCCGGTCACGTTCACATTGCCTCCGAAGAAGTCGTTCGGGACGAAGAGGGCTTCCGCACAGGCCCGCAGAGGAGAATCCTCCAAGAGATCTGGGAAATACGCCTGCATGGCCATGCCGCAGATGAAGACGACCTTCCTGCCCTGCGATGTGAGCATCTGGGCGAAAGCGGACAGATCGCCCTGCTGCAGGGCAGTATTCCACTCATCAACGCAGCTGCGCACGATGCCGACACCATCTTCAAAGAGCGGGAAGCCATCATAGAAATCAGCAGCCGGGATGAAGCGGAGAGCGTCCCTCCCGTAGGCGTTGAGATAGAATTCGTCAGCCGCATAGACCCAGGCGCATCCGCGCTCTTCTTGCGCTCGCTGCTGGAATGGCCTCAGCTGATCCAGAATCGCCCGTGCCGCCTGAGCGTCATTGAAGCTGCGCGTGAACATGTTCTGATAGCGCGTATAGCCCAGAGGAACGATGGCAAGCGCCGTGATCCCTTCCTGCCCATAGGCCCATGCCACCGTTTCATCCAGCACCGCTCCATCGTTGATGCCGGGAACCAATACGATCTGGGCGTCCACTTCAATACCCGCATCCAAAAGCTTGCGCAGGTTTCGAAGCCCACAAGCCGCATGGGAGCCCATGAGGGCTGTGCGCACCTCATCACGCACGGCATGAAGCGACACGCGCAAGGGACTCAGGCGCTGCTCGATCACTCGATTGACATCACCCTCATCAAGATTGGTGAGCGTGACGAAGTTGCCTGAGAGGAAGCTTAGACGGAAATCATCATCGCGCAGCGTCAGGGAAGGCCGAAGGCCTGGAGGAAGCTGCCGCATGAAGCAGAATGTGCAGGCATTGCGGCAGGTGCGCACCGCGTCGAAGATGGTGCCATTGAAGACGACTCCCCACGGCTGGGCCTCCCCACGGACAAGCGTGACCGAACGCTGCCCCCCCTCTCCCGTCATGACGATGACCCGGCAGTCATCCTCTGCTGTGAACCACTGCCAATCGAGGATGTCCCGAATAGGATGACCGTCAACGCTGATCACCGCATCCCCTGCACGCAAACCGGCTATGAAGGCAGGAGAGCCATCCTCCACCCGCGCGATCTCAGCGCGTAGCGCTTCCGGCGGCCTCACAGCTTCTCCAATATGGAACGGGCATCCCTGATCTGATCCTCTGGGGTGGACGCACCTGCAGTAAGCCCAATGACCGCGCAGCCACCCAAGTCCAATTCGTTGAGCTCGTCGGCGGTTTCCACATGGAAGGTGCGGTTGCAGAATTGGGAGCATATCTCTGAGAGGCGGCTGGTGTTGGAGGAGTTCTTCCCACCCAGCACCACCATCGCATCCACGCGCTTGGCAAGCTCGGCTGCCGTCTTCTGCCGCTTGCGGGTGGCGGAGCAGATGGTGTCCTTGATGATGGGAGCAAGGCCTCTGCGCTCCAAAGCCTCCACGATGACGTTGAGGTTTTCCTTGGTCTGCGTGGTCTGGACCACCAGCCCAACCGGGTCGTGCAGATCATCTGGGATATCCATCTCATCCAAAACGACCTCTGCATCCGCCCCAGACGCCTTCGCATAGGCCAGAAGCGCCTCCACCTCAGGGTGACCGGATTCCCCCACTACCAGCACGTGGCATCCCGCCTGTGCCAGCTCAGCGGCTGCACTCTGGGCCCGAGCGACGTGGGGACAGGTGGCATCCGCCACGTCAAGGGCCAATTCATTGAGGCTCTGCCTGACCTGAGGAGTAACTCCGTGGCTGCGGATGACTGCCGTGCCCTGCTGTATATCCGACACAGCCTGTGCAACCTGCACGCCTTGGGACTCCAGCTTGCGCACCACTTGTGGATTGTGGATGAGTGGTCCCAACGTGGTCACGGAAGCCCCGCGCTCCAGAAGCGATTCAACCATGTCCAAGGCTCGCTGGACCCCATAGCAGGCTCCTGCGAACTCAGCGAGAATCACCTGCATGCCGCAATGGCCTCTTCAGGAGTGCGTTTCAAGATGGGATGCTCGAGGAAATCAGCCGAATAGTCACGCGTCTCGGGAAACAGACTGGTCATGTCCACCTCTTCGGGGGCAACCTGCTGAGACAGCGCGAAGCACTCTCTCATGGCATACCACGTGCAGCCTTCCAAACGCTCCGCCTTCGGCAGGAAATCGAAATCGGACAGTATCACAGGAGTGCCGTATTCCACCGTGATCTTCGGGAAATGGATGCGTCTGCCCTTCTGCTTCACGTATTCCGCATTGCGGACGGTCATGGGAAGCAAAGGGGCATGCCCCATCTTCGCGATGAAAGCCGCTCCCGCATGCAGGCTGGGTATCTTCGACCCCTTCCCTCGACGCGTCCCTTCCGGCAGGATGCCCACTATCTCATCGTTTTTGAGCATGCGCGCGGCACGCTTTATGGCCGTGCGATCAGAAGAATCCCGCTTGACAGGAAAGGCACCTACGCGAGAGAGGATCTGCCCCACCAACCCATGCGCGTTGTCGAACAGGCTCTCACGACCCATGAGTCGGATCCACTGCTTCGGCCGTGCGGAAAGGTAGATGAAGGCAACATCCAGAAAGGATGTGTGATTGCAAACCACCACCACGCCGCATCGATCATCAAACGCCCGAAGATGCTCCCTGCCATCAACGCGATAGCGGAAGAGCAGCTTGCAAACCGCTCCTACCAGCACATAGGCAAGATTGCCGAACCAATGCGGTATCTGCTTGTCTGGGGACGTGCCACCCAAAGGCATATCCCACATCTTCTCATAGGGCAGAAAGAGGCTCACATCCTACCTACGCTTCCTTGGATTGCGAAGCCATGCGAGCCAGGACGCAGATGTTCTCTATGATGTCTTCGATATAGATGCCGGTGGAATCCATCACCTTGGCATCGTCAGCGGGCTTGAGCGGAGAATTGCCCCGTGTCTGATCAGCCTCATCTCGACGGATGATGTCAGCAAGCACCTCTTGGTAGTCTATGGACCCTACCCCCCTGTCAGCATTCTGCCTCACTCGACGGTGAGCGCGTTCCTCATTCGTTGCCGTGAGGAATATCTTGAGCTCAGCCTCGGGGCAGACAACAGTGCCGATATCGCGCCCTTCGATGACGTAGTCCCCGGTTGATGCTATCTTGCGCTGCTGGTCAACCAAGGCAGCCCGCACCGAACCAGCGGCCGAAACAGGGCTGACCGCCTTGTCTATCTGGGAGGTCCTGATGGCTTCTGTGACATCATGGCCATTGATGAAGACGCCCTTGGGAAAAGGGTCTCCTTCCTCATGCTTGAAGGATATGGTTGAGCTTCGCGCAAGCTTGCCGAGGGCAGCATCATCATCCAGCGCGATTCCCTCACGCACGGCAAGCCACGCAACTGAGCGATACATCGCTCCCGTGTCCAGGCACTTGAAGCCAAGCTTCTTGGCACACGCTTTCGCAACGCTGGACTTTCCTGCTCCAGCTGGTCCATCTATCGCAACGATCACTTACGCCTCCAATGACGTGATGGCATCCATGAACTTCGGGAAACTGACGGCAACGCAATCAAAATCCTTGATGGTGACCGGGGAGGTGGATGTCATCCCCAGCACCGCCCACGTCATCGCCAGCCGGTGGTCGCCATGAGAATCGAATTCCACATTCGGGGGTATCGTCAGATTGGGATCACCTTCAATGTAGAGGTTGTCCCCCTCTTCCCAGGCATCTATGCCGATGAGCTCAAGCCCGTCGATGATGGCTTGGAGCCGGTCGGTCTCCTTCACCCGCAGCTCCGATGCCCCCTTGAAGACTGTGACACCCTTCGCATGGGCAGCCACCACCGCCAGGATGGGGACCTCATCGAGGATTGAGGCGAAATGCTGGGCTGGGACTTCGCAACCATGGAGGCGTTCGGTATAGGATGCGGTCAAGGTGCCGAAGGGAGCCTTGCCCTCCGCACCTTGGCGGCTGTCATGGATGTCAGCACCCATGCGCTCAAGGGTGCGCACGAACCCGATACGCGCAGGATTGAGTGACACATCCTCTATGCGAATGCTGCTGCCCCGCTTGAGTATGGCTGCAGCGCAGAGGAAGGCCGCCGAAGAGGGATCACCCGGAACGTTCAGATTGGCTGCGTGAAGGCACTGGGGACCGGTGACGCTTGCCACTCGCGTGCCTGCAGTGGTGGGAACTCCGAATTCCGGCAGCATGAGCTCGGTGTGATTGCGGGAAGGAGCCGGTTCGTTCAAAGTGGTCTTGCCATCAGCATAGACCCCTGCCAGCAGCACAGCCGTCTTCAACTGGGCCGAAGCCATCGGAGCATCATAGGTGATGGCACGCAAATGAGAGGTTCCCCGCTCAGTGATGGGCAGATGATCCGCCTCTGCCGGCTTGAACTGAACCCCCATCTTCATCAAGGGCGCCGTGTTGCGACGCATGGGACGACGCTTCAGCGAATCATCTCCCGTGATGGTCACCTCGATATCCCAAGGAGCCAACACTCCCATGAGCAAGCGCGCCGTTGTGCCGGAATTGCCACAATCGATGGGGGCATCGGGCTGACGAGGACCTTTTTCTCCCCATCCTTCAATGGTGCCCTCCAGAGAATCATCCTGAGCCTTGCGCAGGGATACATGGGCACCCAAGGCCTCCACAGCCTTGATGGAGGAACGTACGTCCTCAGAGTCAAGGACTCCGCTCACCTGAGAGGTGCCCTGCGCCATGGCGGAGAAGAGAACGGCGCGGTGGGATATGGACTTGTCCCCCGGAACGCGGATATCCCCTTGAAGCGGGCTGGTCAGCGGCTTGATGACGATGGCATCAGACATGAGCATGCTCCTTAGGCTCGATGGGTCTGAAGGATACAGTATACCCCGCATTTATCAGTTGAAATGAAAGCTGCCCCACGTCCCCCTCATCGGTGAGCATGAGAGAAAGCACGGCATTGCCTTCTGAAAGGTGATCGATCTCGATGGATTGTATATTGCAACCCACCGAACTGGCAATAGTGGTGACCTCAGCCACCACGCCAGTGCGATTCACCATGGGGATGCGAACCTCAAGCAGCTTGTCTGATCCGGGCACCCACTGCGCAGGAAGCGCTTGTCGCGCATCAGCGGAAACGCGCAGAAGCTCAGTGAGCACTGAGGCATCCTTTCGCTCAATGGCCTCTGCATAGGCCGCGATGATGCCCTCCATCTCGTGAAGACCGCTGGCAAGCGCGTTGGCGTTGTCGAAGGCGATGCCACACCACAGCTCTGGAGAACCTGCCGCTACCCGGGTGGTGTCCTTGAACCCTCCCGCCGCCAATCTCATGAGCGCATTGTTCTCATCGGCATGGTCAAGCGCCAGGCGCATCAATGACGAAGCAACCATGTGTGGCACGTGGCTGACCACAGCCACCGCTTGGTCGTGATCCTCCCGCGGAAGGGAGACCACGCGTGCTTCGATCCCGCAGATGAGTTCGTGCAGCTTCTGGAAGCTGTCAGGATCGGTTGCCTCATTGGGGCAGAGTATCCAATTCGCACCTTCGAACATATCAGTGCGTGCTCCATCGATGCCACTGACCTCAGAACCCGCCATAGGATGACCAGGAATGTAGCGCTCTTCATCTTGCAGCATGTCGCGAGCCGAATCCAGAATGTGAGACTTGGTTGAAATGGTGTCTGTCACCACACCGCCGAAACCGGTCTGGCTGACCAGCTCGAAATACTCATCCACTGCTGCAACGGGCGTCGAGATCACCAGAAGATCCGCCTTGTCGGCCAGAAAGGATGCGAATCCGTCATCCTGCGGAGCGGAAGCATCGTCCACCCAGCCACGCTCCTTGGCCACCACCCTGCTGCGTCCATCCGTGTCAACGCCGAATATGAAGGTATCGGGATACGCCTTCTTGATGGCTCCCGCAATCGATGAGCCGATCAACCCCAAACCCGCGATGGCTATGTTCCGAAAAGGTGCTTGTGCCTGATCCGTCTGTTCCATCAATGCTTGCTTTCACGATTGAATCCAACATTGCCAGACCATTGTAATGGTTCATCAGGCAAAGAGGCTTTTCACCTCTGCTTCGTCAAGCATCTTCCATGCTCCGCAATCCAGGCCAGATATCCCAAACGCTCCAATGGCGGTACGCTCCAAGGAGATGACAGAATGGCCCACTGCCTCCATCATGCGTCTGACTTGCCTGTTTCTCCCCTCATGGATGCGCAATTGCACCCATGAGCGGCATGACGGCCGGACGAGATGGACTTCGGCAGGTGCCGTGGGCCCATCTTCAAGCATGATGCCCGCCCGAAGCGCACCGAGATCCTCATCCCCAAGGTCGCCTTCCACGTGCGCGACGTAGGTCTTTGTCACCTCATGGGAAGGGTGCATGAGGGCCTGCCCCAGATCACCGTCAGTGGTGAACAGCAGAAGCCCGCTGGTATCCACATCCAATCTGCCCACATGGAACAGGGAGGGGTAGCGTTCAAGGGGGATGAGCTCTGAGACGCAATGATCGGCGTGGGGATCGGCCATGGAACTGGTATACCCGCAAGGCTTGTTCAGGGCAATGACCACGCTCTCAGGCAAACCGATGGGTTTGCCATCGAAGAGGATCTCATCCGCATCCACGTCTGCCACATCGCCCAGTTTTGCCACAGCGCCATTCACGCACACCCTGCCTGCTTCGATATAGCCCTCGCACACACGGCGGGACCCGCATCCGGCGCGCGCGAGGATCTTCTGAAGACGCGCCTCACTCATCGTCGGTATCGAACTGAAGCTCGTCGAAATCGATCTTCTCCACCACGCCGGCGGCAGATTGAAGCGCTTCGCGCATCATCTTCTGGACGGGATCGGCATCGGCGGATTGGGTCATGCGGTCAGCTTCCACCATGGTCTGCACCTCTGCCTCAGCGGCAACCATCCCAGCAATGGCGGTATCAGCAGCATCGTCATAGAGCAGCTGCTCGGCCATCCGGGCGGCCTCTTCATCGGAGATCGAAACCTCATCCCGCGTGGCGTTCAGACGCTCTCGGATCAAGCGCTCCGTTTCCTCGTCGGGCGCGAATTCAGCAAGATCGGTCATCTCATCCAGGCCCCGCAGCCCGAACTTGTCCAAGAACATTCGCGTCGTCCCATACAGAATGGGGTTGCCGGGCGTATCAGCGCTGCCCACTTCCCGGACGAGACCCTTCTCAACCAGAGAGCTGATGGAGGAGTCGGACGTGACGCCACGCACGGATGACACCTGCGCACGTGTCACCGGCTGCATGTAGGCGATGATGGCCAGGGTCTCCATGGCGGCGGCGGACAGTTTGCGGGTATCCCACGATCTCACATAGCTTTCAATGAGGTCGTGGTGTTCTGCATGGGTCACCAGCTGCCATCCACTGGCGGTTTCGCGAAGCTGGATGCCAGCATTCTCCGAACGCTTGTCCTCCTGCAGCGACCTCAGCCCCTTGAGGATGTCACCCTTCTCCATCTCGAGCACGTCTGCCAGCGACGCGGCATCCACCGGTTCATCGCTCACGAAGAGCAGCGCCTCCAGCGCGGAACTCAGATAGGCATCATCTTTGAACGTCATTCATCGTCCCCTTCCTCAAGGAACAGGGCACCTGATCCTTCGATGTAGCGGATGTCGATATCACCGAATGCCTCCGCCTGATCAAGGTTCACCATTTGCCGCTTGTAAAGTTCGAGTATCGCCAAGAAGGTCACCACAATGATCTGCGGGGTGTGGGCTTCCCTGACAAGGTTATGGAATGAAAGGCGCTTCTCGGACACGATGCGCTCATGGATGGAGCGGACGAACGTCTCCACCGGGATGGGCTTGCTGGCGATATGCTCGCTTTCAAGCAGGAACACCTCCCGGCGCGCCAAGGCGGCCGCTGCCCGTTGACCTAGATCGGCAAGCGTGCAGCCTTTGAGGAAATCAGGCATGAGGTCACCGAAATCGGCACCGGGCCCAAAGGGGCGGACATGCATCCTGCCCTCGGTGCAGAATCGGGAATACAGCTCTTCTGAGGCATTCTTGAACTGCTTGTAGGCGATGAGCTTCTGCGCCAGCACCTCTCGGGCAGCATCAGGTGCCAGACCTTCCACGTCCTCGTCAAGCTCCTCATGGGGGCGTGGCACCAATGCCCGGGCCTTCATCTCAAGAAGCGTGGAGGCAACCAGGAGGAAATCGGAAGCCACATCCAGGTCAAGGCTCTTCATATGGGCCACCTCAGCAAGATACTGATCAGCAATCTCAGCTATGGAAATAGCACCGATATCCACCCGTTTCTTGCTGACCAGATAGAGCAAGAGATCGAACGGTCCTTCGAATGCCTCTGTCTTCACCTTGTATGCCATGAACCAACAGCTTCCTCAAGAGATCCTGAAGGGAAACATGAGGTTCGCCAGATTGCCCGCAGTCACGTCGAGATACCACGAAAAGGGATTGAATCCCACAAGATACGGCAGAGCGATGATGGCGATCATGAAGATGGGAAAGGCATAATGCTGAATGGAGTACCATTTCGGCAGCCATGCGGGTGGGATGAACACGGCAATGATGGACGAGCCATCCAGAGGTGGAATGGGAATCAGGTTGAAGAACATCAGGTAGAGGTTCACCAACGTGAACGTGGCCAAGAGGAGCATCAGGAAATAGCCACCTTCGGTTTGAAGGAGATGCGGCCAGAGCGCATGGATGATCTGGGCGATGAGCGCTGCTGCCGATGCCATGACGAGATTGGCCGCCGGTCCTGCGAAGCCGGTGATGGCATCTCCCTTGCGTGGATCCTTGAAGTAGCTGGGATTATAGGGAACGGGCTTGGCATAGCCGAAGATGGGCATATGGAGCACCATCAAGAGCAGTGGCAGGATGACCGTGCCGAAAGGATCGATGTGCTTCAGGGGGTTCAGCGAAAGTCGGCCTGCCCGCTTGGCAGTGGGATCACCCAATTTGTAAGCCGCGAGGCCATGGGCCACCTCATGACCCGTGAGCGCCACCGTGAAGCTGATGATGGCACAGGCGTAGTACATCACCTCTTCTATCATTGCTGCACCTCTGCCAATATCCTCTCCATTTCGTCAGACAGCTCAAGCCACGAAGCTTCGTGCTCCTCTATGCGCGCCTTCAGGATGGCATGCTCCTTGATGATGTCGCTGGCTGCATCCTCCTTGATGTAGAAGTCAGGGTCAGCCATGAGGGCAAATATCTCATCCATCCGCTTCTGCTCACGCTCAAGCTGCTCCTCCAGTTCTTGGATGCGCTTCTTGATGTCCTTGGTTGCAGCGCTTCTGCGCTGACGGGCAAGAGCCTCAGCCCGCTTCTGCTCCTTGGTCTTGCGAACGCCCTTTTGCTCCTTGCTCCCATGATCCAGTCGGTTCACCGTGAAGGTAGTGGGCTTCTGTTCCCCGCTTCGCGCGTCTTTCGCCCCTTTGTCTGCGGACGCCTCGTCGAAGAGCTCGTCGACGACGGACGGGCGCTCAGGGCCACCCTCTGAGGCTTGGCCTGATTTGAAGAGGTAGTAATCCCAGTCACCCTGGTAGTCAGTGATCTTGCCATCCTTCACTTCGATGATGCGATTGGCGATGCTCTTGATCAGATGGCGATCATGCGTGATGAGCAGTATGGTTCCTTCGAATTGATCGAGCGCCTGCTCCAAGATGTCAGCACTGGAGATATCCAGATGGTTGGTAGGCTCGTCAAGACAGAGCAGCGGGCTTGGCGCCACGAGCATCTTCGCCAAGGCCAGTCTGCCCTTCTCTCCTCCCGAAAGCACCGATACGCGCTTGTCAACGTCATCGCCCTTGAACAAGAAGGCACCGAGGAGGCTGCGCACCTGCGATATGGTCCATCCGGGCGCTGCCTTGTCCAGCTCCTCGAAGACGGTGTTACTGCCAGTGAGCTCATCTGATTGATGCTGCGCATAATAGGTGAGGGCGACATGCTCTCCGTAATCGATCGTGCCTGAATCCGGTTCTATCACCCCCGCGATCATCTTGAGCAGCGTTGACTTGCCGGCTCCGTTCGGACCCACCAAGGCAACCTTGTCACCCCGATAGAGGGACAGGTCAAGCTGATCGTAGACACGCTTCTCTTCAAAGGCCTTCGACAGGCCTCGGGCCCGCACGACCTCCTCCCCGGTGCGGGGAGGCTGAACGAAGTTGAACTTGATGGAGTGCTTCTCTTCGGGAAGCTCTATGAGCTCGGCTTTCAGCTTCTCCAGTTTTCCCACACGATCCTGAGCCTGCTTGGCCTTGCTTGCCTTGTAGCGGAATCGCTCGATGAAGGCTTCGAGCTTGGCCATCTCCTCCAGCTGCGCGCGACGCTCTTCGCGCATGCGCTCAAGCCGCTCCTCCCGGCTCTTGAGGTAGCGTGAATAGTTTCCCTTATAGAGCGTGATGGCTCCGTTTGAGATCTCAGCCACCGTGTCAACCATGTTGTCCATGAAGGCGCGGTCGTGACTCACGACGATGACGGTCCCCTCATAGCCTTTGAGGAACCCTTCCAACCAGCGGACGCTCTCCAGGTCAAGGTGATTGGTCGGCTCATCAAGCAAGAGGACTTCCGGATTGCGCACGAGCAGCTTCGCAAGTGCGATGCGCATCTGCCAACCCCCTGAGAACTCAGTGGTCAGCCGACCGAGATCCTCTTCGGAGAATCCAATGCCGAAGAGAACGGCACGTACTTTCGCCTCAAGGGTATAGCCGCCCATCATCTCGTAGGCATCACGCAGCCGTCCGAGCTCTGACAGCTGCGCCTCGCTTGGATTGCTCCCCAAACAGGATTCGAGCTTGGCAAGCTTCTGCTCGGCTTCCAACACCTCGCTTTGAGAGGAGATGACCTCCTCGAAGATGGGGCGCTCCCCCATCTCGATGGCCTCCTGCTCAAGATATCCCACCCGGGTGCCCTTGGCGAAGGTGATGGTTCCCTCATCGGCCTCTTCCTGACCGGAGATGATGTTCAGAAGCGTGGTCTTGCCAGCTCCATTGGGGCCCACCAGCGCCAACCGATCATAGGCCTCAAGGCGAAAGGAGGCATCAGCGAAGAGCTGTCTGCCTCCGAACGATTTCGATATGTGCTCAACCTGCAGGATCACAGCGGACGAAAGGACCTTTCCTCGAGGTGCGCGTTTGAACCTGCTATTCTAGCAAAAGCGTCCTCTCAGATGGCGCAGGTGCCACGCTCTCCGGTACGGATGCGTATGACTTCCTCGACGGGACTCACGAATATCTTCCCATCCCCTACGCCACCTGTCCGCGCCGCGCCCACCATGGCATCCACGATCTCATCCACTCGGCCGTCATCGACCACGACCTCGATCTTCACCTTCGGCACCATGTTCAGCAGTACTTCGGTGCCGCGATAGTGTTCCTTCCAGCCATGCTGATTCCCGCAGCCATTGACCTGACTGATGGTCATGCCGCTGACACTGATGGCGAACAGGGCATCCTTGACGGCTTCCATCTTCTCGGGACGCACGATGCCTATGATCCGTTTCATATGCTCACCCTCTCTAATCCAAACCGACGTAGGCGGGGTATGCGGATTCGCCGTGTTCGGCCACATCCAGTCCCAGCGCCTCAGCCTCATCGCTCACGCGCAGGCTGCCCTTGAAGCACGCCTTCACGATAAGTCCGATGACCACATCAAGCACGCCGACGAACACGATGGTCACGAGAATCCCCAGGACCTGAGCCCCCAGCAACGTGAAATCGCCCGTGTAGACAAGACCACCGAAATCAGTCCAAGAGAGCTCGGGCACGCAGAAGATACCGGTGAGGATGCCGCCGAGGATGCCTCCCACGCAATGGCAGCCGAAGGCATCCAGCGCATCATCGTAGCCGATCACGCGCTTGAGGTGGCTGATAGCGTAATAGCAGACGGGAGATACGATGATTCCCATGAGCACGGCCGCCCACGGCTCGACGAAGCCTGCCGCCGGGGTGATGACCACAAGCCCTGCCACAAGACCCGTGCAGGCACCAATCAGCGTGGGCTTCTTCACCGTGAGACGTTCCGTGACCATCCACGAGACGACGGCGGCACCTGATGCACACACGGTATTCACCAGAGCAAGGGCAGCGATGCCATCGGGTGCGAATGCGCTCCCTGCATTGAACCCGAACCAGCCGAACCAAAGGAGAGCGGCCCCCAAGGCGACGAAGGGCACATTGTGAGGACGATAGCTCATGGCGCCGAAGCCCTTGCGACGTCCGCAGAGGATGCAGAGGATCAGCGCGGTCAGGCCGCTGGAGATATGGACGACATCACCGCCGGCGAAGTCCAAGGCGCCGATGACGCCGCCGATGAGCGACCCATCCCCTCCCCATACCATGTGGGCGAGCACAGGATAGACCACGACGGTCCAAACCACCAGGAAGGCAGCGATGGCACCGAACTTCATCCTTCCCGCCACACCACCGGTGATGATGGCTGTCGTGATCATGCAGAAAGCCATCTGGAATGCCACGTCCACCAGTGATGGATAGACCGCATCTCCAGGAAGATCAGCCTCGATGATCATGGCCTGGGTGTTCCCCAGCAGCAAAAGCTGATCGAATCCCCCGATGAAGGGATTCTCGTCGCTTCCCCCATAGGCCACTGACCATCCACAGACCGTCCAGGTGACTGCCACGATGCCTATTGAGGCGATCACCATGAGCATGGTGTTTCCCACATTCTTGCGTCTTGAGAGGCCTCCGTAGAAGAATGCCAGTCCCGGTGTCATCAGCAACACCAGCATGGCGCTCACCATCATGAACGCCGTCGTTCCTCCATCCATTTCGATCACTCCCTGCACTCGATGTCATCAACTTCTCCTCGATGATTCCAGACATCCCGACGGCAGCGGTGGGAGGATTCGATTGTTAACCAAGGGAAAAAGCGATCTTAATCAAGGTGAAGCGCGCTGTTCACCGTATCGAAACAAGATGGACCGGCAGATCAGAGGGCGCAACGGAGGTCTTTCACGGCATCCATGATGGCCTGCGCATCCAGATGGGCATCACGTAAGAGCAGATCAACGTCTCCCTGCATGATGAAGGAATCGGGAAGGGCAAGCGTGCGAACGGCAGGCGCAAGCCCATCTTGTGAAAGGGATTCCAGCACCCCTTCACCCACGCCTCCTGCAAGCGACCCCTCTTCAATCGTAACCACGACTCCTGTGGCGGCGGCATCATGGATGGCCTCCACATCAAGAGGCTTGGCCCATCGCATGTCGAACACGGTCACATCGATGCCTTCCTCCGCAAGCGCGCAAGCAGCCTCCATTGCCGATGAGACCGTTCGCCCCCATGCCAGAATACCGGCATCCGCCCCCTCTTTGAGCTTGCGTCCGCGCCCCACTTCGAACACCTCCAATTCGTCGGAGAGTTGGCTGTCAGAGGCGCCTCTCGGGTAGCGTATGGATATCGGACCATCCAAGGCCAAGGCGGTATGCACGGATGAGCGAAGCTCATCGGCGCATGAGGGAACGAGCACCTTCATGCCTGGGACCATGCGCATGTAGGCGATGTCGAACACACCATGATGGGTGGGACCGTCATCTCCGACGATCCCTGCCCGGTCCAAAGCGAAGACGACATCACGTCTTGCCAAGGCCACATCAACGATAACCTGATCGAAGGCACGCTGCATGAAGGTCGAATAGATGGCCACCACCGGTTTCAGTCCAGCCGCAGCCAAACCGGACGCCATACCCACCGCCTGCTCCTCGGCAATTCCCACATCAATGAATCGATCAGGGAATCGCTCATGGAACCTCTCAAGCCCCGTTCCCCCCTCCATGGCGGCAGTGATAGCCACGATGCGTTCATCGGATGCTGCCTCTTCAACCAGTGTCTGCCCGAAGACGTCGGTGTGCTTGGGACCTGACGCCGGCTTGGGATACACCTCGCCCGTGGCGGGATTGTAAGGGCTGATCCCATGGAAACGGACTGGATCATCTTCCGCAGGACGGTATCCAGCCCCCTTCTTGGTGACGGCGTGGATGAGAACGGGGCAGTCCATCGTCGACACAAGACGGAGCATCTCCTGCATCTCGGCTATGTCATTGCCATTGATGGGCGGGGTGCAGACGATGCCCAGCTGCTCATAGATCATGGAATCAGGAAGGAACATATGCTTCGTGGAATCCTTCATGCGGCGCCCTAATTCCACGAACGCATTGCTCATCCGACCTCCGCTTTCCATCCTCTCCTGGATGAAATCGCGTGTCTGACGATACCCTTTCATGGAACGCACATTTCCCAGATGGCGCATCAGCGCACCCACGTTGCGCGAGATGGACATCTCATTGTCATTCAGAATGATGACCATGGGCAGCTGCTGGCTCCCGATGTAGTTTAAGGCCTCGAAGGCCATACCGCCAGCCAGAGCTGCATCCCCTATGATGGCCACCACACGCTCAGAACCACCACGAAGCACCTTCGCCTTCGCATATCCCGAAGCCACCGACAACGAGTCCGATGCATGTCCTGAAGGGTGGGTGTCATAGGGGCTTTCCGTCGGCTTCGGGAAGCCGGATATGCCCCCATAGGATCTGAGGCTGTCAAACTGGCCGAGTCTGCCCGTCACCAGCTTGTGGGCGTATGACTGATGACCCACGTCGAAGACGATCTTGTCTTGAGGCGCATCCAAAACGCTGTGGCACGCAAGGATGATCTCAACGGCACCCAGCGAGGAGGCCACATGCCCCCCTGTCTTCGAGGTGGTGGCGACGATCTGGTCTCTGATCTCCCCGGCAAGGATGTTCAGCTCCTCGATGCTCAGCAGATGAAGATCCTGAGGAGAGGAAATGCAGTCGAGTATGCGCTTATTGGACGGTCTCATCTTCTTGGATTACCCCATCAGCTTCCAGAGAAGGCGTCTGAACCTGGTCGGCTTCTTCTCCCTGGACCTCAAGCTTGATATCCTGCTCACTCATCTCGCAGGCATGAAGCCCCACTGTGACCGCCTCTTCGAAAAGGGCGAGCGCCTCATTCAAGGGCATATCGGCATCCTCCACCAAAGAGGCTATCTCCTCCAAGCGCTCTTTCGATTCCTCGAATGACATCTCGCTCATCGTCCACCTCCCACATGGCTCTCCGCGTCGTCTGGGTCAGGGGAATCCATCTGGCGGGCAACGCTGCCGAGCATGCCATTGACGAAGCGAGGGGAATCATCCTCTCCACCGAAGCATTTCGCAAGTTCGACGGCTTCATTGATGGAGACCGAAACGGGAACGTCTTCGACGTGGAGCATCTCGAACAGGGCAATCCTGATGATGGCCACATCCATCAGCGGCATGCGCTCCAGCGTCCAGTTCTTCGCCAGCCTCGAGATGATCTCATCAATCTCCTGGGAATGATCCTCGATCCCATGGATAAGCATGAGCGAGTAATCGCCCAATGGCTGATCAAGGCAATCAAGTTGGCCACCTTCAAGGATATCCGATGCGTCCATGTTCCTGATGGAGGCCGAATACAGTATCTGCGCGGCAGCCCTGCGTGCTGCCGTCCTTTCATGCTTGCGAGCCACGGATGCTATCCCTGCGCGGGGAATTGGATGCTGTCGATATAGACATCCACCTTGCTCACCGGTATGCCCACTTGAACCATGAGGGCATCGGCAATGGCACTGCGAAGCTTCTCAGCGAGATCGGGAAGCACGTATCCGTAATAGACACTGACATGGAGGGCAACCTCCAAGCGTCCTTCCTCATCGCGAGTGGTCTCGATGCCTGAGGTTGATGGACCCGCTGCGAACATCGCGCGAATGCCACTCGTGACAGGAGAACCGATCCCAGCCACTCCATCGGTCTCAGAAACCGTGATGGAGATGATGGTGTCGATAACTCCCGGACCAAGCATCATGTTCTGCGACGCGGTAGCTTCCGTCATAGTATGTCTCCCATCTGCGTCTCGATGAAATCAGTGGTGGCATCACCGGCCACGAAGACGGCATTGTCCAACACGCGCTTATGGAAGGGGATGGTGGTGGCCACCCCTTCTATCTGGAACTCATCCAGCGCACGCTTGGCGCGGGCAATGGCCTCTGCCCTATCCTGTCCGTGGACGATGACCTTCGCAAGCAGCGAATCATAGTAGGGAGAGATCCTTGACCCCTCCTCGACGAAGGTCTCAACCCGCACGCCAGGGCCTCCTGGGAGGCGGAAACGGGTGACAGTGCCGGGCGAGGGCCTGAAAGCATGGTCGGGGTCTTCCGCGTTGATGCGCATCTCGATGGCATGGCCTTCCGGGACGAAGGGCGCACGATCAGCGCAGCTGATCGGTTCTGCGGCGGCAATGCGGATCTGTTCCTTGATGATGTCGGTTCCTGTGATCATCTCGGTCACGGGATGCTCAACCTGAACGCGCGTGTTCATCTCCATGAAGTAGAAATCCCCACGCTCATCAAGCAGAAACTCGATGGTTCCCGCACTGCGATAATCCACTGCACGCACCGCACGGATTGCCGCTACCCCCATCTGGCGACGGGTATCCTCATCCAAAGCGGGTGAAGGGGCCTCTTCCACGAGCTTCTGATGGCGACGCTGGATGGAGCAGTCACGCTCACAGAGTGCGATGCGATTGTCGAAATCATCGGCAAGCACTTGGATTTCCACATGCCGCGGTCTCAGCACGAGCTTCTCAAGATACACCCCATCATCGCCGAATGCCGCCCCCGCCTCCGTGCGAGCAGCCCTGTACTGGCTTTCCAGCTCTTCGGGATCATGAGCCTCACGCATGCCCTTGCCGCCACCACCCGCCGTTGCCTTGATGAGCACGGGGTAGCCCACCGCATCCGCGAACGCACGCGCCTCTTCCACCGTGTCGCAGAGTCCGTCAGAACCCGGCACGGTGGGAACGCCGCACGACGCCATGGTCTTCCGAGCCGTGGCCTTGTCACCCATCTTCTCGATGCATTCAGCCGAGGGGCCGATGAAGACGATGTCGTTCTCGGCACACGCGCGGGCGAACTCAGCGTTCTCAGCCAGAAAGCCGTATCCCGGGTGAATGGCCTGGGCTCCGGTGGCCTTAGCGGCTTCGATGATGTTGCCCATCTGAAGATAGCTCTGGGCAGAAGGGGCGGGACCGATGCAGACGGCTTCATCTGCATAGCGCACGGGAAGCGTGTCCGCATCTTCGGTGGAATAGACCGCAACCGTCTTCACACCAAGCTCACGCGCCGCACGCATGATGCGCAGCGCCACTTCCCCCCTGTTGGCTACGAGGATTTTGTCGAACATCATGCCTGCTCCGGCGGCACGGTCTTGGTCTGATCATGCGGCTCGATGTAGAAGAGGACGGTGCCGTATTCAACTGGCGTGGCATCTTCCAGACACACCTCGCGCACGGTTCCCATCTCCTCTGCCGTGATCTCGTTCATGAGCTTCATGGCCTCCACGATGCAGAGCGTCTCACCGGCTGCCACCTCATCTCCCACCTTGACGAAGGGATCCTCCCCCGGGGCAGGTGCCTCATAATAGGTGCCCACCATAGGTGCTGTCACCTTGTACCATGTTGATGGATGGTCAGACTCCTCCACCGCTGAAGGTGTTGGCTGGGAGGCCTGAGGGGCGGCCGCTGATGCGAGAGCCGGAGCAGTGGCAGCCTGGGCAGGTGCCCCTTCCCCGGGCATGCGAATGGCAACGCGCACTCCCTCTTCTTCGACCACGATCTCTCCGACGCCGCTTTCTTGGGCAAGCTCTGCCAGCTGCCTGATCTGATTGATGTCCACGTAATCGTCCTCCTTGGTATCTGAAGACTCCTGTTCCAGCATGAAGTCGACTCGCTCCGATGTGCGATGCTTGCTCAGGTAGGTTCGTGCCTCGTTGGGGAAGAGCGCATACATGAGCACGTCCTCTTCACTGTGGGCAAGATCCCCGATCTCTTCGGCCACCTCTTCGTAGGTGGTGGTTGCCAGGGTGCCCGGAGCGATGTCCGGATCGAGGATATCCTGGCCATCGGTCACCTTGGCGACGATGGCAGGATCCATCCGTCCCGGTGCCTTGCCGTAGAACCCGCAGATATAGTCTTTCATCTCCTTGCTGATGACGCTCCAGCGCTTGCCGGTGAGCACGTTGAACACCGCCTGGGTGCCCACGATCTGCGACAGCGGAGTGACGAGGGGTGGGTATCCGACCTCTGCGCGCACCTTGGGAATCTCAGCCATGACCTCAGGCAGCCTGTCCCGGGCCTTCTGCACTTCCAGCTGGCTCATGAGGTTGGACATCATCCCACCGGGAACCTGATGGGAGAAGACCTTCATGTGGGTGAGTGAGGACACGCCACGCTTGTAATGCCCCCGCTTGCGGACCTCTTCCCAGTATTCGGATATCTCGAAGAGGAGATCAAGGTCAAGACCGGTGTCATAGCGGCTCTCCTGGAATGCCGCCACGATCATCTCAACGGCGGGATGGGAGTTGCCGAATGCCAGGGGAGCATGGGCGGTATCGGCGATGGCGGCACCCGCTTCGGCCGCCTTGATGATGTTCGCCGGGGCCATGCCGCCAACATAGTGGCAATGGATATGCACTGGCAGGCCTATCTCCGCGTTGAACGCCTTCACCATGCGTTCCGTGCGGTAAGGGGTGAGCATGCCTGCCATATCCTTGATAGCGATGCTGTCAGCACCCAAATCCTTGAGCGCCTGACCGTATTCAAGGAAGCTGTCCAGCGTGTGCACGGGAGAGATGGTGTAGGAGATGGCTCCTTCGAAATGAGCACCGCATTCCTTGATGGCCTCAGCATTGTCCACGACGTTGCGGATGTCGTTGAGCGCATCGAAGACACGGAACACCTCAATGCCATTGCGATGGGCAGCTTGGATGAAATGGAAGACGATGTCTCGCGAGTAGTGCTTGTACCCCACGAGGTTCTGTCCACGGGAGAGCATGGACAAAGGGGTGTTCGGAGTGTTCGCCTTGATGGAACGCAGGCGTTCCCAAGGGTTCTCATCCAAGAAGCGCAAACACGAATCGAACGTGGCGCCACCCCAAGCCTCAATGGCCCAATAACCCACCTTGTCCATCTTGGGAAGGATGGGGAGCATCTCGCCTATCTGCATGCGCGTGGCCCACAGGCTTTGCTGACCGTCACGGATGGTGGTGTCCATTATCTGAAGTCTGGCCACCAGCGCACCTCCTTCTCTATGCGTATCAAAGTCCTTCTTTTCGAACGACCTATTATAGAGGATAGGGACGGCACTCTCACGCCGTCCCTATCAGAGCTTTCGGTGTAGAAGCCCAAAACGGGCTGTTGCGCCTAGACGCGCTTGATGAAGCGTCCGTCCCGGGTATCCATCTGCAGCACATCACCGATTTCGATGAAGGTGGGAACCTGCACCTCAATGCCCGTCTCAAGCGTTGCGGGCTTGGTGGTTGAGGTGGCCGTGTCTCCTTTGAAGCCGGGTTCGGTATGGGTGACCTCAAGCTCCACGAACATGGGAGGCTCGATGGAGATGAGCTCATCTCCCGCATAGAGCAGCGAGGCCTCATCGTTTTCCTTGAGCCACTTCGATGCCTCACCCACCACGGCAGCCGGAATGGACATCTGCTCATAGGTGTCATTGTCCATGAAGTTGTAGTCAGCTCCATCGTTGTAGAGGTACTGCATCTTCTTCGTCTCAAGACGGACGGAATCGAACTTGGTTCCAGAATTGAATGTGTAGTCGACCACACGCCCAGTCTTGATGTCCTTGAGCTTCGTGCGTACGAAAGCACCGCCTTTGCCCGGCTTCACATGCTGGAACTCGACGATCGTGCACATCTTGCCGTTGTTGACGATGCACATGCCATTCTTGAAATCTGCTGTAGATACGCTTGCCACTTCTCGATTCCTTTCAACGCAATGAGATTCGTATGCATTATAGGCGCTTTGCGCGCATTCTCAGGAGATCAGATCGAAGGTGAGGCGTGAAAGAATCGGATCGGTGTTGACAAGGCGCACCGAAACCGCGTCTCCCAAGCGGTGCACCACGCCTGATTCACTGCCCGTCAGGGTGAGGCGAACCGGATCGAAGGAGAAGTACTCCTCTCCCAGTGAACGTACGGGAATGAGACCTTCCGCGCAATTCTCCAACTGGACATACAGCCCATAGCTGGCAACACCGGAAACGGTTGCCGAAAATGGCTGCCCGATGAACTGCTCCATGTATCGGCACATCATCGCCCGCGTGGCCTCTGACGAGGCCGCCTCAGCCACACGCTCTCCTGCAGAGCACGTCTCACAGGCCGTTCGCAGCCCCTCCTTCTGAGCCGCCGCACCCCTTTGGTCCTTCAGGAACGCGCACTTGAGCATGCGATGGACCAGAAGATCGGGATAGCGCCGAATGGGGCTGGTGAAATGGCAGTACGAATCAAGGCCGAGGCCATAGTGCCCGAGGTTCTCAAGGCTGTAGCGCGCCTTTGACATGGATCTCAACAGCAGGGTTGACACCAGCGTCTCCTCGCGGCGGCCTGCCACCGCGCAAAGCACCTCCTGTATCGCGTAAGGATCGGCAACCGCAAGCCTTCGTCCCATATCACGCGCAAACCAGGGGAATTCCTGGAGGATGGGCAGCAAGCCAGCGATGTTGTCAGCGGCTGGGGGCTCATGGTCGCGGAACGGGCAGGGGAAATCCCGCTCTTCGAGAAAGCGAGCGACCACTTCGTTGGCGAGGATCATGGCCTCTTCGACAAGCGATGTGGACCTTGTCTTCTTGCGCACCTCGATGGCCTTCGGTTCACCCTCTTCATCCAAACGGACCTTCGCCTCTTTCGTATGGAAGTCAAGCCCCCCATCGCGCTCACGGCTCCTCTGTCGCGCTTGAGCTATCTCATCGGCCATCTTCAGGCAGGCGCGTACCTTTGGGTGCATGTCGCGAAGCACCCGCACATCATTGGCATCACCTTCGAGAAGCGTGAGGGCCTCTGAGTAATCCAAGCGCAGACTGGAGCGGATGACGGCCGGATAGATGTCCGTTCCCACGATGCGGAAATGCTCATCCAGAAAGACATCAACCGTCAAGGTGAGCCGGTCTGTGTGGGGTTTCAGAGAACACACCTCGCACGAGAGCTTCTCAGGAAGCATGGGAATGACCCTGTCAGGCAGATAGACGCTGCACGTTCGCTGAGAGGCTTCCCGGTCAAGGGCTCCTCCGGCCGGAACGTAGAAGGAGACGTCAGCGATATGAACGCCAAGACGAATGGCGGCTTGAGGGAATGCGGCATCAGCGAAACCGGTCTTCTCCACTGAAAGCGCATC
The DNA here is from genome assembly GCA_964462135.1 of uncultured Eggerthellaceae bacterium. Classification (GTDB taxonomy): domain Bacteria; phylum Actinomycetota; class Coriobacteriia; order Coriobacteriales; family Eggerthellaceae; genus MGBC163016. The sequence goes on along the minus strand of CAYWWK010000003.1, from coordinate 66,516 downwards.
ATCGAAATCGCGTGCATCATCAGGATCGATGGTGAAGACGAAGCGATCACGTATGTCACGGTAGCCCTGCGACAGGGCACCCTTGACATCCACTTCACACGCAGCCGCCTCCTCAAGGGCTTCAGCGGAGAACCTCTCTGAGAGCTTGTGACCTGCTATGATCTGCTCGATCATGAGACTGGCGTCATCGTGGTTTCCGATGACCTCTTCCACCACCCCGCAGGCTGCGGTCTTTTGAGTGGGGTATTCAGTGATGGCAACCCGCACGATGCTTCCAGAGGGAATGTCGGGGTTCGCAAGGCGCTGGGTGAAGATGTCATGGTGGATGCGCGGGTTGAGGGGAATGACGATGCCGAAGGGCTCCGCCACCTCGTACCTGCCGATCAGACTGCTGTGGGCCCGCTCGATGACATCGACCACACGCGCTTCCCGCTTCCGGCCCTGTCGCTGCTCCTGACGACTCTCGCGATACCCCCGCGCTGATGAGCGTTTCGTCTCGGCTATCTCAACCGTGTCCCCATCGAAGGCCCCGCCGGTCTTCTTCTTGGGAATGAAGTATTCGCCCTGAGCGGTCTTCACGAATCCGAAGCCTTGGGGATTGATCTCTATGGTCCCCCGGGCAAGGACACGCGGCTTCCCACGCGTGGAACCACGTCTCCCTCGGGATTTGCGAGCAGCCATGATCAGGAGCCTTGGGCTTGGCCGATCAACGACCGCGCGCTGTCGATGGCAACCAGAAGCTGAGTGTCGCCGTCTTCCGTGGTTCCCACGATCAGCTCCGGCGTCACTCCCGTTCCATTGATGCCGCGCCCAGAGGGAGTGAGGTAGTAGGCAGCCGTATAGCGCAGCGCGCCCCCGAAGGTGAGTTCGCGCACCACCTGCACCGAACCCTTCCCCATGGTGGTCTGACCTACCGTGGTTGCCCTCTGGTTGTCCTGCAGTGCAGCAGCAAGCACTTCGGCAGCCGCTGAAGTGTAGCCATTCACCACGACGACCAATGGCGCCGTGGTCACCGTAGCACCACTCGCGCTCCTCGTGTTCACACCGTCCAAGGTCTCTATGCCCACCAGGGTGCCAGAGGCCACGAACAAAGAAGCGATGTCGAGAGACTGCGTGAGGTAGCCACCGGGATTGTCGCGAATGTCAAGCACGAAGGCTTGGGCACCTTGGGCGGAAAGGTCCATCACGGCCCGCTTCACGAGTTCCGAAGCGTTTGATGTCATTTGGCGCAGTTTGATGTACCCGATAACCTCATCGACCAGTTCGGTCGAGACGTTCTCTGCATCATACTCACGGCATTCAAGGGTGGTGGTGAACTCAGTACCGGTCTCCGCATCCATGCTGAGAGGTCGCATCCACGTGATGACCACGTTCTCGCCTTCCATGCGCCCGAGTGCTCCGATGACCTCCGATGCGGACCACGTATGGTTCGATTCGCCGTTGACGGCTTGGACGAAATCGCCTTTGGTGACGCCCTTCGCTTGAGCCTCAGAGCCTTCGAGCACGTCTATGGCGTACGCACGGCCATGGTAGTCACCGAAGAGGACGCCGATGCCCTTGTACCCCTTCGTCACGGTGTCCTTGACGTATTCCTCATATCGGGTCTGATCGTAATATTCCGCATACGGATCATCGGTTGACTTGAGCATATCGGCGAGCATGGTGTCTGTTGCCTCAGCCAGATGGATCTCATCCATGCTGTAGGTGCTGAGGATGTCCTCCACCTCGTCCACGCGGGCAGAGAGCGCATCATAGGTGGTCTTGGACGGCTTCGATGCCTTGCTGTTGGCGCTCACCGTCTCTGAACCCACATCGAACCCCAGAAGCTCCGAGAAGCTGACGTTCGATCTGAGCATGAACCCTGCGATGAAGGCACAGATGATCAGCAGGAAGATGAAGAACAGCCCTGCAAGACGCTTGCTTTTGGCATGCTCCCGGAACGAAGCGCTCACCTTCTTGACATACGCCGTGCTGTTCCGTCGCTTCTCCACCATCATCTGACCTTATCCTGCAGGAAAGCTTAGATGCGCTAGACCTTGAGATAGCGACGCATGGCTATGGCGGAGCCGATGAGGCCGATGACGATGCCGGCGACGATGAGGCCACCATAGATGGCAAGGTACATCATGTCCGACACCGTGAAATCCAAGAAGCGGATCGCATTCTGCAATTGCGGCAGCGCGAACACCCGGAGCAACTGGATGACTCCTACCGCAAGCACAGAGCCGATGAGCGCATGCAAGGCGCCCTCCATCAGGAAGGGACCTCGGATGAAACCGTTCGAGGCACCTACCAGGCGCATGATGGCGATCTCCTTGCGGCGGGCAAGGATGGCGAGGCGGATGGTGTTGTTGATGAACACAAGGGCAATGAAGATCAGCAGCACGATGAGCGCAATGCCGATATAGCGGATGTAGTTGGTCAGCTGGAAGAGCCTCTCAACGGTGCCCTGTCCGTATTTGATGGAATCTCCCGGATTGGAAGGATCCTCGGAGATGGCGACGTATTCATCATTTCCCTCGATGGCCTCGGCAATGGTCTGGACCGACTGAGGGTCAGTCAGCTCGACATCTATGGAGGCAGGCAGAGGATTGGTCCCATCGAGCTGCTCGATGATCTCGGGATTGGAGGTCATCGAATTCGAGAAGTTCTCAAGGGCCTGTTCCTTGGTGGTGAAGGAAACGGTGGAGACATCGTTCATATTGGAGATGGTGGACATCACTGACTGGATGGCCTCTTCGGACGCATCATCCGACACATAGGCAGTGATGGTGACTTCACTTTCCACTGACTTCATCAGATTGTTGAGCATGGCACCCGCCACGAAGAACACCCCGATGATCAGAAGGGAGAGGAAGATGGTGACGATGGAGCCCAAGGCGGTTGAGAGGTTCCTCGTGAAGCCTTGGAGGGATTCCTTGAAGAAGTAACCGATACTAGACATCGAAACCGTACACCCCCCGATCCTGGTCACGGGTGAGACGACCGCGTTCAAGGGCGATGACGCGCCTGCGCATGTTGTCAACCATCTCACGGTCATGGGTGGCTACCAGCACCGTGGTACCCGTTCGGTTGATTCTCTCGAGCAGATCCATGATCCCGCGGGAGGTCTGCGGGTCAAGATTTCCCGTAGGCTCGTCACAGATGAGCAACGGAGGACGGTTCACGATGGCCCGGGCAATGGAAACCCTCTGCTGCTCGCCGCCGGAGAGCTGATCGGGCAGTTTCCCGAACTTCTCCTGCAGACCGACCAATCTCAGCACCTCAGGCACCTGCGTCTTCACCACATGCTTGCTCTTGCCGATGACCTCCAAGGCGAAGGCAACGTTCTCGAAAACGGTCTTCGAGGGCAGCAGCTTAAAGTCCTGGAACACGCACCCGATGTTGCGTCTCAGATAGGGAACGCGCCAGTTCCTCATGGTGGTGAGATCTTCATCGGCCACATAGATATGGCCCTGGGTAGGCTTGATCTCGCGGGTGAGAAGCTTGATGAACGTTGATTTTCCCGACCCTGAGTGCCCTACCAGAAACAGGAACTCACCTGCGTAGATCTGGAGGGAGATATCAGCCAGAGCGGGCTTGTTGGGCTGGGCGGGATAGATCTTGGTGACATGATCGAACGTGATGACCGGCGTTCCCAGCTGCGCCCTGGTTGCCTCAACATCCAATTCAGGCAGTGTCTGGGTAAGCTGGCTGGTCAGTTGCGCCTTGTTTCTGGGTCTGCCTTGCTGAGGGGCTGCATGTCCTGCATGACTCCCCCGGCGAACGCCTTGGGGCATATCGCCCCGAGATCTGTCTATGGCCACAGTAAATGCTCCGTATCGACTGGTGTTTTCAACTGCAACTTTTCTATTTTAACAGTTATGCTCATGCCTTGCGACGAACAGCTTCCTTCGCCGCTGCAACGATGGCATCGCTGTCCAAGGCGAAGGCGCTGAGGAGCTCTTCGAACTCCCCTGATTTCCCGAAATGATCCTTCACGGCAACGAATTCGCAGGGAACGGGGTGGGTCGATGCCACCAGATGCGCCACGGCATCTCCAAGGCCGCCCATGATGGAGTGCTCTTCGGCCACCACGGCACACCCCGTCTTCGAAAGCGAGGTCAGGATGGTCTGCTCATCAAGAGGCTTCACGGAAAAGGCATCGATGACCTCAGCGCTGATCCCGTAGGAGGCCAGCTGATCAGCTGCCTTGAGCGCTTCCTCTATCTCAACACCACACGCGATGAGCGTCACGTCGCATCCTTCGCGAAGCACGAAGGCCCGTCCGAATTCCATCTGGGTTCCCGGAGCATAGACCGACGCGACGCTGGCCCTACCCATGCGCACGTACACCGGCCCGGGAATCCGGGCTGCAAGCTTGATGGCGGACAGGGCGGCGGTGTAATCAGCGGGAACCATCACCTTCATGGCGGGAAGTGCGCGCATGAGCGCGATATCCTCGAGCATCTGGTGCGTGCCGCCATCCGGCCCCACCGACACCCCAGCATGGGTGGGGCAGAGCTTCACGTCAAGGTTCGCATAGCAGACGGTGTTTCTGATCTGGTCGTAGGCGCGGCCAGTGCCGAAGACGGCAAAAGAACCCGTATAGGCTATCTTTCCCGTGAGAGCGAGACCCGCTGCGACGCCTATCATGTCCTGCTCGGCGATGCCCACGTTGAAAAGCCTCTTCGCATTCTCATCACTGAATGCAGCGAACTTCGCAGTGGTGGTTGACCCCGTGAGGTCGGCATCCACCGCCACCACAGGCACGCCCTCCTGGGAAAGTTCGATCAAGGCAGGGCCGAATGCTGCCCTGGTGGCTTGTCTGACCTGCCTTTCCTCAAGGCTTGCAAGCTTGATCACCCACGACTCCTCTCAGCCCATGTCGCTCGAATCTCCCGAACGGCTTCTTCGGCCTGAGAGACGCTTGGCGCCTTGCCATGCCACCCCGCGACACCTTCCATGTACGAAACACCCTTACCCTTGACGGTGGAGGCAGCCAGCAGCTTGGGTCTGCCGTCACGCATGGCCTTGAAGGCGTTCAGCTCATCAACGAGAGAAGGTATGTCGTGTCCATCCGCCTCCATCGTCTCCCAACCGAAAGCCTTGAACTTCTCTGGCAGGCTTTCAGGATTGCAGACATCCTGGGTGCGGCCGTCTATCTGAAGGCCATTGCGATCAATGATTGCCACGATGTTGTCAAGCCTTTGATGGGAGGCGAACATGGCCGCTTCCCACACCTGCCCCTCTTGGCATTCACCATCTCCCAGAAGGACGAACACGGTGGAAGGCACTCCATCCATGCGCAGGCCCAAGGCCATCCCGCAGGCAATGGAAAGACCCTGCCCAAGAGAGCCGGTTGATGCCTCCACGCCCGCAACGAGGTGCATGTCGGGATGTCCTTGCAACCGACTGCCATACTTGCGCAGCGTGTGAAGCTCCTCTTTCGGGAAATAGCCAGCATGGGCAAGCGTTGCATAGAGTGCAGGTGCTGCATGGCCCTTCGACAGGATGAACCTGTCTCGCAGAGGATAGGCAGGATCTTCCGGCCGGTGCTCCATCACGCCGCCAAAATAGAGCGCGGTCAAGATATCGATGCAGGAAAGGGAGCCTCCCGGGTGTCCGCTTCCTGCCTCGCAGATCATTGAGACGATGTCCTCGCGCATACGCGCGGCAAGCATCCCCAAGTCCTTGGCATCCAAATGAACCCCTCTTCACGTTCGCAGAAGACGATATCCCAATTCTATCGGAACAGAGGCGCTCTGCCGATGGGGATTTGGGCTTTCAGGGCAATGCCATGCCGCACCGGTACGCTGTGTGTTGTATGATGCAGGGGATAAAGGCGATGCCGCCACATCGGCGGCGATGAGGAGGCTTCCATGAAACTGGCGATACCAAGCGAAACGGCAGATGGATTGAACAGCATGCGCTCGGGCCATTTCGGCCATGCTCCCTACTTCACCATCGTGGATATCCAGGATGGCAACGTGGTGTCCACCGAAGCGGTGAAGAACGCAGACCATGATGCGGTTGGCTGCGGAGGCGTGATTGACTTCGCATTGGGATTGGGAATAGACGCCATGCTGACCGTTGGCATGGGCATTCCTCCACTGACACGCTTCACCTCATCGGGCGTCCAGGTCTATTCCGAACGCGAGACTCCCATGGTCGGTGATGTCGTCCAACGCTTCCTGCAGGGTCAATGCGCTCTCATGTCCATGGAGGATGCCTGCGCGCACTAGATCAGCCAGCGTTCCATAGGCAAACGGGAATCAAGAGGGCCTTCCGGGCTGGAACATGCCGGGAAGGCCCTTTTTCGCTACCCCTGGCTGGCGAGCCATTTATGGTAGCCGATCACGAATTCCTCAAGATCGCCATCCAAAACCGCGTCAACGTTGCCCGTCTCCAGACCCGTGCGCGTATCCTTCACCATCTGATAGGGATACAGCACGTAATTGCGTATCTGGCTGCCGAAGGAGTTTTCCATCTTGTCCCCGCGCAGCCCCTCGATCTCCTCTTGTCGCTTGCGCTCCTCTATCTCGTAGAGCTTCGCCTTGAGCACCCGGAAGGCCGCTTCCTTGTTCTGAAGCTGGCTCTTCTCGTTCTGGCAGGTGACGACGATGCCGGTGGGAATATGCGTGAGCCTGACCGCAGAGTCGGTCGTGTTCACGCATTGCCCCCCTGGTCCTGAAGAGCGGTAGACATCCACACGCACATCATTGGGATTGAGCTCGACTTCGATGTCATCAGGCAGGATGGGAAGCACCTCAACCCCCGCGAAGGTGGTATGGCGGCGCTTCTTGTCATCGGTGGGCGAGATGCGCACGAGCCGATGCACCCCTGATTCTGAAGTGAGCATCCCGAATGCGTTCTTCCCTTCGATCTGGATGGTTGCCTTGTCAAGGCCGATGCCTTCTCCGGGTACCAGGTCGAGGACGGTGACATCCCAGCCTTTCGCCTCAGCGTAGCGCCGATACATCCGGTAGAGCATCTCGGTCCAATCCTGGGCCTCAAGGCCCCCTTGTCCCGGATTGATGGAGAGAATGGCTCCCCCTCGGTCGAATCTTCCCGAGAACCAGGATGCCACCTCTAGCCCGTCAAGCATCTTCTCCAGTAAAGCCATGCCCTCCTCGTATTCGCTGAGGAACGCTTCATCTTCCTGGGCCAGCTCGAAGGCGGCTTGGACATCCTCCAGCTGTTGGGCCGCAGCGTCGAATTCAGCGATCGAATCCTTGATGTCTGCGGCCTCCTTGGACACCTTCTGCGCCGAGGGGGCGTCATCCCAGAAATCGCTTTGGGACATACGCTCCTCCAATGCACGGACTTCTTCGTGCAGTGCATCCAGCTTGAGATAGGCTCGGGCATCCTCCAAACGGGAAGATGCTGTTTCGATATCCTTATTGACCATGGCACTTCTTGAACTTCAGACCGCTGCCGCAGGGGCACGGATCGTTGCGACCCACATTGGCGAAGGGGTCTTCCTTGTCTTTGACGATGGTCTGCGTCTTGCCCGAGGAGGGCTTGGGCACAGACGGGGTTGCCGAGGCTGCCTTGGCGGCAGCGACATGCGATGCCGCTGATGACCCTTGAGTGAGATTGTCCTCGGGGTTGGAGTAGCTCAGATCAGAGCGGGTTTCCTCAGGCGGCTCCTCCGAGGCGGGCTTGAGGGCCACCTCCAGACGGAGGATGGTGCGCAGAAAGTCATCGTACATGGCAGAGGTCATGGCCTGGAAGCTGGAGTACGCCTCGTTCTTGTACTCCACCAGAGGATCGCGCTGACCGAGGGCGCGCAGGCCGATGCCCGTCTTGAGATAATCCATCTCCTGGAGATGCGCCATCCATTTCGCGTCGATGATGCGAAGCATCACCTGGGAGGTCAGATGCTTCATGAGCTCCTCACCGAAGGCCTCCTGCTTGGCATTAAACAGATTCAGCAGGTAATCGTAGAGAGCCTCCGCAACGACATCGGGGTCTTCGTCATGGTCGACGTCGGCAACCCGAAAGCCCTCCTTGCCGCTCATGTTCGCAGCCCATATCTCCAACGCCTCGACATCCCATTCATCCTCGTCGTCAGAGACGAGCATCTCGGCGACGATGGCATTGACGGAATCCTGGAGGATCTCAGGGAAGCGCGTGATGAATTCCTTGCCATCAAGGATGGCATTGCGCTCCTCATAGATTGCCTTGCGCTGCAGGTTCATGACATCGTCATATTCCAGCACGCTCTTTCGTGCGGAGAAGTGCATTGACTCCACTTGCCGCTGGGCGCTTTCGATGGATTTGGAAACCATGGAAGCCTGGATGGGCATGTCATCCTCAAGACCGGTCTTCTGCATCATGGCGGAGATGGATTCCATCTTGTTGCCGCCGAAAAGCCGCATCAGGTCATCTTCCAACGAGAGGTAGAACTGGGTCACACCCGGATCGCCCTGACGGCCGGAACGACCTCGAAGCTGATTGTCGATGCGTCGGGATTCATGGCGTTCGGTACCGATCACGCACAGGCCACCAGCCTGCAGCACCTCCTTCTGCTCCTCTTCGCAGATCTTCTTGGCATCATCAAGGGCACGGGTGCGTTCTGCTTCGCTTGCGAAAAGCGGGTTCGGATTCCCCTCCTCGTCCAATTGCGAGACTTCGGGGTCGAATCCGCGCTCGCGAAGGATGTCCTCGGCCAGAACTTCGTCGTTTCCACCCAGGATGATGTCGGTGCCACGCCCCGCCATGTTGGTTGCGATGGTGACGGCTCCTATGCGACCAGCCTGGGCAACGATATGGGCCTCGCGTTCATGATGCTTTGCATTCAGCGTCTCATGGGGAATGCCGCGCTTGTCAAGCAGACGTGAGAGCCGCTCGGAGCTTTCGATGGAAACGGTGCCGATGAGGCAAGGCTGGCCCTTCTCGTGCCGCTCGGCGATATCATCAGCCACCGCATTGAATTTCGCATCCACGGTCCGATAGATCAGATCGTTCATGTCCTTGCGCTGGACGGGGCGATTCGGCGGAATGGCGAAGACGGGAAGCTTGTATATCTGCCGGAACTCCGCATCCTCGGTCATGGCGGTACCCGTCATGCCTGAGAGCTTGTCATAGAGCCTGAAGTAGTTCTGCAGCGTGATGGTCGCCAGGGTCTGGCTTTCCTGCTGGATGCGCACATGCTCTTTGGCCTCGATGGCTTGATGGAGACCTTCTGAGTAGCGTCTGCCTTCCATGATGCGCCCGGTGAACTCATCAACGATCTTGACCTCCCCATCGACTACCACGTAGTCGACATCACGGTGGAAGAGAAACTGCGCCTTCAAGGCCTGCTGCAGATGGTTGGCAAGCTGCGCCGATGGATCAGCGTAGATATCCTCGATACCCAGCATGTTCTCTATGCGGTCAAGGCCGACCTCGGTGGCGTTGATGGTCTTCTTCGCCTCATCCATCTGGAAATCCTCGTCAAGCTTGAGCTTGGGCATCACCGCGGCGAAGCGCTTGTAGGTCTCAGAGGATTGGCTTCCAAGCCCTGATATGATCAAGGGCGTGCGCGCCTCGTCGATCAGGATGGAGTCGACTTCGTCCACCACCGCGAAATGGTGTCCGCGCTGAACGCGGTCCTGCGCGCGCACCACCATGTTGTCACGCAGATAGTCGAACCCGAACTCGGAGTTCGTGCCATAGGTCACATCAGCCTGGTAGGCGGGGACCTTCTCGGCGGGCGGCATCCCATTCTGAATGAGTCCCACCTTCATTCCCAGGAAACGGTAGATGCGTCCCATCCATTGGGAGTCGCGGCGCGCCAGGTAGTCGTTGACGGTCACGATATGGACATTGTGCCCGGGGATGGCATTGAGGTAGCCAGCGAGCGTTGAGACGAGCGTCTTGCCTTCGCCTGTCTTCATCTCAGCGATCTCACCAGCATTGAGCGCCATGCCTCCGATGAGCTGCACATCGAAATGACGCAACCCGATGGTCCTCACTGATGCCTCGCGAACGGCTGCGAAGGCCTCGACGAGCAGATCATCAAGCGTCTCCCCTGCCTGATAGCGCTTGCGCAGCCGCTCGGTCATGCCTTGGAGCTCCTCGTCGCTCATGGCCTGCATCTGCGGCTCAAGCTGATTGATCTCATCGACCTTCGCTTGGTACTTCTTGAGTTGCTTGCCTTCTCCGATAGTGAACAGCTTCGATAGTATTCCCATGGTGTAGCGATTCATCCTTCTGCTGCGGTTTTCGTTGGGCCTCGGCGAGGCCTCTTTGCACGAACAGACATTCTAATACAGGCATGAGCCTGATAGCCAGTCGAATGCCACATCTCCATCATCAAAGCGCCTCTTCGTATTCGATGATGGAACGATACAGTTCAACGAGCCTGGGAGAGGGGTCTATCCCCAAATCCTCCGCAAGGAATCGCCGGCATCTGAAATAGGTGTCCAGGGCAGGGCCTCGCTGATTGGCTGCTATCTGGGCTTCCATGAGCGTTATGTAGACGTCCTCCCGCCTGCCATCCCTACGCAGGGCCTCGCGCGCGAACCAGAGGGAACCCGTGCGCTCATCAACACGTCCCAGGCGGATGCTGGCCGCTATCAGGCCATCCACCAGACGGTTCCGGCATCGCTCACGCGCATCACCGATGTAGTCGCATTCCGATTCGAAGGGCAACAGCTCACCTGAGAACTGCGTGGTGGCCAATGCATAGGCGTCCTCCCAGGAAGAGCTTCCCCCCAACCCGAACACCAACGAAGAGCACAGTGCATCGAAGCCCTCCATATCCGTCGACAGATACCGCGCATCCAGACTGCACCCCGTTTGGGACCGAATGAGATACGGACAGGCATCTCCGTAGGTAAGCGCTCGTTTCAGCGATGCCCAGACCGAATAGAAGCTGTTGCGATGGGTATCGGCTTCAACGTCAGGCCAAATGAGTTGACAGAGCCGATCCTGGGAAATCTCTCGCCCCTTGTTGAGCGCAAGCACCGAGACCAAGGTCTTCGTGCGCTTGCGGGACAGCTTGCGCGGATCGACCATCTCTCCATCTATCCTCACTTCCAAGCCCCCGAACATCCTCACCTCCAGCTGAGGTGCCGATGAGAGCGTCATCGCTGGCTTCGCCACGCTCAACCTGAAGATATCAGGATGGGTCTGCTCGAAGGCATGGCGCCTCTCGGCATGGGCCTCCTTGTTCCTCGCATGCTCGCGTCTTTGACCTCGCAGTTTGGCATACGCCTTCATCAAAGCCTGTGACGCCGCATCGGATATCTGCTCCTTGATCCGTCCCACCCGCTCGTCCTCTCCATTGACCAGCGCCCCCAGAAGCGCCAAGGAGAGTTGGAATCGCTCCAGAAGCAGGTGATTCTGGGCGATCCGGTCAAGGCAGGCGGTGATTGCGCTGATGATGCGCATGATAGCCTCATCAGCCGCAGATGCATCCTCGAAGCCTTGGTCGAATGCACCGCCAAGGATGCCTTCCAGAAGGCCCGTGCATCCCCACAGAAGGGCATTGACGGCACTCTCACTTGATTCAAGATCAGCAGTGCTGGCATGCGTCCTGATATCCGAGAAGAGGGACGATTCCGGCAGTTTTCCCACGGACAGCGGGAAGGTCATTTTCGCGAAGAGGAAGAGATCGAAGCATTCCTTCCTGTCTGGGTGCCTCTCGAAGGACGGTTTGTCTGAAAGCTCCTCGGCAAGTTTCAGGGAAATGTCCGGCTCCACGTCTCCCATCGTGGATCGCACCAGCAGGCTGAGCACCCCAAGGCGCTCCCAGCCCTCGCCCACCTTGCGCTTGAGCATCTGTCTGGCGCCCCGCCTCACCTCCTGGTTCCGATCCAAGGCCCATTGCGCATACAGCCGTATGAGGTCGGTCTGGAACGTATGGCATTTCGCGTTCACCAGGTGATCGGCAAGAGAGAGCACTGAGAGCGCCTCTCCTTGGCAAAGCATCGTCCAGCCGCGTCGCTCAAACCAATGCTGGGCCGCCTCGGGGGATGAGAACTTCGTCATGAAGGCGACGGCGCGGTTGGCGTTGCCGGCATGCAAGAGCGCGTCTGTGATATATGAGGCGAATCCGTCCCCCGTCTCCTGGAGCGTGCAGCGTGCGATCTCATCCAGAGAACCGGCAAGGACTCCTTTCAGCCTTTCCGGAGGGATCGGCACGGCTTCGAAGCGGTCCCGCTGCGTGTCGACTCCCGCATACGTGTAATAGCGATCCAGCGATTCCAGCACTTCTGTGGCACGTCCCTCCTCGAAGATGTCGGAGAACCTTGAGACATCTCCCCTCCCCACGGCGAGCGTGAAGAAGATGGCGGCCCTTCTCTCCGTCGGCATCTCCTCGGCAGCACATCCCTCCAAGAGCCCATCAAAGCCCTCGTGTCCCCAGGCAAGACAGGGGATCCTCTCCTGACTCTTTCCCTCCTTTCCCAAGGCTTCCATCAGGGAATCATCCAGAAGAAGGTCCTTGCTGGTGACAACCACGCGATCGCGCTGGCAGGCCTCGAAGGTGTCAGAGGCGGGTGCACAGGTGATGATGACCTCGCAATGGGCCTTGACCAAGCTGTCGATGACACCTGAGAGCCGCTGCGTCCTTTTGGGATCAAGCGCAGGCAGCCCATCGAAGATAACGAGAGCCGCCCCCTCATCAGCGGCAAGCATTCCCGGGTAGAGTTGCGAGGAGTCAAGATCCCTGATGAAGCAGGGGGAAGTGCATTTGATCCAAATGACATGCTCGAAGGCGAACATGATGCTTGCATACTCGAAGGCCACATGCGTTTTGCCATACCCATCGGGCGCGATGATGAATCGCGGGACATCCCTGTCCTTGAGCAGCATCCCCACGGCCTCTGGGCGCGAGATGCGCCTCTTCTCCACGATGTTCACAGGTTGGATTCCGCGACAGCAGCAGGATTCGATGAATGTAGGCATACCTCTCCCCTATCCTGACAGTGGATTCGGTGAAAAGGCGGGAAGGATGATACGCTAAGTTCTCTCATCACCCAAGCGATGCCCTGAATACGGCTCCATTGGCATGAAGCCGATTCGAGCAGGAAGGGTTTCCGGAAAACGACGAAGGGAAGTTGCCCCTTTCAGGAATGAGACACTTCAAGGGTGAGCGGCACCGTCTCAAACGCCAACGGCGAATGAAGGGGAACCGCCACGAGAGAAGGATCGGTCAAGCGCCGAGGAGCTTCGCGATCCGTTCCCCATATTCAAGGTTCTCGAACCCCTCCTCCTGGGAGAGGTCGAGGATCAAAGCCTCGTTCCAAAGCGCCTCCAGCCGATAGTAATCCCTGGTCTCAGGCTGGAACACATGGATGATGACCGACCCATAGTCCAAAAGCGACCATGACCCATCAGGAGCGAGCTCGCGTCCCGAAGGTTTCAGGGCGCACTCCTCGCGCAGTCTGTCTTCGACTTCATCGATGATGGCATCGACTTGGCGGTTGTTGGCTGCCGTCACGATGACGAAGTAGTCCGTGACGCCGATATGGGGTCCCACCTCTTGAACGACGATGTCAGTGGCCTTCTTCTCATTCGCCGCACGCGCTGCGACCAGGGCGACTTCCTTAGATGTCATGCTCATGCTTCTTCTCCTTGCATTTCCTCTCCCATGCCAAAAGGCGTTCATGGGCTGTCGGATAGGCCAGATCGTTCCATATGGCCAACGTGTCTGGATGCAAGAGACAGCCCTTGTCGATCAGGGCCCGCACCCAGAACCGATAGACCTCCGAATACAGCTCATCCAAAGATGCAGTGCCTATCATATCCCGAAGCCTGCGTACCTCAGCGAACGTTCGGGTGGGCTCAAGCGCATCGGCGATATAGAGTATCTTGTCCAAATCCGACATCTCGCAGGCGGCGGTGGTGTGCTTGTCAATGGCGGCTATGACATCTGCGGGAATTTCCGGATGGTCTCGTGCAAGCTCGGCGGCTGCAGTCGGCCCATGCACCACCTGCGGCATGTTCGCCACCACCCAGCTTCCTATCTTGCCCTCAAGGCCCAATTCGCGGACCTTCTGGCGTATCTCATCGTTGTCAAGCCCCTTGTCCCAATCATGCAGGATGCCAGCCAATCGTGCCTTCGCTTCATCGCACCCGTATGTCTTCGCCAAGGCAGAGGCCGTGTCGGACACCCCTTCGATGTGTTTGAAGCGCTTTTTCGACACGCGTTTGGAAACCGCCTTGCGCATGCTTTTGAAATAGGCGTCGCTCAGGGCATCCTCTTCGGTCCTGACACGATCATGACCATCGGGTGATTCGATGCAAGAGGGGCGATAAAGGCCATTGCTGTCTATGAGGATACGCACTCCATCTGGCACGAGATAGCGAATGGAGCGGGATGCGGCAACCCGCATGCGGATCTCACTTGATGAGATATCCAGCAATGGTGCCTCGACCAGGGTGACCTGAAAGCCCGATGCAGACAGATCCTGCAAGACCACCTGATCCACCTCGTAGCCGGGACGCGTCACGCATATCACGTCGCACAGTCTGGCGATGGTCTCCGCGTTCTTCCACTGGGGAAGGGTGAGCAGGGAGTCAGTCCCCATGATGAACGAATAGCGGCAGGTGGGATCTGCATCTACAAGGGCCTTGAGGGTGTCCACCGTGTAGGTGATGCCTGCTTGATCAGCCTCCAACAGGGAAAGGGAAAAGGCAGCCTCATCCTTGATGGCCGCTTGGACCATCTCTATCCGGTCATGGATGGGAGCTATCTGCTGTCCCTGCTTGAAATGGGGATTGCCTGCAACGACGAAGAGCACTTCATCCAATTCACAGGCCTCCCGAGCCATCTCGGCACAGACAAGATGTCCCAGATGTATCGGATCGAAGGTTCCCCCCATCACTCCAACGCGTCGCATCAGTCACGCACCTGTCCCTCACCGCGGATGACGTATTTGCATGAAGTGAGCGCATTGAGCGCGAATGGGCCTCTCACATGCAGCTTTTGGGTGGAGATGCCGATCTCGGCCCCCAGACCGAACTGGCCTCCGTCGGTGAACGCCGTGGACGCATTCGCATAGACCGCCGCAGCGTCCACCCCGTGCAGGAATGCCTCGATGGCATCCTCATCCTGAGCCACGATCGCCTCTGAATGCCCTGTGCCGTAGCGATTGATATGGCTGATCGCGTCTGCAACCCCCTTCACGCACTTCACCGCGATGTCTGCGGAAAGGTATTCCGTTTCCCAATCAGCCTCGTCCGCACGGAAAAGCGCGCTTTCGGCATGAGGACCTTCGAACAGGCCCGTGGCCAAAGCGATATCGTAGGCGGTCTCATCGGCATGCACGTTCACCCCATGGTCAACGAGACGCGAAAGGATCTCAGGGAGAAAGCGCTGCGCAGCTGATTCATCAACGAGCAGCGTCTCAGCGGCATTGCATACCCCGAAACGTCGGCATTTCGCATTCACCGCAATGGATGTCGCCGAGGACGCATCCGCGCTTTCGTGGATGTAAACATGGCAATTCCCGGTTCCCGTCTCTATGACCGGCACCTTCGAAACCTCCACGCAGTGCCTGATCAAACCGGCTCCCCCTCGAGGGATGATGACATCCACGAGCCCATGGAGCTGCATCAGCACATCAGTGGCAGCATGGTCGGTTGAGGCGACCATCTGTATCGCATCTGCAGGACAACCCGCCTGGTGCGCAGCATCAGAAAGGATGTGGGTGATGGCCTCGTTGGAAGCGGCTGCCATGCTCCCCCCACGCAGAATGCACGCATTGCCTGATTTCAGGCAGATTCCCGCAGCATCTGCCGTGACGTTCGGCCTCGCCTCGTAGATGACTGCCACCACACCCAAGGGGACGCTCACGCGTTTGAGGTCCAAACCGTTGTAGAGCCGACGTTCCTCTCTCACTTGGTTCAGCGGATCGGGAAGGAGGACCAGTTCCTCGAACGCTCGGGCCATGTCGAGGATGCGCTGCTCATCAAGAGCCAGGCGATCTATGAGAGACTCCTTCACCCCTGAGCTTGCCGCAGCCTTCACATCCTTCTCGTTTGCTGAGAGTATGGCGGAGACATTCGATCTGAGAGCCTGTGCCATGCGCTCCAGTGCCCCATTGCGCTCCTCTTCAGAGGTGTCAGCCAAAGCGCATGAGGCTTCCTTTGCCCGACGTGCTATGAGTTCGATCTGCTCGTCCATGCTTTCTGCTCCTATTCAAAGATGACGAGATCATCCCGATGGATGAGTGGCCGGTTGGCCATGGAGGCCAACAGCCTGTTCTGCGACAGCGCATCAGTGCTCTTGCCTGCCGCCAGACTGACCTCATCTCGTGAAGCGGTGATGATGCCTCGAGCAAGGATGATACCGTCATCATCCTGCACCTCAATGACATCACCCGCCTCGAAGCTTCCTTCGACCCTCGTGACGCCTACCGCAAGCAGGGACGCCCCGCTTTCCACCAACGCCTTTCGGGCCCCCTCATCCACCACGACGGCACCTCGCGCTGCATCTCCCAGCGCCAGCCAGAGCTTGCGGGGAGTGATCTCATGGGTCAATGCCGTTCGGGTGAACATCGTTCCCGGACACTTTCCTTGAACGGTGCTGAGGATGTTCGACGTATCCTTGCCGTTCACGATGGCCATGGGTATGCCGGCGGCCATCATCACCCGAGCGGCTCTGATCTTGGTGACCATGCCGCCTGACCCGGCAGAGCTTCCTGGTCCCCCCGCAGCATCCATGACAGCGCGATCGATATGCTCGATCATCGAAACCTTGGAGGCATGCGCATCGACGGAAGGGTCAGCATCGTAGAGCCCATCAATGTCAGAGCAGATAATCAGAAGCGTTGCATCCACGATGCAGGCAACAAGGGCGGCGAGGGTATCATTGTCGCCAAAGCGGATCTGCTCGACGCTCACGGTATCGTTCTCATTGACAATGGGGACGATACCGAGGGAAAGCAGCCGATCAAGGGTGTCGCGTGCGTGCAGGTAGGCCTCTCTCTCCGCCGTGTCACGTCGGGTGAGCAAAACGATGGAGGGAATCAGCTTCCAGGGAGAGAATGCCTCCTCGTAGGCGGACATCAGGACTGCTTCACCCACAGAGGCAGCCGCTTGCAGGGTAGGCATATCCTTGGGTCGGACGGCAATGCCGAGCCTTTCCAGACCGGAGGCGACGGCTCCCGAAGAGACGATGACCACCTCGGCTCCTGCGGCTTTGAGCTGGGCGACATGAGCTGCGAATCCGTCCATCCAGATGCGATCGATGGAACTGTCCGATGAGGTGATGGTTGATGACCCGACTTTGATGACGATGCGCTGGCCTTGAAGATGAAGCGGTCGGTCCGTTGTGGCTGGCAAAGATGAAGCCTCCATTCAGATGTCCAGTTCTGCGAACAGATCATCTTCCGCTGTCGCAGCCTCGTAATCGAAGGCGATCTCGCATATCCTGACCTCATCACCGTTTCGAGCACCCGCCTCAGCAAGCGCATCATCCACGCCCAACCGACGCAGGCGATGCTGCAAAAAGCCAACCGCCTCTTCGTTGTCCCAATCGGTCTGGACCACCATGCGCTCAACGCGCCGACCGGACACGCGCCAAGTTCCTTCGCCTTCGGCTTGAACCACGAAGGCCTGGTCCCGCTTCTCGCGCTTGAGCTCCCACACCTTGTCATACTCAGCGGCACCTTGGTGCTCATCCGACGATTCCGAGCGAAGGGCTTTGACCTTTGAGGCGATCGCCGCCTTGAGCTGATCCACACCCTTGCCGGTGACGGCGCTCACGCAGTACAGCTTGGGGTCGAGGGGACTGTCCTTGAACTCATCTCCCCCAACCGCGCGCAGGGAATCCGCACGAACGCGGTCCGCCAAGGCGGAAAGACGCTCATCGTCTTCGGAGACGCCATCCATCTTGTTTGCAACGATGATGCGTGGACGCTCTGCCAGCTCCTCTGCGTACTGAACCAGCTCCTGGGTGATGATCTCGTAATCGTGGAGAGGATCGCGTCCCTCGAGACCGCCGGTGATATCCACCACATGGACGATGAGCGCGCTGCGCTCGATGTGCCTGAGAAACTCATGCCCCAAGCCACGCCCCTCATGGGCGCCCTCGATGAGACCGGGAACGTCTGCGAGCACGAAGCTGTCATCCCCCGAAGTGGCGACTCCAAGATTGGGAGTCAAGGTGGTGAAGGGATAGTCAGCGATCTTCGGCTTGGCGGCACTCATGCAGGCAATCAGGCTTGACTTGCCTACGCTGGGCATCCCCACCAATGCAGCATCAGCCAGAAGCTTCATCTCCAGTTCGATCCAGCCCTCACGGGCCGGTTCCCCCAGCTCCGCGAACGCCGGAGCACGACGGGTTGAGGTGACGAAATGGATGTTGCCCCTTCCTCCCATGCCTCCCTCGGCCACGATCACCCGTTCGCCGTCATGGGACAGATCGGCGATCAACTCGCCCGTCGTTCCATCCTCTTCGAAATACTCACGTATCTGGGTTCCGACGGGAACCCTGAGGACGAGATCCTCGCCGCGACTCCCATGCATCTTTGACCCCTTGCCGTGGGTGCCTCGTGTGGCCTTGAAATGATGCTTGAAGCGGAAATCGATCAAGGACGATTTCTGGGAATCAGCGACGATGACGACATTGCCCCCGTGCCCTCCGTCTCCTCCATCAGGACCGCCTTTGGGAACATGGGCTTCACGGCGAAACGACATGCATCCAGCACCGCCGTCCCCACCTTTCACATGAATATGGACCTTGTCTATGAAAATGTGATTGCTCCTTGACGAAAAAAGCCCTCTTGCGAGGGCTTGGTGATCACCTATGGGTTATGCAAGCCTCAAGCGAAGGGCTTACGCTTCTGGGATGACGTGGATCTTCCTCTTGTCACCACGGGTGTACTTCAGAGTGCCATCGCACAAGGCGAACAGCGTGTCATCGCTTCCCCGTCCAACATTCTCACCGGGGTGGAAGTGCGTTCCGCGCTGACGGACGATCACGTTGCCCGTCTTCACTTTCTGACCTGCGAACATCTTGCAACCAAGACGCTTTGCCTGGGAGTCACGGCCGTTTCGAGTGGAGCCGAGGCCTTTCTTGTGTGCCATCTTTCAATACCTCCAGAAATGCTATTCGGTCTTGTCAGCGGCCTTTTCGGCAGCTTTGTCCTCATCCTTCTTGGCTGCGGTCTTCTTGGGAGCAGCCTTCTTAGCCGGAGCCTTCTCCTCGGTCTTCGCCGCTGCCTTCTTCGGCTTGGCAGTATCCTCTGCACCTGCCTTCGCTGAAGCATCCTTCTTGGAGGATGCCTTCTTCGAAGGCTCCTTGTACTGCTCCGATCCGATTTTAACGATCTGGATACGGGTGAGGTTCTGCCTGTGTCCACGCTTGCGCTTGTAGTTCTTGCGCTTCTTGAACTTGAAGACGATGACCTTCTTGTCTTTGAACTGTTCGATAACGACAGCCTCGACCTTGGTTTGGGCCGCAGCTTCTGGATTGGCCTCAACCTTCTTGCCATCCACGACGCAGATGGTTTGAAGCTCGACCTTATCTCCCACCTCAGCTGGGATCTTCTCGATGTTCAGCTTGTCTCCAAGGGCGACCTTGTACTGCTTGCCGCCTGTCTTAACGATTGCGTACATTGATGTTTTCTCCTTGAAAGTGTCTAAACGCAAGGCGTTATCCTACCAATGCCCCGCGTCTGCGTCAACAGATTATCCGCTTTCGGATGGGATTTTTTCCGAACGGAGAAGCGCCTTCCCCAGAAAGCCGATCCGAAGATGCAGTTAAGATGCATCGAGGCTAGTGGGCCTGCGCCCAATTCGGACCCCATTGCACATCAACGACCAAGGGAACCTGCAGGTCGACCACACCTTCCATCACGCTTTTGACCAAAGCTGACAGCTCTTCGACCTCATCACGATTCGCGGAGAAATCCAATTCGTCATGCACCTGCAAGATCATCCTCGACTTGAATCCGCCATCCCGCAGGCGCTTACCCACCTCCACCATGGCCATTTTGATGATATCAGCCGCAGCCCCCTGCATGGGATGGTTCATCGCCGTCCGCTCACCTTGTGAACGAACATTCCTGTTGGATGATTTGAGTTCGGGAATGCGCCGCTTGCGCCCGAACATCGTTTCAGCATAGCCTGTCTGCGTCGCCTTCTCGACGATGCCGTCAAGATAGCTGCGCACCTGGGGATAGGCTTCGAAATAGGCCCGTATCATCTGGGCAGCCTCCGCTTGGGGAATGTCAAGGTTCTGGGAGAGACCATAGGCCTGCTGGCCATAGACGATGCCGAAATTGACGGCCTTGGCCCGGCTGCGCAGCTCAGGTGTCACCTCCTCAAGGGCAAGCCCATTCACCCGAGCAGCGGTATTGGCATGGAAGTCCTCTCCGGAGAGAAACGCGTGGATGAGGTGCTCATCGCCTGAAAGGTGGGCAAGCAGGCGCAACTCGATCTGGGAGTAGTCCGCCGCCAGAAAGACATCGCCTTGTTCAAGAGGGATGAAGCATTCCCGAATCTTCCGTCCGAAATCCGTGCGCACGGGAATGTTCTGCAGATTCGGATCAGACGATGAGAGCCTTCCCGTGGCTGTGACGGTCTCATGGAAGACGGTATGCAGCCTCCCATCTGAGGCTCGCATCTTGGGAAGGCTGTCTATGTAGGTGCCCTTTATCTTGGACAATTCCCTATAGGCCAGTACATCCTCTGCAATGGCCTCGGTTTTCGCAAGCTCCCGAAGAACGCTTGCATCCGTGGAATAGCCCCGGGAGTTCTTCTTGAGTGGAGGCAGGTTCAAGACCTCGAAGAGGATATGGGAGAGTTGCTTGGGAGAATCGATGTTGAACTGTTCCCCAGCCCGCTGGTAGATGGATTCCGAAAGCTCACTGAGACGACGCTGCGCCTCCTCGCCCATCTGATGTAGATGCTCCACATCGATGGACACGCCCGTCCGCTCCATGATGGCGAGTATGCTCACCAAGGGAAGGTCGATCCTCTCATAGACCTCCCAGGAGCCATCGCCGCACAAGGCCTCCTCCAACCTCGGTTTGAGTTCACGGCAGGCTTTGGCTTGCACGATGAGCTCATGCTGCCTCTCATCAGCTGGTGGCAACTCTCCGCCCAGAAAGCGCAGACAGAGCCCCTCGTAGGTATAGGAGTTCACGGTGGAGGCAAGCACGTAGGCTGCCAAGGAGAGACTGAAGCCCTGATGGACGAAGAGATCCTCCTCTTCCACCAAGGCCGCTTGCGCCGTATCGGGAGGGAAGGCGATCTGGATGAAGCTCTTCAGGTCGAGCACCGAGAACTTGCCATGCTTGATCAGATAGGCTGCTGCTTCCTTCGAATCCGCATCCTCCAGCAGCAGATGCCCCTTCGCCGTGGCGATGGCCATCTGGACCGTCTGCCCGAAGATGGTGTCGGCCTCGCCCCACATGAAGGCCGCACCCACGCATTCCCCTGCCCCTGTCGCCTCTTCCAGCACTTGGCGCCACGATGATGCTGGCAGCCTTTCCCCCAGTTCGAACTGGAGCACCGGAGAGGAGATCTGCTCATCGATCAGATTCAGGACACGGACAAGAGGACTTCTCAATTGATAGCGATCGAACGCCTCCTCCACTTGGGAGGCGGTGAAGGAGGGAAATGACGCTCCCTCGATATCAAGCGGAAAGTCCAAATCACGCACGATGGTGGCTATCTGGCGGCTGAGGAAGGCGGCTTGCTCATGCTCTTCGAGGTTCTGCCTCTGCTTCCCCTTCAACTCACCGATATGCCTGTAGACCCCTTCGATGTCCCCGAATCGTTCAAGGAGCTTCGTAGCGCTTTTGGGGCCGATGCCGGGAACCCCTGGGATGTTGTCAGAGGCGTCCCCCATGAGACCAAGATAGTCAGTGAACTGATCTGGGGTGACGCCATACTTCTCCATGACCTCATCAGGACCGAAGATCACGACATCGGTGATGCCCTTCTTCGTCGTGACGATGCGGGTGAGGTCGGTGGCAAGCTGGCAGGCATCCTTGTCGCCAGTCACCAACAGCGTCTTGAAGCCAAGGCGCTCGTCGCGGGCGGCAATGGTCCCCAGGATATCGTCGCCTTCCCATCCCTTCACCTTCACGACGGGGATGCCCATGGCCTCCAGCAGCTCTTCGATGATGGGGAATTGCACATGAAGCTCATCATCCATCTTCGGTCTTTGAGCCTTGTATTCCGGCATCTCGGCCATGCGGAATTCGGGCTTGCCGGCATCAAAGGCGCAGATCACCGCATCTGGCTTCGCCTCCTCTGCGAACTTGCAGAGCATCTGGAGGAATCCGAAGACGGCATTGGTGGGTGTCCCATCCTGCGCCGTCATCGGCGTTTGGATGGCATGATAGGCACGGTGCATGAGTGAATTGCCGTCTATGACGGCAACGGTCTTAGACATCCTGCTGTTCTCCCGTCTCTTTGGTCAGGACCACAGATAGCCCACCCCACGCACGGTCTCAAGATGCTGGGCAAGCTCAGGGCCGAGCTTCGCCCGGACCCGGCGAACATGGACGTCAACCGTCCTTGACCCGCCATAGTAATCGAAGCCCCACACCCGGCGCAGAAGCGTGTCGCGCGAATAGGTGCGACCGGGATGGGTGATGAGAAACGCGAGGAGCGCATATTCCAGATACGTGAGATCAAGCGGCTCGTCATTGACCTTGACCTGATAGGTTGCCAGGTTGACCGTCATGGCGTCGATCGAGATGAAGTCAGAGGTGCTTGATTCGTTGCCCGGCCAAAGCAGCTGGCGGATGCGGGTGGAGCATTCCTCATCCGACGCCTCGGCCACCACGAAATCGGATCTGGTCTGCAGAGGCAGACGGAATGATGTCAGATCGGCTTGGTTGATGATCACGAGAAGCGCGGAAGCACCCTCCTCGACAAGCGATTCCTCAACCGAGGAGATCTGCGTGCCGATGTCTCCCCGCGCCTCCAGGATGACCAGGTCACTTGACGGGTTCGCTTGAAGAAGACGCCGGGTCTGCTGGGATGACCCTGCCGTGACCGACACATCCATCCCAGCGAGGATTTCCTTGAATCGTTGGGCATTGTCGAGGGAATCCGCTATGAAGATCACTGATTTCGCCATGTCAGAGCACCGCCAGCAGACGATCTTGTTCCCATTCGGTCACATTGCCCTGATAGCGCTTCCATTCGTCGCTCTTCGCCCTGATGAGGAAGCGGTGGGTATGCTCACCCAACGTCTCCTTCATCAGCGTGCTGCCAGCGAAGGCCTCTATCGCCTCGCCAAGGTTCTGAGGCAGGCTGTCTGCATCATCCAGGCAGCCATCACTGCAGGCTGCCTCGCACGGCTCACTCAGGCATAGCTTGCGTTGGATGCCGTCAAGCCCAGCCGCGAGAAGCACGGCGAAGGCAAGATAGGGGTTGCATGCCACATCTGGACTCCGCATGACCAACCGACAGGTCTCCGGGCTTCCCATTCGGTAGGCCGGAACACGCATAATGGCCTCGCGATTTGACCGTGTCCAGGCGATCTTCGTAGGTGCCAGCTCATCTGCGCACAACCGTTTGTAGGAATTGACGTACTGATTCGTGATCAGCGAAAGCTCACGGGCATGGTCGAGAATGCCGGCCATGAACCATTGGGCTGTTTCCGACAGCCCCCAACCCGTGGCGTTATCCTGGTCGTAGAAGGCATTCTGCCCCTCCTCGTCAAAGAGGCTCATGTGTATCTTCATCCCGCTTCCAGGTTGGCCATTCATGGGCTTGGGCATGAATGATGCGAACACGCCATGCTTGATGGCAATCTCCTTCACCACCAACTTGTAGGTCATGATCGAATCAGCCATGGCCAAAGCGTCAGTTGCCCGCAGGTCTATCTCATGCTGGGAACTGCCCAGTTCATGATGGGAGTACTTGACCGGAATGCCCATGCGCTCCAAGGTGAGCACCGTATCCCTGCGCAGATCGCTGGCATAGTCAAGGGAGGTCAGATCGAAATAGCTGCCACTGTCTAGAGGCTCGATGCCAGAAGAGTCCTTGAAGTAGAAGAATTCGAGCTCGGCTCCCAGCGTGGGCGAGAAGCCCGCTTGAGTGGCCTTGGCGATCTCACGCTCCAGGATATGACGGGGATCCCCATCGAAAGGCTTTCCCTCAGGCGTCTTGATGTCGCAGAACATACGCGCCACCGCATCCTTCTGTGGGCGCC
This sequence comes from uncultured Eggerthellaceae bacterium, assembly GCA_964462135.1. GTDB lineage: Bacteria > Actinomycetota > Coriobacteriia > Coriobacteriales > Eggerthellaceae > MGBC163016. Next base: position 42,416 of record CAYWWK010000003.1, on the reverse strand, counting down.
ATGGAAGGACCTGGAAGGTGGACGGGTCGGGAAAGGCGAGGGCATCAGGCTCATCGGCATCGGTGAAACCCTTGATGCAGCTGCTGTCGAAGGCCATGCCTTCTTGGAAGGCATTCTCTATCTCGCCCGGGACGACGGCAAATGACTTCATCGACCCGAGGACGTCAGTGAACCAGCACCGAATGAAGTGCACGTCCCTGCTTTCGATGTTCTTGAGCACGAAATCAACTTGGGGGTTCATGTTCTCAGCCATCCCCTCCTCCAGACCTTCCTTATCCGTTGGTCTTCGTGATTATACCGTTGCACTGCCCCGACGAATGCCAATGATGCAGCGAACGCATGGAAGACTCCCACAAAACCAAGGGAGGCGGCTGATTCAATCAGCCGCCTCCCCGTTCGAACAAGTTGGAATCGCTGGCTACTCAGCAGCTTCCGTCGTCTGCTCAGCTTCCTCAACGACTGCCTGCGCCTCGACTGCAGCGGCATCATCCACCGCGGCCTCCGTCTCGACAGCGGCCTCCTCGGCCTTCTTCGCTGCAGCCTCAGCATATTTGGCTGCACGCTCTTCCTTCTCCTTCGCCTTGGCTTCGCGCTTGGCCTTCTTCTCTGCCTCGCGCTCAGCAACCTTTGCCGCACGCTCGGCCTTCTTGGCCGCCTCACGCTCAGCAACGGCATCGGAGGCTGAACCGAACCTGTCAGCGAAGCGCTGGACACGGCCACCGGTGTCGATGAGCTTCTGGGTGCCCGTGTAGAACGGATGGCACACATTGCAGATGTCGATCCGCAGCTCCGGTTTGGTTGACTTCGTCACGAATTCATTGCCACAGCTGCAACGAACCGTGCATTCCATGTATTCTGGATGGATATCCTTCTTCATTGCTCAACTCCTACGGGTCATGCCTTGGTTTCCGACCAAGGCTCAAACAAGCCGAGCAATGATAGCACATCTTCAGAGTTCAATCTTCCAAAGACCGTGAATGTTGCAATACTCATAGACCTCGCGGGGCTCTTCGCCTTCACCAAGGAAGAAGTCAGTAGCGGGAGCGTCCCCGGCAATGAGGGGGTGTATTTCATATCCGGCATCCTTGACGAGGCAGATGAATTGAATGTAGTGCTCTGGTTCCATTGGGTGGTCGATACTGCCAATGTTCACATGCACATGATTGCCCTCTTGAGTCACCTTCGGCACGTGCTTCTCCAGAGAAGCATCGGTGGTATCGGCAACCAGCTCAACCATGGGCTGTCCACAGCAGACAAGATCGACCCCGGAATCAACGACTTTGATGGCGATATTGCCGCAAATCTCACACCGATAGAATTTCACCTGCATGATCTGCCCCTTTCCATTCGATGGTTCATGCGTTCCCTATGGTACGTCATGAATCCTGGACGACCCATCATGTTTCTTGGCTGTCATTCTTCCGTTTCGAGGACGTCTCAACCGTCTCCATGCCCTCCTCAGGCAGACGCTTTCGCTGGGCATAGCCAACGAGGATGACTCCCAGAAGGATGAGAGGCAGCGACAGAAGCATTCCCATGGTGAGCCAGTTCCCGAAAAGATATCCCAATTGGGCATCCGGCTGGCGCACGAACTCGATCAGGATGCGGAAGGCGCCATACAGGATGAGGAAGACGCCGATGAAGGTTCCCCGCGGGCGGGGAGGAACCTTGCGTGCAAGCAGCATGAGCACGCAGAAGATGACGACGCCTTCCAGAAAGGCTTCATAGAGCTGGGTGGGATGGCGCAGGGCATCTCCCGCCGCCCCTCCGAATGCAACCCCCCAGGGAAGATCAGTGACGCTTCCCCACAGCTCACCGTTCACGAAATTCGCAAGGCGTCCGAAGAACAGACCAACGGGAGCCGCAATGGCTCCCAGATCGGCCAGGGTGAGATAGGGAATGCCCGTGAGGCGCGCTGCCACCAGCCCTGCCACGAGCGCTCCGACAAGGCCACCATGGAAGCTCATGCCCCCTTCGTTGAACGCAAGGATCTTCATCGGATTCATGAGATAGTAGCCCTGCCCGTAGAACAGGCAGTACCCCAAGCGCGCGCCAAGCAGTATGCCGACGATCACGCAGATCATGATGGTCAGCAGAGCGTCCGTATCCACCTTGAGCCGCCAGCGTCGAGCGACGCGTTGGATGATGAAGGCCGCAAGGGCGAATCCCCCCAGATAGGCAATGCCATACCATCGAATGGCCAGAGGCCCGATGCTGATCGCCACCGGGTCCATGGCCTGATACAGATCATTCAGCATGAGAGGCCCTCTACTTGAGCAGGTCGCGCCCCATTCCGGCCCCCAGCGTATCTGCTGCCAAGGTGATGGAAGCCTCCAATTCCGAGGGAATGGCTTGAATGGACGTGATCTTTGCCTGACAGCTGGGACAGACCATGGTGAACAGGCCCAGATGCGGCTTGAGAACCATCAGGGAGGTGTAATCGAGAAGATTCAAGTCGCGCGCACCACAGGAGGGACACAGCATGATGTGATCGTATTTCGCCATGCCACTCCTTTCCTCTGCGTCGGTCTTGAGATGATTCTACCCGAGAGGATACGTCACCTTTGAGAGTCATATCTGCATGTTCCCCTTCTGTCAAAGAAGGAATCGGTTGGGATTTCCTTGCCTTCTGAACCCTTGAGGCCGATCCTCGATGCGCGGTCCATGCTCGAGGAAGAATTCGCAGAATCGACAGATCTCCTTGACGGCCATGTCGTAGTCACGTTCAGGATTCAGAAGCATTCCGAAATCATCGCAGACCTTGTGGGTTTCTCGAAAGCACGCAGCGTAATGGCAATCTGCAGGACAGGGCTCTCCGGGAATGTTATGAGGACAACGCCCCATCATCTCCTCATCACAGCCACGCATCTCCCAACATGCCGTCATGCCAACACCTCCCATGCGTCACTGTAGAAAAGACGCCTGCGGCATGCAGGCGTCTTGCAGGATATGCTTCAACGTTCGTGCTTAGAAGGCAGCCATTGGGTCATCGGCGGGCCTGACCGCCTCAACGCCTTCAACGCGTTCCTTCAGGATGCGCTCGATGCCATTGGCAAGCGTCATCTGGGACATGGGGCAACCCTTGCATGCCCCCTGGAGTTCCACGTACACGATTCCATCATCGGTCACCTCGACCAAAGCGACATCGCCCCCGTCAGCCTGAAGGGAAGGACGGACCGCATCAAGAACCTCTTTGACCTTTTCCTTGTCTACCATGATGTCTCCTTACTGTCAGCAGCACTTTTGCGCAATGATAGCATAGGCGCACTCAGGTGACCGGCTGGCAGGATCCTGTGGAGCAACGATGGAGGACGCTCATTCGACAGGCATCCAATCCAGACCGATGATGGCGATGACATCGGCTTCCGAATGGTAGAAATCACCGCCGTTCACCAACCGCCCGCTCCCCATGTCATCCATGACCGATCGGGCAGCCCCTTCGCTGTCGCTGTTCGTGTAGATGATCAGCGTCTCGGGATAGATGGTGTTGTCGTTGGTGTTGCCCACTCCCATGATCTCATATCCATCTTGGGTCAGGCGCTCTGCCAGCTTCGCAGCCGCTCCTGCGGTGCTGGTGCCATTCCTCACCTCTACCGTGACCGTGGCAGCGTCCACATTCGACGATTCAGAGGTGATGTCGTTGGGATCTTCCCCTGCCTTGATATGGGAAAGCATCTGCTCCCAGCTCTTTGCGCGACGCTCGTACAGGGTGGCATCCATACCAGCGGCGTTCGATTCGACGTAGGGCAGGATGCAGGTATAGACCGTCAGATCATCCAACGGGGCAAGGGCGCTCCCCACCGCCAGAAGATCGCTTGCCGACCAGTCGGTGTAGATGAATCGACTGGCCTCTCCCACCGCATTGGCAAGGCTCAATCCCTGAGACCCAGCAGCCTGTTTGGCCAGATTCAAAGTGAAGGACATCCTGTTCTCGAACATTCCCCTCACGCCGCCATCTATGTTCGCCGCCCTGAGCAATACCAGGGACTGGGCACCGTCCAACCGCTCCTCGCCAGCATCCACCACCTCATAGCCCGCTTGAGGGTCATCTATCTGCGCAGACAGGTTCATCTGCACGCCCCCCAAGGCATCTGCCATTCCACTGATGCCCGAGGCATCCGTTGTCACGAAATGGGAAATGTCCACCTCAGCCAGATCTGAGACGACACGGATGAGCTCCGCATCTCCCCCCACCTGCACCGCCTCATCAATGGGGCGATTCTCCCCGTCAGAGGTGCGCACATTGAGTTTCCCGGGGATGGTGACCATGGTCACCATATGCGCATTCTCATCAATGCGTACCAGCAGGTAGCCATGGGCATTCGGCTGCTGCTTGGCATAGGCTGCCTGGGTCAGATCAGCCGCCATAAGGACGAAGTAGGGTTCATCCGCCTTCTGGGCCACAAGGGCCTCTTGGGCATTCGAAGGCTCAAGGGCGAGATTGGAGTCAGTGGAACGGAAGAAGGTGAAGGCGGCAACGCCAATGGCAACCACGAACACGATGAGAATGACGGCAATGGCTCCCAAAAGCCCCTTGCGTCGAGACCGTTTCCGCTTGGCATCAACCAAAGCGGAATGGGAAGCGGCGCCCCTTCGATGCAAGGCAACGCCACTGGCTGGCTTCTCCACGTTGGCGATGATGCGCTCCGATTTCCGAGTCCGTCGCCTTTCCTGCACGTACTGGGCTTGAGAGGGCGGTTTGGACCGCCGAGCTGCATGCCGTGGGTTGTTTCTCCGAGTAGGCACCGTAGTGTATTACCTAGGCCTGCACGCGCGCGACATCGGCTCCGAGGGACTTGAGCTTGCCAACGTAGTCCTCGTATCCACGGTCGATGTGCTCTATCTCATAGACCGTGGTGTACCCTTCGGCGACGATGCCCGCAAGCACCAGCGCAGCACCTGCCCGAAGATCGGTTGAGGATACGGGGGCTCCCTGCAGACGGGACACGCCGTGGATGATGGCATGGTGATCCTCTTGGATGATGTCAGCGCCCATCCTCATCAGCTCTGAGGCGAACATGAATCGATTCTCGAACACGTTCTCAGTGATGACGGAAGTACCCTCTGCCAAGGCATCCAGCAGCATGAACTGCGCCTGAAGATCAGTGGGAAAACCCGGATGCGGCAGGGTCTGGATGTCAGTGGCCTCGATGGGATTCTCCCGCCTTACCGTGATGTAATCCTCCCCGCAATTGACTTCGCATCCCATGGCCTTCAACTTCATGATGGCCATGCGCAGGTATTCGGGGTCAACCCCCTGCACGGTGACGGGGCCACCAGTAAGCGCACCTCCTACGAGGAAGGTGCCGGCCTCGATGCGATCACCGATGGTGGCATGCGTGCAGGGATGCAGGGACTCGAGGGGAACGCCCTCGACTTCGATGACCATGGATCCTCCCCCGCTGATGCGGGCACCCATCTCATTCAGCATGTCACACAGATCCACTATCTCTGGCTCTCGCGCAGCATTCTCTATGACGGTGACACCCTCTGCCACGACCGCAGCCATGAGCATGTTCTCAGTCGCTCCCACACTGGGAAACTCCAACATGACCTGTGCACCATGCAATCCATCAGGCGTTGCAGCTATGAGCGTGCCATGATCAACGCTGAATTCCACACCCAGCGATTCCAGACCGACCAGATGCATGTCGATCTTCCGAGCACCTATCTGGCATCCCCCCGGCATGGCCACATGCGCTTTGCCGAATCGTCCGATCAGGGGGCCAAGAACGGAGATGCTCGCGCGCATCTTGGAGACAAGCTCATAGGGAGTGCTGCAGGAATCCACATCGGCTGTATCTATCATGAGCCGATGCTCCTCGCGAACAACCTGGGCACCGAGGCGCTTGAGCACCTCAGACATGATCGTGATGTCAGAGATGTCCGGAACGTTCTCTATCACACTCGAACCCTGGCCAAGGATGGCGGCGGCCATGAGCTTCAAGGCGGAATTCTTCGCTCCTGAAATCTTGACCTCGCCTGAGAGCATTCCCGTTCCCTTGACGATGATCGACTCTTTGCCCATATGCGATCCTTAATCGACTAGTCCTGCACGGCACCCGTAAAGCAAGCGAGGTCACGCTGCCAAGAGCATGACCTCGCAATCCCCTTTTCGATCAGAAGATCTATTCACCCAAGGCGAAGCGCACGAAACCGCAGATCTCTATGGTGCCGCCCATCTCCTTTGCACAGCCATCAACGTACTGGCGAACGGTGACGTCGGGATCCTTCACGAAGTCCTGCTCGGCCAAGCAGCTTTCCTTGTAGAACTTCTCCATGCGTCCTTGCGCGATCTTCTCCTGGATGTTCTCAGGCTTTCCCGATTCTGCTGCCTGGGCCTTGTAGATCTCAAGCTCATGGGCCGCCACGTCAGCCGGCACGGATTCGCGATTGGCTGAGACGGGATTGACGGCGGCAACCTGCATGCAGACATCACGCGCGCACTTCTGGAATGCCTCACTGGCAGGATCGATTCCTTCGACATTGAAGTTCACCAACACACCGATCTTGCCGCCACCATGGATGTAGCTGGCCACGGCGGGAGCCTCCACCTCAGCCGCACGGGACAGCTGGCAGTTCTCGCCCATGACATGGATGCAATCCGTAAGGATTTCCTCCACCGTCTCTCCATCGATCGAGCAGCCCTTCAGCCCTTCGGCATCCACCGGCGCATTCTCCATGGCTGCGGTGGCAATGCGCGTGGCATACGCCTTGAATTTCTCATTCATGCCCACGAAGTCGGTTTCGCAATTGAGCTCCACCACAGCGCCCTTCGTGCATGAATCATTGACGATTGCCATGACCGTGCCTTCGTTGGTGGCACGACCCGCCTTCTTCGCAACCGCGGCAAGGCCGCGTGTACGCAAGACATCAACTGCTGCCTCCATGTCACCAGCAGCCTCCGCAAGCGCCTTCTTGCATTCCATCATGCCTGCGCCAGTCATCTCGCGCAGTTCCTTCACCATTGAAGCAGTGATCTCTGCCATAGCTTCATCTCCTCTTGAATGTAGTGTTTATGGATGTATCGTTCGTCAGTTCGCACTCAACTGCATTCCACGCAGGAATGCGCTGTTATTCCGCAGCCTGAACAGCCGAAGCAACCTCAGCGGCAACCTCAGCATCCAAAGCCTCCGCAGCAGCAGCCGTCTCGACATCGGAGACCTGGACCTCGTCGGTGGCCGCGACAGGCGTCTCCTGCACGTCGGCGCCAGCCATCTCGGCTTCCGTGACCTCGGTGCCTGTGCCCGCAATCACCGCATCAGCGATGAAGTCGCACAGAAGCGACACGCTGCGGATGGCATCATCATTGGCCGGAATGCCATAGTCCACATCATCAGGATCGCAGTTGGTATCCAGAGTGCCGACAATGGGCACATTCAGACGACGTGCCTCATGGACGGCGATCTCCTCACGACAGGTATCGATGATGAACACCGCATCGGGAATGCGCGTCATGTTGCGGATGCCGTTCAGATTGGCCTGGAGCTTCGCCAATTCCTTGCGCTTCAGGATCTGCTCCTTCTTCGGAAGCATGGCCATGCGCCCATCAGCTTCCTGGGCTTCCAAGTCTTCCATGTAGATGACGCGCTGACGGATGGTGACGAAGTTGGTGAGCATGCCGCCCAGCCAACGATTGTTCACATAGGGCATCCCGCAGCGGTTCGCGGCATCGGCGACTGCCTCCTGCGCCTGCTTCTTGGTTCCGACGAAGAGAATGGTACCGCCCTTGCGAGCGAGATCAGAGACGAAGCTGTAGGCCTTGTCCATATCCACGAGCGTCTGCTTGAGGTCGAGGATGTAGATGTCTCCACGGCTGCCGAAGATATATGGCTTCATCTTCGGGTTCCAACGCCTTGTCTGATGCCCGAAGTGGGCACCCGCCTCAAGAAGCGAGTTGATGCTTACCTTCACTGGTGCTGCCATTTCCTACTCCTATTCGTTGGTCCTCTGCCCAAGGTCATCCCTCTGGCCGCAACCGATATGCCGGCCACTCGCGTCCGTCAGTCGCTTGAGCATGCGTAATGAAAGAAACCGTGAAAGATTACCACTCTCTTCCAGTGGCTGCAACTGTTCTCTCAGGGGAGTCTTCGCCTGAGGGCGATGGCGGCCATGACAGGAGCCCTTGCCATGGCCGCGTCTGAACCAGATGATCAGAACTGGCTTTCGTGTTTGCGGAAGAAGTCGAACCTGGGAGGTAGCTCGCAGACGCTGTGCAGTCCCTCATCTATCTCACCCGCATGGCAAAGCTCATCCATGCTGTTGAAGTCATAGCTCCAGTTGAAGAAGTCATCAGGATCGAAATCCATGTAATCGCAAATGACCTCGCACCCTTTCGGCACGATGGGATGCATCATGAGCGTGCAGATGCGCAGCAGATAGAATGAGTCCACAAGCACCTGCCTGCGCATCTGATGCGCATCGGCTGACCCAGCCTTCTCGGCATCAGAGGCCTCCTTGATGCCATCGGCCCAATGCTTGTTGGCGAAGCGGATGAACTCATCGACCAATGCCATCACGCCATGGAATTCGAAGGCGTGCATCTTGTGCTCATAGCTTGCAAGCGCCGCCTTCGCCTCTTCGACAACCGAAGGGGTGGGCTCTCCCAAGGGCATGTACCCATCGAAGCTCTTCGTCGCTTCATAGAAGCAGCTCCTCGCCAGGCGGTTGAACACGTTCGTCAAAAGCGCGCCTTCCTTGAGAACCGGATCCGCCACGCGCTTGTCCTGCCTCTGCTCCTCTGAAAGCGCAGGGTCGAAGGGCTTCGGTTTAAATCCAACCGATTTCTGCCCAAGCCCAAGAGCCAGGAAATGAGCCCGCAGCTGGTCAACGGTATAGTGCTCCAGCAGCTCCTCCCCCGTGGGGGGCTTGACCTCAGAGGAGGAAGAGGCCTTGTTCTTCCCGAACAGCAGATGGTGGTTCGCAATCAGCGTGGTCTGACGCAATGGCGCCGCATCCTCGCCACCGAAGACGCCTCGCTTGCCAAGCGCCTCCCAGATGGCGGGCTGGGCCACCCCGTAGAAATAGATGTTGTCCTGTCCGATGAATTGATACACCCGCGCATTGTCGGAGCACCAGAAATCACGCCAGGTGTTGCGCGGAAGGGCCAGATCATCATTGAGCGCGATGGTGAAGGAGATGGGCGCCCAAAGCGATTCAGGCCAGCACCAGACCGTCAAGCCCTCAACACCGTCAAGCACAGGTGCCTTGACTCCCCATTCGATGGAGCCAGTGATACGGAAGGGAACAAGCGTCTTTGAAGTGCGGAAGCGGATGCCTTCCCGTGTGAGCAGCGCCTTCGCCGAATCCCGCGCTCCGATGGAATCGAACTGGATCTCGAAGCTGTGCTTTCCCGGCTCCGCCTCCCGCAGCGTATGGGGAGGCAAGCTGCCCGCCAGCGCCAGATAGGCATCCATGCATTCGCACTTCACGAAGATGACAGGAGGTGCCAGGAATTCGTCTATGGTCTTAGCAACCACAGGACGCACCTCGGGATCAGCCTCCATCTGCTGGACCTGTTCCTTCAGAAAGCCCGCAAACGAGGGAAGGTCGAAGTACCAGTTCTTCACCGGGCGCATCTCTGGAACGGTGCCTGTGAGAGAGGAGATGGGATTGATGAGATCGGAAGGGTCGTATTGGTGCCCCATATCGCACTCATCCGCATAGCCATGCTCTGACTTGCATCCCTGCACCGGGCATCTTCCCTGCACTTGACGGCCATTCAGGAAGGTGTTCGCCTCAGCGTCGAAGAACTGCAGCGTCTCTTCCAGATGAAGGTACCCTTGATCATACAGCCCTTCGATCAATTTCTCGGAAAGGGTCTGATGCACATCCTTGCAGCGCCCAAGTCCACTTCCCTCGAAGATGTCCAGACTGATGTCGAAGGCGTCGAGGGTTTCCTTCTGTCGGATATGGTTTCCCATCACGTACTCTTCGATGGTCCCCTCGAACCTTCCCGCCTCGACCGCCTTGCGAAAGCCCTCGTTGATGGGAGAGCCGAAGCAATCCGTGCCGCTGACGAACCGGACGTTGTCCTTGCCTATCCGGTCGCGCAGGAAGCGTGCGAAGGCATCAGCCGGCACGAAGACACCTCCGATATGGCCGAAATGGAGCGGCTTGTTGCCATAGGGCATCCCAGCGGTCACGACAGCCCATCGAGGCCAAACGACGTCCGTGTCTAGTTCTCGACCCATTCTGTGCCTTTCAATGCATCTACGAGAGAGCAGGTGCGGATGAAGCACCTATCGATCCTTTGTATTCGCTTGATCCCAAGAGGGAAAGAAGCATGTCCAAAGAGCTGGTTGACGGCTCGTAGCTGATGATATCCAGGCCCTTCGGCTCTCCCACGAGCCCTGAGAGATAGGAAAGCGCATCGTCGAAGTAGCCGATCTCATCCGCCAGCCCGTTTTCCACCGCTTGGGAGCCGGTATACGGAAGCCCATTGGCCAAGGCCTTGACCTCGGCGATGGTCATCCCGCGTCCATCTGCAACCGTTTGGACGAAATCCGCATCTATCTCGTCGACCATGGACTGATACCATTCACGCTCCTCATCAGTGAGGGGCCTGTTCCCATAGCCGGCATCCTTGGAGTCGGCAGAGACGATCGTGTCGATGTCGATGCCCAGCTTCTCGTACAAACCGGAAAGATCGGTCACCTGCAGCGCAACGCCGATGGCACCCACGCTTGAAGTCTTGGCGCAGAAGATGTAGTCGGCCTGACTTGATATCTCATAGGCTGCACTGGCATTGGTCGCAGCGCTCACCACAACGACGGGTTTCGGGAAATCGGCCACCAATTGAGCCATCTCCTCACCGGCCGTGGCCGTGCCACCACCAGAATTCACCCGCAAGATGACCCCTTTGACCATGTCATCAGCACGAGCGGCACTCAGGCGGGAATCAAGGCCTTCAGGACTGCAGGCCGATCCGTTGTAGTCGATGGTCGAGTCGATGTCGATCACCACTGCGGATGGTGCGGATGCCTTCACGACGCTTGAACCGCCAGCATCTCCCGACAAGACGTCCTTCATGCTTCCTATTGCCGCCGAACAGGAGATGCCGATGAGGGCAATGGCTGCGAGGATGCAGAGGATGACGATGATAGCAATTCTGCCCCCACGCCCTTTCTGTGGCTGGCCCCCCTCCGGGGGCATCGGGTTCGCCATGACTGCCCCGGTGCGGAAATCCCGCGCGGCATAGGCGCTGGTATAGGCATCTTCTTGGGATGCGGGTGTTCCCCTACCTGCCTGATTCATCAAAGCTCACCATTCTCTTCGAGTCGACTTTGGTTCTGAGCCCTCTTCGCCGTGCGGAGGATGAACTCCTGATTGGTCTCGGTTCGCTTGAGCGAACGGATGAGCATGTCCATGGACTTCTCGGTATTGTTCATGTTCGCAAGCAGCCGCCTGACACCCCAGATCAACGGCGCCTCCTGTCCATCAAGCAGCAGGTCTTCCTTTCGCGTGCCTGAAGTGATGGGATCGATGGCAGGGAAGATGCGTCGGTCGGCCAAGTTGCGATCAAGCCGGAGCTCCATGTTGCCAGTGCCCTTGAATTCCTCGAAGATGACCTCATCCATCTTCGACCCCGTCTCCACCAGGGCTGAGGCAAGGATGGTGAGGGAGCCTCCACCTTCGATGTTGCGCGCGGCCCCAAGGAAGCGCTTGGGCGGATAGAGCGCCGTGGAATCCACGCCGCCGGAAAGGATGCGACCACTTGCAGGCTGGGCGAGATTGTATGCTCGGGCCAGACGCGTGATCGAATCCAAGAGGATGACGACATCCTCCCCCTGTTCCACCAGTCGCTTGGCCCGCTCGATCACCAGTTCCGCCACCGCGATGTGGTTGTCCGAGGGCATGTCGAACGTGGATGAGATGACTTCGCCGTGAATGGAACGCTCCATGTCGGTGACCTCTTCGGGGCGTTCATCCACCAGAAGGCACATCAGATGGACTTCGGGGTTGTTCGCATGGATGGCGGCGGCGATGTCCTTCAAGACCGTGGTCTTGCCCGCTTTGGGTGGGGACACGATGAGCCCTCGCTGGCCTTTGCCGATGGGAGCCACCAGATCGATCACGCGCGCCGTCAGGGTGTCCTTGCCATGCTCCATGGTCAGACGCTCATCAGGGAAAATGGGAGTGAGGTCGGAGAACTTGGGGCGCGAGGAGATGTCATCGATGGGGGTGCCGTTCACGCTGGTCACCTTCTGGATGGCGGCGAACTTCTCCCCCTCACGGGCAGGACGCGTCTGGCCTGCGACCAAGTCCCCCTTGCGCAACCCGTTGCGACGGATGGTGGAAAGGCCTACATAGACATCGTGCTCACTGGGCAGATACCCTTTGGTGCGCAGGAAGCCATAGCCATCCTGCAGGATGTCCAGGATGCCCTCCACCTCCAGGAATCCCTCGGCGATGCACACCGCCTCATAGATGGCATCGATCATCTCCGCTTTGCGCAGACCCGATGCATCGATCTTGAGCTCGGCCGCCTTCTCACGCAATTCCGGCAGCTTGCAGGCCTCCAATTCCTCTTTGCTCACGCTGGGCTTGTATTCCCGCTGCCTGTTGCTGCGTTCGCGGCGGGTGCGATGCTGGTTGCCGTTGCGTCCGTTGTGCCGATTGTTTCGGTTGCCGCGCTCCTGACCGTTGTAGTCCGCCGAGCGCCCCTTTTGACGCTTGCGATCAGATGGGGTGTCCTCCCCGGCCGTCTCGGCAGTCTCATCCGAGCTTTCCATGGCGGCAGCGTCGTTGGAGGCTTCGGCGGCAGACGCATCCTCCGCTGTCGGCTTTTCCGATGACGCCGGTCCGTCCTCCGTCGCCGCCTCTGCTGATGCGGCTTTGCGAGAACGCGTGGACTTGCGCTTGGGTTTCTCCGCAGGAGGCTCCTCTTCCGAAGCTGGCTGTTCAGAAGGACTCTCCGGTGCTTCCGCGTCCTCCGCCTTCACGGTCTTGCGCGGACGGCCGGGTTTGCGCTTCGGTTTCTCCTCGACGGAGGCCTCAGGAGATTCGGAGCTGCTGGATTCTTCGGTCGTCGTTGATTTCTTCGCCCGCGTTGTACGGGTCCTCTTTGCAGGAGCCGCCTCAGTTGCCTCAACTGTCTCGGCGGTTTCCTTCTCTGATGCTTCTTTCGTTGCCATCTACTTGACTTTCTCCCAATCCTTCATGAATGACTCGATACCCGCCTGAGTGAGCGGATGAGCGACCATCTTCTTGAGCACACCGAACGGCACGGTGGCGATATCTGCTCCCATGAGGGCGCATTGGGTGACATGGTTCGCACTGCGAATGGACGCCGCGATCACCTCAAGCTGCTCGCCATTCACGGTATCTTTGGTGAAATCGTAATTGCCCACCGCATCAACGATATCCGCCACCTGGGCGATACCGTCCTCTGAGATGTCGTCGAATCGACCGATGAAGGGTGAGATGTAGCGAGCGCCGGCACGAGCCGCCAGCATCGCTTGAGGCACCGTGAAGCAAAGGGTCATGTTCACCCGTATGCCCTCATCAGCCAAGGTGCGGGTGGCCGCCAGGCCTTCAACCATCGTCGGTATCTTCACCACCACGTTGGGTGCTATGGCAGCCAGACGTCGTCCATCCTCGATGAGGCCTGCCCTATCCATGGACACGCTCTCGGCCGAAACCGGACAATCCGGACCAACGATCTGGCAGATCTTCGCAATGTGGTTCTCGAAATCCGGCAGTTTCCCGCCGATTCGAGCGTAGAGGGTGGGATTGGTGGTGACACCCGCCAAGGCGCCCCAACTCGCAGCCTCTTCGATCTCATTCAGATCCGCGGTGTCCAGGAAGAACTTCATGTGAATCCTCCTTGTGATTCTCAGGCAGGCAGACACTTGCCCACAACCCATGCTTTTCCTGCATGCTGGTTCATTGAGGGGGTTCTAAAGGTGATCTGCACCAAAGCTTTTCAGTGCAGGGACAAGTTAGCACAATTCGAGGAAGGCGGCAAACTTCTTTCACCCGCGGGCGGCTGAGGCCCCGCTGCGCCAACGATGCGAAAACATCTGGTCGTTCATATTGCGTTTCTCAAAGCCTATGAAGATAATCTGCTGGATGCGTCAAATGCCCTGTTATCGTAGATCCCTTCAAAGGAAGGCGGGATGCCAATTGGACGATGCAACCACAACGCGCCTACGCGATGCCCGTGACTGGCTGCGTGGCCAGCTGGATATCTGCACGGATTTCTGGCTTGACCACGGGATGGATGAGGTGAATGGGGGTGTCTACACCTGTCTTGATCGGAAAGGATGCATCTACTCGACGGACAAATCCGTCTGGATGCAAGGGCGCTGCGCCTGGACCTACTCCTACCTCTGCCATGTCTATGGCACCCGCGAGAAGTGGCTGGATGCCGCGAAGAGCTGCCTGGACTTCCTGGAAGACCACTGCGTGAACCATGAGGCGGGAGACAGGCTCTACTTCACCGTCACCGCAGAAGGCCTCCCCCTGCGTCAACGCCGCTACAATTTCTCAGAGGGCTTCTACTGCATCGGCAATGCCGAATACTATGGCGTGACCGGTGATGAGGAGCACCTCAAGCGGGCGCGACGGGCCTATCGGCTCATCTATGATCTGAACAATGGGCTCATCCAGGACCCAACGGGCTTTGGACCCAAGACCATCACCTCCACGCGCTCCGGCCGCGCTCTCGGTGATCCGATGATATTCCTGAACATCATCAGCATCATGCGGCGCGTTGACCCTGCGCATACCGCCGAATACGACCAGCATGCCGAAGAATGCGTGCATCGCATCATCCACGAGCATTATCGCCCTGAGCTTGGCTGCACCCTGGAGAGCGTGAACCTCAAAGGACAGCCTGAACTGGACTACACCGCCGGACGTGTGGTCAACCCAGGACATGACATCGAATGCAGCTGGTTTTTGATGGATGAGGCGAACTACCGCAAGGACGAGACGCTGTATGCCACCGCCTGCGACATCTTCCGCCTGGCCATCGAAGCTGGTTGGGACGACGAATACCAGGGCATCCTCTATTTCATAGATGCAAAGGGCATGCCCACGGAAGCCTACGAGCACGATATGAAGCTCTGGTGGCCCCACAATGAGGCCCTCATCGCCTCTTCGAAAGCCTACCGGGACACGAAGGATGAGTATTATCTCCAGTGGATGTTCCGCGTGCTTGACTATTGCAAAGAGCACTTCGCCGATCCGGAATATGGCGAATGGTACGGGTATTTGCGGCGAGACGGATTGCCCACCATGCCACCCACCAAAGGCTCCACGTTCAAAGGGCCTTTCCATGTTCCGCGGGCGCTCTGCATGGCAGAACAGACCTTGTCCCAGATCCTAGGAGAATGACATGAATTATCTCGGCATTGAATACACCATCAAGAACACCCCGGTCCTTGATCCGGATTTCATTCCTTTCGGCGTCTGGATGAGGGAATACCTCAAGGAGGCGCACCATCCCATCAAGATCGCCGTTGAACGCGAAGATGGCCTGATCTCCGTACGTGAGAGCTTCATCCGTGGCGGTCAGTTCGCTGAAGCTGATCTTCGTTTCGTTGAGCGCCTGGTCAAGTTCGAGCTGTGGTCCATCGGTGGTTTCCGCGTCTATATCTGCGGTGCGGACGACATCGCCCAGAAGCTTGCCCAGGTCTACTCTCCCCAGGGGACGCGCTCCTTCGACTATGAATTCGTGGGAGATGTCTACGAGAAGCCCCTGGAGGTGCTGGCGGTCTCAGAGGCTGATTTCCCTGAAGCCAACGAATCCGCCAAGCAGATCGGCGGCCACATGGATGGTTGCCGCATCGGATTCGATGCAGGAGGCTCCGACCGCAAGGTCTCTGCCGTCATCGATGGAGAGCCGGTCTATTCCGAAGAGGTCGTCTGGTATCCCAAGGTGACCGAGGACCCGGAATACCACTTCAATGAGATCGTCACCGCCTTCAAGACGGCGGCCTCCAAGATGCCCCGAGTTGATGCCATAGGCGTGTCCTCCGCCGGCACGTTCGTCGGCAATTCACCCATGGTGGCGTCGCTATTCATCAAGGTCCCACGCGAGCGGCGCGAAGAGGTGAAGAGCATCTACGACCGTGCGGGTGAGGAGATCGGGGATGTGCCTCTGGTGGTCGCCAACGATGGGGATGTCACAGCGCTCGCTGGCTTCATGAGCACCGGCGAGGGAAGCATACTGGGTATTGCCATGGGCACTTCCGAGGCCGTAGGCTACGTGAATGCCGAAGGCAACGTGCTCGGCTGGATCAACGAGCTGGCGTTCGCTCCCGTTGACCTCTCGCCTCATGCCATGCAAGATGAATGGTCGACTGACTTCGGCGTTGGCTGCAAGTACTTCAGCCAAGACGCCGTCATCAAGCTTGCGCCGAAGGCGAACATCATCCTGAACCCCGAAGACACCCCTGCCGAGAAGCTGAAAGTGGTTCAGGCTCTGGCCAACGACGGGAATCAGGATGCCTTGGATATCTACCGCTCCATCGGATGCTATCTGGCGCATACGTTGGTCCTGTACAGCTCGTTCTATGAGATCAAGACGCTTCTGGTGCTTGGACGCGTGGCCTCAGGGGATGGCGGAGACTTGCTCATCAGTGAATGCAATCGTGTGTTAGCTGAGGAATATCCCGAACTGGCCTCTCAGATCACCGTCACGCTTCCGGACGAGAAGATGCGCCGGGTAGGGCAGTCAGTGGCCGCTGCCAGCCTTCCTGAACGATAAGGGCACGCGCATTCCCAGCATGTGCCAAAAGGGCGGCTCGTGCGAGCCGCCCTTTTCATGCCCAATCCTAGAGGGGCCAATCCGAACGTAAGGATCGATCAGAGGATAACAACGATGCGTCAATTGGGCGGATCCAAGAATCCGCCCCCACGAAGATGACGTGGCATCTCCTGTGTAAGGGTCGATCCGAGCGGAGCGGAGATCGACCCAATTCGACCCGATCAACCCAAGCGACCCAGCCAACCGAAAGACATGAAACGCTATAAGGCGCATCCGCGCAGGATGACCTGCTTCACATCCAGCGTATCCTCATCAAGCAGGACCGCGTCAGCCACATACCCCTCTTCGATGCGCCCGTATTCACTATCTATGCCAATGGCGCGAGCGGGGTTGATGGTGGCAGCCTTCACCGCACTGGCAAGCGGGATGTCCATATCCTTCACGGCTACGCGGAAGCATCGCATGAGATCGCTCACAGAGCCTGCCAAGGCCCCATTGGAAATACGCGCTTCAGGTCCACGGACGGTGACATCCTGTCCGCCCAGGTCATAGGTGCCGTCTTCCAGTCCAGCCGCCCGAAGCGTGTCGCTGATGAGGATCATCCGATCATCCCCGAACATGTTGAAGGCAAGCCGCACCATGGAAGGGTGGATATGGATGCCGTCAGCAATGATCTCAGCCGTCACGTCATCGCGCTCAGCAGCCGCCGGGATAGGACCGGGCTTGCGATGATGCATGGGGTCCATGGCATTGTAGAGATGGGTCAGGTGCTTCGCCCCTTTCTCGAACGCATGACGGGCCGTGTCATAATCAGTGCAGGTATGAGCGATTGAGATGCGAACCTCATCCTTCATCTCCTCTATGAAGGCATCGGAACCCGGTTCCTCCGGTGCGATGTCGACCAGCTTGATCAGCCCATCGGCCATGGATTGCAGTTCCTTGAACTCGTTCACGTCAGGATTGCGAACGTGCTCCGGGTTCTGGGCACCCACCTTTGCCGGTGAGATGTAAGGCCCTTCCAGATTGATGCCCACCAGATCCGCCTCATCACAGGCAGGTTCATACGCGCGCGCCGTCTTCATGGCGGTTGAAAGCTGATCGAAGGACAGCGTCATGGTCGCAGGGCAGATGGCGGTGATGCCACGAGATGCCTCATAGGCCGCCAGAGCATGCAGACCCGCCTCCTCACCATCGCTGATATCTCCCCCAGCAGCTCCATGGAAGTGGATGTCGACAAGTCCCGGTATGACGATGCAGCCTTGCGCATCGATTGTTTGCCCCTCTCCCGATGCGGCAGCGAACCGGCCTGCTGAGATATGGATGTCCTTTTGCTTGAAGCCCTCTTCGCTGAACACACGTCCGCCTGTGATGGCAGCCACCGGTACACATGATCCCATGTCTTGGTCCCTTCTCTTCGTATGCTATACGCCAACGGGAAGCGCAAGCCCAAGATGCTCGAAGGCACGAGGCGTCGCCTGGCGTCCTTTCGGTGTTCGGATGATCAGGCCCTGCTGCATGAGGTAGGGTTCATAGACATCCTCTATGGTGTCGGTCTCCTCCGAGAGCGCCGAGGCCAACGTGGTAAGCCCAACGGCTCGACCTGAGAACTGGACGCAGAGCACCTCGAGCACCTTGTTGTCCATGGCATCCAGTCCCATGTTGTCAACCTCGAAGAACTGAAGCGCCTCCGATGCCACCTCTTTGGTGATGGCACCCCCCGCACGCACCTGCGCCCAGTCGCGCACGCGCTTGAGCATGCGGTTCGCAAGGCGTGGAGTACCGCGGGATCTGCGCGCGATCTCCAAGGCCCCTTCCTCGTCAACGATCACATCCAGGATGGATGCCGAACGCTTCACGATGCCCGCAAGCTCATCGGGTGTGTAGTACTGCAGCCGGAATGCGATGCCGAACCTGTCCCGCAAAGGTCCCGTGAGAAGCCCTGTTCGCGTTGTGGCGCCAATCAAGGTGAACTTGGGGATATCCAATCGGATGGAACGGGCCGCGGGCCCCTTCCCCACCACGATGTCCAGGGAGAAATCCTCCAAGGCGGGATAGAGCACTTCCTCGACCGCACGATTCATGCGATGGATCTCGTCGATGAACAGGACATCCCCTGCTTCCAGATTGGTGAGGATGGCCGCGAGATCCCCTGTGCGAGCGATGGCCGGTCCGCTGGTCGTGCGAATATTGCATCCCAGTTCATTGGCCACCACCACGGCAAGGGTGGTCTTGCCTAGACCCGGAGGGCCTGAGAACAGGATATGGTCGGGGGTGTCGTGTCGGTCTTGAGCCGCCTGGATGAGGATAGCCAGGGACTCCTTCACCTTGGATTGACCCACATAATCTGCAAGCATCTTCGGGCGAAGTGATCGGTCTATAGTGATGTCTTCTTCGGAAAGGGAGGGATCAACACCCCGCACGGGAGCATCCTGCTTCTCGTCCGCGCGGCTGGCCGCTTCGAAGACCATTCCCTCTATTTCGATGTCATCCCTCAAAGACCCCGTCATCGCTTTCTTGTCGGCGTGCTCTCATGGTGCGTTCTCATGAGCCTATCCTCTTCAATGCATATTGTAGCAACGCTTCCTCCGTTGCATCGGCAGGAGAGCCCTTCAACGCGTCTGCGATCTCCACCTTCGTGAAGCCCATGGACAGAAGAGCATCCATGGCAACCTTCATGGCTCCTGCCTGGCCCGAAGATGCCGCCTCCTCTTCCTGGCTGAAGGCGGGCAACGTGCCCTTGAGCTCAAGCACCATACGCGATGCGGTCTTCTTCCCGATACCCGGTATCTTGGAGAGCGTCTTCACGTCTTCTGCCAGAACGGCTGTGCTCAATGCTTCAGGTGTCAAGGCGGAAAGCGCGCCCAGAGCCATTTTCGGGCCGATGCCGCTTACCGCTATCAAGGCCCTGAACAGTGCCTCCTCCTCAGGTTCCATGAACCCGTAGAGCACAACACCGCTGTCAGATGCCGAAAGGTAGGTGATGACATGCGCCTGTTCCCCTTCGGGAGGAAGCATGGCGAGGGATGTTGAGGACATGAGCATCTCATACCCAACGCCTCCCACATTCAATACAGCCCCCGTGGCTGATCTGGCCGCAACGCAACCTTCAAGAAAGGCGATCATCACCCATCCTCCTTGCTTTCATGATGTCTGAACCGACGCAGTGCCAACGTGCTATGTGCTGGATCGGGCAAGCTCCAAGAACCTCTTCTCCGCCTGCGCATACCCGTCATGGGTCGTATAGCAGATGGCCGCCGCCAAGGCATCTGCGGCATGATCAGGACTCGGTGGCTTCTCCAGCGCGAGCGAACGCTGGACCATGTACTGCACCTGCTCCTTCTCGGCGGTTCCGAAGCCGACGACCGCCATCTTGATCTGATTGGGAGTGAACTCCGCTACCTCAAGGTTGCTTTCGGCGCAAGCCACGAGCGCAGCCCCGCGCGCTTGGCCCGTGCCGAAGGCCGCCGTGATGTTCTGCCCGAACCAGACCGTCTCGATGCCAACATAGCGAGGTTGGAACTTGGACGCAACAGCGAGGATCTGGTCATGTATCTTCTTGAGCCGAAGCGAGAGCTCCATACTCTTTGACGTCGAGACGCATCCATAGGCCAAGCATGAAAGGTCCGTGCCGTTTTGCCGCACGACGCCCCAGCCTGTGTTGGCCAGTCCCGGGTCGATGCCTAAGACGATCCTGTCCATTCCCCTCCCGGCTCTTCGCCCCTATCCTTCATCCCTCTATAATAGTACAGATGTTTGCTATTCTCTGCATCAATCTTGCAACCATGGCACATTCGCCGCCAAAGGCGAGCTTTTCCCTGCATCCGCAGGTTGGTATACAATGCCCGCACTTCGACTGGAAGGAAGCTGCGTGATCACGGTACAGGATATCGTCAACCTCTCTGTCTTCGATAGGATATGGCTTGCATGCCCCTGTGAGGGCTTCGAGGATCGCGCGGTCATGAATTGCGGCACCTTGGATTATGAGCCGTTCTTTGACAGCTATGAGGTCTTCGTTCCCGGTGAATTCATCTTCACCACCCTCGGGTTCGCGAAGGCCGATCCAGAGCTTGCAGAAGAGGCGCTGCTCAAGCTGATCGACCGTGGGATAGCGGCCATCGCCATCAAGCCCGTTGCCCTGAAGGAGGTATCCGCACGCATCGCCGCCGCCTCAGCGGCTTCGAACATCCCCATCTTCTTCTACGATGGGAAGTACATGGAGCGCATCATCACTGAAGCCATGAACCTGATCGATCGCGACCTTGAGTCATCCAAGCGAAGCGCGCTCATCGAATCGCTTCTCGAACCGTCCGATGGTGCTCATGTCCGCAATGCCATCTTCCAGATAGCCAATGCCACAGGAGGCGCCTTCCAGTGCATCGCATTGACGACGGTCAACGGCGACGAGGCTGCCCAACGGGCGTTGAGGGGAGCACTCGCGGAAGTCCTTGATGAATATGCCCAGCGTTTCCCTGACGTTGAAGGATGCTCCACCTGCTCGTACAAGAACACCATCATGGGATTCATCTCGTTCTCTCGCAGACCGCAGACGATCATCACCATAGACGAGGCGAATCTTGCGGATCTGGTGGAGCAGCTGGGCGATGTTCGCTGCGGCATCTCCCAAGAGACGCCCCTTGAAGAGGGCGACCTGGCCATCCGTCAGGCCTTGGCTGCCTTGAGGACGGCGCGCATCGAGCAGGTCCGAGCCATGCGATGGTCGCAGCTGCGCTTGGACGCCTTCCACGCAGCCGCCTCCACTGATCGCCTCTTCTCGCGGACCGCCCAGCACATCTTCGATCTGCTGGATGAGCATGACCGCCTCCATGGCAGCAACCTGCATGAGACCGCTGAGGCCTATGCCCTCGCCTTCGGCGATGTGAAGGAAACGGCTGAGGCGCTCTATCAGCACCCCAACACCGTTCGGTATCGGATAAAGAAGATCAAGGAAGCTTCCGGGTCATCGTTTCTGACCGATCGTGAGCTGGCTTTCGTTCTCATGATGGCTCGCATCGCCTTGGGGCGCGTCTGACCGGGATCACATGTTCATCGCGAGGGTTCCTTTGTGCGACCGCACAAAGGAGGTGAACCGACTTTGCACCATCCACCAACGATGCGCCCTTCCTCCTCGATAGACTCATTCTCGCATCAAGTGATCATCTAAGGAGGAGCGCATGGATACGAAGATGGAAACTCTGGACAAAACCGAGATGAAGTACTGCAAGGGATTGATGGATCGGTTCGCGAACATGGGAATAGGCAAGGCTGCAGCCGAATCCGCCGTGTGCCATATGATCGAAAGGGATGCCGTGCCCACAGGCAACATATATGCGGCCGCTCCATCCATGTTCCCCAAAGGCGAAAGCCCAAACATGACGCTGAATCCCGCCATGGCGCCCAGTCTCTCGGCGTAGCGCAAGCCTCTCACGAAAAGAACTGGCATGCTCATGAAAAGGGGCGAGGTCATGATGACCTCGCCCCTTCGCTTTGCCAGCTCTCTTGGACTATTCGATGGGACTCTTCGCGTCCTTGGAGCCCTCGACGCGTCCTTCCAGATAGGCCCAATAGGCTTCCACGTCAGCCTTCATCTCTTCAAGAATGTGCTCGTTGCCCGGCTTGAACAGATGCTTGAAACGGCCTTGAGGCTTCAGGAAGTCCTCCAAGGGCTTCAGGTTCTTCTCCTTGACGGGCGTGAGCTTCCAGACACCATTCTCAACCTCGAACAGCGGCCAGAACTTGGTATCCACTGCCAAGCGGCAGATCTGCGCCGTCTGGTCAGAAGGAAGACGCCACCCGCGAGGACAGGGCGCCAGCACATTGAGGAATGCCGGTCCTTCCACCGCGAAAGCCTTCTCGGCCTTCGCGGTCAGATCCTTCCAGTGGCCCACCGTGGACTGTCCCACATAGGGAACGCCATGGGCGGCGATGATGGAGGTCAAGTCCTTGCGGACCTGGGGCTTGCCCTGCTCGACCTTGCCCACTTCGGCTGTGGTGGCCCAAGCGCCCTTCGGCGTGGCTGAGGAACGCTGTATGCCCGTATTCATGTAGGCACCATTGTCATAGCATACATACACCATGTCATGACCACGTTCCATGGCACCGGAGAGCGACTGCAGGCCGATGTCGTAGGTGCCGCCGTCGCCACCGAAGGCAACGAACTTCACCTTCTTGTCGGACGGAATCTTCCCTGCCCGCTGCATGCCCTTGAAAGCCGCCTCGACTCCCGAGACGGTAGCCGCTGAGTTCTCAAAGGCATTGTGGATGAAGGGAACGTTCCATGAATCGTACGGATAGATGGTGGTGGAGACCTCCAGACATCCGGTGGCACATCCAACGACAGGCTGGGTATCCTCAGGCACGCCCATGAGCACCTGACGCACGGCCATGGACGCACCGCAGCCGCCACAAAGCCTGTGTCCCGGAGCCAGCATCTCCGGTCTCTTGGAAAGATCCTTTATGCTAGCCATTCGTTCTCAGCCCCTTCCGCTTCCTGCATGCCAAGGTAGGTTACCTGACCGCTCTTCGCCTTTCCGGAAGCCAGCTGCTCCAGATCAGCGTAGACGCTGTTCACCGTTTCATTGGTAAGGTCGTTGCCACCGAGTCCATAGATGTAGTTATGCATGGGGATGTTCAATCCTTGAGCATACAGCGCGCCCATGACATCAACCGCCAAGGGTCCGAACTGGCCACCGATGGAATCAGCACGGTCCATGATGGCGATCGCCTTCGCTCCCTTGCAGGCCTCCGCAATCTGCTCGGCCGGGAACGGACGATAGACGCGCGGACGCACGACACCCACCTTCTTGCCCGCTGCCCGCAATTCACGTCCCACATGGCGCATGTTGCCCGCAGCGGATCCGAGAACCACAACGATCAGGTCCGCATCATCGGTTTCCCATGTGTCCACCAGATCGAAGGGTCGTCCGCATTCTTCGGCCCAAGCCTTGCCCACCTTCTCGATGATGGGCAGCGAATCCTGGCAGGCACGGCGAAGAACGGCACGCGACTTCATATAGGCGGAACCATTGGCGAACATGCCAGCTCCCAGCGGATCAGCGCTGGTCAGAAGGCCGTTCATTGGTTCATAGCTGCCCACGAACCTCGCCACCGTCTCATCATCTTCCATGACGCAGCGTTCCATGGCATGACTGGTGATGAAGCCATCAAGCGTGGTGAGAACGGGAAGCTGGACATCGGCATCTTCGGCTATGGGGAAGCTGATGACGGTGTTGTCGTAGGCCTCCTGGGCGGTCTCGGCGAAGAAGATGATCCAGCCAGTGTCCCGGGCACCCATGATGTCTGAATGATCTCCATGGATGTTGATGGGAGCTGAAAGGGCACGATTGGCGTTCGCCATGACGATGGGAAGGCGCATGCCGGCAGCGATGAAGAGCTCCTCCCACATGAGCGCCAGACCCTGGCTGGCCGTTGCCGTAGCCACGCGCGCACCCGCAGCTGAAGCGCCTACGCAGGCAGACATGGCGGAGTGCTCCGATTCCACCGTGACGAATTCCGTGGTCACCAGGCCATTGGCCACATACTTCGCATAATTCTCCACGATGGTGGTCTGCGGCGTGATGGGGTAGGCCGCCATGACATCAGGATTGGCTTGACGCATCGCCTCGGCGATCATCTGGTTGCCCGTTGCGGAAAACGGCTTCGTGGTCGTCATCTACCTCACCCCTTCCGCTTCATCCTCGCGGATGAAATCAAGCGCATCGAAGCGGCATTCATGAACGCAGACGCCGCATCCTTTGCAGTGGTCGTAATCGATCCCCGTCATCGTGCCATCCTTGACCTCGATGGAGGAATCGGGGCACACGACCCAGCACATCATGCAGCTGGTGCATTTGTCAGCGTCCCAGACCGGGCGCATGGACCGCCAGCCACCCGTGATGTATTCACGGGATGTGCCGGCATTGCATATGAAGCCTTTGGGGAAGTCCTCGGGCTTCCAATCCTCGAACGTTTCAAGCGCGGGCATCTTCATGCTACCTGCACCTCCTCATAGGCACGATCGACAGACGCCAGGTTCGCGTCGATCATCTCTTGGGAGAACTTCTTCCCGAACGTCTCCTTCAGACGCTCCTTGACGGCATCAACCGGCACCACGGCGGTCACCTTGGACAAGGCACCAACGATGGGGGTGTTCGGGATATCGCGCTTGATGGTGTCGATGGCGATGCCTGAAGCATCGACGATGGCCACCTTCACTCCAGCAGGTGCATGGAGAGCAGCCTTCGCAGCGGCGGCATCCATCTCGGTATTCAAGATGATGCAGCCATCCTCACGGATGCCTTCGGCCACATCAACGGTTTCGAGAAGCGTGTCATCGAGCACGACGACGATATCAGGATTCACGATGGTGTTGTGGACCTCGATCGGCGAATCGCTCACACGAGTGTATGCCTTCAGAGGCGCACCCGTTCGCTCGGGACCATATTCTGGCATCGCTTGGATGTAGGCACCCTGCAAAAGCGCAGCATCAGCTACCAGCTTGGCTGCGGTAACCGCTCCCTGACCAGCGCGGGCATGCCAGCGAATCTCTGTCAGCTTGGACATTCCTCTCCTTTCCTTGCATCTGTCAAAACGGATTTGCTGGATCAATCAAGCATCTTCCCACCTTGCAGCAGCGCGGATGGAAAGACCATCTAATCGAGCGAAAAGATGATAACAATATGGTTACATTCATCCTGACACCCATTCTCTGCAGAGCGGGTAAACGGGACGAACAGGGGCGGTAAGTGGGGAATCTTGAGGGATCGGCTTCCGGCGAACGGTCAGATGAAGGGTGTTTTGTGAAGAGGGCCCAATCTGATCTCAGCACTATCTTTCAAAAGCGTTTTCAAGCATAATATAGCACCGTAAAAAGCTCGTGACCTAGCATGGGCTTAACCGGGGGCAGGCGCCCTCAGACCTTAGTTGGAGGGAACTATGGAACAACCGAAACTGACTCGCCGAGGATTCTTGGCAGGCACCGCAGCAACTGGCGCTGTGGCGGCACTCGCTTTGAGTGGATGCGGCTCCCAGCAGGCATCCAGTTCGGGCAGTGCTGAAGCTGGAAGCTCCACCCCGGCTGAATCCATCTTCGCCGCTTGCGCTTACTCATCAACGAATTGCAACCCCATCGGCAACAGCTCCGCTTTGATGCTTGCGGCCACGTGGCATGTCTTCGAAGGCCTCTACGACCTTGACCTTCATAACTACACCACCTATACCGCCCTTGCCGATGGCGAGCCCGTGCAGGTTTCTGACACGGTCTATGAGGTGGGTCTGCGCGAAGGCGCCAAGTTCTCCGACGGCACCGATGTCACCTCCGCTGATGTCGTGAGGTCATTTGAAGCGAACATGGCTGACGACACCTATGGTGCGTTCCTCTCATTCATCGACTCCGTCACCGCCAAGGATGACAAGACGGTCACCATCACCTTGAAGTACCCCTTCGCCTCTCTGCTTAAGGGACGTCTGTCCGTGGTCAAGATCTTCCCCGCCGCTGCCACCGAAGACGAATTGAAGACCATGCCCATCGGCACCGGTCCATGGATGTATGACACCATCAACGGCGATGACGGTGGCACCATCACCTTCAAGCCCAATCCGAACTACAATGGCAGCCTTCCGGCCACCTGCGAATCCATGGATTGGAACGTGCTGCTGGATGCAACCTCCCGTACCACGGCCATCACCGACGGCTCCGTGCAGGTCATCGAGAACGTGCCTGATACCAACGCTGACCAGATCGCCAACTCAGGCGCTGCCGTTGAATACGTTCCGGGCTTCGCTCTTCCCTTCCTCATGTTCAACACCAAGAAGGCTCCGTTCGATGACCCGAAGGTGCGCCAGGCATTCTTCTACGCCATCGATGTCGAGAAGCTCATTTCCAACCAGATGGACGGCCATGCCGTTGCAGCAACCTCCTTCCTGCCCGAGGCCTACAGCAACTATCACCGCGCCTCCACGGTCTATTCCCACGACGTCGAGAAGGCAAAGTCGCTTCTGGCAGAGGCGAACCAGCCCTCCATCACCTGTGAGCTCATGGTCAACAACAACTGGGTTTCCGCCCTTGCTGCGCAGATCAAGGAAGATCTTGCTGAAGCCGGTATCGAAGTGACCATCAATGAGACCAAGATCGACTGGGCGGCTCTCGCTCCCTCTGAGGACATCCTTCCCTACGATGTCATGCTCACGCCTGGTGACCCGTCTTGCTTCGGCAACGACCCAGACCTGCTGATGACCTGGTGGTATGGTGACAACGTCTGGACCCAAGGCCGTTCCTGCTGGAACACCACGCCAGAGTGGGCTGAGCTTCAGACGCTGCTCCAGAGCGCTCGCGAAGAGTCTGATGCCGCCAAGCAGCAGGACATCTGGAACCAGTGCTTCGATCTCATTGCCGAGAACGTGCCGCTGTATCCGCTGTTCCATCGTGAGACCGGCACGGCCTACATTTCAGAGAAGCTGGAAGACTTCGCCCCCATCTCCACCACGGGTCTCGTCTTCCTTGGCACCACGCCTCTGCAGTAAGACGCATCGTCTTGCGACACAGTCATTCAGAGAAAGAGCCTGCCGCATGCAGGCTCTTTCTTTTGCTCTCGTCGCCCGTCCGGGCCTTCTATGAGGTAAACTGAATCAAGCGTAGCAATCAATTGCAAGCGTCGAGAGAGGAGGGGAATGTGAATAACCTGTTGAGGCTCATCGGCAACCGCATCCTGTGGCTACCAGTCATGATCCTAGGCGTCACCATCCTCGTATTCTTCATCATGTCGCTCTCCCCCATCGATCCTGCCTATTCGGTCTTGGGTGAGAACGCCACCGAAGCCCAAGCGCAGGCATATCGTGAGGAGAACGGCCTGAACGATCCCATCATCGTTCAGTACGGCAACTTCATGCTGGGAATGTTCCAGGGTGACTTGGGTACGTACGGAGCGTCACGAGCCAGTGTGACCGAACGCGTCATGGAAGCGCTTCCGGTCACGTTGCAGCTCACGTTCTTGGGACTCATCTTCGGTGTGGTGGTTGCCGTCATCCTGGGCGTTATCTCCGCACTCTATCGAGACAGATGGCCCGACCAGATCATCCGCGTCTTCTCCATCGCCTGCATCGCAACGCCATCCTTCTGGCTGGCGGTTCTTCTCATCCTGGCATTCCAAGGGGTCCTGCCGGCATCTGGCAAGCTGCCTGATTTCACGGTCGACCCAGGTGGATGGTTCATGCGCATGCTCCTGCCCGCCATCTCCCTCGGCGTGCCAGTGGCAGGTCAGCTTACCCGCGTGGTGCGCACATCCATGGTGGAGGAACTGGACAAGGACTACGTTCGCACCGCTTTGGGGGCCGGTATCCCAAAGAGCGTCGTCGTTGCCCGCAATGTGCTTCGCAATGCCCTCATCACTCCTGTCACGGTGCTTGGATTGCGCATCGGCTACCTCATCGGAGGCGCCGTCATCATCGAGGTCATCTTCAACCTTCCCGGGATGGGCATGGCCATCGTCTCAGGCATCCAATCGAATTACATCTATCTCGTGCAGGGTGTCGTGCTCACGGTTGCGGTGGCGTTCATCATCATCAACATCATCGTTGACATGCTCTATATCCTCATCGACCCCCGGATCAGGAGCGTGTAGCCATGACAGAACAAGGACCAAAGTTCACCACCCATGTGGATGACGCGAATCGCGACGAGATGCTTGCACAGGGGGCTGGCGGCAGCGGGCCCGCACCGTCCATCACCGATCCCGTCCTTCGCGAGAAGACCACGAGGAAGCTTGAAGGCAAGGTGCGCTTCCGTCGCTGGAAGTCCATGACCATCGGTGCGCGCATCTCGCTGGTCATCCTCGTCATAATCGTATTCATAGCGGTGTTCGCCAATTTCCTGGCACCGCATAATCCCTACGAGATCTTCACGGCCCGCCAGGCACCGGATGGGACCTTCCCCTTCGGCACTGATGACAAAGGCCGCGACGTTCTCTCGCGCATGATGTACGGCGCCCGCTATTCCTTGGTCATCGGCCTGGGAGCAACCGCCTTCGCGCTCGTGTTCGGTTCAATCATCGGGTCACTTGCAGCCATCGTGCGCCCTTGGCTCTCCAACTTGATCATGCGCATCCTGGACATCATCATGTCCTTCCCGGGCATCGCCCTTGCCGCCACCTTCGTCATCGTGTTCGGCAATTCGGTGCCCTCGCTCATCTTCGCCATAGGCTTTCTCTACATTCCCCAGATTGCCCGCATTGTGCGCGCGAATGTGATGAGCGAATACAACCAGGACTATGTACGCGCCGTCATCGTCTCAGGCGCTCGCGCCAATTGGATCTTGGTCAAGCACGTCATCCGCAACTGCATCGCGCCGGTGCTCGTGTTCACC
Source organism: uncultured Eggerthellaceae bacterium (assembly GCA_964462135.1). Lineage (GTDB taxonomy): Bacteria > Actinomycetota > Coriobacteriia > Coriobacteriales > Eggerthellaceae > MGBC163016. The sequence goes on along the minus strand of CAYWWK010000003.1, from coordinate 13,344 downwards.
ATCGTGTTGGTGGCGGATGCCATCGTCTTCGAAGCGTCTCTGTCCTTTATCTCCGCCGGCATCCCAGAACCAACCCCCACCTGGGGCAACATCCTGGCCGATGCACGCGATGGTGTTCTGGCTGGTCGCTGGTGGCAGGCGCTTTTCCCTGGCCTCGCCATCATGATCACAGTGCTATGTCTCAACATCTTCTCCGAGGGCATCACCGATGCCATGGCTGCTCCGGCGAAGGCCCCCGTGGCCACCGGTGATGACAAGCTGGCTGGCAACCGCGAGGCCGACCGCATGGTCGCTGATCCGAAGCTTGCCTACGCGGCACAGGCTGAGATGCTGGAGAAGCGCCTTGCCACCCTGCGCGAGATCGAGGCAAAGCGCAAAGACCGCTTCACCACTGATACTTCAGTGAAGCCCATCCTTGAAGTCAAGAATCTCTGCATCAAGTTCCCGCGCCACGGGGATGTCAACGTGGTTGACAATCTCAACTTCGTCGTCCGACCGCATCAGACCATGGGTCTGGTGGGTGAATCCGGTTGCGGCAAATCCATCACGTCGCTGGCCATCATGGGGCTTCTTGACAAGAAGGCCCAGATCTCCGGCGAGATCCTCTATGACGGCAAGAACCTGCTTGATCTGAATGAACGCGAGATGAACCAGTTGCGCGGTCGAGAGATCGCCATGATCTATCAGGATGCGCTCTCTTCACTGAATCCCTCCATGCTCATCAAATCACAGATGAAGCAGCTGACCAAGCGCGGAGGCACACGCAGTGCTGAGGAGCTTCTTGAACTGGTGGGCCTTGACCCGAAACGCACGCTTGACTCCTATCCTCACGAGCTCTCTGGCGGTCAGCGGCAGCGTGTTCTCATCGCTATGGCGCTCACCCGCGATCCGAAGGTCATCATCGCCGACGAGCCAACCACGGCTTTGGATGTGACTGTGCAGAAGCAGGTGGTCGATCTTCTGAACAAGCTTCAGCATGAACTTGGCTTCGCCATGGTGTTCGTGAGCCATGACTTGGCTTTGGTGGCAGAAGTGGCGAATTCCATCACCGTCATGTACGCAGGACAGGTGGTTGAGCAGGGTCCCGTCACTGAGATCCTCACCAACACCATCCATGAATACACGCGTGGTCTTCTGGGATCGGTGCTTTCCATCGAAGCGGGTGGAGATCGTCTGCATCAGGTTCCCGGTTCGGTTCCCTCACCGAAGGACTTCCCTGAAGGGGATCGCTTCACGCCTCGCTCAAGCCACCCCGACAAGGTCTCTTCGGTCAAGCCCGTGCTCAAACAGCTTAAGAACACGGATCATTACTATGCTGAGCTTCCTGATGACGAGCTCGAACGGCTGGGCATCGAACCGTACGTACCGGGTGGCCCCATCGAGTGGACGGACAAGCTATCATGACGAATACTGATGAGAAACTGATCGCTCAAACCTCGACGGATGAGGAATGCATCAGAGTGGAAGAAGAGATGCATGACCCTACCCATCTGGCAGAGGAAGACAAACGGGTATCCGAAGCGGAGGAGCAGGCCCTGAAAGAGCATGAGGGGGAAACCCCCATCATCTTCTTGGATGACATCAAGGTGACCTTCAAGACGCGCACCGGATCCATCCTGCATCCGAACCTCGTCCATGCCGTCAGGGGTCTGACGCTTAGGCTTTGGCCTGGTGAGACCATTGGCATCGTGGGAGAATCAGGCTGCGGCAAGTCAACCACGGCCAATGTGATGTGCGGGCTCCAATCCCCCACCTCAGGCCGCGTCTTCTTCAAGGGCAAGGATGTGACCCACCGTACGGCTGCCGACAGACGTGTCATCGGCCGTGTCATATCGGTGGTATTCCAAGACCCTGCCACTGCCCTGAATGCGCGCATGACGGTTCATGACCAACTCATGGACCCCATGATCGTGCATAAGGTGGGAACCCCTGAAGAACGCGAGAAACGCGTTCATGAGCTCATCGGGATGGTAGGCCTTCCTGAATCCGCCCTGGAGGCGCTTCCCAGCCAGCTTTCGGGTGGGCAGCGTCAACGTGTGGCCATCGCACGTGCGCTTTCCTTGAAGCCCGATGCCATCATCGCCGATGAGCCTACGAGTGCCTTGGACGTATCGGTTCGTGCCCAGATCCTGAATCTCCTGATGGACCTCAAAAAGGAACTCAACCTGGCCATGGTCTTTATCAGCCATGACATCCAGACGGTTCGATACATCTCGGACAGGATCATCGTCATGAATGCCGGTCAAGCTGTGGAAGAGGGTACCGCTGCAGAGGTCTTCAACAACCCTAAAGATGACTACACTCGACTCCTTCTGGGAGCCGCCCCCTCCTTGCTTCACCCTGACCTTGGCGAATAGGAGATATGCCCATGTCCATGTGCGACAACGATCTGAAGCGCTTCAGCGGGGTCATCCCGCCCGTCATCATTCCGCTCAAAGGGGACAGAACCCTTGACAAGGAGGCATTCAGGACCAGCATCGATCGAATGATCGATGCTGGTGTCACTGGGCTCTTCTTCTTGGGATCAAGCGGTGAGGTCGTCTTTCTGACCGATGAGCAGCGCCTTGAGGTGCTTGAGTTCGCCCTCGAAGTGGTTGATGGACGTGTACCGGTGCTTGTGGGCATCATCGATATGGAAACCATGCGCGTCATCGATCAGGCGAAGCGCGTTTCCAAGCTTCCCATTGATGCCTTGGTGGCTACCGCACCTTTCTACGCCCTTGGCGGTCCGCACGAAAACGAGCGTCATTTCCGCCAGATCAGAGAACACACCGATCTTCCCCTCTTCGCCTACGATCTTCCTGTCAGCGTCCATACCAAGCTTGATCCAGAGATGCTCATCAAGTTGGGCAAGGACGGCGTCATCCAAGGCGTGAAGGACTCTTCCGGAGACGATGTCGCCTTCCGCTGGCTGCTGCTTGAGAACGAGGATGCAGGCCATCCTCTGCAGTTGCTCTCTGGCCATGAGGTCGTGGTGGATGGAGCCCTTCTGGGTGGAGCTGATGGATCGGTGCCCGGATTGGCCAACATCGACCCGCATGCATATGTGGAGCAATGGAATGCGGCTCAGGCAGGTGATTGGGAACGCGTCTCGAAGATTCAGGATCACCTTGCCCGGCTCATGATGATGACGCGCAAGGTAAGGGCCACCGTGGGATTCGGAGCAGGTGTGGGTGCATTCAAGACAGCCCTTTGGCAGATGGGTATCTTCAACACGAACCAGATGCGAGAGCCTGTCCAGGCGCTTACCGGCGATGACGTCCGATCCATCGTCGCCGTGCTTCGCCAGGAAGGCATGGTTCCCACCGATTCGCTCATCAACTTCGATTGGGATTAACTCCCTGTGCGAACATCTCATGGCCAAAGGCTGTGTAGGAATCAATTGTAGGGGTCGATCCGAGCGAAGCGGAGATTGACTCGAATACAACCCGGACCGATTCAAGGGCGGATCGAGGATCCGCCCCTACCGATAACCGCGCTATACGAACTCCAATTCGCTTGCCGCCTCTGCGTCCAACACGACGGTCACATGAGGATGCAACTGCAACACGGAGGCTGGCACCTGAGGCACCACAGGCCCTGTGAAGGCCCGTTTCACGATTTCTGCCTTCCCACTGCCATTGGCCAGGACTATGACCTTGCGTGCCTTCATGATGGTCCCTATGCCCATGGTGACCGCTTCCCGAGGAACGTCCTCAATGCTGTCGAACAGCCGGCTGTTCGCATTGATGGTGCTTTCGGTGAGGCTCACCGGGTGGGTGACGACGGGGAAATCATCAGCGGGCTCATTGAAGCCGATATGGCCATTGTGGCCCAGTCCGAGCACTTGGATGTCGATGCCACCGGCTTCATCAATGGCCTTCTCATACGCATTGCACATGGCGATGAGGTCGGACGCGCAGCCATCAGGCAGATTCGTACGGGCCTTGTCGATGTTCACATGATCGAAGAGATTCGTATCCATGAAGTACCGATAGCTCTGGTCATGGGTTCCCGCAAGTCCGACATACTCATCAAGGTTGAAGGTGGTCACGTCCGCAAAGGACACTTTGCCTGTTTTGCAATCTTCCGTCAGGCAGGCATACATCCCAATAGGGGTTGACCCCGTCGCCAATCCGAGTACGCATGAGGGGTCATCGTTGATGACGGATTCGACCACCTGGGCCGCTTCCCTGCTCATTTCCTCATAGGTGTCCGAGATGATGAATTCCATCGAGCATCCTTCCCTTGATCGTGTATCCAAACAATGCCATTCTACGTGAAAGTGCCATCCACTGACGCTAGGTCCAGAACTGAACGGTCTCAACAAGATCGTGATACGCCCAAGGATAGATGTCGGAATACCATCCCGTTTCCGGCGTGAAGCAGAGCAGAGCACTATAGATCACACCAAGGGCCACCAATACCAGAAGCGTCTTGGTGAGAAGCGATCGCACCGTGGGCTGCCTGACGATGCTCGAACCCCGGTGCCACCAGGCTTGGCGCCTGCTCTCCCTGCGCAAGACGATGTAATCGTCGATGTTCTCATTCGCAATGAAGACCAGCAGGACCACCGCCGCCAGGAACATGAAACTGAAATCAGCATAATAGCGCTGCAGGATACCGGCCATCTGCGCATCCACGACGGCGATAGCGATCCCCGAGAAGAGCAGCACGAAGATGACTCCGGTGATCGTTTTTGTGGAGCGTTGGGCATTGCGCATGGCAACAAGGGGGCGCAGGAAGAACAGCACCCAGAGCACTGGATAGCACCAGAATATCCCGCCAAAGGTGGCTTCCTTGATGGTCTGTCCCAGATACGTGGTGGCAAACCCAGCAGGTTGCAGATAGGGAAACGCCCCCACCATATCGGGAGGCTGGATGAAGTACGCGAAAAGGGCTGGAGCAATCCTGCCCAGAACCCATCCCCGTTGAGTCATGTCGTTGACGGTGAGATTGTAGTTCGCACCGAAGTCGGTGAAGCTGCCGAAGCGAGCATGGTTGTACAGCATGATACCTGCCGCCACCAGGATATAAGGACCGATCAGACAGAGAAACTCCCGGATGCCCTTCTTCGTGAGAATGCGGCGCTTTGAGATGTATGGACGCCAGAACAAGGGAAACGCCAGCAGGGAAAGCAGCAGAAGCTGGGGGCGGCATCCTGCAACCAATGCCATGCACAAAGAGCCCAAGGCGAAGAAGAGGCAGCGTTTCGAAGACCCTCTTCCACACATCCAGAAGTACAGGCCCCAGACGCTGAACATCAATCCACATGCTATAGGCAGAGAATAGAACGTGGGGAACTTCAGGAGATAGAGCATGCCGCAGCCAGAGACGAAGGCAATCTGCACCACCAGGTATATCCCCAGAGTCACACGCTCGAAATGGTGTCGTGCAAACCGATCAAGCAGGGCCGAGGCGCCGCAGATGAACATGAGGCAGGCCATCAGAACACCAAGAGCCGTCGGAAATGGCGAACCGGTGAGAAGGTAGAAGGGCAGGTAGAAGATGAGAACGGGCACCACACCAAAATAGACATAATAGTGGCCATCATAGAACGCCACATCGAAGAGATATTCCTCCCCCGTTTCCTTCTGGGCCTCATCACGCATGCCCTTGTCATAGGGGTTGTCCATGGCCTTCAGCCATTCAGGAGGATCCTCTTCCAGGTAAAGCTTCCCAGAAGCCATCGATTTCGCCAACTCAGCGTATTGCTGGGCGTTGTCGCCCCCCACCTCGAAACTGTTCACCAGGGAGGTTCCATCCCATTCCCCATAGTTGTATGAGCTCGTGGCTATTCCAACCATGTTGGAACCATAGAACAAGAAGGCCGCACAGAGCACGCATTCAATGACAAGTGCAGATACGACGCCTATCCGTGAGGCAACCGGATTCTCACGCATCCGCATGCGATAGATGAAGGAAGAAGGTCTGAACAGGCAGATGAGTGAAACCACCCCCAAGGTGGCGAAGAACCGTATGACGTTGAAATCGAAGGGGTGGTGAGCATTCAGATAGATGGTATTCAGACGCACGGGATACTGGATATCATCTCCCACAAGCGTGATCTTCAGATTGTGCACCGCGCCGGTGGTGTTCAGGTTTATGAACTTGCTCTGATCCGACATGGTTGACACTTCAACCAAAGGCACCCCTTCGGTGTATTCAGTGCTGTCGAAATAAGTGGAATGCGCATCATCGGTGAATTGGATCTTCAGCGTGAGTAATTGAGCGGGCTGATCGCGATCGAAATCGACTTCGATGTTGCTGATATGGGTGTTCAGGTCGTTGAATTCCACTTCGTGGTCCATGGAAACGAAGCGGAAGACATCATCTTTGCCTTCATGAAGATCGATCTTGCTTCTCAGATTGATGGTATCCAGTCCTGCAGTGGTGTAGAAGTTGATGTTGAATACCACCGCTTCAAGCGCAAGCGATATCGCGACCACGATGAACACGCATCGAGCGATATGTTTGATGGCCGCTTCATTCAATCTGAAGAAGCGTCTCAGGTGATAGGCGATGTTGTCCAAAAGAGTTGGCATGGACTGATTATAGAGAAAAGCCCGCACCTTCTGGAAGCTGCGGGCCTATAAACCTTTGAGCGAGACGCCTCTTCTAGCCAAGCGCCTTCTTCACATCGGCATACACCACATCAGGGTCACGGTCGCCATCAATGGTAACAAGAAGATCGCATCCACGGTAGTAGTCCACCAATGGGCTGGTTGACTTCTCGTAGACCTCCAAACGATTGCGTACGGTGGCCTCGTTGTCATCATCGCGCTGATACATCTCACCGCCGCAGACGGGGCACGATGCATCAGAGGCGGTGCCGATGTGTCCACAGTCACGGCACATGCGCCGTGAGCTCAACCGCTTCACGATGACTTCAGGATCAACATCGATGAGCAGTGCGGCATCCAGCGGCCTGCCCAGATCAGAGAGCATCGTGTCAAGGGCAACAGCCTGAGTGGTGGTGCGGGGAAAGCCATCCAAGATGACCCCCTTTGCCGTGTCAGGCTGCTCAATGCGCTCACGCATTAGATCGATAATGAGCTCATCGGGAACCAGATCCCCTGCGTCCATGAACGCCTTCGCCTTCAATCCGAGCTCTGTTTCGTCCTTCACAGCCTGACGAAGGATGTCTCCCGTGGAGATATGGCAAAGCCCTTCGTCTTCAACCAACTTGGCAGCCTGGGTGCCTTTTCCTGCACCTGGCGCTCCGAGCAGAACTATATTCATCGCAATTCCTCTTCCTACTTGAAGAAGCCGTCATAGTTGTACATCTTCAACTGGCTTTCGACCTTGCTCATCGTATCGAGGGCAACGCCGATCATGATGAGGATCGAAGTGCCACCAAATGACTGGATCAGCTGGTTGTTCGTGAAGAAGAATATGATCGTCGGGACTACCGCGATCACTGCTATGAACAACCCACCCGGCAGTGTGATGCGCCGCAAGGTGTTCTTGATGTACTGAACCGTTGCAGACCCTGGTCTGACACCTGGGATGAAGCCACCCTGCTTCCTGATATTGTCAGCCGTCTCTTCGGGATTGAACACCATGGAAGTGTAGAAATAGGCGAAGAAGACGATGAGCAGCAGCGTCAAGAGCCAATTGAGCCAGCCTGTGGTGCACCAATCAGCAAAGGTGGTCAGCCAATCCACATTGAAGATGGCAGCAAGCTGAGCGGGCAGGTACAGGATGCAGCTTGCGAAGATGATGGGAATGACGCCAGCCGCATTGACCTTCAAGGGAATGTAGGTGTTCTGTCCACCCATCATCTTGCGGCCCTGAACGCGCTTCGCGTAGTTCACGGGAATGCGACGCTGGGCACGCTCCACGAAGATAATGAGAGGGATGCAGGCTATCACCACGGCCAGAATGAGGATGGTGACCGCAATGCCCATGCCGATATCGGCAGTGAGGTTGATGGACGAGAAGATGGCTGAAGGCACACCGCTCATGATGCTCAGGAAGATGATAAGGGACATGCCGTTGCCAACGCCCCGCTGCGTGATGAGCTCACCCATCCACATGATGAAGGCGGTGCCTGCAACCAAGGTGAATACGATGACCACGCTGGTCACCCAATTGGGAACCTCGCTGTCGGGGAACTGGACGCCATAGGAAGGGGATTGGAACAAAAGCAGGTATCCAATGGCGTTGATCAGGCCCAGTCCCAAGGTGAGGTAACGCGTGACCTGGGTGATCTTCTTACGACCGGAGTCACCTTCCTTGGCCCAGCGACCCACGGCAGGAATGACGCCCTGCATCAGCTGCATGATGATGGATGCGGTGATGTAGGGCATGATGCCCAATGAGAACACTGAGAAGTTGGAGAGCGCACCGCCGGTGAAGAGGTCAAGCATGCTCATGGCAACGCCTGAGGACTGATAGGCGGTGGCGAACTCGTGGAAGGGAATGCCCGGAACAGGAACATATGCACCAAACCGGTACAGCGCCAAGATGGCCAAGGTGAAGAGGATCTTCTTCCTCAGCTCAGGAATCTTGAACGCATCGACTAATGAGCTTAGCAAGGCTCTTCGACCTTTCCACCCGCTGCCTCGATCTTCGCCTTCGCAGAGGCGGAGATCTTGTCTACTTTGACGGTGAGCGCCTTGGTGATCTCACCATCCCCAAGGATCTTCACTGGCTCATCCATCTTCTTGATGATGCCCTTCGCCTTGAGGCTCTCGCCATCCACGATATCACCCGCATCGAACTTGGCATCCAGGCGTGAGACGTTCACGGCCTTGTATTCCACACGGTTCGGGTTCCTGAATCCGGGAAGCTTCGGGAGACGACGCGCCAGAGGAGTCTGACCGCCTTCGAAACCGGCACCCTTGCCGCCGCCAGAACGGGATTTCTGTCCATTCATGCCACGACCAGCGGTCTTGCCGGTGCCTGATGCCGGACCACGTCCGACGCGCTTGCGCGCCTTGGTTGATCCTGCCGCAGGTTTCAGATCTTTGATCTCCATGTCTTGCCTTTCCTTTCGCCCTGACTACCTGTCAGGACTCGCTTGTGCTCTTATATCTTCATTTAAGGATAACATGAAGTGGAACAGCTTAGAGCTCTTCCACTTCAACAAGGTGCTTCACCTTGAAGATCATCCCGCGCACGCTCTCGTTGTCGGTCAGCTCCTTGGATTTGCCAATGCGACCGAGTCCCATCGCGCGAAGTGTCTTGTCCTGGTCAGCAGGCCTGCGAATCTGGCTCTTGACCTGGGTGACGCGAAGCTTCTTCTCAGCCATCTTCTACTTCTCCTTCCGGCCGAACATCTCGTCAACCGTGATCCCACGGCGAGCTGCAACCTGCTCGGGGCTTTCCATCGCCTTCAGACCCTCGGCAGCAGCCTTGACGATGTTCATCGCATTGCTGGTGCCCAAGGACTTGGTGATGACGTTCTTGACCCCCGCCAGCTCCATGATGGCACGGACGGGACCGCCAGCCATGACGCCGGTACCGGGAACAGCCGGCTTGATGAGAACGCGGCCTGCTCCGAATTCGCCGATGATTTCATGGGGAACGGACCCCTCTTCAGTGACGGGAACGGTGAACATGCTCTTCTTCGCATCCTCCGTACCCTTCTTGATGGCATTGGGAACCTCTTGGGACTTGCCCAGACCAACGCCTACCTTGCCTTTGCCGTCACCGACGACCACCAGTGCCGTCAGCTGCATGCGCCGACCACCCTTGACGGTCTTGGAAACGCGGTTGATGGCAACGACGCGCTCTTCGAGCTCTGGTACTGCTTTTTCCTGTTGTTTACGAGCCATGTGCCTTGATCCCTTCTAGAACTTGAGTCCCGCTTCGCGGGCGCCGTCTGCCACGGCCTTCACACGTCCATGGTAAAGATTGCCGCCGCGGTCGAATACGACTTCGGTGATGCCAGCTTCCATGGCCATGGCTCCGATGATATTGCCAAGCTTTGCCGCACCTTCCACGTTGCCAGACTTCAGTCCGCTGGCCTTGAAGGCGGCGCCCAGGGTTGATGCACCGACGATGGTCTTGTGGGACACGTCATCGATGACCTGGGCATAGATGTTGTTGTTGGAGCGAGTCACGCACAGGCGCGGACGCTCTGCAGTGCCATTGACCTTGCCACGAACGCGACGATGGCGGCGAGCAAGTCCCTTCTGGCGCTTGAGAACAGATTTCTGCATGTCAATTCCCTTTCAAAAATGCCAGCTTCAAGGCTTATTCCTTGCCAGCCTTGCCAGCCTTGCGACGTACATATTCACCCTCATAGCGGATGCCCTTGCCCTTGTACGGCTCAGGCTTGCGCCATTTGCGAATGTCAGCGGCGACTTGGCCGACTTGCTCTTTGGATGCGCCCGAGACGATGATCTCGTTTTGAGAGGGAACTTCGAAGGTGATGCCTTCGGGAGCCTTCACCAAAACGGGATGGGAAAAGCCGAGCTGCATTTCCAGATCGCGTCCCTTGAGAGCGGCGCGGTAGCCAACGCCCACCAATTCGAGTTTCTTGGTGAAGCCCTCGGAAACGCCTTCGACCATGTTGTGCAGAAGGGAACGGGTAAGCCCCCAGTAGGCATTCGTCTGGCGCTCTTCGTCAGCCGGAGAAACGGTCAGCTCCTCGCCTTCCTGCTTGATGATCATGGTGGGTTGGAAGGTGCGGGTCAATTCGCCCTTCTTGCCCTTGACAGTAACGGTGGTGCCGTCGATCTTCACTTCCACACCTGATGGGACGGCGACGGGCATCTTGCCGATACGACTCATGCGTATACTCCCTTCTACCAGATGTAGGCGATGACCTCGCCACCGATGCCGGCTTTGCGCGCATCGCGGTCGGTCATGACGCCGCTTGAAGTTGATATGATGGCGGTACCCAGACCACCGAGAACGCGGGGAAGGTCTTCCTTGCCCGCATAGATGCGAAGACCAGGCTTGGAGATCCTCTTGATCCCCTTGATGATCTTCTCTTTCTTCGGCCCGTACTTGAGCGTCAACTCAAGAGTGCCGCGAGGAGACCCATCGATCACCTCGTAGCCTTGGATGTAGCCTTCCTTGTCCATGATCCGAGCGATCTCCACAAGTTTCTTGCTTGTGGGCATCGACACCGTCTCATGACCTGCAGTCTGAGCATTACGCAGGCGCGTAAGCATGTCTGCAATGGGGTCGGTCATTGTCATGTTGAGCTTCTCCTTAAACTCGCTTGCCTCATCATACATGCCGGTTCGATCTTGAGTACCCGTAGCACCCTCGCCTGACATGTAGGAACCAAGATGGATGAATCCTACCAGGAGGATTTGGTAACGCCGGGCAGTTGGCCTTTGTTCGCCAGCTCACGCAGGCAGATGCGGCAGATACCGAACTTGCGATAGTAGGCACGGGGACGGCCACACCTGCTGCAGCGATTATGCTGGCGGGTGGAGTACTTCGGCTCCCTCTTCGCCTTCGCGATCATGGATTTCTTTGCCATGCCTCTCCTTCTTTCCTTTCAGAAGCCTCTTCGAAGACCTATCAGGTTATTCGCTCTTGAACGGGAACCCAAGCGCACGGAGAAGCGCCAGGGAATCCTCGTCGTTCTTTGCGGTGGTGACCACCGTGATGTCCATGCCACGCGTGCGGTCGATCTTGTCATAGTCGACCTCAGGGAAGATCAGCTGCTCGGTCACGCCCATGGAATAGTTGCCGCGACCATCAAAGCTCTTCGTGGAAAGACCACGGAAGTCGCGGACGCGCGGAATGGCGGTAGCCAGCAGACGGTCGATGAATTCCCACATCCTGTCTCCACGCAGAGTGACCTTGCAGCCGATGGCCTGCCCCTCGCGGATATGGAAGCCTGCGATGGATTTCTTGGCGCGGGTCACCATGGGCTGCTGTCCGGTGATGACACGCATGTCATTCATGGCGGCGTCTAGGAGCTTCGCGTCACCCGCCGCAGCTCCAACACCCATGTTCACAACAACCTTGGAGAGTCTCGGAACGTCCATGACATTCTGGATCTCAAGGTCTTTCTTCAGTTGAGAAGCAATCTCTTTGTTGTACTTCTCTTTGAGTCGAGGCATATCTGCCATCTCTCTTCAACCTTTCTGTTGGTTTGAACCCAGGATTTCCGACCCTAGGTCCCTCAGGTTCCCCGAGGGCCAAATAAAACTTCCCTGCCGACGGTCAAAGACGATTGACAGGGTTCTTGCAGTGCCCCGATTTGCTGTGAAAGCGCGCCCGAGCGTACCTCGTACGTGAGGAAGAAGCGCTTGGAACAGCAAGGCGAGGTGCTGCGGAAAGCCTAGTCAACGTCTTTGCCGCACTTCTTGCAAACCCGGTGCTTCTTGCCATCCTCGATGCGATGGCCAACACGGGTAGGCTTCTTGCAGTGCGGACAGACCAACATCACATTCGAAGCATTCAGCGGAGCCTCCATAGAGGAGATGCCTCCCTGAGGGTTGGCCTGCGTGGGGCGCATGGCCTTCTTCATGATGTTGACCTTCTCGACCACCACGCGATTGCTCTCAGGAATGGCGCGGAGGATCTTGCCCTCCTTGCCACGATCCTTTCCAGCAATGACCTTGACCGTATCGCCCTTGCGGACCTTCAAGGCAGTGCGCTTGTTCGTCTTGGTTGCCATAGTACTTGACACCTCCTAAAGCGTCTCAGGTGCCAAAGACACTATTTTCATGTAACGCTTGTCGCGCAGCTCGCGAGCCACTGGCCCGAAGATACGCGTGCCGCGAGGAGTGCCGTCGTTGTTGATCAGCACGCAGGCATTCTGGTCGAACTTGATGTAGCTGCCATCGTCGCGACGAACTTCCTTCTTCACGCGGACAACCACACAGCGAACGACCTCGCCCTTCTTCACGGCGCCATTGGGCATAGCCTCCTTGACGCTGCAGATGATCACATCACCAAGTCCTGCATAGCGGCGCTTCGAGCCACCGAGGACCTTGATGCATTGCACCTTGCGAGCGCCGGAGTTGTCGGCGACCGTGAGCATGGATTGCATCTGAATCATTGCTATTCGTCCTTACCTTCCAAGGCAAAAGCGCGCATGCGCTATTTAGCCTTCTCCACTATCTTGTAGAGACGCCAACGCTTCATCTTGGACAGCGGGCGAGTCTCCATGATCTGCACGGTATCGCCCACACCAGCGGAATTCTCCTCATCATGAGCGTGATACTTCTTGGTAGACGTGATCATCTTGCCATAGATGGGATGGGGCTTGCGCTCCTCCACCGACACCACGATGGTCTTGTCATTGGTGTCGCTGACGACGACACCCTGCCTTACTTTGCGAAGGTTCCTTGTCTGTTCCATCTGCTATCCCCTCCTACGCGCTCAGCTCTCGAGCCCGCATCTCAGTGAGGATGCGTGCGATGTCCTTCTTGACCTGCTTGACGC
>CAYWWK010000002.1:87700-124093 GCA_964462135.1 uncultured Eggerthellaceae bacterium | reverse complement strand
GTGACATTGTTTATTGTAGGAGGGGTCGATCCGAGCGAAGCGGAGATCGACCCAAAATGCAACCTGGGAACCTTCTTGGCGGGTTTGCGCTGCGAGTGACCCTCAATGTAAAGTTTTGGCGTAATCGCGCAAACCCAACGGGCATCCACTATACTAATCCGTTGCGTCAAGAGCACCTCGGTCTGGCAGGACGGGGCGACATGTTCTGAACCTGGTCAGGTCCGGGAGGAAGCAGCCATAAGGAACCGCTGACGAGCCCGTCCTGTCTTATCCGGGGTGCTTTTGCTTCAACAGTTGCCCGATCAGGGGAATCTAAGCGAAAGTTGGTACGTTGGGAATCGTAGAATTCTTCATCAATCTGCTCAAGGACCCCCGTGGGTTCATCGCAGGCTGGATCATCACACTCGGACCGGTCTGGGTCTATTCACCTCTGTTCTTGATCGTGTTCGTGGAGACAGGCGTCGTGTTCTTCCCGTTCCTCCCCGGCGACTCCCTGTTGTTTGCGGTAGGGGTGTTCTCGGCGGATGGGGGAGGCCTGAACCTTGCTGCAAGTCTCATCGTCTTCTATGCGGCGGCCATCCTGGGAAACACGTCGAATTACTGGATCGCCCGCTTTCTGGGACATCGCATCATCGATTCGGGCAAGGTGAAGGCGCTCACGCCAGAGCGCATGGCGAAGCTGGATCACTTCTTCTCGAAGTATGGTGGCCTGACCATCGTCATCACCCGTTTCATGCCCTTCTTCCGTACATTCGCTCCCTTCATTGCTGGTACGGGCCATATGAACTTCGGCAAGTTCACCATCTGGAACTGCATCGGAGGCATCTCTTGGGTGAGCCTGTTCGTGCTGGTGGGCTATTTCTTCGGCGGCGTGCCGTTCGTCCAAGAGCACTTCGAGATCATCGTCTTGGGCATCGTTGGTGTTTCCGTGGCACCGGCCATCATCGCGGCCATCAAGGGCGCCATCTCTTCCAAGAGAAAGGCGGCCGAGACCGGCGTCCCTGCCGACGAAGCTGAGCTGGAAGCAGAAAAGGCACTCCGCAAGTAAAAAGATCGCGTGCCATCTTGGTCGGACTCAAGCTATAGGGTATGCATACACAAGAAGCTTCTTCTCCAGACAGAAAAAGAAAGATCGGCGAGCTGTATTCCTTGTTCGGTGGATTCGTGAACGTACTATTCAGTCAAGTGGAAATCTCTTGAGGATATCGATTGATCTTTGAAGATTGTCTATATCTTTCCGAAGGGCGTTCTGCTGTCTTCTCAAGTCATCAAATCTTTTCCGCTTGATCAGGAATGAGTTCAATATCTGTTTCTTACGTTGTTGTCTTTCATCCATGGCCATGTGCATGACCGCGTCCAGCTCCACCCTTTTTTGCTCGATATCCTTTTTCAGAGAAGATCGATACATGAATCGAAAGGGCGATGTATCCCTAAGCACATTGGATAGCGTGGCTAGTTCTGCTTCCAGCTGAACTTTCTGTCGTTCTGAGGGAGTTGGCTGGTTCAGCAGTATCTTTTCTTGAAAGACTGAGGTTCGGGTTTCCTTGACGAGTTGAGCAAGATCATGCAGTTTCCGTCGGTCAAAATCAATCGATGATTCTATGGAATGTATCTTTTTGATGCTGTTGAGAAGTTGGGCTGCCTGTTCGGGCAAGGGCCCTTCAAGGTATGACAGTATCTGTTCTGCGGAATGGCAATCTCCATTTCGGATGTGGCAAGCAGCTTGTCTGATGCTCTTGTTGACCGAGATAAGGTGTGTGAGATCTTCAGCCTTGGCGACAGATTCACGCCAATCGCCCAGTGAGCGATATATCTCACACGCTTGCTCTAAGCAACCCTTGAGTTGCAATGCGTTTGCCTTTTCATATTGACTATCAAGCAACGCGACGTGCATTTCCTCCTGCGTTTCCCCAACTGCATCTGGAGGTGCTTCAAAGCACAACGTTTCGTAGATCTTTAAAGCGGTGTTAAAGTGTCCGCATTCCCTCTTCAGCGCAGCCTGCTCAAGGAGGTATTCATTGACGATTGATTGGGCCTTATGGATATGTCTCCAGAAGAGCGCTTTCCTGGCATTCCGTTGCTCCTTCGCAAGGCTTTTTGCGTGCTCCGTTGCTGGGAAGAATAGTATTGCGTCATCAAGAACTTGTTTGACCTCTTCGCAGACAAGTTGCAATGGCCTTACTCCCTGGTCGGCATCCTCTCCTTCAAGCGCCTTTGATATATCGTGGAAAAAGCTGTGGGATGTTAGGCAAATAGCGTTATGAATTTCGGTGAGGAAGGGATCATAGTCCCCTGTTTGTTGCAGTTCCCTGATTTTTCGATCATCGAGGTATGGCTCGATGTCGATATCGTAAAGAGTTGAGTGCAGCAAGACCTTTCCGGATTCTTGAGCATCTCTCCTAAGGATCCGTGTTCCCATTTCGAGTGTTTTCAAGCATGCATGAAAGCTGGATACATCTGATGGGCCGTATTTTCGCTCGAAGTCTCTTTGCTGCTTCTGGAGCATGTTGTCTAAGAGGTTGTTGATTATCTGATACTCCGTCATTGAGGAAAGAAATGAGGAGCAGCTGCTGGAGCTACCGGATCCGCTATCAGGGCGCATATAGAAATTACCGGTCTTGGTACTGCGTGCCTTCTCGAACCCGCCGAAGGATTCGCCTACATGTTGGTGTGCTCTTTCAGGAGAAACCCAGGTGCCTGATCGTCTGTTGAAGAAACCGTCGCTTGCCATGATGCCTCTTCCCGTTCGATCGCATGGAGACGGATCGTTTTGTAGTATATGACGACAGAGATGCGCATGCCCCCGCACCCCTGTCACCGCTTCATGCCTTAGCGCGTGCAGTGCATATCCGTTAGAGCATGATCTAGAGCAGTTCTCTCGCACTCAAGGTATTCGCGCATCTGAGCCCTAAGGCCGCAGGAATCTGCCTCCTTCTCGGCGCGTTTCCTATCTGCGAGAATGGTCTCAAGGGTTGTGATGTAAGCCTCGGCGCCAACGAACCTCAAAGAAAAGCTGCTTGTGTGCTCTTCGTATTCGTCGATAACAGTGCTCATGACCGCATCAAGCTCTGATGCTAGAACAAGGGCTGATCCATGGGTGACCGACTCGCTGCAAAGAGCTCCTTCGATATCTTCATGAGTGCAGAACTCTAGGAGAGAGTCCGTGACATATGCATATTGTGCCTCGAAGAAGGCAGCCAGTTCGAATGCGAGCTTCTTTATATAAGGGTCGCTGGCAGAATCTTCGGAGGCGATCTCAGCCCATGTGGGATCTGAGAAGAAATAGAGCAAACTCGCCATATCGCATGCCCTGACGTCTGCGTTGAAGCCCACTACGCGCGAGCGGAGCACCCTTGCAATATCCTTGTCAGGGTCGGAGAGCTTATCTTTGATGATGGCATGCGAGGTGATAAGCTCACGGGCAAGGGGCGCACACTCATTCGTAAAGCATTCTGTGATGTGCGCCAACAGCCGATCCCGGAAGGTTGCTATCTTTTCGAACACTCCTGAGCGTAGGAGCTCTGCCGCTCTTCCGACTTGAGCCTCATCTATCCAGAACTCTGGATCCAGTTTAAGGTCAAAGGGCAGGCTGCGATCTTGCGCAAGCTTGCGAAGGCACATGCCGAGATAAGCTGAGGTGCTCAAGCCCATGCTGGACAGCGTTGCCTCGGCGGATTCTTTCACTATTGCGTCAATCTTAAAATTTACCAGGGTCTGTTCGTTGCGTTCTGCCATGATTTGCCTTTCGATGGAGCAGGTGCGTTCTTGTTGGGTGGAATTGATCTTTACATTGCCTTTATTGATTATAGTGCGGAAAGCCATGATATCTCCTTGATGGTAGTACGAGGTGTTCTGTGAAAGAGCGATCTCCGGAGTGCAGGCGTTTGCGGCAATCGAAGAGGTTCTGCCTGGGTTGGCGCTCTAAGGCGGACGGAAGGTTCGTGTGCTCATCAGGCCGCCCGCTTGATCTTCGGGTACAGAACTTCAGTAGCCTTCATTGCCAGCTTCTGTGACAGATTGCCCTTGCGCGCTGTGATGTTCACCCGTGTTCCTGCGGCCCTCAGGCGTTCGACATCTTCAGCGAATATCCCATCGCCGGATACAAGGATGACTTCCATGAACCTCTCGGAGATTCGCTCCTTTGCAAGCACATCTTTGAGTGCCAGGTCCGCGCCGTTCTTTCCGGGGTGAAACACGATGCGGATACCTGGAAGCTGCAATCCGACCGGAAACGCATTGCGCTTATGGCTGATGCCGACGATCACGAGGTCGTTATCCGTGAGGGAATGGAGTTTGGCGATCTTGTTCATTGCGTAAGCAACCTTGCGTTCGTCTAGCTTTCCGGTTCCTACTGCGTTCTCGATATCAACCATGAATAGGCGACGATCTTTACAAGCGCTTACTACGTCAGTTCGTTTATTCATTATTCATCCTTTCTTTATAAGTACTTTATGTTGTGATTATTCAATATAGTCAATATCTAGTTTTTGTCAACATAAAATAAAGAAAATAACTTTCTGTGTAAAAGAAAGTGGCTTTATTTTTATAGAATGAGGGGCGTAAGGCGGAATGTGTGGTGCACGGGGTTGTCTGACCAGTAACCTTTAGCGCCGCCCGTTCCTAATCTCACGTGTGCGTGCCCTAGCAGTGCTCGTTGGCGATAGTGCTGAACTGTTCGAGATGAACGGTGCCGCGTGCTATCATGCTCTTGTCCCAACACGATGACAGGAGGCGCGATGTCGATTTCTGGAGTGCTTGAAACATCCGAGATCCGCGCCATGCTGCTGCCTATCTTGGAGCGATATGGCATGCGCTCTGCCAGTCTTTTTGGCTCCTATGCTCGCGGTGAGGCTGATGAGGGGTCAGACATCGATATCCTTTTGGAGGGCGGTTCCGGGTTCAGGCCGCTTGATATCTTTGGCGTTGCAGAAGACCTTCATCGCGCATCGGGCAAGATGGTTGATGTCTTTGAGATCTCTGAACTTGATGCTGGTCCATTTCGCGATGCCGTTCTGCAGGAAGCGGTGCGGTTGTGAAAAGTGACGCTTATCGACTTGAGCGCATATCTATAGTAGGTCACCAACTTCTGCAAGTGATCAAATCTCGCTCGATAACGCGAGATATGCTTATCTGTGACATCGAAACACAATGACTGGTGACCACGCCTTTGTATAATATTGGAGAGCAGGCAAACTGTCTTTCGCTGGCATTCGTTGAAAGTCATCCAGAAGCTCCGTGGGTTCAGATTGCCGGACTCAGACATCGGTTGGTCCATGATTATGAGGGGACCAACTGGAATATGATCGCAGCCGTTGTCTTTGACGAACTGGAGCCTTTCATCGAGTGCGTAGATGCTCTATTGCCATTTGAATGAGGCATCGCCTGTTTGGTATGCGATCTGTATGCGATCTGGGACGTTCCTAATCTCACGCGGGGGACCAAGGATACCCAGATGCTAGAATTGCCTGAACGGTCTGAGGCGCTGAAGGAGTCATCTTGGCAGAAGCACTCTATAGGAAATATCGTCCGCAGGTATTCGAGGACGTGGTGGGACAAGAGCACATCGAACGGACGCTCAAGAACGCCATCGCCTCAGACAAGGTAAGCCATGCGTATCTGTTCACGGGGCCGCGCGGTACCGGCAAGACCACCACGGCGCGCTTGCTGGCCAAGGCGCTGCTTTGCGAACGGGGTCCTACCGACGATCCGGATGGCACCTGCGAGGACTGCCTGCTGATCGCTGATGGCGAACACCCTGATGTCTACGAGTTGGATGCGGCAAGTCGCACGGGCGTGGACAACGTCCGTGACGAGATCATCGGGCGTGTAAGCTATGCACCTACGCGTGGGCGATACAAGGTCTACATCATCGACGAGGTGCACATGCTCTCCATGGCAGCCTTCAATGCGCTTTTGAAGACGCTGGAAGAGCCTCCTGCGCATGTGGTGTTCATCCTGTGCACCACTGATCCCCAGAAAGTGCCTGACACCATCCATTCCCGGTGTCAGCGCTTCGACTTCCGTCGCATCTCCACCGAAGAGCTGGTAAGTCGCCTGGGTGCCATCTGTGAGATGGAGGGCGTGCCGTTCGAGGGGAGCGCCCTTGAACTGGTTGCTCATCGGGCCCAAGGCGGCATGCGTGATGCGCTTACCTCCTTGGAACAGCTGATCGCCTTCTCGGATGGGTCCCTCACGCTGCAGGCGGCAGAGCGTCTGTTGGGTTCTCTTGACTCTTCTGATATGGATGAAGTCCTTCAAGCCATCGGCGCACGTGATGCCGCTGCCTGTTTCCGCTGGACCAGCCAATACATGGAAACGGGGGCTGATCTGGCCCAGTTCACCCAGGATATGGCCGAATACGTGCGGGATATGTACGTGATGTCCCTGACCGATGCTGAGGTGGCATTGGAGGTTCCCGAATCAACGCAGCGAGAGATGGAAGCCAAGCTGAGGCTCTTCGGGCCGGACAGGCTTGCCCGCATGCTGAGCGTCCTGGCTGACCTCATGGCTGACTTGAAGACCTCCACCAATCAGCGGCTTTCCTTCGAGATAGCTCTGACGCGCCTGATCCGCCCTGAATCTGATCTGACGCTTTCGTCGCTGGCTGAACGGGTTGAGGCTATCGAACGCAATGCGCCTGTTTCGAAGGAGGCTGCATCCGTTCAGACGGCGGTGCCGGACTCCTCATCCCCCGTTCAGCCGAAACCCACAGACGTTCAGCGGTCTCAGCCTGTTGAAGCTGCTTCGGCTCAGGAGGCGCAGGCGGCTCCGGTCCGATCGGCCAGCCCTGCTGATGTTGCCGCACGGGATCTCAATCAGTTGTGGGAGATGGCCTTGGCGCACCTGAAGCGTCTTTCGGTGGCCCATAGCGTGCTGTTCATGAGTTCCCATCCTTCATGGGAGGTGCCCGGTGAGGTGCTGAGCATCGGGCTGGTTCCCTATCGGGACTTCAACATCAATGCGGCACAAAGCCCTGAAGCTCTGGGCTTTCTGGGAGAGGCCTTCGCTCAGGCAGGCGCTCCTGGTCTGCGCTTCAAGTTCGTCAATGGCGAAGGGGCAGCGACTGATCAGTCGACGGCGGCCACGATGACCATCTCTTCGTCTGCGGCATCTGGCCCAGACCCTGAGCCGGAACCTGTTCAGGAGCCTGAGACGGTGGCAACCGAGGAGCCCGATTCCAAGCCAGTTGCATCCCCTGCACCTGAACCTGAACCAGAGCAAAAGGCCGTCCCTGTTCAGGCGCCTGAACCTGATCCGGTTCCAGATTCTGTCTATGAATCGGAGATGCCTCCCGTTGCCCAAGAGGACGAAGCGGCGGATCTGAACAGCCTTCTGGCGGGTGCATTCGGGTCAGATGTCACCTTCACCGAAGTGGATTAGGCTCTTTTGACATCATCCGTACTTCCCCTTGCAATCCATCAATAAGTTCTGCTAGCATTTCATGTCAACCGACAAGGCGGTTGCGCGCGCAGGGAATGCGGTCGCGCGAATACCTGGCTGCTCCCAAGCACCTCACGTCTTGGAAGAGCGGCGCAGCTTCAAGCTGCACGCCTGACATGCAGGCATTCAAAGACCAGCAAAGCCGGTTTCAAGTTTTTGTACGCCTTTTTTTTGATTTCTCATCATATTCCGGCCTATTCTTTGTTAAAGTCAACGTTCGCTGTGTAAAAGCTGGCTTTTGGAGGCGAACCTTTGGCTAAGGAAGATGTGATTGAACTCGAGGGTACGGTGCGTGAGGCACTGCCCAATGCGATGTTCAAGGTCGAGCTTGAGAACGGGCATGAGATCCTTGCCCATATCTCCGGCAAGATGCGCATGCACTACATCAAGATTCTCCCCGGTGACAAGGTTACGGTTGAGCTTTCCGTCTACGACCTGAACCGTGGGCGCATCACCTATCGCTTCAAGTAAGCATTTGCATTAAAACGTGATTGGGTGGGGCTTGTTGCCCAAGGGAGAGCCGACGCTCCTCATCCATTCGCAAGGGCATTGAAAATTCTCGCCAGCGGCTGGGCGTGCAGGTATAGAAAGAAAGACATCTACCGAAAGGAAGAAAGATGAAGGTACGTCCTTCGGTCAAGAAGATGTGCGACAAGTGCAAGATCATCCGACGTCACGGCAGGGTCCTCGTTATTTGCGACAATCCCCGCCATAAGCAGCGTCAAGGCTAAGGGAGGAAGAAGAACATGGCAGTACGTCTTGTAGGCGTAGACCTTCCGCAGAGCAAGCGCGTGGAGATCGCTCTTACCTACATCTACGGAATCGGCCTCACCACTTCGAAGAAGATCCTCGCAGAGACAGGGGTCAACCCTGATACGCGCGTCAAGGATCTTACTGAAGAGGACCTTTCCAAGCTTCGCGATTACATCCAAAGCCACCTGAAGGTCGAGGGTGACCTTCATCGTGAGGTTTCGCAGAACATCAAGCGTCTCATGGAGATCGGCTGCTATCGCGGTCTTCGTCATCGTCGTGGCCTGCCGGTCCGTGGTCAGCGCACGCATACCAATGCCCGTACGCGCAAGGGCCCGCGCAAGCAAATCGGCGGCAAGAGAAAGTAGAGTGAGGAAGCATAATGGCTAAGAAAAACGTAACTGCGCGCGTCAAGCGCTCTGAACGTAAGAACATTGCCGTGGGTGCTGCTCACATCAAGTCTACGTTCAACAACACCATCATCTCCATCACAGATCCGCAGGGCAATGTCATTGCATGGCAATCTGCCGGCACGGTGGGTTTCAAGGGAAGCCGCAAGTCCACGCCTTTCGCTGCGCAGATGGCTGCTGAGGCCTGTGCGAAGATCGCCATGGAGCATGGCCTTCGCAAGGTGGCGGTCTTCGTGAAGGGCCCCGGCTCCGGTCGTGAGACGGCCATCCGCACCCTGCAGGCAGCAGGGCTTGAGATCGCCAGCATCCAAGATTGCACCCCCATTCCGCACAACGGCTGCCGCCCCAAGAAGCGTCGCCGCGTGTAGGTAAGAAAGGATCTGACTTTTATGGCACGATACACAGGACCATCCTGCCGCCTCTGCAGGCGTGAGGGATGCAAGCTCTTCCTCAAGGGCGACCGCTGCTACACCGACAAATGCGCCATCGAGCGTCGCGACTACGCTCCTGGTGAGGCCGGCCGCAAGCGCGTCAAGGAGAGCGAATACCGCATGCAGCTTCGTGAGAAGCAGAAGACCAAGCGCATCTACGGGCTGTTGGAGAAGCAGTTCCATCACTACTACGAGATGGCCAATCGTCAGCAGGGCATCACGGGTGAGAACCTTCTGCGCATACTTGAGAGCAGACTCGATAACGTGGTCTATCGCCTTGGATTCGCAAAATCGCGCGCTGAGGCTCGTCAACAGGTGCGACATGGGCACATCTATGTGAATGGTCGCCGTGTGGACATCCCATCCTTCCGTGTACGTCCGGGCGATCTGGTCTCTGTAGCACCTAAGGCTCGTGACATGCTCGTCATCAAGAGCGCTCTCATCTCTAATGAGCGTGTTCAGGTGCCTGCATGGTTGGAGGTAGACATCGAGAAGTTGCAGGGAAGCGTACTTTCGCTGCCGGAACGCGATCAGATCGATTCGGATATTCGCGAACAGCTCATCGTCGAACTTTACTCGAAATAATCGCGATCATTTAAGGAGGCTAATACAGCATGACAGAGTTCATGAGGCCTACTGTAACAACGGAAGAAGTAAACAGCACAGTCGCTCGCTACATCGTAGAGCCGCTGGAGCGAGGATACGGCAATACGCTCGGCAATTCCATGCGCCGTGTGCTTCTGTCCTCTTTGGATGGTGCAAAGGCGACCGCTATTCAAATAGAAGGCGCTCAGCATGAATTCACCACCGCTGAAGGTGTCATCGAGGATATAACCGATATCGTCTTGAATGTTAAGGGACTCGTATTCAGCCCGTTGAACGACGATATCACCGAGGCCACCGCACACGTTTCTGCGGAAGGGCCGTGCGTGGTCACCGGTGCCGACCTTCAGGTTCCCACTGAGTTCACGCTGGTGAACCCGAATCATGTCATCGCAACAGTTGCCGAAGGCGGCCAGCTTGACATGAGCATTCGCATAGGTGTCGGTCGTGGATACGTTTCGGCTGACAACAACAAGCGCACCGAGGATCCTATCGGTGTCATCCCGGTCGATTCGCTGTTCTCACCGGTGCGTCGTTGCACCATGAACGTCGAGGATACGCGTGTTGGCCAGCGCACCGACTACGATAAGCTGGTCCTCGAGGTCGAGACCGATGGTAGCATCCGTCCTACGGATGCCATATGCAGGGGTGCAAATATCATCAATCAGTACATGGGGGCTTTCCTTTCCCTTGCTGATGCGGATGATGAGGAGGATGTCGAGGTGGCATCGATCTTCGCACCTGAGAACACTGAGACGAACGCAGAGCTCGATAAGCAGATAGAGGATCTCGATCTTTCGGTTCGTTCTTACAACTGCTTGAAGCGTGCGGGCATCCATTCGGTTCGTCAGCTGGTCGAGTTCTCGGAGAACGACCTTTTGAACATCCGCAACTTTGGCGCAAAATCCATCGAAGAGGTCAAGGATAAGCTCATCTCGATGGATCTGAATCTGAAACTATAGGAGTTAAAGACCATGAGACATAAGTACAAAGGTCGTAAGCTTGGAACAGATTGGAGCCACACCAAGGCGATGAAGAGAAGCCTTGTCCAAGCCCTGTTCACAAACGACCGCATCAAGACCACCGAGGCTCGCGCAAAGGAGATCCGCGGTGATGTGGATAAGATCATTACATGGGCGAAGAAGGGCGATCTGCATTCCCGCAGACTCGCTATCGCCGCTCTGGGCAACGACAGCGATCTTGTCCGCGAGATCTTCGAGAAGGTCAATCAAGGCATGTTCGAAGGACGCTCCGGTGGATATACCCGCATCATGAAGATCGGACCTAGGAAGGGCGATGGCGCTCCTATGGTCATCATGGAGTTGGTAACGGAAACCTGCATTCCCAAGTCCGAGAAGAAGGCCGCAAAGGCTGCACCGAAGAAGAAGGCTGCTCCGAAGAAGACCAAGAAGTCCGAAGATTCTGAGAAGAAGGACGAGGCTAAGGGTGAGACCGTAGTCGAAGAGATCAAGGAATCCATCGAGGCTGCTGAGGAGAACTTCGCTGAAGAGGTTCAAGAGGCCGGAGCAGAGCAGATGGCTGAAGAGAAGGCCGAAGCCGCTAAGGATGCGAAAGCCGAAGAGGAAGTTCGCGAAGAGCAGATGAAGGCCGAATCCAAAGAGGCTCTTGAAGCTGAGGGCAAAGGGCCAAAGATCCAAGAGATGCCCGAATCCGTAGAGAAGGCATAATCCGTATTTGGAACCTTTCGGATCAACATCGGTTGACTTGACTGAATCGAGCGTGCATCGTCTTGATGCGCGCTCGAAGCTTTTTATCGTGCTTGTCTATTCCATATGCCTGTTCTTCGATGATTCATGGGCATCGTTGGGCATATCGGCGCTATTGTTCCTTTTCGCATCATATCTGTCCCATGTATCGCTTCTCAAAATATTGAGAACAGGTTACGTTGTATATTTCCTTGTTGCTATCACCATTGTCTGCAACTCGTTCGCATTCGTTGACGGCCATATGGCATTCTCACAAGTTGGTTTCCTGAATGGGCTTTATTTTGGGACGCGCATAATCCTGTTGGTATGGATGAGCCTGATCCTGTGTTTCACCACGACACCGGAGCAGATCAACGATGCCATATCATCGTTGCTGAAACCATTGTCGAAGCTCAAGGTGCCCACGGATGATATCGCCATGACCTTCTCCATAGCTATAAGGTTCCTCCCTCAATGTGCTACGGAATTCATGAGCATCAAAGATGCTCAATGGTCGAGAGGCGCATCATTTGATGAAGGGAGCTTCTTCGTTCGTGCAAGATCGTATGTGACGATCTTCGTTCCTATGATTGTCAGCCTTTTCCGTAGATCCGATGCTTTGGCCTTATCGATGGATTGTCGTTGCTATGGTTTGAATCCAGCTGGAAGGGGGCGCCTTCGCAGGAGCTCCTTCACTGCGAGCGATGCTTTGGCTTGCATAGTGTTTTGCAGTATATGCGTGCTCTCAGCTATTCTCCTATGATATGCGCGTAAAAAAATCGCATCATCCTGCCTGATGTCTCGTATATACTTGTCTCACATAAAAACCATACGAAAGGTCGTTGGGATGATAGACAAGAAAGCGTTTCACAAGCTAAGCTACGGGCTTTATATAATAAGCGCGCTCGATCCGGATGGCAAAGAGGTCGGATGCGTTGCGAATACCTTCACGCAGATAGCCTCTACGCCAGCGATGGTCTCGGTCTCTCTGAACAAGGAGAATGCAACCACAAAAGCCATTCTGGAAACAGGGAAGTTCAACGTTTCGGTTCTATCGCAGAGCGCGACCATGGATCTGATCGGTTGCTTCGGATTCAGGTCAAGCTACGATGTCGATAAATTCGCTGACAAGGATGTGTCCTATTGCCTTCGCAAGATCCCATACATCAAGGAGGATTGCGTTGCAAGCTTCAGCGTGGATGTCAGCCAAACGATAGACGTTGCGACCCATATGCTCTTCATCGGAGAGGTCGTCTCATCATGCGTCCTTTCAGATGATGAGCCGATGACGTATTCGTATTACCATCGGGTATTGCGCGGAAAGACCCCGCCTAAAGCAGCATCATATGACGGGGATGCTCCTATGGAGGATAAGGCTGATGCGGATAAGACAGAGGCGTCCGACCAAAGTGAGAAGCGCTTCGGATGGAGGTGCTCGCTTTGCGGTTATATAGTCGAGATGGATGAGTTGCCTGACGATTTCACCTGTCCGATATGCGGGGTTGGCAAAGAGTTCTTCAAAAGGGTCGAGCTTTGATCGCTCGATGCTAACGCTAGATTCAAGATGCGATCCTTGCATCTTGCAGAACGATAGCAGAGCATCTCGAACCAGGTAGCATCCATCAGAACTGATGCGTCTTCGATGCGAGATGTGCTCCATCTTTGATATCATGAACGTGAATCAATCCATAAACCGTTTAGGAGGTTTTTGATGGCAGTGATCATCGATGTTTTCGGTCGCGAGATCCTCGATTCAAGAGGAAACCCTACAGTTGAGGTCGAGGTTGTTCTCGATGATGGCTCCAAGGGAAGGGCAGCCGTTCCATCTGGAGCATCCACAGGAGCGTTCGAAGCCGTTGAGCTCAGGGATGGCGATGGGTCTAGATATATGGGCAAGGGCGTCAAGGATGCCGTAGATCATGTGAATACCGAGATCGCTGATATCCTGGTCGGTTTGGAGGCTCAGGATCAGCGCACTGTCGATGAGATGCTCCTTCAGGCTGATGGTACTGACAACAAGGGCAACTTCGGTGCGAACGCCATACTTGGTGCATCGCTTGCAGTGGCCAAGGCTGCTTCGCAGTCAGCCGATCTTCCTATATACAAGTACATCGGCGGTGTCAACGCGCATCTTCTTCCAACACCGATGATGAACATTTTGAATGGTGGCGTTCATGCCGATAACAACGTTGACTTCCAAGAGTATATGATCATGCCGGTGGGAGCTCCTACATTCACTGAAGCTCTCAGATGGTGCGCGGAGATCTATCATACGCTGAAGAAGGTTCTCCATGATGCCGGTCTCGGTGGAGGCGTCGGTGATGAGGGCGGTTTCGCTCCTAATCTGAATACGAACGAAGAGCCTCTCGCATACATTGTAGAAGCCTGCAATAAGGCTGGCTACAAGCCCGGTGAGGATATCCTCTTCGCGATGGATCCGGCATCCACCGAGTTCTACGACGAGAAGAGTGGAAGATACATCTTGGCAGGAGAGGGCCGTGAGCTCACCAGCGACGAGATGGTGGATTATTGGGCAGCGCTCGTAGAGAAGTACCCGATCATTTCTATCGAAGATGGGATGGCCGAGGAGGATTGGGATGGATGGCGCAAGCTCACAGAGCGCATCGGCGATAAGGTGCAGCTTGTGGGCGACGATCTATTCGTCACGAACTCCAAACGTCTTGCAAAGGGCATCGAGCTCGGTTGCGCCAATGCGATACTCATCAAGGTGAATCAGATCGGTTCTCTGAGCGAGACGCTGGATGCCATAGAGCTGGCAAAGACCCACGGATATGCTTGCGTCATGAGCCATAGATCAGGAGAGACGGAAGACACCACGATCGCGGATCTCTCCGTTGCCTGCAATACGGGTCAGATCAAGACAGGCGCTCCTGCACGAACGGATAGGGTCGCGAAATACAACCAGCTCATCCGTATCGAGGAAGAACTCGAAGGGCAAGCTGTCTATGCAGGACGCGATGCCTTCTACAATCTGGATCGATGATGCGATGAGCGATATGCTCATATATCGCTCATATGAAAAGATATAGCTTGATACATTGATGCGTAGCACCCCATTTCCATTGATGAAGTGGGGTGCTCTCTTCCGCTGTTCACCATTCAATCTTTATGAACATCATGAAGAAGTTTCAGGGAAGTTGGTAAAACGTAAAGTGTCAGAGCAGACTCTGTATTATACTTGTTTGAATATCATTCACATATCGATAGATGGGTCGGGTTATGCCAAAAGATGTTAATGAGATGATCTCCATCGAGAAAGCGCGAAGCCTTGTGTTGTCGAAGGTTGTGCCTTTGGAAACGGAAAAGGTCGGAGTGCTCGATCTCATAGGTCGCGTGAGCGCGCAAGATCTTACAAGCGATATAGACGTTGCTCCTTTCGCTCATTCTGCCATGGATGGTTTCGCCGTTCGTGCAGCGCAGCTTGCCAATGCTGATGATGACGATCCGGTAAGGCTTTCCGTCATATCCGAGGTTGCGGCGGGTGATGTGTTCTCGGGTTCATTTGCCGATGATGAATGCGTGCGGATAATGACCGGAGCCGAGCTTCCGCAGGATGCGGACTCCGTTGTCAAATACGAGATCGTCGGTGTCGTTTCCGGGGATGGCAAGCCGGGATCCGTCGTCGAGTTCACGCAACCATCGGCTGTCGGCGATAACATCCGTGCAGCAGGCGAAGAGGCTAAAGCAGGCGAGGTCATAGTCAATGCCGGCGATGTCATATCACGCGCAGGCGTCGGTTATCTTGCCAGCTGCGGAGTCTTGGAGGCGCTCACATACAGAAGACCGAATGTTGCCGTCATACCGACAGGATCCGAGCTGGTCCCACCAAGCGAGAAGCCCGGACCTGGGCACATTCGCGAATCCAATGGTTATGCCATCTCTGCTTGCGTCAACGCTAGTGGGGGTATCGCCCATATGTTGCCGATCGTCAAGGATACATTCGATTCTCTCAAGGATGCAGTTGAGAATGCGGCGGCCAAATACGATTTCGTCATCACCACAGGAGGAGCAGCCAATGGTGATTTCGATTTCATCAAACAGGTCGTTGATGAGTTGGGTGAGGTGTATATGACGCAGGTCAACATGCGCCCGGGCAAAGCTCAGACCTTCGGAAGGATCGGGAATACGCCTGTGTTCGGTCTTCCCGGGAATCCTGCGGCAGCGTATTGCGGTTTCGAGATGCTGATCCGTCCGGCTCTTCGAAAGATGCAGGGTTATACGCGTTTCGAGCATCCCAGTGTGATGGCGGCTATAACCTCGGATTTCAAGAAGAAGGATACAAGGCGCATGCTGCTCAGATCCACTCTTGAGAAGACGGAGGATGGATATATCGTCACGCCCGCAAAGAACCAGAGTTCAGGTCTTTTCGGCGTCATACATAAGAGCAATTGCATGGCTGTCATGCCGGAAGGCGCATACACGATGCCGAAAGGCGATATTGTGGAGTGCATCTTGCTGGATATTCCCGAAGAGGTCGACCTGTGATGGTGCATCGAAGCTCGATGCGGGTTGTATTTGCTTATCGATGAGGAGTTAGTCATGGATGATAGAACGATAACATTCGGTATAGTCACCTGTTCCGATACGCGCAGCCTTGCAGAGGATCAGGCTGGAGATGCACTTGAGAAGCTCATCGTCGAGCGCGGTTGGGTGTGCAAGATGCATACGATCGTCAAGGATGAGCGCCCCAATATCGCCGAGGCCATCCGTCATCAAGTCGATGATCTTGGATGCGATATCGTGCTGACATGCGGTGGGAGCGGTCTCTCCCCGCGTGATGTGACGCCGGAGGCTACACGCGATGTGTGTGATAGGGATGTGCCGGGGATAGCGGAGGCTATGCGATATCATTCTCTGCAGATAACACCGAACGCCATGCTATCCCGAGCGGTCTGCATGCAAAGGGGAACATCGATCGTCATAAACCTTCCGGGCTCGACCAAAGCCGCAACAGAGAATTGGGATGGTATAGTGGATGCCTTAGCGCATGCGGTCAAGATGACAACAGGGGCAGGGCACTGATAGGGAACCGATCCTTGCATTCGCCCTTTGATCCCATTGAATATAAGATAAAGGAAAGCTCAATATCCGTGAACGGATGATCTTATCCGTTCACTTGCATTCATGCATGCATGGTTTCCGCTATGATATCTAGTTGGATAATGTTTAGCTATATGGGTACGAATAGGAAGCATCGATAGGTCATGGATAAAGAATTGCCGAATGGATTCACTGGGTTCTCTAAGAAGAAACCGGGTTTTCAATCTGCAGCTGAGGCGCTGAGAAGATCCGAGGCGCGCTCGCATATGGATCGATCTGCGAACAGCATGCCCGTTGTCGATGATCATGCTTTTGCAAGTTGGCAGGCTGATCGATCAGTGTTGGATCAAGATCAACGAAACATCTCGAATGATGCTCGAATAAGGGCTAGAAGCTCGTACAGCGGAAGCGATCCTTTCTTTCCGAGCGATATGCGCAAATACGTTACCCCGGATAGCTTGAGGTTGGGATCAGATGGCCCGATCTTCGATGCGGAAAGATTGGCGGAGATCGATGAGGTGGACAGGCGCCATGCATGGGTGGAGATCGATCTCAATGCCATACATCAAAACGTTCTATCCACGAAGGCTCTGTTGAACCCTGATTGCAAGATATTGGCCGTGGTGAAGTCTGATGCTTATGGGCACGGAGCAGTCCAAGTTGCACGAACAGCTATCCGCTCCGGTGCCGATTACCTGGGCGTGGCCACAGTGGATGAGGGGATAGAGCTTCGCAAGGCTGGCATCGCAGCCCCTATCCTCATGTTCTCCGAGCCTCCGGCAACATCCATACCCCTTCTGCTCGCATACGATCTCATGCCTAGCATCTATACGGTGGAATTCGCTGTTCAATATGGAGAGGCAGCCGATTCCGTTGGTCTTCGCGCGCCGTATCACCTGAAGGTCAACACGGGGATGAATCGAATCGGCGTGCGATTCGACGAGGTTTCCGATTTCTTGAAGCGCATCTCCTTCCATCGTGCATTGGATCTGGTGGGAACATATACCCACTTTGCGACAGCCGATGCGTCGGAGGCCATGGAATTCAGGATCCAGCAGAATCACTTCAACGAAGCTCTCGATAAGATGCGCGATCTTGGGATAGATCCCGGTATCGTGCATGCTGCCAATTCGGCGGCAATAATCAGATACCCTGAGACGCACTATGATATGGTGCGATTGGGGATGTCGCTGTATGGGTTCTATCCGTGCCCGGAGACGTACGGTCTAATCGATCTGGTTCCTGCAATGAGCGTTCATGCGAAGATAGTGCAGGTCAAGAACGTTCCTGTGGGAGAGGGCGTCAGCTACGGGCTGGTTCATAGGAGCGGAGGCTTCGCGAAGATATGCACGGTTCCTGTGGGATATGCTGATGGATTGCGTCGCGATCTTTCCGGTAGGACTGATTTCATCATGGATGGAAGGCAGTTTCCCCAAGTCGGAACGATATGCATGGATTACTCCATGTTCGAGGTCGATCTTAGGTCGCGAAGATCCACAGGCGGTTCCGGGAAGTATGATCCTCAGGTTGGGGATGAGGTGATGATAGTGGGAGCGGACGGAAATGCTGTCGTGTCCATAGAGGAGATGGCGGAAAAGCTATACACTGTTCCCCATGAGATAGCTGTAGGATTCGGATGCTCAAGGCTTGCGCGCCTTTATAGATGATAAGATCGGATCGGTGTTGAGGTTTGTCTGCTGACATCAAATCGCTGGATGAGATATACGATGAGGTGGCTTCGTGCCGAAGATGCCCTTTGGCCGAAGGACGCACGAATGTGGTGTTCGGAGATGGGAACCCCAATGCGAAGGTCATGATAGTGGGGGAGGCGCCCGGCAAGAACGAGGACATCCAAGGAAAGCCTTTCGTGGGAGCGGCCGGCAAGTATCTGAACGAATTGCTGGATATAGCTGGCTTGAAGCGCGACGATGTTTTCATAGCCAATGTTTTGAAATGCAGGCCTCCCAACAACCGCGATCCGCGTTTCGAAGAGATAGAGATGTGCGCACCATTCCTTAGGGAGCAGACTCGCTCGATAGACCCGAAATACATAGTCACATTGGGCAATTTCGCAACGAAGTTCATCCTCAAGACCGAAGTGGGGATCACCCGATTGCATGGACAGCTCAGGCAAACCGGACGTTTCATGGTCTTTCCCGTGTTCCATCCTGCTGCGGCCATCTATGACAGAACGAAAAGGATCGATCTTGAACAAGATTTCGCAAGATTGGGCGAGATCCTCCGATCCTCTTAAAGGGCTCTCTTCAATGGGGATATCCTTGGAACCTAGGGGCGACTTCGATCCCGTAGCATATATCAACGACCCTTCGCGAACGCATATGAGCCTAGGTCTCTCGCGCATAAGGAAGCTCCTGTCCGCTCTGGGCGATCCGCAAGATGATCTCAGGTTCGTGCATGTAGCCGGCACTAATGGCAAAGGATCCACTTGCGCATATATCTCGAGCATCCTCATGGATGCAGGCTATAGATGCGGGCTTTTCACCAGTCCTTATATCGAGCGCTTCAACGAGCGGATAAGGATAGATGGTGTTGATATCTCCGATGAGGATCTTGAAGATGCGACCTTGACGGTCAAGGCTGCGCATGACGCTTTGGATCTTCCGGATGATGACGATGTTACAGAATTCGAATTGATCACAGCTGTTGCGTTCGTCTATTTCAAGAAGATGCGTTGCGATGTGGTCGTCCTGGAGGTCGGGCTCGGAGGTCGGCTTGATTCCACCAATGTCGTCATACCTGAGGTTTGCGTCATAACCCATATCGGATTGGATCACTGTGCTGTCCTAGGGGAGAGCTTGGAAGAGATAGCAACGGAAAAGGCGGGGATCATAAAGCAAGGGGTTCCTGTGGTCTCGGCGCATCAGGATCCTCGCGCTGCTTCTGTTATCGAGGACGTTTGTCGCAGGAAGCATTGTTCTTTGACCTTCGCAGATCCTGATCCGATCGAAGATTCGGTGATGGATTTCGATGGCATGTCGAGGATGTTCACATATAAAGGCGTGCGATATAAAACGATGCTGCTCGGTAGGTATCAGGTGCTCAATGCCTCATTGGCCATTGAAACTGCCAATGTGTTGCGCAAGGGCTTTGATATCGATGAGAAGGATATTGTCAAGGGTATCGAAGATGCAAAATGGGTGGGGCGTTTCGAGATAGAAGGTCTATCCCCTTTGGTTATCGTGGATGGGGCTCATAATCCCGATGGGATCGAAGCTTTCATATCCTCATTGGATGATGCATGCGATGCTCTGGATTTGAACGCTAAGGAGAGCACGATCTTCGTGATCGGCGTTCTTGCTGATAAGGATTATGGATCCATGTTGCGCTCGCTTCTGCCTTACGCCAAGGCTTTCATCTTGTACGAACCGGACAATCCGCGGGCTTTGAGCGTAGATGGGTCGAAAGGAGCGATCGAGGATGGGATGCGCACTCTAGGAATATCGAGGAAGATAGAGGTGATTTGCGCCAAGAGCGCACAGGATGCTGCTTGCAAGGCGATGGATATAGCAAGTCCCGAGGACATCGTATGCGCCCTCGGGACTTTGTATTCCTTATCGGATATCAGATCGATCCTGCGTCGGAGGATCGTCTCCTAGTCTTTATCATCATCCGGGGTGAGCAATCCGTAGGATCCGTCGTTTCTTCTATACAGGATGTGCACTTCGTTGGAGTCCCTGTCCGTGTAGACGAAGAAATCATGTCCGAGAAGATCCATCTCGACCATAGCCTCATCTTCGGTAAGAGGCGTGAACTTTACCTTCTTGCGACGTACGATCTCGTTGTCGCTGAGCTCTTCCATCAAGCGATCGAGATCGAGCTCTGTCTCCGGGTGGGCATCCTCATGCTCGAATTTGACATCTTGCTCGGTCTTCTTCTTCCTCTTGTCCTTCAAGCGCGTCTTGAACTTGCGCAATTGGCGAGCGATCTTGGCGGCCGCCACATCGATGGCGGCGAACATGTCCTCTTCGCTCTCTTCCACACGTGCGACATGTCCCTTCATG
Source organism: uncultured Eggerthellaceae bacterium (assembly GCA_964462135.1). Classification (GTDB taxonomy): domain Bacteria; phylum Actinomycetota; class Coriobacteriia; order Coriobacteriales; family Eggerthellaceae; genus MGBC163016. The sequence goes on along the minus strand of CAYWWK010000002.1, from coordinate 103,670 downwards.
ATGACGGTGACCTCGCATATCGCCGGAAGAGGATTCGCGGGATTCTTTTCACGGTACAACACTATCTCGCAAGCTATCGGATCAACATCTAGTTGCTCTACTGCACCTCCGATCTTGTCTTGCGCATAAGCGCGCAGGGAGTCGCTCACTGGCATCTTGCGCCCGGATACGGTGATATCCATTAGATCACCTCTGTTTCTAGTCATGGATAATACATAACAAGAGTACCGCAAATAGAGGCTTCGATGCTCATAAGTTTAGTAATGGTAACAAAACGTTGAGTAATCTGATAATGTTGGATCGATAGATTATACTCAAGCTCGAGATTTCGAATACGTGCGGGTGATCACCGTGTCAGATGTGAATTTGGATAAGCTAACAAAAGAACAAGTCGAGAATATGCCGGATTCGGAGCGTGTCCATCTGGGGATGAACGAAGGCGATGAACCGATGTTGATCCAGCCTACACCGGAGGATCCTGATCCCCATGGGATATACATCGATGAGGTGCAGAATTACAATCGGCGTATCCGCAAGATAATCAGCTTCACGCACTCATCGACCAAAGCCGCTGCGGTCATGCTCGTTGCGGCCATCCTTGCGCTGATGGTGGCGAATTCGGGAGGCTACCAGGCTTTCGTTGATTTTTGGCACACCGATATAGTGGTCGGGTTCGGTGAGTACCACTATGAGATGTCGCTTGCGCATATCATAAACGATGTATTCATGGCCGTGTTCTTCTTGCTGGTAGGCCTTGAGATCAAATACGAGATGACGGTCGGAGAGCTCACCAACATACGTCAGGCAGCGCTGCCGATCCTAGGTGCTGTGGGAGGCGTTCTCGCTCCGATAGGCATATATCTCATCTTCAATGCGGCGCAGCCGCAATCCGTGCACGGATGGGGAGTTCCCACCGCTACCGATATCGCGTTCGCACTCGGCATCCTCGCGCTTTTAGGCTCCCGCGTTCCCAATGGGATCAGGGTGTTCCTATCAACTCTTGCTGTGGCCGATGACATCATCGCCATCATAGTGATCGCCGTGTTCTACGGTGAGAGCCCAGATTTCGGTTGGCTGGCTGCGGCGGCAGTGGTGTTCGTCGTGTTGATCGTCATCAATAGGATGCATGTCTATTCTCTTATACCATACATCGCGCTAGGATGCGTCCTTTGGGTGTGCGTTCATATGTCGGGGATACACGCCACGATAGCCGGTGTGTTGCTCGCGTTCGCCATACCATCAGGTTCAAGGGTCAATCTTGAGAACTTCCTGAAATGGTCCGATGACAGGGTGAAGCTAGCCGATACCTTCTATGACGAGTCCACTCCGCTCATAGCGCAGAAGAAGTACATCACAACGGTTACGAGCCTCACGAATGTATCGCGTCAGGCAGTTCCTCCGGCAACACGTCTTGAGCACAAGCTCTATCCTTGGGTCTATTTCATGATCCTTCCACTGTTCGCATTGACCAATGCAGATGTGTCCTTCGTTGGCGGCGATCTTTTGAGCATGTTGAACTCACCTGTCGTGCATGGCGTCTTCTTCGGTCTTCTACTCGGAAAGCCAATGGGCATCATGCTTTTCAGCTTCCTTACAGTGAAGTTCAAGATCGCGAGCCTGCCTGAGAATGTGAATTGGATGCATATGCTCGGAGCTTCCATCTTGGGCGGTGTCGGTTTCACGATGGCCATATTCGTCGCGAACCTCGCATACTCAGAAGAGGTCATGGTGACCGAGGCGAAGCTGGCTATCCTTTTGGCGTCTTTGTTCGCAGGCGTCATAGGATTCATCTTCCTGTTCGTTCAGGCCAATGCTTCGAAGAAGCAAGGCGTGCAATATGTTGTCACCAAGAAGCATGAGAATATGTCCTATCAGGATACTGAGGCTGCTGAGCATACGGATGCCCTTATAGCGCAACTAGCCGATGAGGATATCGCAAAGCAGATCGATGACGAGAGAAACGACGCCGACGGCATGAGGGAGATCAGGATAGAGGATAGGGACTAGTCCTTCGATCCTGCCCCGCCGAGATGTGGTTGATGAAGAACATATGAACGTATGTACATATGTAATTATATATGCTATTGTATGTGAAAGAAGATAATAGACCACATCTTGCATGCTGGAAGAGCGGAAACCAGCTTTCAGATCGCATGGATGACATGAAGGAAAGACCATGGACGAAGAGAATGTTGCAGAGACAGAAGAGAAGGAGCCATCTGAATCGACCATCAGATTGGCGATAGATGGCATGCATTGTGCGAATTGCGCTATGAATATCGAGAAGCATTATCGCGAGGCACAAGGCGTTATCGATGTATCGGTCAATCTTGCCAACAATACCGGCGTCGTCGTCTTCGATAGTGATATAGCAAGCGTTGATGACATGTTGCATGTGTTCGATGACCTTTCATTCACTGCTGAGATCATCCCGGAAGATGCACCCTTGATCGATGAGAATCGCAGGGCGAAGGAAGCCAAGCGGGCAAAGCGCGATGTGGTGGTGTTCAGCGTTTCTGTTGCGCTCACTTTGATCATAGTCGGCATTGGGATGATACCGGGTATGCATATGACCGTGGGAAGCTTCATAGCATCGCTCTTTACCCAAGAGCCACCGAACCACACGCAAGCCATGTTCGCATGCAATATCCTTCTCCTGCTCTTGACGATACCTGTGCAATTTTGCTGTGGGGCGAGATTCTATTCGGGTGCCATCTCGTCCCTTAGATCGAAGAGCGCGAATATGGATGTGCTCGTAGCTTTAGGAACGAGCATCGCGTTTTTGTTCTCCTTGTATATAACGTTCTTGCCGGTGATCACGGGCAAGTGGAACGATCCTGAGATATCCATGGCGATAAATGATGGCATGCCCTATTTCGAAACATGCGCGATGCTGATCACGTTCGTATTGCTGGGAAAGATCCTCGAGACCAAAGCGAAGGGCGCTACGAATGCTGCTATCGAGTCGTTGATGAACCTGACCCCACCCGTTGCGCGTGTGATCCGTGGCGGAAGCCCTATCGAGATCCCGCTCTCACAGGTGGTCGTCGGTGATATGGTGGAGGTTTTCCCCGGTGAGAAGATACCTGTGGATGGTGTGATAACCCATGGCGCATCCGAGGTCGATGAGTCCATGCTAACAGGAGAGCCGCTCCCTGTCGTCAAAGATGTTGGTGATGATGTGGTGGGTGGCACCTTGAATACACTTGGCTCATTCACCATGAGGGCGCGATTCGTCGGGAAGGACTCAACGCTGGCAAGGATCGTGCGTGCGGTTGAGGACGCGCAGGGAAGCAAAGCCCCCGTTCAGAAGATCGCCGATAAGATCGCTTCCATCTTCGTTCCCGCTATCCTCATCATAGCTTTGATAACCTTCATCATCTGGTTGTTGGTACCGAACTCCGATGGCTTGTTCCAGATCCAAGATGCGCTCCTTCCTGCAATAGCTGTCATAGTCGTTGCTTGCCCATGCGCGCTAGGGCTTGCGACCCCCACTGCTTTGATGGTGGGTATGGGAAAAGGCGCACAGCTTGGGGTCTTGATAAAGGACGGATATGTGCTAGAGAGCATGTGCAGGCTCAAGGCGAGCGTTTTCGACAAGACGGGAACCTTGACGCGTGGCGATCCGGAGGTCGTTGAATGCGACCTGGATGAGGAGGCTCTTTCGTATGCATGTGCTCTTGAGTCGAGAAGCGAACATCCTTTGGCAAAAGCTGTTGTCGAGTATGCGAAGCGCAATATGGTTCCATCCGATGATGTTGAGGTCAAGGATTTCGAAGCTATCGTCGGCGAAGGCGTGAAGGGCACTGTATCGGGAAAAGAGGTGTTCGTCGGCAAGGATGTCTTTATCGATGGCGTGCTGTGCGGAAGCTTCGCTTACAGGGATGAAGCCAGATCCGATTCCAAGGAAACCATCGAAGAGCTTGCTGCACTTGGGATAACCAGCTACATGGTCACAGGCGATTCCAAGGATGTGGCCGATGTCATCGCTGAGGATGTCGGGATAGATGCGGGCAATGTGTTCGCAGGCATCAAGCCTTTGGAGAAAGCCGAGAAGGTCAAGGATATCAAGGATGCGATGAGCGCGGATCCCAAACAGAATGTGGTGGCATTCGTTGGCGATGGCATCAACGATTCGGCTGCTTTGGCCATGGCTGATATAGGTGTCGTGATGGCATCCGGTACCGATGTCGCCCTTGATGCCGGCAATGTTGTCTTGATGCAGAACAGGATCTCGGACATCGTCGTGGCGTATAGGTTGTCGAAAGCCACCATGAGAAAGATCAAGCAGAACCTGTTCTGGGCTCTTATATATAACTGCATAATGATCCCTCTGGCCGCTGTTGGGATACTGGCTCCGGCTCTAGCAGGTGCTGCGATGGCGCTCTCAAGCGTCACGGTCGTCTGCAATTCTCTTCTGCTCAAAAGGTTCAAATAGTAAGACCGGATCATCCTGCCTACGCCGAGCGTGCCAAGCTATCTGATACGGATAGGTTCGCTCCATTGACGTATCGATCATCCTTCGGATGGATTTATCGCATAAAATGTGCATGTCGAGAAATACATCGAGAGAAGGAAGCCTCAAATGAGCGAAGCGGCGATAATCCTTGCAGCCGGTGCGGGAACCCGAATGAGATCGAAGAATTCCAAGGTCGTCCATAAGATCTTGGGCAAGCCGCTCATCGAGTGGGTTTTGGATGCTGCTCAGGATGCCGGGATCAAGGACATGGTCACCGTTGTGGGTCATAGATCCGATCAGGTCATCGATGCCATCGATGGCAGATCGGAAACAGCGATCCAAAAGGAGATGCTCGGCACTGCAGATGCGGTCTCCTGTGCGATGAGCTGCCCATCGCTTGCGGATATGCACGGTAGCATCGTGGTGCTCTATGGCGATACGCCTTTGATAAGCGCTGAAACGATCAGATCATTGATAGATGTCAAGAACGATTCCGGGGCATCATGCGTGGTCTTGACCATGCGCTTGGAGGATCCTTTCGGCTATGGAAGGATAATCCGAGAAGATACCTTCGAGGTCGAAACGGCAACGGGAGAGGTGCTTCGTATCGTGGAGCAGAAGGACGCCTCTTCGGATGAAGCTGCGGTCTGCGAATGCAATTCAGGGATATATTGCTTCGATGCCGATGATCTTCGCGAGGCTTTGAAGCAGATCGAACCGAACAACGCGCAAGGCGAGCTCTACGTTACAGATGCTCTTGAGATAATGCGTGAAGCTGGTAAGCTCTGCGTTGCCCTTGAAGCTAAAGACCCGACAGAATGCCTTGGGATCAATTCGAGATATCAACTTGCAGAGGCGACCGCCGTCATGCAGAAGAGGATCAACCGGTCTTTCATGGATGCCGGTGTTACCATGATGGCTCCGGATCTCGTTTGGATCGGCCCTAATGTGAGGATCGCGCAAGATGTCGAGATAATGCCCAACGTATGGCTCTTCGGAGCCACATCGATAGGTGAGGATTCTGTGATCGGCCCCAACACCCGACTTACCGACACTTCGGTTGGGTGCGGATGCGTCGTTGACGAGACGGTCGCTATCAGCGCACAGATAGACGATCAGGCCACTACAGGGCCTCGTGCCTACTTAAGGCCTGAAGCGCATCTTTGCGAAGGTGCCAAGGCCGGAACCCATGTGGAGATAAAGAAATCCACGATCGGCAAGGGCTCGAAGGTTCCACATCTTTCCTACATCGGGGATACCGAGATGGGTGAAGGCGTGAACATCGGCGCCGGTTCCATCACATGCAACTACGATGGGAAGAGCAAGCATAAGACCACCATAGGGGACAACACCTTCGTTGGTTCGGATACCATGATGGTCGCACCGGTCAACATAGGAAACGATGTTGTGGTCGGAGCCGGGTCGGTCATCACCAAGGATGTTCCGGACGGTGCTTTGGCCGTAGCCAGGTCAAGAGAGAAGTTCTATGACGGATGGGTCGAGAAGCATAAGCACTGAGACCGTTCCATCGTGGATTCTCATCAGCAAACCGATGCTTTGCGATTATCATATGATCTAAAGGTAGCTTGATTTGGAGGTATGAAGCATGACCGAGATGCAAAAGTCGATGGCATTGTTCTCAGGATCGGTGAGCCCAGAGCTTGCCGATAGGATCGCCGATCAATTAGGCGTTGATCTTGGAAGCGTCAAGCTCGAGAAGTTCGCGAACGGCGAGATATATGCTCGATATCTCGAGAGTGTTCGCGGTGCCGATGTCTTCTTGATCCAGTCGGTCGCAGGAGAGCATGTCAACGATGCTCTGATGGAGCTTCTGATAATGGCCGATGCGGCAAAGCGCGCTTCAGCGCGCACCATAACTGCGGTCATAACGCACTATGGATATGCTAGGCAGGACAGGAAGGCCGCGGCAAGGGAGCCCATCACTGCCAAGCTCGTGGCCAATCTCATATCGACCGCCGGCATCAACAGGGTCATGACCATCGATCTTCACCAAGGACAGATACAAGGTTTCTTCGACATGCCTGTCGATCATCTGACGGCGTTGCCGATCCTTGCGGATTACTTCAAAGCGAAGAATTTCCCGAAGGATAAGGTCTGCATCGTGTCACCTGATGTGGGGCGTGCCAAAGCGGCGAAGAAGCTCTCGGATATGATGGAGGCCGACCTTGCCATAATGCATAAAGGGCGCCCCGGACATAACAAAGCCGAGATAACAGCCCTCATAGGCGATGTGGATGGCAAGATATGCATCGTGAACGATGACATGATAGACACAGCGGGAACCATTGCGGCTGCGGCATCCACTCTCAAAGCGAATGGTGCCAAGGAAGTGTATATCTGCTGCACGCATCCTGTCTTTTCAGGGCCTGCCTATGAGAGGCTGGAGAACGCTCCTGTCGAGGAGGTCGTCGTTTGCGACACCATTCCGGTTCCGTTGGAAAAGCAAAGCGGCAAGATCAAGGTCGTGAGCGTTGCCCCTCTGTTCGCTCGTGCTATCGCGAACGTCTATAGCAACGGGAGCGTATCCGATCTGTTCGATCCGGATTTCGCCCTATAAGGATCTTGTCCATCAAGGCATCGTAGCCGCACATTCCCTGATTCAGTCGGAAGGCTCTGGAAGCAGAGCCTTCTTTTTTGAAATAGCACCTAGGTGTGACAAATATGGAACACTTAGTTTGATCCCAATGCGTATCCTTGACCAAGAGATAAGGACAGATCGATGTAAGGGGATCAAGATGGCGAATCAAGAGTTGGCATCGCATGATAAGAGAGCATGCATAATAGAGGAAACTTCCGTTGCCGGAACAGGTCGGATAAAGGATATCGAGCAGATTGTAGGAGACATGAAACAAGGGGATGCGCTCGAGTTCGAAAGGGATGAGAATAACTTCTTCGATCAATGGGCGGTGAAGGTCTTCGATCCGTCTGGACGTAGGCTGGGTTTCGTTTCATGCGATTGCAATGAGATCATATCGCGAATGCTCGATGCTGATTTCAAGGTAGAGGGCATATTCGATTCAGCGACCGACAGAGACGGATGGATGGATATAAAGATCAAGGTGATGCTCAATGGCTGATGTCAGTGTTGTGGGTTGCGCAACAATACAAAGAACGGTCACCCCGTTCGAGCGTATCACCAATGTCGTCTTCGGATGTCCGAGCATAAGACGCGCGAATGGCGGCTATAAGACGAGGTTCTTCTCTTCAAAGCGAGATGGGGGCTTCAAGGCGAGAGGATCTATCCCATCTGCTTCGAAGGAAGACATACAGCTTTCCTCAAGAACGTCGAATCCCGTCTACCAGCTCGATGAACCCTCATCTGGCAAAGGCGCATCGATTCCAAGGATCTGGATCACCGAGAGGGCGTGTGGATCGGACGATCCGATAGCGCGAGAATTCATCGCAGCTTACCCTACGGGCGATGATAAGGGAGGGGCGCGTGCCCTCGAGTACGCAGAGCGCATGTTAGGTGAGGGATTCGGTGCAAGCGATATGGATCATGACCATAGGGTGCTCTTCTTCCAAGCTGCTGAGATACTTCTGCTTCATTCCGTAGAGAGAGGCAACATCCAAGCCGCTATCAAGCTAGGGGATCTATACCGCGATGATCTTTGCAAGGGATCATACTGGGAAAGCGATGTAGAGCTTCGGGCCAAGCATGCATCAGCGATGGATTCCAGGTCGCTTTTGAGGCGTGCGTGGATGTTGTATGGATCTGCTGCAAGGAAGGGTTCGGCTCTTGCTTATGTAAGGCTTGCCGACATGGAGCTTACGTCAAAGCAAGAGGATGCTAACAGGAGAGCTTTCACAAAGCTAATGAGAGCATATTCCATGATGCTGGGAAAGGTGGATCCAACGTATGCATGCGGTCTTAGAGAGCCAAAGTATGGTGCAGTGGAGCTTGGGATCGCTGAGCGTCAGGAATTCGGGTCGGTGTTGCTAAGATTGGCCATATGCTTTGAGAGAGGCATCGGATGCAGCCGTAGCATAACGATAGCGAAGAAACTCTACGAATACTCTAAAATGAATCTTGAGAATGCATTCGAATCAGGGTTCTGGCGCAGCAAAGCCGAATACATCGAAGCTCAAAGAGGGTATGGGCGCTGCGTTCAGGAAATCCAAATAGCTATATGGAAATGAGATGACACAGGATCTTGGCAATTGACGTAATGAGATACGAGATATTCCAAACGCGCCTTAAGGCCGCTTTGGCCAAAAGGGCGAAGATTCGAGCGTGTGGGATCGATGTAGGAACACAGTGTTTATCGGCAACCGATATGCTGGGGACGATCTGGGATCTATTCGGCGATGGGCGCTCGATCGTCGATCCGCTTCAAAGGAGGATGATCGTTTCCGATCTGATCTCCCACACTTCGTTCCAGCTATCATTGGGTACAGTCTCGCTCGTGTGCGATTTCATCGAAAGATCGTCGCATAAGGTGATCGATGGTAGCATCGATGCTGCAGTGCGCGCTGATGGGAGCCTATCCGTGTCTGAAGAGGAACTCTGTTCTTTGGTACGAAGGTATTACGGGATACTAGAGAGCAGAGGCCTCATAGAGCCTGGTGAAGCAACGATGCTCATCGAGCCTTTCAAGCGTCTTTTCGATATCGATATCCCTTATCCTTTGCAGTTGGATGAACCGTTGTCCTCGTTCTTCGATCAAGGATCTGTTGATACGACCGGCGCTGCATCGGCTGTCCTTGCAGATGGGGTCTCATTCGGATTCGTCGTTGTCAGCGGATCGAGCATCCAACCAAGTGCGCTTTTGGATCGCATCGTTCATGACGCAGATGAGCTCAGTCCCACATCCATGCTCGCTGCATGCATGGATCCTGTATCAGTATTGAAGGCGGTATGCCAAGATCCCAGATTCTCGGAGGGTTTCGATATAGGCTTTCGTGGTGGCATAGCGTTTTCAGATACCCGATTCGGCAAGCTTCTTCGATCCATGCAGGGCATCTTCGGATCGAATGATCGCAGATACCTTGTTGCCTGCGCGACCGACTTCGCGCTTTCCGACTATAGCGATATCGACTCCTTCACATTGGGTGAGCTCTATGGATCGATGTTGGATAGAACGACGATGTCTTATATTCCAGCAAAGGGTGAGAAGGGTTCTTCGAGACTGCTCTCGGCGGGCGATCTGGATACGATCTGGCGGCAGGATAGAGCGCTTGGACGCCAGCAGATCGAAGAGCAGCTTAGATATCTGTCCTGCACCTTCGTTGCGCTTGGTGATATTTTCGCTGGCAGGTCGGATGATACGTTTGTGTTCGATCATCTTATTGCCTGTTTGGCTGCGCGATCCGATTCGTATGTGAAAGAATTCGAGATGGCTGCGATCAGCAAGGCGAAGGATGCCGTTGATGTTGCTATATCGCTTGGGATCGATCGGGCTCTTCTCTTGGATATGGTATTGGATCTTGAAGTGCCGGTGGATATCAGGTCATCAACGAACGGATCTGTCATGTTGAGCATCATGGATCACAAAAACGCCTCTCAGATGATGCCCAAAAGCTTCGATATGGTCTATCTGGATGATGTCTCGAGCAATGCATTCAATTCGAAGGATCATAGGTCTTCTGTCGACCTTCTTTTGGAAAGGATGGGTTCGGGGAAGACGATCTCAAGATCGGATGCTGTGTCGAGCATGTTCGCATCGATCGTGGGATGTGCATCGAAGAAGTTCACGGCATTTTTCCCGCTGCGGGATGTGTCAGGACAGGGGAACTTCACTTCTTTCGCCTTCGATGCGATGGTAGGGAATCTGTTCTCGGGTGAAATGGATACGGCGGATCTCATAGGCATATGCCATGAAGAAGGGGGTCTTTCAGATCCTATCGGGCATGAAGTGGATCTTGAGCTTGTCGGAGAAGAACGCTTGCAAAAGGGCATCGGACGTCAGAATGCGAGGGTGGCAGATGAGGTTCTCGTTGAGGCGTCGTGCAGAGGAACCATCGATGAAAACCTTTCAGGGAACCTTGTTCGAAGGATTCCTTCCAAAAGCGATGACGCTTTGGTGTTGTCAGCCTCTTCGATAGAAGGTTACATGGGCTGTTCTTACAGATGGTTCATAGAAAGACGACTCAAAGCGGCAGACGTTGAAGAGGGTATAGGATCTTTGGAGCGTGGCGTGTTCCTGCATCGGGTCTTGGAGCTGTTCTTCTCAAAGGTGATGACCCTTGATGTTGCGAGGGGGGATCTGCGCGCCATTCCTGTCGATAGAGCCGATGAGATGGTCGATGAGGCGTATGATCGCGCGCTCAGCGAACAAAGGCACATCCCGCTTGGAGAGGCTCGCTACATACCCATCTCGCAGGTCGAATCGATAGAGGATGAGATCCAAAGAGCAACGCTCAAGAACAGTATTCGGCTCATGAGAGAGCTTCCTGTGGGATATTCCTGTTCGGAGATCGAAAAGGTCGTGAATGCTGAGGAATGCGCACAAGAGGGGATCGATTATGCTGGAGCTTATTTCAATGGCAAGATCGATCGCATTGATGTTTCCATGGATGGCTCGTCCTTCTACGTAATCGATTACAAGGGAAGCATCAGGGATCATGCGGCTGGAAGCAGTCGATTCGACATGGTTGAAGATGGATCGGATGACGGTCGTCATAAAAAGCTCGCTCCCGAGATCCACCCTGACCATATCCAAGCGCTCATCTATTCTTCCCTTTACAAGAAGATGCAAGACGCTCTGGATGCACCGAAGCGGTGCAAAGGGGCGATCTATTGCTCATACAAGAACGATTCCTCTTCACTGAAGGTAGCCGGAAGCTGCAGTCCCGACCTTGGGCTGTCGGCAAAGGAGGTCGAGAAGGGAAGCATCGTGGATGGTGAGCTTGATGATTTCCTGGATATGGTCGAGAGGCTCGTGTCTGTCTATGTAGGTAAGCTTGCATCGGGCGATATAACAGCATCTCCGAATGATAAGAGCATCTGCGCATCTTGCATCTATAGGCAATGTGAGGCGAGGTTGTGATGGGACTGAATCCTCAACAGGAGAAGATCGTATATGCGCTTGATGAGGGCGTGAATGTTGCAGCCGGAGCCGGAACCGGAAAGACGTTCACGCTCACACAAAGGATCGTTGCTTGCGTGAAAGCGATATTGGATCGCGATGACGGTTCGGGGATCGATCCTATGCAGAGGATCTTGGCCATAACGTTCACGACAAAGGCAGCCGAAGAGCTTCGCAGTCGGGTAAGATCGGCTCTTTTCGCTGAAGCGGAGAGGCTCGAGGATGCCCGTCTTGCCAAATGCGCATTGGAGGTCGACAACGCTTGGATCTCGACGATCCACGGAATGGCCTCGAGGATATTGAGGGATAATGCCCTTGATTTCGGGATAGATCCCACATTCGAGGTGCTCAACGAGGATGAATCAGCCTCGATATTCGATGAGGCGCTCAACGAGGTTCTGGAGCAAGCGCGCATGGATAGCGACGAACTCGTAAAAGAGCTCTTGAGCAAGATCCCGTTATATGGAATAGGGTCGAACTCCTATTCGATCGTCTCGATGATAGAGCAGATCGCATCCCATGCCGACTACATGCCGAAAGGATTCGAGGGATCGGTCTTCTTGAAAGGGAAGAGCAGGCCGAGCGATCTTCTGAGGAAGATGACCCTTGCATCACAGGATATCCTTTACATCTTGCGAGATGAAGAATGGCCTGAATCCGAAGAGAGCACCAAAGAGGCATATCGCACCGATCTTGAGGATGCCATCTCCGGTGTCGATGAGGCCATATCAGAGGGAATGTTCGATGGCGTAGCAGATGATTTCTCAAGTCCTGATCTTGATGTTGAGGGTTTTCTCGGGGTCCTTTTCGCGTTTCCTCCGACGACGAATAGGTTCCCAAGCAGAGCGAAAGCTTATCGAGGGGCTTTTGCAGAGTATAGGGGTGCTTACAAGAGCATCGCACAAGAGGCGCTCTGCTCTATAGGATCCAGGAGGATAGAGGCTCTTTTGACCCTTGCAAAGCGAGTGTATTCGCGTGTTGCGGTCAAGAAGAGCGAAGGCCGCAGCCTTTTGAGCCAAGGAGACCTTCTCAGGCTTTGCAATGACAAGCTGGCTCAAGCCGAGAATGCCGATATCCTGTCAGGCTATGAAGGGCAGTTCGTCTACATCATGGTAGATGAGTTCCAAGATACCGATAGGCTCCAGATGAGCATAATCGAGAAGCTTGCCCGTAAAGATGGAATAGGCGGCCACGTTTCACTTGGAAATGTCTGCACTGTCGGGGATATGCAGCAGTCGATATACAGGTTCAGAGGCGCCGATGTGTCGCTTGCGAAGGAGAGGGCGCAGGAGTTTCAGCGCGAAGGCGCATCGCAATTCGAGTTGACATCGAACTATAGGAGCCACAAGGACATCTTGGATTCGGTGGAGATGGTGTTCGCACAACATGATGTGTTCGGTCAGGATTTCCTCAAGCTCGACGCATGCTCGAATGGTCTTGATGCGAATGTGGGCAGGATCTATGAGCAACGACCCAGAGTGGAATACGACTTCTTGCATTATTCGAGCAAGCGAGGTGTTTCTGCCGATGTCGCAAGGTGCCTTGCAGCGATGAGGATAGCGAAGCACTTCAGATCCTTGATCGATTCCGGGGTGCCTGCCAACAGGATCGCCATATTGCTCGGCCGCGCGTTCACGGCGGATGTCTATCAAAGAGCGCTCTCGCTATACGGCATCGAGAGCATAATCGTGAAGGGATCCATATTCTCCCGTACCGAAGAGGCGCTCTTGGTCGAAGATCTTTTGGCTTTCGGCGCGAATCCCGATCAAGGAGAGAGCCTTTTCAGGGTGTTGGCATCGGATCTCTTCAATGTGTCTGACAGCGATTTTCTCATGTTATGCACAATGGATGGGAGCGAAGGCGATCAAACCTTCAGGATGAGGTCTTTGGCATCGGGTTTCGCATCGCTGGTTGCTATGGACGAAAACGAGCTTTTGGCTTGGACGGTAGAGGGACGCGGTTCGAATTGCTTGGATGGGGAGCACCCGACCTTTTCCAGGCCCTTCAGCAAAGGGATGTATGCTGCAGCTCTTGTATTGAAGCGCTTTTTGAACCGATCCAAAAGAGGATCCGTCACCGATGCCCTTAGAGGTCTGTTGGCCGGATCCGGCTGGCTGTACAGAGCAGAAGCCTGCCGCAATCCTGAAGGCCGGATGAAGGCATCATCTGTCGCATCGGCTGCCAATATCAATAAGGCTTTGAACATCGTTTCCGATATCGAATCAACATCGAGCGGAATAGCTGAGGTCGCAGCAAGGTATGCAAGCCACCTTAGGACCGAGAAGGATACGCCCGGAATGCTCGATGTCGGTGGTTCGGATTTCGTCCAGATAATCACGGTTCATTCTTCGAAGGGTCTTGAATACGACCATGTTGCCGTAGCGGAGCTGAAGGATGGCATCTCTAAAAGCTCGAGATTCTTGGTCGAGAATCATGGCGATGAGACCTATATCGCCATGCGTGCGCTTGATAGCGAGTTCGCCGATGCTGATGTTGTGAAAGTTGCCGGAAAGGTCCTATCCTTCACATTCGATGATGAAGAGGATGACCCATCGCAAAACGATATCGCCCGAGCCCTTCTCTCAGGGGATCCGGGTTCGTTCTATTCTGCTGTGGAAGCCTGCTCTAAAGAGCAGGATCTTGAGGAGGCGCGAAGGCTCTTATACGTCGCGATGACACGTGCTAAGGAAACGCTGTTCTTGAGCCATGCGAGCGGCCTTGACCCCGATAAGCCATACAAAGGTATATACAACGATATCGATGCGGCGCTGAAAGATCATTTGAAGCTCGATCCGGATGCATCGAAAGATGATGTCGTTGCTATTCAGATGCCGATCTCCTTCTCAAGAAGATGCCTTTCGATCGATGGCTTCGATGAGGGCGAGATGATGCGCATCGAGAGTGTTCTCGGCGGCAACGAGATCGGTGGTGTCCAAGAAGGTGGGATAGAGGAGCAGCGCGGTGCATGCGCAGATGATGCAGTGTTCGCTATCCCCATATATGAAGAATGCGAACCTCCCTGCTTCGAAAGGCGCTCCATCGCACATGATGGGTTCTATTCGTACACATCGCTATCGAAGGGGATGCACACTGACCGATCCGGCATGCACGCCCCTTCGAAGCCCTCAGATGTTGGAGCGCATCTGGAGGATCGCATCGATGTTGCTCCAGATGGCCTTATGCTGGATGCGTCATCCAGCGATGAGGACATCCTCCATGATCCTGACAAGGCAACATCGCTCGGAACGGCGTTTCATCGGTTGGCTCAGATTTCCATCATCGAGCATGATGATGCGGATGATGAGGAGAAGAGGATCCTTGAGCGGCCGGATGAAAGGATCATCACAGCACAGATAAGAGCCTGTGAACTGAGCGATGCTCAAGCTATCCGTCTCAGCGATGCGCTCGATCTGTGGTTCGGGTCTGCCGAGTGTGCTTGGTTCTCGAAGCTCGAACGGATATCAGCGGAAGTGCCATTCACGTTGGATATGAAGGTGGATGGGTCGGATGGATTCATCCTGGAAGGCGAGATAGACGGCCTTGGCATCATCGATAATGAGAGTTGCGCCTTCATCGATTATAAGACCGGTGGTTCCTCTGATGAAACGTATGAGGAGATACGGGAAAAGCACCTCTTGCAGGCTCAATGCTATGCTCTGGCTTTGTTGGAGAGCGGTTTTAGGAGCGTTGAGGCTCATTTCATCCGAGTGGAGCAACATGACAGGGAGAATCCCAACGAGCCTCAAATGATGAAGTATTCGTTCAGAAGAGATGATATGGATGTGTTGCACGATGCTGTCGTTTCCGCTTACATGTATTCTATAGAGCAAGATGACTGAAGAGACGGAAAAGATCGAACGCATAAAGAAGGAGCTTGCGCAAGTTCCCACATTGCCGGGTGTCTATCTATGGAAGGATGCCCATGGTGATGTGATATATGTAGGAAAGGCGAAGCAGCTCCGAGCGCGTATGCGCCAGTATGTGAACTTCGCAGATGACCGTGCGAAGATACCGATGCTGGTCGAGCAGATAGATTCCTTCGAATACATAGTCGCCTCGAGCGAGCATGAGTCGCTCATCCTCGAGAAGAATCTGATCAATCAGTACCATCCTTTCTTCAATGCGGATTTCAAGGATGATAAGAGCTATCCTTTCATAGCCATAACGAAGGGTGATGTCTTCCCAGCTATCAAATACACGCGCGAGAAGCACAAGGCGGATACGAAGTATTTCGGCCCATACACGGATAGCCGTGCTGCTCGGGAAATGGTCGATATAGCACGGCGGATAGTCCCATTATGCGCATCTTCGTGTGCCGATTGGCGCCAGCTCAACCGAAAACTGGAGAAGATGGATGCACAGGGTGATGGCGCCGTCCTTTCCATGGATATGTTCTTGGATAAGGATGGATCCATCAAGCCATGCTTCGATTGCCATGTGGGATTGGGGCCGGGGGCATGCT
>CAYWWK010000002.1:0-87690 GCA_964462135.1 uncultured Eggerthellaceae bacterium | reverse complement strand
GCCAGATAACCCCGGAAGAATACAGACGCAATGTAGGCAGGATCGAACGGTTCTTGGCCGGCAATCATACCGAATTCATATCGGAGCTCAAAGATGAGATGCAAGAGGCCGCAGACGAGCTGGATTTCGAGAAGGCATCCCGCATAAAGTCCAGGATAGAGACCATAGAGTCGATAGCCTACAAGCAGCATGCCGTTTCGACCCGCGATCTGAATGCGGATGTTATCGGATTGTTCCGGGAGGAAACGGTCGCCGGTGTGCATGTTCTGATGATCAGAGAAGGAAGGATCATAAATTCCAACGAGTTCATCTTGAACAAAGGAAGCGATGTTCCCGATCTTGACCTACAGCACAACTTCTTGCTGCGTTATTACGACACGACCACTTCCATCCCCCAAGAGGTCATCTTGCGTCAAGAACCCGAGGATGCCGATGTGGTCGAAGGGTGGCTCACAGAGAAGCTCGACTCATCGCATGGTGCGAAGGTGCGCATTACTGTTCCGAAGAAAGGGGAGAAAGCGCAGCTCTTGGATATGGCCGAGATGAATGCCAAGCACTCCCTCATGCGCTATAAGGTCAGGACGAACTATGATGACAAGAGGATAAACGATGCGCTCATGCAGCTGGAAAGCGCACTTGCTTTGGATAAACCCCCTATGAGGATCGAGTGCTTCGATATATCGACCCTGCATGGCTCGTACACTGTCGCATCCATGGTCGTCTTCACCGGAGGAAAGCCGGATAAGAACCAATATCGAAGATTCAAGATACGCGCAAAGCTAGATGAGGCGAATGATTTCCTGAGCATGCAGGAAGTGATGCAGCGCAGATACCGCAAGGAGAGGTTGGAGGATGAGAGGTTCGGTCAAAGACCCGATCTCATCATCTTGGATGGCGGAAAGCCGCAACTGAGCGCCGCATTGGACATGTTCGAGCAGATGGGAATAGACGATATCCCCATCGTCGGGCTTGCGAAAAGGGATGAGGAGCTATTCGTTCCATGGCAGGATAGCGGGCCTGTGGTGTTGCCCAGCGGGTCAGCGTCCCTATATCTGGTGAAGCAGGTTCGAGATGAGGCCCACAGATTCGCGATCACCTTTCATCGTGAGCTTCGCGGAAAGGGCATGACCGCATCCATATTGGATGAGGTCGCAGGCATTGGTCCTGTGAGGAAGAAGGCGCTTTTGAGGCATTTCAAATCGATGAAGAACCTGCGAAGCGCTACTTATGAGCAGATATGCGACTCTGGGGTATTGCCCAAAGATGTTGCCAGGGAGTTGAAGATCGTGTTGGATCAGTATAATGGATCCAATGATCCTGTCAGCGATGGGGATCACCCATCGGATGAAGCAGTGGATAGCAAAGCGTGATGCTTTCAAGCTGAAGGTCATGACCGTCGAACTTCTAGGAAAGGATGTCCTGTGAGCGATAGCACTGAATTCGAGGCTTCGGTCGATCAGAGAAGCGATGCTGATGGGAAGATGCCCGATGTCGTCATAGTAACGGGAATGAGCGGCGCGGGGAGAACCGAGGCTATGCACGTCTTCGAGGATCTGGGGTATTTCTGCGTGGATAACCTTCCGTCCAATCTGATCGATGATCTGATAGAGCTCAACACCAATGAAGATAAGACGATGGTCAGAAAGCTCGCTATCGTTTGCGATGCGCGCAACGGCGATTACTTCGCATCGCTTTTGGATGAGATAAGCCGTATCCGTAGCCGGGGTGTAGACCTCAAGGTCCTGTTCTTGGATGCAGATGATGACAGGCTCGTTGCCAGGTACAAATCCAGCAGGCGCCGTCATCCCATGTGCGTCGAAGGTTCTACGATAGTCCAAGGCATACAGCGCGAGCGCAACCTTATGATGTCCGTTCGGGATGCTGCCGATCACGTTATAAACACGACCGACATGCTCCCGCAGAAGCTGCGTCGCACGATAAGATCGCTCTTCAGCTCAGGTGGTGAGCGTCAGGGGTTGTCCGTCGTCGTGTACTCCTTCGGATTCAAGCACGGTGCGCCAGCCGATGCCGATCTCGTCATGGATGTGCGTTTCTTGCCAAATCCGTATTACGATCCGGAGCTCAGAGGGCTCACCGGGTTGGATGCTCCCGTTCGCGATTTCGTCATGCTGCGTGATGAGACCATAGAGTTCCGCAAAAGATGGAACGATCTTCTGGATGTCCTCATGCCCGGTTATGTTGCAGAAGGAAAGCAGCAGCTGGCCATAGCGGTCGGTTGTACCGGCGGCCAGCATAGATCCGTTGCGCTCGCGGAGTCCACAGGCGATTACCTGAAAAGCAAAGGCTACAGGGTATCGGTGGCTCATAGGGATCTGGACAAGGCGAAGAAGGCCAAGGATGATCCGACACTGGATGATGAATCACCTGATGTCAGGGATAACTAGGGTGAGCCGATGGCTTCCAATCTGAACAACGCTTTCAACATCGACCCTTCAGCCACTTCCTCATTCGCGAAGATCGATTTCGACTCCCCAAGCGATCTGGATGATCTTCTGGATGAGCCTTTCAGGGCTGTTGTCATAGGTGGAGGCACTGGCGCTCCCGTTTCCATAAGGACGCTGCTCTCTTTGGGGATAGAGACGAATGCCGTTGTTGCGATGGCAGATGACGGTGGATCCACGGGCATCCTTCGCGAAGAAGCCGATGTGACCCCTCCGGGCGATGTGCGCAAATGCATCGCGGCTTTTGCCGATGATCCCCTTGACCCTTTGGTACGCGCCTTCAAGTACAGGTTCTCCATAGCCAACAATCACGCTCTGGGGAATCTGATGCTGGCAGCTTTGGAGGATGCATGCGGTTCGTTTCCTGAAGCCATATCCATCTGTGAGAGATTGGTGAATGCCCAAGGCCATGTGTACCCATCCACCTTGGATCACGTTACCTTGAAGGCAAGGACACGTGATGGGCGCATCCTAGATGGGCAGGCGGTTGCCTGTCATTCGGGAACAGCTCTTGAGACCGTGCGCTTGGAATCGGATTCTGGCGAGATAACCCCATACAGACCTGCGCTTCGCGCTATAAGGAATGCCGATCTCATAGTCCTCGGCCCAGGATCGCTGTTCACTTCCATCATCCCGAACCTCTTGGTTCCAGGCGTCATCAACGCGATCAGGAGATCCAGAGGAAGCGTTGTGTTCGTGTGCTCTTTGGCGGACATGCAAGGAGAGACATGGGGGCTCACTGCGCGAGAGCATGTGCAAGCGCTTTTGGATCATGGTATGTCAGGGCTTGTGGATTACGTGCTCGTGCACTCTCCGGTGCCGCTTCGTGCGGAGAGTCCGGCGACAGGAAGCTTCGTTGCCCTTTCCGGCGAGAGGCTCGAACATGCTTCGATATCGGACTTCGATGACACCAGGCTTGCCGGACGCATCCGTCCTGTGGCGATAAGCTATCAGGATATGCTGAAGATACAAGCTAAAGGACCCGTTGTCATATCGAGGAACCTTGTTGATCCCGAGCGCCCCACTTGGCATTCCCCGGCGGCTTTCCGAGATGCCATCCTTCAGGTCATCCGGCTCATCCAAGCCAGAAGATCCGATCTCTAGAGGTGCTAGCGCGAGATGTCATTCACTTCCGAGGTCAGAGAAGAGCTATCGCATGTTGAACCCGAGTGTACGCACTGCGAGAAAGCAACGCTTGCTGCATTGGTTCGCATAGAGGGAACGCTCTTCTTGAGCGGGCCTGGGAAATACAGGGTCGAGATAGCCACGGATTCGGCCTCGGTCGGACGTCTCATCATACGATTGCTGCATTCCCTATACGAATTGAAGACCGAGCTCACGGCCAGAAGATCCATCCTTCACAAGACGCCGAACTACCTGATAGAGATACCGGTGCAGAAGGGGTTGGCGCCAGCTTTGCGGGATATGGGCATCATAACCGATGAGGGTGGCCTTCGCATGGGCATAGAGCCATCCCTCGTTGCCAAGAACTGCTGCAGCGCAGCATATCTTCGGGGGGCATTCCTAGGTTCCGGATTCATATCCAATCCCAAGAGCGATTTCCATTTCGAGATGATCGTCGAGACCGAGGAGCTTGCGCGGGATATCATATCCCTCATGGCAGACAAGGGGATCAATGCGAAGATGATGCAGCGCAGGAACTCCTATATGATCTATCTCAAGAGCGGCACCTCCATCTTGGAGTTCCTCGCATTCACGGGCGCCCATCATTGTGCCTGCGCCTTGGAGGAGGAGCGCGTTGTCAAGTCGGTCAGAAACGATGTCAATCGCATGATCAATGCGGAGTTGGCTAACCAGCAGAAGTCCACGAAAGCGGCGGTCGAGCAGCTCTTCATGATTAGGCAGGTCCTCCAGGATCACGATATAGAGAGCCTTCCTCCTGCATTGCAGGAGTTCATTCGTCTTAGGGTCAAATATCCGGATGCCTCGTTGAAAGAGCTCGGAAGCAAACTCGATCCACCCCTTTCCAAGTCGGCGATGAACCATCGCGTTCGCAGGCTCGAGGCCATGGTGGCAGACGATCGGTAGATCGCCCTTTCTTGAAGGGATGCTCCATCCCATCAGAGCGCATCTTGGAACGTCGATCTGTTGCATATTCGTTTATCGATTCCGCATCCTAACGGCCTCTTTGAGTGTTATCCTTTTGTCGTGATATTGTCATAAGAAAATCTATCGATTGGAGTCAGAGAATGGCAATCAAAGTCGGAATCAACGGTTTCGGAAGAATCGGTCGTTTGGTCTATAGGGCGATGTTCAACGACCCCGATCTCGAAGTGGTGGCGATCAACGATCTCGGGGATATCCCGACGATGGCTCATCTTCTGAAGTATGACTCCGTTCATCGCAGGATGTTCGAAGAGGTAAAGGTTGTCGAGGATGGCTTCATCGCCGATGGCCAGAAAACGCTCGTGTTGTCGCAGAAGGATCCTGCTTTGCTCCCTTGGGGTGAGCTGGGCGTCGATATCGTCGTGGAGTCCACCGGATTCTTCACCGATGGCGAGAAAGCGAAGGCTCATCTTGAGGCAGGTGCGAAGAAGGTCATCATCTCCGCGCCAGGAAAGAATGTCGATGCGACCATCGTCATGGGTGTGAATGATGACACCTACAACAAAGAGACCGACAACATCGTCTCAAATGCATCATGCACCACGAACTGCTTGGCTCCGTTCGCCAAGGTTCTCGTGGACAACTTCGGCATCAAGCGCGGTTTCATGAACACCATCCATGCTTATACGAACGATCAGAAGATATTGGATCTTCCTCATAAGGATCTGCGTCGTGCGCGTGCTGCGGCGATGTCCATGATCCCAACTACAACAGGTGCTGCACGTGCTGTGGCCCTTGTCCTTCCTGAGCTCAAGGGTAAACTCGACGGCTTCGCCACCCGCGTTCCCACGCCTGACGGTTCGATGGTCGATCTGACCGTAGAGCTCGAGCGTGAGGTCAGCGTGGATGAGATCAACGCTGCGATGAAGGCTGCAGCCGAAGGGCCTTTGAAGGGCATACTCGAGTAAACCGAAGATCCGCTGGTATCCATCGACATCGTCGGCAACCCGGCATCTTCTGTGTTCGATTCCAAACTCACGATGGTGCTTGGAGGCGAGGGAAACTTCGTGAAATGCATCTCTTGGTATGACAACGAGTGGGGTTACTCCAACCGCGTCAAGGATCTTGCGAAGATAATGCTCTAAGATCAAAGCATCCGAAGAACATCCGGATATCGTGCTGTCTGAAGGGAGTGGCTTTGCGCCGCGACCATCACGGCCGTCTCCCCTTGCTTTGACCTTATCGAGCTATGAAGCTCATTCAGGCCAAAGCCGGAGCAAACGCAGGTATCGGCTGCAACCTCGTTGATCTTGATGCGCGATCTTCACTGAGGGCGCGGCCGATCTTAGGATGCATCTTCTGCTTGAATCCATTCCGTTCCACTGTAGAGAGGAAAACCCATGTCGAAGATAAAGAGCATCGATGACCTGGATGCACGCGGCAAGAAGGTCTTGGTGCGAGTCGATTTCAATGCACCTGTGAAGGACGGCATCGTAACCGATGATACCCGTATAAGAGCAGCGCTTCCAACTATCGAGAAGCTTACAGCTGAAGGTGCTAAGGTGATATTGGTAAGCCATCGTGGGCGACCTTCCGGAACCGGCTTCGAAGAAGAATTCAGCTTAGATCCAGTTGCCCGCAGGCTCCAGGAGCTTTTGGGCAAGGATATAGTGTTGAGCACGGATATCGTCGGCGAAGGCACGCAAGAGGTGATCGATGCGATGGCGGATGGGGATATCGTCATGCTCGAGAATATCCGCTTCGATGCCAGAGAGAAGAAGAACGATCCTGAATTCGCTCGTATGTTAGCTTCTCTTGCCGATGCTTACGTGAACGACGCATTCGGAACGGCGCATAGGGCGCATGCCTCCACCGCCGGTGTTGCTGAATACCTTCCATCCTATGCTGGCTATCTCATGCAAAAAGAGGTTGATACCCTAACATCGATGCTCGATGAACCGAAGCGTCCTTTTGTCGCCATACTCGGTGGTTCGAAGGTCTCTGACAAGATCAAGGTGATAGATGCTCTTCTCGATAAGGCGGATACGCTCATCATCGGCGGTGCGATGTGCTTCACGTTTCTCCTTGCACAAGGCCATGACGTCGGTCGATCCTTGAAAGAGGACGACTGGGTCGATGAGGCTAAGCGCATGCTGGACAAGGCCAAGGCCAACGGGGTCGATCTTCTTCTTCCTGTGGATGTCGTGGTCGCCGATGCGATAGATGAAGATGCTCAGACCAAGATCGTTTCCATAGATTCCATACCTGCGGATATGATGGGTCTTGATATCGGGCCTAAGACCGTCGATCTCTATGCGAGCGCGATATCCGATGCCGCAAGCGTTTTCTGGAACGGTCCTATGGGGGTCTTCGAGATGAAACCCTTTGAGACTGGAACGCTGGGCGTTGCTGAATCCGTAGCTGATTCGGATGCTGATACGATAATAGGCGGAGGGGACTCTGTTGCGGCGGTGAACAAATTCGGATTGGCTGACAGGATGACATTCATCTCGACAGGTGGCGGTGCATCGATGGAGCTTGTCGAAGGCAAGGCGCTGCCCGGAGTCGAGGCGCTGAAGTAAGGTCGGATTCGACATTCTTCATTTGGACATTTGAAAGGACGAGGATGATATGGCACGTAAACCTCTGATTGCTGGAAACTGGAAGATGAACAACACGATAGGCGAGGCCGTCGTGTTGTCTCAGGAGATCTCCAACGAATTCGAGTCCGATTGGGCGGATAAGGTCGATGTTGCGGTGTGTCCTCCCTATGTGGATCTGAAACCGGTCAAAACGGTGTTCGAATTCGACAAGACCAAGATCGCCGTAGGCGCGCAGAATGTGTATTGGGAGCCTAAAGGCGCCTTCACAGGTGAGATCTCCGTGCCGATGATCAAGGAGATCGGGTGCAAGTACTGCATAGTCGGACATTCCGAGCGCAGGCAGCTGTTCGGCGAGACGAACGAAGATGTCAATCTCAAAGTGAAAGCGTTGCTCAGCGAAGAACATAACGTCATATCTCCCATCATCTGTGTAGGGGAATCGCTTGCAGTTCGTGATGAGGGAACGTATCTCGAGTTTGTCGAGGCCGAGATCAGGGCGGCATTCGCCGATGTCAGTACAGATGAAGCGAAGCACGCGGTCATCGCTTACGAGCCTACTTGGGCCATCGGTACCGGACGTACCGCTACTCCCGAGCAAGCAGAGGAGGTTTGTGCCTCTATCCGTAGCACCGTCTCGGATCTGTATGGATCGGATCTTGCCGAGTCCATGAGGATCCTTTATGGCGGATCCATGAACGAGGGCAATGCGGCAGTTTTGATGGAGCAGCCCAATATCGATGGAGGGCTTATCGGAGGTGCTTCCCTCAAAGCCGCCTCTTTTATCGGGATCATCAAGGAAGCCCTGTAAGAGCTTAGATATCTCAACGAGAACAATATCGATTAGGATCGCTTCATGGACTCACGAAGATGCTTTGAAGAGCGCGAAGACAAGTCGATGCTCTCCCTTCCGGCCTGCCTTGTAATAATGGATGGGTTCGGCTTGGATGAGCCGGGGCAGGGCAATGCCATATCCATTGCAAGAACACCTGCTTTGGATGACCTTTTCGCTCGAAATGAATGGGTGAAGCTTCAAGCTTCCGGTGCAGATGTTGGACTTCCCGATGGACAGATGGGAAACTCCGAGGTAGGGCATTTGAATATCGGCGCTGGAAGGATAGTCCACCAAGAACTCTCAAGGATCAACCGAGCATGCCGTACAGGCGAGATAGAGTCGAATCCCGTGCTGCTCTCAGCATTCCAAAAGGTTAAGAAAGACGGATCGGCCTTGCATCTCATGGGGCTCTTGAGCGATGGAGGCGTCCACTCTTCCAATGAGCATCTTTTCGCTCTTATGACCTTCGCCTTGAAAGAAGGTGTGAAGAAGATACGCATCCATTGCTTCTTAGATGGACGGGATGTCCCTCCTAAGAGCGGTAAGGGCTATGTTCAAGAGCTGATGTCAAAGATCGAGGAGATGTCCGAGCGATATCCCGACTGCGACCTTAGGATCGCATCTATCATGGGGCGCTATTATGCGATGGATAGGGACAACCGATGGGAAAGGGTCGAGCGAGCATACGATGCCATCATCCATCCATCGGATATCTCTGCTTCAGATCCTGCCGATGCGGTCGAGCTCTCATATTCTAAAGATATCACCGATGAATTCGTGGAGCCTGTAAGCTTCTATGCCGATGGGGTTCAGGATGGGGATGCCGTCGTCTTCTTCAACTTCAGACCCGACAGAGCGCGCGAGATAACCAGAGCGATCGTGGATGAGGACTTCGATCATTTCGATCGAGGGATGAGGCCTGATGTCGAATTCGTCTGCCTTACCGAGTACGATCCGACGATCGATGCCCCTGTGGCTTTCCCGAAGGAATTCCCCGATCACATCCTTGCAGATGTTCTTGCTGAGGAAGGCTTGAGCCAGTTGCATATTGCTGAGACAGAGAAGTATGCGCATGTCACTTTCTTCTTGAACGGCGGTGTCGAGGAGGAGAAGCCGGGAGAGAAGCGCACCTTGATAGCCTCTCCAAAGGTAGCGACGTACGATCTCAAGCCTGAGATGAGCGAACCTGAAGTCGCCTCTTCTTTGGTGCGATCCATCAAGGAAAACGAAGCCGATGTGTATATCGTGAACTTCGCCAATTGCGATATGGTGGGTCATACGGGAAGCATCCCTGCTGCCGTAGCCGCGGTTGAAGCTGTTGATAGAGGGGTTGGATCCGTTGTGGATGCCATGATGGATAAGGGCGGTATCGTGCTCATAACAGCAGATCACGGCAATGCGGATAAGATGTTGTCAGATGATGGTTCGCCTCATACGGCTCATACCACCGCTTCTGTGCCATTCATAGTGGTGAACGGAAGCGATAAGGACATCCATCTTAGCGGAAAGGATGGCAAGCTCGCCGATATCGCACCGACGCTATTGAGTGCGATAGGCCTTCCCGTTCCCCCTGAGATGACTGGCGAGAACCTTCTTGCGCGATGATGCCCATACGTTTATAATCTATGATTTGCTATGCTGATTTTGGATCCATCTTTGAAAGAAGCGTGAAATCTTGACACCTTTAGTGATCATATTCTTAGTTCTGCTGTTCCTGTCAGGAGTAGGGCTCATCATATTCATCCTCATGCATTCCGGCAAGGGAACAGGTATCTCAGATGCTATCGCAAGCTCTATGTATTCGACTCAAACCGGTACCAGCATCATAGAGAAGAACCTTGATAGGATAACCATCATATGTGCGATCGTATTCTTGGTCTCGCTCATAGTCTTGATGATCATCTTTCCTCACGGAAGTATTTCCACAAATTAGGATTTTGTTCTTGATATAGCGCTGTGTTCTGTTAGAATTAACAACGCTTTTGAATTGTCGGAGTGGTGGAACGGCAGACACGCTAGCTTGAGGTGCTAGTGCCCACATATCGGGTGTGCGGGTTCAAATCCCGCCTCCGACACCAGAGATCTTCCAGGCCCAGCGCACAAGCGCTGGGCCTTCTTCTTGGGCGCTGTCCCATAGTCAAGAGGTCATGCCTACCCGCATCATGCGCATTCGCAAGTTCGTCCTTGACTCACGGAATCGGTCTGATATGATATCGGGCTGCTGACGCTGAGAAGCCATGAGGGCGGTTAGCTCAGGGGGAGAGCACTACCTTGACACGGTAGGGGTCACAAGTTCAAATCTTGTACCGCCCACCATTCCTTCGTCAGCAGTGGGATGTTGTTGCAACGGGTCGTTTCAAGAAAATGAGTCTTGCGAACCTGAGAGCATTACAGTAAGATGTTCCACGCTATGCGGACATGGCTCAGCTGGTAGAGCACCACCTTGCCAAGGTGGGGGTCGCGGGTTCGAACCCCGTTGTCCGCTCCATCGCCTGCAGGAGCCGGCACATCGTTCACCGATGGGTCGGCTCTTTTTCCAAGCAGGCTATGCCATCGGGCGACGTGGCCAAGTGGTAAGGCAGAGGCCTGCAAAGCCTTTATCTCCGGTTCGAATCCGGACGTCGCCTCCAACTTCCTCATCAACCGTTCACATTTTCCTTCGCGCCGTTCATGCGCAGGCAACGTCACCTGTCCGTCCCTTTACCGAGCAATGGGCGGTTGCCTTTCGGGGCATCGCGCGTCTCAGCTGTTCGCTTTGATACAGTCAATAGAGGAATCTGTTGGACATAAGAGGAGGAACGGCATGGAAATGCTCCTATTCCTCATGGCATTCCCAGCGCTCATTGCTTTGCTGCTGGTGGTCATCAGGAACAATTCCGCAAGGAATGTGCTCGTGGTCGTAGGAGCCGTGGCAACTGCAGCGGCTTCGATCGTGGTTGCCTGCATGCATTGGGGCACGGGATTGGTGCTCTTCGAATGCGAATCGGGCATCGCTGATACGTTGTGCACGGCCGTCAGCTGCGTGTGCGTTTTCGTCATCCTGGCTTTCGCCGCAAAGTACAAGAATGCGCTTGTCGCCGTGCTTGGCATCGTCCAGCTGGCACTCGTGCTGTATGTCGAATTCGCCCATGCCCATTCCATGGATGTGTCACATGGACTCTATATCGATTCCCTTTCGTTGATGATGGTGCTCATCATCGGCGTGATCGGTTCAGGCATCTGCGTCTACGCCATCGGGTACATGCAGGATTTCCAGGATCATGAGCCGGAAGGGTCATCTGATCACAGGCCCACCTTCTTCGCGCTCATGTTCATCTTCTTGAGCGCCATGTTCGTCATCGTGCTTTCGAACAACATGGCTTGGATGTTCACCGGCTGGGAAGTGACGACGCTCTGCTCGTTTCTGCTCATCGGTTACACCAAGACCGAAGAGGCCATTCGCAATGCGTTCCGTCAGATCATCATGAATCTTGCCGGGGGCATCGCTTTCATCTTGGCGCTGTTCGTCTGCGCCACGCAGGTCGGCACGTTCTCACTGCATGAGTTCATCGAGATTGGCATCACGAATCCGGCTCTCGTGCTGCTGCCGGTGGTCTGTCTCGCCTTTGCTGGCATCACGAAGGCGGCTCAGATGCCGTTCCAGACATGGCTTCTGGGTGCCATGGTCGCACCGACACCCACCAGCGCCCTGCTGCATTCCTCAACGATGGTGAAGGCGGGTGTGTTCATGCTGGTGAAGCTGGCACCCTGCTTCCTCGTGAGCCCCGTTCCATCCGTCATGGTGATGCTGGTGGGTTCGGTGACGTTCCTTCTGTGTTCGTTCATGGCCATCTCCCAGACCAATGCCAAACGCGTTCTGGCCTATTCGACCATCGCGAACCTGGGTCTCATCACCGCATGCGCTGGTGTGGGCACGCCAGAAGCGGTTTGGGCCGCCATGTTCCTGATCCTCTTCCATGCCATCGCGAAATCACTGCTGTTCCTCTGCGTAGGCACCGCAGAGCATCACATTGGCAGTCGTGACATCGAATCCATGGACCTGCTCTTCGAGAGGATGCCTCGCCTGGCCCGCTTCATGATGCTTGGCATCATGGGCATGTTCATTGCACCGTTCGGCATGCTCATTGCGAAGTGGGCAACACTGGTTTCGTTCGTGGCCATGGATCAAGTCGCACTGATTCTCATTCTCGCCTTCGGCTCAGCCGCTACCTTCATGTTCTGGGCCAAATGGATGGGAAAGCTTGCCGGCATCGCGGGGGAGCCTCAAAACGTCGAGGTTTCCGTCCATGGCAGCGAATGGGTGTCCATCATGCTCATGGCCGTGCTGCTGGTGGTGAGCTGCGTGCTTCTGCCGGTGCTCTCCTATTTCATTGCAGGACCCTACATCACCTCTGTGTATGGTTTCCAGGGCCAGGACATCTCCACTGACAATCTCTGGATTGCCAGCATCTGCGTATGCGTGGTGGTGATAGCGCTCTTCACGGGACTCGGCCGTTCCAAGAAGAAGCGCGTAGGTGTGTACCTCAGCGGTGTCAGCCGCAACGACGATGAACGTGCCTTCCAGAATTCGCTTTCAGGAGAAAGCCTGGCAACGGCACGCAACTGGTACATGGAAGAGGAGTTCGGCGAGAAGCGCATGGCTCCCATTGGCGTGACATTCAACAGCATTCTGATGGCAGCGGCTGTCGTGATGGCCCTGTGCGGCATGGCGTTGGTATAGGAGGCGGACGATGGATGCATTCGGATTCATAGCACCGGTGGTGGGCATCGTGGCGTTCGCGCTTCTGGCCCCCATTGTTGGATGCTTCTTGGCGGGAGTGGACAGAATCATCTCAGCGAGGATGCAGGGTCGTGTAGGTCCTCCTCTGCTGCAGCCCTACTATGACGTGCGCAAGCTCTTCGAGAAGGAGCGTGTGACCATCAATGGCGTTCAGGACGCTTATGTCATCTGCGCGCTTCTGTTCGCCATTCTGGCAGGAGGGCTGTTCTTCTCAGGTGGCAATCTTTTGATGTGCGTGTTCGTCATCACGCTCTCAAGCCTCTTCTTCATCATTGCGGCGTATTCATCACGTTCGCCCTACTCAGAGCTGGGCGCTGCGCGTGAGACGTTGCAGGTCATGTCCTATGAGCCCATGGTGCTTCTGTTTGCCGTTGGGTTCTATATGGCAACGGGTCTGATCCTGCAGCCCTCGCTCTCTTCGATGATGCCAGCGGGATCATTCGATGTGGCATCAGTGCTCATGCTTGACAAGCCAGTGATCGTCTACATCTGGCCCATCTTCCTGGGACTCATGTTCATCCTGACGATCAAGCTGCGCAAATCCCCGTTCGATCTCTCCATGTCCCATCATGCCCATCAGGAGATCGTCCGTGGCATGACCACGGAGATGTCCGGTTCCACCCTGGGATTCGTCGAGATTCTCCATTGGTACGAGAACGTGCTCTTCCTGGGATGGGTGGGACTGTTCTTCGTATGGGGTGGTCCGCTTTCAATCGTATTGGGCGTTGTGGTTGCGCTTGCGGCATATTTCTTCGAGATACTGATCGACAACAATTTCGCTCGCGTCAAGTGGCAGTTCATGCTGAAGTCGGCTTGGGCGGTCGCCTTGGTGGCTGGCGGCATCAACATCGCGGTCCTCGCGTTTCTGTAAAGGAGTGATGAGGTGGCATATTCTTCAAAATCCCCCTGGGTCATCCATTACGACGGCTCCAGCTGCAATGGGTGCGATATCGAGGTGCTGGCAACGCTGTGCCCGGGCTTCGATGGTGAGCGCTTCGGGGTCATCAACACCGGCAATCCCAAGCATGCGGACATCTTTTTAGTGACCGGGTCGGTCAATGAGCAGAACATCGATGTGGTCAAGCAGATCTACGAGCAGATGGTGGAACCGAAGGTTGTCGTTGCCTGTGGTATCTGCGCCTGCTCCGGTGGCATCTTCCATGACTGCTACAACGTGATTGGCGGAGTGGACCAGGCCATTCCCGTTGATGTCTATGCACCGGGATGCGCTGTGCGCCCCGAAACCCTGATTGATGCCATCGTAAAGGGCATTGCCGTTTTGGACGAAAAGGCCGAGAAGATCAAGGCCGAGAGGAAGGGGCTGGCATAGATGGGGTTCTCAACTGAGTTCCGCACGCTTGCGACAGCGTCCCTGCATGAAGATGCGAAGGCGCGCAAGGACGGAGGCTGGCGCTATGTGCAGATGCTCGCCGTCAACAATGAAGACAGCGTTGATCTGATCTATTCCTACATGAAGGACGGATGCCTTGACAATGCCGTTGTCGAGGCTCTTCCGAAGGATGCGGTGGTGCCTTCCATCACTGATCTGTATCTGGAGGCATTCGTCTGCGAAAACGAGATCCACGACCTGTTCGGCATCACCTTTGATGGGTTGGCCATAGACTTCGAGGGCAATTTCTATCGGGTCTCGACCGAGACGCCGATGACCATCATCTCTCCTGAGAAACTGGCCGAACAGGAAAAGCAGCGAAAGCTTGCCGAGAAGAAGGCGAAGGCAGCGGCTGAGAAGAGGGCGAAAGCAGAAGGAGCTGCCACGCCTGAGGCCGGATCCGGCATCATCGATGCCGAAATGGAAGCGAAGCTGGCAGCCATGCCACCCGAGAAGGCGGCGAAGGTGCGGGCAGCCATGGAAGCGAAAGCGAAGAAGCAGACGACAGAAGGGAAGGATGCATAATGGGCAAGGCAACGGTCATTCCCTTCGGGCCTCAGCATCCGGTTCTTCCCGAGCCGCTCCACCTTGACCTGGTGGTGCAGGATGAAACGGTCGTGGACTGTCTTCCGCAGATCGGTTTCGTCCATCGCGGCCTGGAGAAGCTGGTGGAGACAAGGGATTACAATCAATTCATCTACGTGGCGGAACGCATCTGCGGCATCTGCGCCATGGGACATTCCCTCGGCTACGCTGAAACGGTGGAGTCCCTCGTGGGTGTGGAGGTCCCCACCCGCGCCGAGTACCTGCGTGTCATCTGGCATGAGCTTTCCCGTATCCATTCACATCTTCTCTGGCTGGGACTGGCGGCAGATGCCTTTGGGTTCGAATCCATGTTCATGCACTGCTGGCGCCTGCGGGAGCGCGTATTGGATATCTTCGAAAGGACCACGGGAGGTCGCGTGATCCTGTCAGTCGTCCGGGTGGGAGGCGTGAATCGCGACATCGAGGATTCCGAGCTCGCCGCCATCTGCGATGTCCTGAATGGCATTAAGGGTGAGTACCAGCAGATCATGGATACGCTGCTCACTGACATCTCTGTGAGGAACCGTACCGTCGGGATAGGGAAGCTCTCCTATGACCAGGCCGTGAATCTTTCCATGGTCGGCCCCTTCGCCCGTGCGTCGGCGGTGGATTACGACGTTCGCACTTTCGGAAAGGGTGCCTACGGGCATCTGAAGGATTTCCAACCCATTCTGGATGATCAGGGAGACTGCTACGCCCGAGTGAAGGTTCGCTGCCTTGAGGTTCTGCAATCCATTGACATCATCAAGGAGCTTGCCTCGAAGATTCCTGCGGGGGAAATCTCGGTCAAGGTCAAGGGAAACCCGGAGCCGGGAGCGAGGGCGGCCAATGTGCTTGAGCAGCCTCGGGGTGAGTGCTATTACTATGCGCAAGGCAACGGCACCAAGTTCTTGGAGCGCATGCGCATGAGAACGCCGACATCCCAGAATCTTGCAGGCATGGTCGAGGCGCTCAAAGGCTGTGACCTGGCCGACGTGAACATGATCATCCTGACCATAGACCCGTGCATCAGCTGCACTGAAAGGTAGGAGGGTATGGGAAGCTTCCATCTCGGTGGCATGACGTTGGGATCGCTCTTCAAGAAGCCGGAAACGCTGCTGTACCCAAACCAGACGAAGGACCCTTATGCAGGGCAGAAGGGTCATGTGGTGAACGACGTTCAAGGCTGCATCCTCTGTGGGATGTGCCAGCGCGTGTGTCCCTGTCATTGCATTGCGGTGAGCAAGCCAGAGCGCACGTGGACGATCAAGCCCTTCATGTGCATCCAATGCGGCAGCTGTGTCATGGCATGTCCTACCAAGTGCCTGTCCATGGACCCTGCTTCCACACCGGTGTCGGCCAAGAAGCATGATGTGGTGTGCGAGGTGCCCGAGAAGGAGTAGGCACCTCATGCAACCGACAGTGTGAAAGTCACGTGCATGATCAAGATGCCACTGGGCTTACCCCTTCGGCATCCTGATCATGTGCTTGATAATGGCGGAAGACATGTGTTTGGTGTTCGTTTTCCATTTGAGGTCAGGGACGCGTGCGTTGATTGCTAAAATGCTGCTGTTTTGTGTAAAAGCGATCTGAAGGCTGCCTGTGTCCGCATCGAAGACAACCGCACAAGCAAATGTTGAAGAGGTGACCGACCGCATACTCACGGCCGCGAATGTCATCTCATTCATTCGTCTCTGCCTGATACCGGTCTACCTCATCCTGCTCTTCCAAGGCCATGATGTCGCTTCCATGGTGGTGTTTGCGATCGCGGCGCTGACGGATTTTCTGGATGGTCAGGTGGCCCGTCGCACCCATACTGTCTCCAAGTTGGGAAAGCTCATGGACCCGGCCATTGATACCCTTCTCATGATGACGGGAGTGGTGGGGACCTGTTTGATAGGGCGCTGTCCGGTATGGGTGGTCATCCTCATCTTGGCCCGCGAACTCTTCCTCCTTGTGGGTGGGGCCGTGCTTCTGCGTCGGTTCCGAATCCAGGTTCCGGTCGTCTATCCGGGAAAGGTTGCTACCACGCTTTTGTTCATCGGGTTCGCCTCTTTGCTGTTGAATTGGCCATTGATCCCCGGCCTCTCCTGCTTTGAGGTGACGTGGCTTCCGGGCTTCGGAGGCAACTCTGTCTGTCTTGGAATCTGGTTCGTCTACGCAGGCCTCCTTCTGCAGATCGGCGTAACCGTTTACTATTGCATTCAGGCGGCAGGGCGTCTGAAGATGAGGTTCGATCATGGCCTATAGCAGCAATTTCAATCTTGATCCGCAGGATCGCGATCGGTATTCTCCGCAAGGCCGATCGCGAGATGTAGGCCATTCTTCACGGCTGACCTCCTCCAAGGGAGACTCTCTGGGAACCACCCGTCCATCTTCATACGTTCCTGACGATGAGGCACGACGCGAGGTACGTCCGTCTCGAAACCTTGATCGAAACCGCGCTCCCCGTACGACCAACAGGGTCACGGTGAACAGCAAGCCCCTTGAGTCCCCTCGGAGAAGTGCTCAGGGAAACGCGCGCACTGCGGCAGGTGGCAATCCTTCACGAAACGTTTCACGTGATCTGCGAGGCGATTCCCGCCGACGTTCGGAGCGTATTCCGGAAAACGGCCGCTCCCGCAGAGGAGGGCAGAATGGGCCCGATAGAAAGAAACAGCCCGCCAGGATGCATTCTCCGGTTGATTCTCAGACCCTCAAGACCTCTTCATCCATGCGCACCCCCCATGCCAGTGATTCTGTCCTTGAGGCCATCTTCAACATCTTCAAGATGCTCGTCGTGGGAATCCTGAGATTCATCGCATTGGCAGGGCGTGCCGTCGGCCGTGGGTTCACCTGGCTTTGGGGCAAGAGCAAGATAGCAGGCGGCGTGGTCGTGGTCATCCTGGTCCTCATCTGCGGATTTTTCGTTGATACCGCGCTTACGGGAGATCGCATCTACAAAGGGGTGTATGTCGGCGATGTTGACCTTGCGGGCAAGACCGAATCAGAGGCCGTTGAAGCCTTGACCACCCGCTATGGTGACAAGTTCGCTTCAACCAGCATCTACATCTTCACATCCGAGGATGCTGCGAAGAACACCGATGTCGAAGCTGCCATCAAGCAGCAGGAGGCATTGGCTGAGCAGTCTTCCATCGAGGAGTCCCTGGAAAGCAGGGTGCTTTGGGTGGAGACGGCGGATACGCTCGGCGCGAAGTTCCCCGTTGAGGCGTTGGCCAAGGAGGCGGTTGAGTTCGGCAGGTCTACGGGACCCTTCGACCGGTTCGGGACGCTTCTGGGCACCCATGTCATCGCGCCGCGGATCGAATTCAACCAGATCATACTGGACAAGCTTATCTCCGATCTGGATACGGCCATAGGCGATCCCATCAAGGAATACGGCATCAGCATCGAAGAGGGAGTGGCGAGTGTCACCGAAGGCCATGATGGGTACATGATCAATGAGGAGACATTCGTTGACACGCTGACTGATAAGCTCTTGAACAGTGAAGTCGACGATCCGCGCTATATCCCCGTGGCTGACTACACCCCTCTGAAGGTTGATGGGGAATCGGCGGCGCGGACCGCAGAGGCAGTCAATCAGGCGCTGGATGAGGGCGCCTCGTTCAGCTTCGATTCCGAGGCGACCGAGGTGAGCAGGGAGACGCTGGGCTCATGGATAGAGGCTGAGCCTGCCAAGCGGGGGGATGGCTGGTTCTTGAAGCCTGAGATATCCGAATCGAAGGCCCTTGAGACGCTTACGAAGGACTTGAGCCTTGCAAGCAACGGACAGGACTATCAAGTCGTCTTCGAAGTCGATGGTGAGGATGTCACCGTGAAACCGGATCAGCCGGTCACGGTTCCCACCGTCTCTGGAGCATTGGACACGCTTGATGAGGTTCTCTTCAAGAACTTCTGGGAAACGGGAGAGCAGCGTGTGGTGGGGGAGAGGTACAACATTCCCATCCAAACCGAGCAGACCGATCAACCGCTTTCCCTGGATGCGGCCCTTGCCTATGGCGTGGTCACCCAATTCAGCACGTTCACCACCGAATTCAACAAGGCGACGACCACCATGAACAGGCTCTACAATATCCAGAAGGTCGCTGATCTTCTGGATGATTCCGTGGTGGCGCCCGGAGGCACCTGGTCTTTCAATGAGATAGCGGGCGACTGCAACGCTGAAGCCGGCTTCAAGGAAGCCAATGTCATCAATGGTGATGAGATGAGCCAAGAGGCCGGTGGTGGTGTCTGCCAGGTGGCCACGACCATCTTCAACGCCGTCTATGAGGCGGGCCTGCCCATATCAGAGCGTCACAACCATACCATGCGCTCAGGGTCCTACCCTGAAGGCTTGGATGCAGCCATCGCCTATCCGACCCTCGATCTTCGATGGGAGAACAGCACCAGTTCGGATATCCTGCTGACCACCAGCTACAACTCCTACAGCGTGACCGCCAATCTCATTGGCGAAAACCCGCATCTCACCGTTAAGACCGAGAGGGGAGATTGGCAGAAGGGTGACCCGTACAAGGTCAAAGTCGAAGTGGATGAGACCTATGCCGACAACGCGGTGGTCAAGATGACGAACGGTTCTGACGGCTCGTCCATCAACGTGACGCGTACCGTCACCGATGAATCGGGCAATCAAGTGGAGCAAAAGACCTTTTCAAGCGTGTATTCCCCTATAAACGAATTGATCAAGGTTGGTCCCAAGGTGGATATAGCTGAGATCCAGAGGAAATATGCCAGAACCGAGGATGACGCAACCGGTTCAGACCAGACAAGCTCCTCATCTTCCCAGCGATCGAGCCAATGATGGCCTAATCGTCTGGGTAGCTTGAGAGTTGCCTCGAGCCAATGCGGGAAAGGAAGCGGATGTACTATCAACCTGAGATCGAGACGATGCCTCGAGAAGAGCTTTCCGCTCTTCAGCTTGATCGTCTCAAATGGAGCCTGCATCAGGCCTATGACAACGTCGACTTCTTCAAGAGATCCTTTGATGATGCTGGTGTGAGCCCTGATGATCTCCAAAGCATCGAGGACCTCTCGAAGTTTCCCTTCGTAGTGAAGCAGGATATGCGCGATGCCTATCCCTTCGGGATGTTCGCAGTCCCCATGGAAGAGGTTGCCCGCATCCACGCTTCCTCCGGAACCATGGGTCAGGCAACCATTGCAGGCCATACGGAAGCAGACCTGAAGAATTGGGGGGACTGCTTCGCGCGCGGCATCTACATGGTCGGTGGCGGGAAGCAGAGTGTCCTGCAGGTTGCCTACGGCTACGGTCTGTTCACGGGAGGGTTGGGTGCCCATGCAGGTGGCGAGGCTTGTGGTGCGACGGTCATCCCAGCCTCTTCGGGCAACACCAAGCGTCAAGTCCAATTCCTGGCTGATTGCGGAACGGATATCCTGGCTTGCACGCCATCCTATGCGCTCTTCATCGCTGACACCGCCATAGAGATGGGCTACAACCCCGCTGAGGACTTCAAGGTATCTGGCGGCATCTTCGGAGCCGAGCCCTGTTCTGAGAACATGCGCCAGGAGATAGCTGACAAGCTGGGAATTCAATACTGCGATGTCTATGGTCTCTCAGAGATCATGGGCCCCGGCGTTGCCATGGAATGCATCGAACGCGGTGGACTCCATATCGCTGAGGATCAGTTCTATTGCGAGATCGTTGATCCGGAGACAGGAGAGGTGCTTCCCGATGGTGAGTGGGGCGAGCTGGTCATCACCACCCTCACCCGTGAGTGCAGCCCTCTCATTCGCTATCGGACGCGGGATGTCACCCGCATCAATTCCGAGATATGCGCCTGTGGCCGCACGCATCGCAAGATCGATCGTCTGCGGGGCCGCACCGATGACATGATGATCATCCGTGGAGTGAACGTCTTCCCCTCCCAGATCGAGCAGGTCATCACGGGCTTTCCCGAGATCGCCACGCAGTACCAGATCATCCTCACGAACAAAGGACCCCTTGACGCCATGGAACTTCAGGTGGAGACGGAACCCGATTTCCCCATTGACGAGGTGCGCAAGCTCGAGGACCTCAGGCACAGGCTCCAAGCTGAGCTCAAGGGCAATCTGCAGATTGCGGTGGACGTCAAGATTGTCGAGCCGAAAACGATCGAGCGTTCCATGGGCAAGGCCAAGCGCGTCATTGACAAGAGGGAGGTTTCTTAGATGATCTCACAGCTGACCGTCTTTCTGCAGAATGAAAAGGGGAACCTTTCGCGGCTCGTCAGGAAGATCGCTGACAACGGAACGAACATGCATGCCATGTTTCTTTCAGATACCCAGGACTTCGGCATCGCGCGCATCTTCTGCGATGAGCCTGATGCAGTGGCCGCCATGCTCAACGATTCAGGATTCAGGGCATCGGTGACCCCAGTGAATGCCGTCTATGTCCCCAACAAGCCCGGCGGCTTGGCCAGCCTGCTTGAATTCTGCGACAAAGCGGGGCTCAACATCGAGTATGGCTATTGCTTCAAGGCTGCCTCCGATGAGGCGATCGACGTCTTCAAGATCAATGGGGAAGACATTGATCATGCTCTTGAGGATGCTGGATTCAAGATCGCACGCCCCGAAGAGATCTATGCTCTCTAGACCATCTTTCATCACTGATTCTGTCTGCACGAAGCGCAACCAGGTTGCGCTTCGATGCTTTATCGCTTCTCTGCTGGCAGCGGTGTTGATCTGCGCCGAGGTCCTTGCCTGCCCCGTCAATGCCCACGCTGACATCAGACGCTCCGATGTCATCTATGGCGCCACCATGGAGAGTCGAGGGCTCAAGCCAACCTCCTGTCCCAACATCGACAGCGAATTCGTCTATGTCTGCTCTGAGGATGGCACTGAGTACTTCTCGCGCAATGCCGATGAGCCTGCCCAGATCGCCTCCATCACAAAGGTGATGACCGCCATCATCGCCCTTGAGAATTCAGAGATGTCCCGGGAGGTCACCGTCAGCCAGACGGCTGCCACGATAGGGGGATCGAGTGCGGAGCTTCAGGTGGGGGATGTCCTCACGATGGAGAATGCCCTGAAGGGATTGATGGTGCCCTCGGGAAACGACGCTGCCGTGGCCATCGCTGAAACCATCGGTCCCGATTTCCAGGCTCAGGCCAGGCAATCGGGCAACACGCTTCACCGCGCTGACGGCTCTGCCATCGATTCAGGTGATCCGGCAAGCGCCCTGGATGCCTTCGTGGCCAAGATGAACGAGAAGGCATCTGAGTTGGGATGCCAGAACACGGTGTTCGAGAATCCCCACGGATTGGATGATGGCGAATTCGCAGGGAACCTGCACAGCACGGCTCGCGAGGTGTCCAAGATCTGCGCCTATGCCATGAAGATGGATTCTTTCCGTGCACTTTGCGACATTCCCTTCACTGAGATTCCCGTCAAGAGGGATGGGGAGGAAACCACCGTTGAGCTTGAGACCACTGATCTGCTCTTGGGGCACTACGAGGGTGCATGCGGCATCAAGACAGGCAATGCCGAGCTTGCTGGGCCCTGCTTCGCCGGTGCCTGTCGTCGAGATGATTCTGATCTGTATGCCATCGTGCTGCATTCCTCCTCAGAGGATCAGCGCTTCACTGACTGTCGAACCCTCTTCGACTGGGTCTACGACAATCAGGTCTCGTATGACCTAGCCCACAGCTCTCAGGCGGTTGACATGACGTATGAAGGCACCACGCGTTCGGTGCCGGTTGTGGCTGAGGTCGCCCTGAGCGCGTGGGTTGACAGGACGGTGCCTGTCACGTTCAAGGATCCCGATGCCCAGGTTGAGGTTTTCGCTCCTCATGGCAACGTCAGCCAGCGATTCGAATTCGATGAGGTGGGAGGCGGCGTCAGCGCGGGTCAGGTTGTCGGCAAAGCCTTCTTCTACCAGCAGAACACCGAAATCGCCTCCGTGGATCTGGTGGCATGCGAGGATGTGGCTACTCCCTCGCTCATCGAAAGCATTGGGATCTGGTGGGACAAGCTCTGTCGATCCGTATCCGGTCAGCCTACGAGCGCTGAATCGACTATCATCAATGAAACGCCGTTGATCCTGGAGAAGAGCTAGCGCTTTCAAGGCGCTTCATGAGGGAAAGGGGTCCATTTGAACCGAGAATCATGCCCGATCTGTCAAAGTCCTCTGAAACCTGGTCAGGCTGCCTGCGAATCCTGTGGATTCCAGCTGTCCGGGAACACGCAGAGCTTTTCGCCGGTGAGCATCTCTTCCCACGATGCCCATGATCCACATCCGGCAGGAGATGGCGTTGTGTCTTCTCCCGTACTCAGGATGGTACGAGGTCCCCAACGCGGTGCAGAATTCAAGGTCAACCCACAGGTGACATCCATTGGACGGAATCCCCAATGCGACATCTTCCTGAACGACATGACCGTCTCACGGCTCCATGCCAGCATCTCGGTGCAGGATGGTGCCTACGTCATCAGCGATGAGCAATCCTTCAATGGAGTATGGGTCAACAACGCCTCTGTCGGAAACAAGGTTCTGGAACAGGATGACTTCGTTCAGATCGGACGGTTCGGATTCATCTTCGATATCGGTGAATAGGGAGGATCGCGTGGAGCTTCTATCAGGAAACGAAGCGGTGGCGCTTGGCGCATACCACAGTGGTGCCACGGTGGGGACGGGCTATCCGGGAACCCCTTCAACAGAGACACTTGAGGCATTCGCAAGGAATGAGGATGTCTACGCTGAATGGTGCATCAACGAAAAGGTGGCCTTGGAGGTTGCCTTGGGGGCTTCGGCTGCGGGATCGCGGTGCTTGGTCACGATGAAGCATGTGGGAGTCAATGTGGCAGCAGATCCCCTCTTCACAGCGGCCTATACCGGGGTTGGAGGTGGCTTGGTCCTCCTTGCCGCTGATGATCCTGGGATGTATTCGTCTCAGAACGAACAGGATTCCCACTACTACGCTCTAGCCGTTCACGTGCCCATGCTTGATCCGGCGGATTCCCAGGAGGCGTACCTCTTCACGAAGGAGGCATACCGGCTTTCCGAGCAGTTTGATGTGCCGGTGATGATTCGATCAACGGTACGCATATCCCACACGAGAACGCCGGTGTCTCCCGGAGAGAGGCATTTCGCTTCCGAAGCGCCCTCTTACGAGACCGACCCGTCAAAATGGGTCATGATGCCCGCTTTTGCCAAGGGGCGCCGCAAAGACCAGATCAAGCGGATGGAGGCATTGGCAACCTGGGCGGATGAGTGCGCTTTCAATGAGGTGACGCTCCGTTCGCCATCCATGGGTGTCATCTGTTCAGGTGCTGCCTATCAGCATGTGGCCGAAGCGCTTCCTGAGGCAAGCATCCTGAAGCTGGGAGTGACCAATCCGCTTCCTGCGGCAACCATACGTTCCTTCGCCGAGAAGGTGGATAGGCTCTACGTGGTGGAAGAGGCGTCGACGTTCTTGGCTGATCAGGTCCGCTCATGCAACGTGGAGGTATCGGATCCTCCCTTCAGCCTTCCTGCTTATGGAGAGCTGTCTCCCAATCTCATTCGCCGTGCCTTCGGATGTGAGATGCCGCAAGGCTGCGATGAGGCTGACGATCTGCCAGCGCGTCCTCCGGCCCTCTGTCCTGGGTGCCCTCATCGTCTGGTGTTCAAGGAGCTCTCTCGCAAGAAGGCCATCATCTGCGGGGATATCGGCTGTTACACCTTGGGAGCGCTGCCGCCTCTCTCTGCGATGGACACGTGCGTCGACATGGGTGCTTCCGTTTCGATGGCGCATGGCTTCGAGATCGCACGGGGGAATGAGGATTCTCGCCCGGTGGTAGCGGTCATCGGGGATTCAACCTTCGCCCACTCGGGCTTGAGCTCTCTGATAACCACGGTCTACAACGCAGGGAGCGGTATCGTCTGCATCCTGGACAACAGGACAACGGCCATGACGGGACGCCAGGGCAACCCCTTCAACGGAGTGACCCTGCAGGGGCGCACCAGCTGCGAGCTTGATCTGGAGGGTGTGGTGCGCTCACTGGGCGTGCAGGCGGTGAAGGTCATCGATCCCAATGACATGAAGGCGGTACGCAGCGCTCTCACTGAGGCAGTGAATGCACGTGATCGGCTGGATGTTCTCATCTTCAAGCGGCCGTGCGTGCTTTTGGATCGCACGCGGCAAGAGCCGTTCTACATCACAGGATGCACAGGATGTGGGGTATGCCTGGGTTTGGGATGTCCGGCCATTGGCAAATATCCCGATACGGGTCTTTCCTACATCGATCCTCAGATGTGCATCGGTTGTGGCCAATGCGCCCAATACTGCAACTTCAACGCGATTGTCAGATAGGGGAGATCACATGAAGAAGATTCTTCTTTGTGGCGTTGGGGGCCAAGGTACCATCCTCGCCGCCCACATCTTGGCTGATGTGGCCTTACGCTCAGGCGTGGACGTCAAGGTATCTGAGATCCATGGCATGGCACAGCGCGGAGGAGCGGTCTCCACCATGGTCGTCATGGGCCAGGATGTCAGGACTATGGTCATCGGAGAGGGAGAGGCTGACATCATCGTCTCGTTCGAGCGTATGGAAGCCCTTCGCAACCTCCCTGCCCTCAAGCCGGAGGGAACCATCATCGTCAACGAGGAGATCATCAAGCCTGCAAGCGTTCTGACGGGCAAGGCGGTCATCCCGCGAGATCTGGATGAGCGGTTGGCACGCGTTCATGCGCTCTTGGTGCCAGCGGAGGCGGTTGCTCGGGAGGCGGGAAACGCCAAGGCTGCCAATGTCGTTCTCTTGGGAGCGCTCTCTTCCTCGCTTGATTTCGAAGAAGGGGTTTGGCTTGATTCCATTCGAGGGAATGTCCCGCCCAAGACGGTTGATGTCAATTGTGCGGCTTTCAAAGCCGGAAGAAGTCATTCCGCTGAACATGCAAGGAGATGAACGATGGCGGTCAAGCAGATAAGCACATTCCTTCAGAGCAAGCCGGGGCATCTTGCCCGCATCCTGACGATGCTCGAGCGGGCGCAGGTGAGCGTGCGCGGCTATTCCATCTCGGATACCGGAGAATATGGCATCGGCCGCTTCATCGTTGATGATCCTGAAGCGGCCATCAAGGTGCTTGAGGCTGAGGGTGTCGCCCATGCCGAAACAGAGGTGCTCTGCCTTCTGTTGGAGGATAAGCCCGGTGAGCTGGGCCGCGTCATGACCCTCTTGGCTGAATGCGGGATCAACGTCACTTACAGCTATTCGCTCATCTCAACCTACATCGTGATCAACACCGATGATATCGAAGGAGCCGCTCGCACGTTGGCGGAGCGTCCGCTCACACTGATCGACCAAGAGGATATCGCACAAGCGGTGATCCTCAGAAGGGAAGGGGAATAGCCCATGCAACGTGCTGTCTATGACATCACCAAGAAGGGCGATGCCCTGCGTGCGGCACAAGCGGGGGATTTCTCCGTACTCCCCATCTTTGACGAGGAGATGGAATGCGCAAGTCGTCCGTTCATCGAAGCGCTTCAGCTGGAGAAGCTGAAGCGTCAAGTGCGCTATACCTATGAGCGGGTTCCGTTCTATCGCGAGAAGATGGATGCTTCAGGGGTGAGGCCTTCTGACATAACCTCGCTTGAGGATGTTCGCAAGCTCCCCTTCACGGACAAGACGGCTCTGCGAGATACCTTTCCCTATGGATTGTTCGCAGTGGGTCTTGATGAGGTGCGGGAACTGCATTCCTCGTCAGGTACCACTGGCAAGCCCATCGTCGTTGGATACACCGATGCCGATATGGAGGTCTGGAGTGACTGCATCGCCCGTCTGGTGCAGATGGCAGGTGTCGTGCCTGAGGATAATGCGCAGATGGCATTCGGATACGGCATGTTCACGGGAGGCTTCGGGCTTCACTATGGTTTGCAGAAGCTGGGATGCACCATGATCCCAGCAGGAAGCGGCAACACCGAACGCCATATCCAGATGATCCAGGACTATGGCACCACCGTGTTGATCGCCACGCCTTCCTACGCCATGCACATCTGCGAAGTGGGAGAGGATCTTGGCTATGACTGGGAAAGCTCTTCTTTGCGAGTGGGATTGTTTGGTGGTGAACCATGCCCGCCGGGTCTGAAGGCTGAGATAGAACGACGCATGCACATCATCTGCACCGACAACTATGGGCTCACAGAGGTCATGGGTCCCGGGGTCTCAGGTGAGTGCTTGGCAGCCCGGGGGCAGCAGCATATCGCCGAGGATCATTTCCTTTGGGAGGTGATCGATCCGGAAACGGGTATGCCAGTGGAGGAAGGGGAGGAAGGCGAACTGGTGCTGACACCTCTCGACAAACAGGCCATTCCCGTCCTGCGCTATCGCACCCATGATCTGACACGCGTGACGAAGGAACCCTGTGCCTGTGGACGCACCCATGCCCGCATGGATAAGGTGCGTTCGCGCTCGGATGACATGCTCATCATTCGCGGAACCAATGTGTTCCCGTCCCAGATCGAAGACGTCCTGTCAGGAATCGCGGAGGTCACTCCTCATTACCGCATCATCGTTGAGACGGTCAATGGCATGGATGCGTTGACCGTGCAGGTTGAGATACGCCCCGAGGCGTTCTCTGATTCCTTCGAGCAGATGAACGCCATGCGGCATCGTATCGAGGAGAAGCTCAAGGGTGTGCTTCTGGTGGGTGTGAAGGTGTCTTTGATCGAGCCGGGTGGGATCGAGAGGGCTCTCGGCAAGACGAAGCACGTGGACGACAGGCGATGACACGTCCTCTGGTCGCTCGTTTCGCGCCCTCTCCCACAGGGCGCATCCATGCGGGCAACATCTTCGCCTCGCTCGTCGCGTGGCTGATTGCGAAGTCGACGGGCGGAACGATGGTCCTTCGCATCGAGGATTTGGACCAAGACCGATCAAAGCAGCGCTACATCGATTGCGTTCAGCGGGACTTCGAGGCTTTGGGGCTTACCTGGGATGCAGGCCCCTTCTTTCAAAGCTCGCGCACTGAAGCGTATGCAGAGGCACTCAGGCGGCTCCAGCAGTCCTGCGAGACCTATCCCTGCTTCTGCACCCGAGCGGATCTATCCTCGGTTTCTGCGCCCCATTGGGGTGACAAGCATGTGTATCCGGGAACCTGTGCCGCACTTTCCCCGAAAGAGGCCCAGAGGCGGAAGGACAGCGGGGAAGCGTCGGCTCTCAGATGCAAGGTTCCCCACCAGCGCATTGGCTTTCTCGATCTCATTCAAGGCCCATATGAGCAGACCCTTGATGAGGACTGCGGGGATTTCATCGTTCGGCGCAAGGATGGCGCCTTCGCCTATCAGCTGGCAGTGGTGGTGGATGATGCTGCTCAAGGGATCACGTCGGTGACGCG
Organism: uncultured Eggerthellaceae bacterium; assembly: GCA_964462135.1. Lineage (GTDB taxonomy): Bacteria > Actinomycetota > Coriobacteriia > Coriobacteriales > Eggerthellaceae > MGBC163016. Next base: position 59,692 of record CAYWWK010000002.1, on the reverse strand, counting down.
GGGGATCGATCTGCTCTCATCGACCCCGCAGCAGATGTTCCTGCAGCGAATGCTGGGGTACGAAAGCCCCTCCTATGCCCATGTGCCTCTGCTCGTCTCTTCTGCCGGTCGCAGGCTTTCCAAGCGTGACAGAGATGCCTCCTTGGATGAGATGCTCGTTCGCTTCGGCACGCCTGAGGGCGTCATAGGGCACATCGCCTTTGTGACGGGCTTGCAGAAGAACGATGACCCGGTAACACCGGAGGAACTTCTGAAGGGGTTCACGGTAGGGGCGCTTGCAAGCAGCTATCGTGATGCGGTCTCCATCCCTTGGTCCTGATGAGGCGCGGTTCAGGTGATGATGCAGAGCGCGTAGAAGGCACCGAGAGTGACGTTCAGGCATGCAATGGTGCTCATGGAGGCGATGCGGCTCTTCTGATCCAAGGGACTGAGCCACAGTCCCTTGATGAAAGGGAAGCTTGCCAATACCATGAAGGGTATGATGATGGCCCCTTGGGTGAACACCGTGCCAACAAGGACGATGATGATTCCCATCCATATGATCAGCAAGACATGGTAGACCTTTCGCGCCCGTGATCTTCCCAGAATAACGGGAAGCGTCTTTCGTCCATGGGGCTCATCCTTGTCGATGTCGCAGGTGTTGTTGGTCATCATGATGAGTCCGATGCCGATCATGACGGGAAGGACATAGATGATGACCCAAGGGTCGAATCGGCCATGGAAGAGCACGTAGGTGCAGGCAAGGGGAATGAGGATGCCCATCACCAGACCGCTGACCACCTCTCCGATGGGCAATGATGAGATAGGGGTCTTCCCTCCGGAATAGAGCAGGACGATGCAAGCGCCTATGAGGGCTATGATCAAGGGAATGAGGCCGCTTGCGGCAATGATGATGACCCCCAAGGCGAATGCAGCAATCAAGAGGCTGCAGGCGAAGGCCAGGGCGCATTTCGGGTTCACATGGTCATAGGCCAACACAGAGTCATCAGCCGCCAGCAGATCACTTTCCGTATCCAAGCCTGACACATAGTCGAAGTAGTCATCGAAGGCGTTCACCGATGATTGCATGAGGACGCAGATTGCCAAGAGGATCACGGTCATAAAAGCGGACGGTTGTTCGCCTGCATGGCAGGCGAGGGCAAAGGAGATGAGAACGGGTATCAACGATCCTGCCCAGGTTTGTGGAGCAGCCAGACGCAGCGCGTGCTTCGGCCTGAAGGGTGCGTATGCATTGAGAGTGTGGTTCACATTCATCCTTGGTCTATCGTAGAATCTCATTGGGTTCAATTATGTTGAAAGGTGATATTCGGTGCAAGACCTTTCGAAATGCGTTTCGGCCATCTTGGGATCGTTGGGTCCCGAAGCCGAATCCGTGGTGAAGATATCCTCGAACAACGCCATCTATGCGGCTTCCGTGCGCGATCTCTGGACCACCGAGACGGCGGTTCGCCTGATACTTGACCACACGAACGCCTTCTATGTACGCAAGGATGACAGGCCCAGGAAAGGGCCCGACAAGGACAAGCCATACATCGTATGCGAGATCTGCATGGATGAACCGCTCGTGCGGTCAGAGATGGATGCTCGCAAGGAGATGATGGCGCTCAGGCTCAAAGCCCGAGGACTTGATTTCAATGAGCTGCGCATCCTTCCAGCGCGTCGCGGCATGCGCAAGCGTCACCCCTTCAAGGATCTATAAAGCGGATAATATATGTTATGTAAACTAAAGGGATTATTCTACTAGTGGCACCTAGGACGTTATCCAACCGGAAGAACAGGAACCCCCTCCCTGTGAGGCAATGCTCAATCCCAAATGCTCTGGGTGTCCGCAGGGTTTGCCTGTTGGGCACTGTGGAATGATTCTGGATTCATTCCGAACAGCTGCATGAATTCAGAGAGATCGCCGGATTGCATCGCTTGAAGCAGTTGGCTGAACATCCAGATGAAAAAGACGGCATTCACCAGAAAGGCCGCGATGCTGACAATGAGGGCAACCTTGGATTGCCGTGCAAGGGCATCTCTGATCGCTTCACTCGCATCCGCGTCATCGTCACCCACGGAGAGCGTCTTCAGCTTCGATCGTGCTATCAAGGCGCAGACGACGGTGACCAGGCTGAGCGCCACCCCACCGAAGACAAGCGAGACTGGGGACGCGATGATGGCGACGGAGCATAGGGTCTGAATGGTCTTGGCATCTTTCATGGCTGCGGGAACACTCTCCTTCTATACTCCACTGCTGCCGAAACCTTCATGACCCCTCTGGGTGGTTTCAAGTTCCTTTACCTCAACCAGCTGCACTTCGGGTACCTGGATGATGACCAATTGGGCTATCCGGTCCCCTTCGTGTACGTTGAAGGGTGAATCATCGGTGTTCAGCAATATGACTTTCACTTCACCACGATAGCCCGAATCGATGAGTCCAGGAGCGTTCACGATGGTGATCCCTTTCTTGGCGGCGAGTCCGCTTCGTGGGATGACCAGCCCAGCATAGCCTTGAGGGATGGCGATGGCTATGCCGCAGGGCACGACCAGGCGTCTTCCGGGCGCAATGACAGCGTTGATGGAGGACATCAGATCGAGTCCCGCATCTCCCGGCTTGGCATAGGCTGGAAGATCAAGCGACTCATCCAGACGCTTGATCGGCATCTCCAAAGCATGAGCATCCATGGAGTCAGTCAATCTCCTCAAGGGCGGAAGCGAACTCTTCAACGCTTTGGAAATCCTTGTAGACGCTTGCGAATCTGATGTAGGCAACGTCATCCACCGAGGCAAGCCGTTCAAGGACCATCTCGCCAAGCTCTTTGGAGGTGACCTCACCGGATGCGTTGCGGATGGAAGATTCGATGTCGGTGATGACTTCATCGATCTTTTCGGAGGTCACCGGTCTTTTGGCGCATGCCACCATGATGGAACGCATCAGCTTGTCCCGGGAGAATGGCTCGGACGACCCATCGGATTTGACGACGATGACAGGCCTCTCTCCATAGCGCTCATACGTGGTGAATCGTTTTTCGCAGGCAAGGCATTCCCGACGTCGACGAATGGCGGAGCCGTCTTCCGCCGATCGGGAATCAATCACTTTGGATTCCTCGAATCCACAATATGGGCAATGCATGGCGCCTCCCTGCCTGATTGTTTTGCAATATCATACTACATATTGTGGTCGTACAATTGTTTGGAATAGTGTACATTCTCATCTCTAGAACCTATGTACGCTGTTATAATTCACGAACATCGGTACACATTCTGAAGGGATGGAGCCAAGGGTCATGACCATTAAGATTACGAAGCGACAACGGGCTGTTCTTGATGATATCGAAAGGCATATCGTTGAGAAGGGCTATGGTCCAACCGTCCGCGAAGTCTGCGAGGACCTCGGTCTCTCCTCCCCTTCCACCGTTCATGTTCACTTGAAAGCGCTTGAGGAGAAGGGTTACATCAAGCGTGACCCGCTGAAATCGCGCTCCATTTCCCTCACCTATTCCGTTGAGCAATCCATGGACGATCTTCTTGCGGAAGTAAGGGATATCGTCAGCGTACCTTTGGTAGGCTCCGTTGCTGCCGGCATGCCCATTCTCGCTGAGGAGAACATCACTGACTATCTGAAGCTTCCCACTGAGATCGTTGGCGATGCGCCTTCCTTCATGCTGTCCGTCCGTGGTGATTCCATGATCGAGGCAGGCATCAACGATGGCGACTACGTTGTAGTCAAGGAGCAACCGGTGGCGAGCAATGGAGATATCGTCGTCGCTCTCATAGACGACGAGGCAACCATCAAGCGGTTCTACAAGGAAGCCGACTGCATTCGCCTGCAACCGGAGAATTCCCACATGGAGCCATTGTTCGTGCATGATTGCTCCATTGCAGGCACGGTGGTAGCGGTCTTCAGGCGGATCTGATCTGCTCGGTTGTCTCCTCATAGGGTCTGTAGATGCTTCTCAGAGAAGAGGGGCAACGCAGGGTCAGATGGACTCCATCTTCCTTGAAATCCTCTGACAGCACTGCGCACTTTCTATGGGATGCACTGATGAGATCACCCTTGGGATAAGGTATCACCACCTGGATGGTTTCCTCGGCCGCTCCGGCAACCGTGGTCATGCGCTTGATGAGGGCATTCAGGCCTTCATCGCAACAGGCCGACACGAAGACCGCTTCAGGGTATTTGGTCTTCAAGATGGAAAGTGCATCAGCCTCAAGCAGGTCAATCTTGTTGAATACCAGGATGCTTGGAATGGCCTGAGCCTGTATCTGCTCAAGCGTTTCCAGCACGGAATCGATATGCATCTGCTGTTCGGAGGATGAGGCATCAACCACATGCAGGATGATGTCAGCATTGGATATCTCATCAAGCGTTGATGTGAACGCCTCCACCAGAGTGGTTGGGAGCTTCTGTATGAAACCCACCGTATCGGTGAGCGTCACCTCTCGGCCTCCTGGCAAGACTATGCTTCTCGTGGTGGAATCAAGCGTGGCGAAGAGGAGATCATCTGAGTAGACATCGCTCCCGGAAAGCGCATTGAGCAGGCTTGACTTGCCGGCATTGGTATAGCCTGCCAAGGCTATGTTGACGATTCCGCTTTCGTATCTGCTTTCGCGTTGGATGCCACGGACCTTCTTCAGATGAGCCAGTTCGCGTTTGATGGAGGTGATTCGATTCCTGACCATCCTTCGATCGACCTCCAGTTGGCTTTCGCCTTCACCGAACCGTGAACCTACCCCGCCACCCATTCTGTTCGATGCCAGATGGGCCCACATCCCACGCAGACGAGGGTAGAGATACTCGTTCTGAGCAAGCCTGACCTGCAGTTTGCCTTCTCGACTCTTGGCATGGAGCGCGAAGATATCCAGGATCAAAGCAGTCCTGTCTATGACCTTGATATTCCTGTTGACTGACTTCTCGAGATTGGATTGCTGGGATGGGGTCAATTCATCATCAATGATGATGACATCGATGCATTCCGCCTGAGCAATGCAAGCGATCTCCTCCACCTTTCCACTTCCAACGAACGTGGATGGGTTCGGGCTGTGCAGGCGTTGGGTCACCGTTGCCACGGTATCCGCCCCAGCGGTATGGGCCAGGCGCCTGAGCTCTTCCAAGGACGATTCCATGCTTATCGCAGACCCCGGTCGGTCAATGCCTACGAGCAGAGCACGCTCGCGCGGTTCTGCCGTGTCATAGAACGGAAACCTCTCAGCTGATGAACGCGCCTTATCATCGTCTATCCGCACATCAGACAATGATCACACCTCAATCGTGCCCGTAAAGGCTTCGACGGCACTCCCTGTCATGAATACGGACCCTTCACCGTCCCATGCGATGTCAAGAGATCCCCCGAGGAGATCCACTGATGCCCTGTCGGTCACCCTCTTCGTCAGGACGGCGGATACCAAGGTGGCGCATGCTCCCGTGCCGCAGGCCAACGTTTCTCCGCAACCCCGTTCAAACACCCTCATGGCAATGCCCGTATCCGTCATGCAGGCGAATTCCACGTTCGTCTTCTCAGGAAAGGCGGGATTCGACTCATACCACGCGCCGATGGCGTCCACCCGAAAGGTTTCAAGTCCCTTCGGCGCAGCATCCGTGAACAGCTCATCGGGCAGAGCATCCCAATCGTCAATGAAGCAGACGGCATGGGGGTTCCCCATCGAGACGCACGTGAAGGAGAATTCACCCCAAGGAGAGGAAATGCCGACCTCTCTTGCGAAGGGAATGCCTGTTGGGGTGGATGCGTTGGCGATGACATTGACGGGAACTTCCTCAGGATTGAGAATGGGGCATCCCATGTCAACCGTTGCGAAAGTCATCTTCTGGGCATCATCAAGCGCGAATTGGATGACGTATATGCCGGCCATGGTCTCAACGACGAGCCTACCTGAAGGCAGATCAGCGAAACCCCTGTCGATGAGGTATTTCGCGAAGCAGCGCACACCGTTTCCGCACATCTGGGCAAGACTGCCGTCAGCATTGATGTAATGCATGTAGGCTACGGCATGCGCATCATGGGATGGCCGCACCAAGATGACACCATCGGCACCTATGCCGAAATGCCGATCGCAGAGGCGACGGATCTGGTCATCATCCAAGTCGATCTGTTCGGAGAGGTCATCGATGAAGATGAAATCATTGCCCAGTCCATGCATCTTCACGAAGTTGAGTTCCACATCTGCTCCCTTTGATCCCTAAAGGCTTCCCAAAACCTGGAGTGCCTCTTCTCTGACATCGTCTTTCGTCTTGCCTGTCACGTCTATCCACGTGATGCGCGCATCGCGCTTGAACCAGGTCATCTGTCGTTTGGCATAGCGTCTGGTGGCCTGCTTGATCTGGTCAAAGGCTTCATCCATTGTATATCTTCCATGGAGGGCATCGAGTATCTCCTTGTAACCGATGGCCTGCTTGGATGTGAGCGCTCCCTCAAGACCGCAGGCGACAAGACGCTGCACTTCCTGCACCAAGCCAGCTTCGCGCATCTGATCAACGCGTTGGTTCACCTTGTCATACAGGTCGGAACGTAGCATCGTCAATCCAAGGAAGGTGGCGGGTTGAAGCTGTTTCGCCGACTTGAGCGAATGAGAGCGCCTGGCATAGCTCTCCCCTTCCTCAAGCATCTCCAGTGCCCGGATGACGCGTTTGAGGTTGTTGGGATGTATCTCCCGAGCGCTCTCAGCGTCACGATGATTGAGCATCTCCCATACCTTCTGCGCCCCTTCTTCGTCTGCAATCGCCTGCCAGTGATTCCGCAGGGGATTGTCTTTTTGGCTGCCTGAAGGAAACCTCAGATCGTCAATGACGGCTTGGATGTAGAGTCCTGTTCCTCCCACCATGACCGTCGGTATTCCATCCGCCTGCTGCGAGTTGATGATGGTACGAGCGTAGTCTTGATAGAGCGCTGCGGAATAGCTGACGGAGGGGTTGACGATGTCGATGCCGAAGTAGGGCACCGTTCGATCCTTTTGCGGAACCTTGGCTGTTCCGATGTCCATGCCTCGATAGACCTGCATCGAGTCGGCGCTGAGAATGCATCCCTTCCGCTCCTTGGCTATCTCTTGGGCAAGATCGGACTTTCCGGTGGCGGTGGGACCGCAGATGACCGTAACTCGGTTTGCTTCTTCCATCAAAGACCGCTTGCCACGCCGTTCAAATACCACGTGCGTGCTTCTTCGATGCGCACGGGAATGATCTTTCCGGTGAGCTCATGAGGGGACGAATCTGCCGGAGCGGGAAAATGAACCGTCTGGCCCTTGGGCGTCTTGCCCGTCAACCGGTGTTCATCCTTCTTCGAGACTCCCTCGACGAGGACGGGGACAACAGCCTCCTTCTCCGTGCGATTCGCCTCGAGGGCACGCTTCTCCACCACATGCAAGAGGCGATCGAACCGATTCTGCGAGACCTCACGCGGAATCTGGTTGGGATAGGTGGCCGCCGGAGTGCCATCGCGCTTGGAATAGATGAAGGAGAACACCTGATGGTATCCTACCGCATCAACAAGCTTGAGCGTCTCTTCGAAGTCCTCTTCGGTTTCGCCGGGAAACCCGACGATGATGTCGGTGGACAGGGCGATGGCCGGACAGGCCCGTCTGAGCTTCTCTATCAATTGAAGATAATGATGCTGCGTGTAGCGCCTGTTCATGGCCTTGAGAACCCGGTCGGAACCGGATTGGACGGGCAGATGCAAGGCTGGCATCAAGTGCTTCAGCGTTGAGAACCGCTCAATGACGGCATCACTGAGATCCTTGGGGTGACTGGTGGCGAAGCGGAGGCGTTCAACGCCGGTGGCATCGATGGCATCGAGCAGTTCTGCGAAATGCGGTTGGCCATAGAGGTCACGTCCGTAGGAATTGACGTTCTGACCAAGCAGGGTTATCTCTTTGACGCCCTGGCTGACATACCGCGATGCCTCTTCGACGATATCCTCCAGCTTGCGGGAATGCTCTCGTCCCCGGACATAGGGCACGATGCAATAGGTGCAGAAATTGTCACACCCCATGGTGATGGGAAGCCACGCGCTCCATGCGGTCTCACGATGGGTGGGCAGATCGGTGGAAAGCGTCGATGCTGCTTGCTGGATGGATGCCCGGCTCTTCCGGTCCAGTGCATCAAGGAGCAGTGAAGGAAGCTCATGCAACGTGTTGGTGCCAAAGACCACCTGGACATGGGGCATCTCTTGAAGGAGCTCTTCTCCATCGCGCTGGCCTATGCAGCCACCAATGGCTATGATGCGTGAATCTAGAGGGGTGCCAGGGCGAAGGGGTTGGTCCTTGAGGGACATGACATGGCCGAAGAGCCGCGTATCAGCCGATTCCCGTACGCAACAGGTCATGAAGATGACAATATCGGAGTCTTCTGGGTTGGCTACGCGTTCGCATCCCGCCGCTTCAAGCATCCCGACAACGCGTTCGGAGTCATGCTTGTTCATCTGGCATCCGAACGTTTGGACAGAGAATGTCAGCCCTTCGAGATTGCGGACCATGTGCACCCTTGGTTATTGCGCAGCGGCTTCGAAGGCAACGGAGGATGGATGATTGCGAGGTTCGACAGCAAAGCGAATGGCGGTGCGGTATTCCCCATCGATCACGATGTCAGCGAATGAGGGTATGCAGATTATCTCAATGCCCACTGGAGAGAGAAAGCCCCGTGAGATGGCTATGGCTTTGACAGCCTGATTGACAGCACCGGCACCGACGGCTTGGATTTCGACGTTCGAGCCATCCTTGATCATGCCAGCGATGGCTCCGGCAACGGAAGCCGGAGATGACTTGGAGGATACCTTCAGGCAACCAATCTCAGATCTTACTTCTTCTGCCACGTGGATCACTTTCCTGTTTATACGGCATTTCAACTCTCGTGATAGTTCGTTGCTGCAACTCTAACAGAATGAATAAGGATTTGCTGATTTCTACACCAAAAGCCCTAAAACAAGCGGTCAACGTCCTAACAAGACAAAATAAATCAGCTCGCTTCCTCTGAATGCACCAGAGGTATCTGCACGATCAGGTTCCCGTCTCGCATCTTGAGCGTTGGCGTGACGCGGGGAGAGAGATAATAGGCTTGGGCGACATCATCATAGGCTTTCATCACACGTGAGAGGAACAGCTCTCGCTCCTCCTCACTGAGTCTCAATGTTGGTGCACTCAGCTTGAGCTTGCTTGCAGAGGATGACTTCTTCAAGGTCGAAGGCTTATCGAACTTCATCTCCATGATGGAGAGCAGATCGTCAAGGCAGTCTGACTCATCCTCGAGAATGCGTCTGGCTGACCTCTCTGAGATGTCAAGGCCAAGAGCGCGAGCGCGCTGTGCAAGATCCTCTGCGCTGTTCGCCAAGCTGAGCTGCTTCGTCAAGGCGATGTCCGATGAGCCAAAGGCTCTTTCGAAGGCGGAGACGGTGGCCATGCCGAAATGGTAGAGAGTTGAGGCGATTTGGGTGTGTGACCCGAAGAATACGTTCACGCAGCCACGATGCTCCAAGGCGAATTCACAGCAGGTTCGCACGATATTCTTTGGACCCCTCATCGCAAGGACGCCATTTGACTCCTCGAATCGTGGAAAGGTGCTCTGATCGGCTTTTTCAGAAAGCGCATCGTTTCCCTTGATATGAATGGAGGTGCCGAGACCCGGCTGGGAGGCGGCGACGAAGGCCTCATCAACATTGACGCGAATCGAAAAGAGAGCCATGCCTCGCCCATGCATCCCCCATTTGTCCATATGGGCGGTGTCGAGTTTTGAGGTGACGCGTGGCTCGAAGACGGTCTGCCACATTTCCTCGGGGATGCCCTCACCATCGTCGATGATGGTCAAGGTCCTTCCTGAGGCATCTCTTCCGGTTGCCAGGAAAATGTTCTTCGCTCCCGCATCACGGCTGTTGCGGAGCACTTCGATGACGACATCCTCAAAGCTTTGGATGTCCTGTGCAGCCTGCCTGCGCTCCGCTTCAGAGCTTCGCAGCTTGACGAAGCCCAAGCCGAGATCCTGTTCCACCTTGAACGGATCGGATGCACAGGTCTTCTCGATGAATTCCTTCAGATCAGAGTCCAGCGCATCCGGTGGCAGGTCAGATGCGCTACTTGGCAAAGTCAACGGCTCGACTCTCGCGGATGACCACGACCTTGACCTGGCCTGGATACTGCATCTCCTTTTCGATCTGGGAAGCGATATCGTGGGCGAGGACCACTGAAGCAGCCTCGTCGACGACGTCGGGAGCAACCATGACACGCACCTCTCGGCCAGCTTGGATGGCATAGGTTCTCTCAACGCCCTTGTGGCTGTTCGCTATCTCCTCAAGCTTTTCGAGTCGCTTAATGTAGGCGTCGAGTGTCTCCTTGCGGGCACCTGGTCTTGCGGCGGAAACGGCATCAGCAGCCTGCACGAGCACGTCCAGGACAGAATTGGGATCGACGTCTTCATGGTGAGCCTCAATGGCATGGACGATCTCAGGCTTCTCGCCGAAGCGTTTGGCAAGATCGGCTCCAAGGACGGCGTGACTGCCGTCAACCTCATGATCGACTGCCTTGCCAAGATCATGGAGCAGGCCTGCACGCTTGGCGGGAACAGGATCAAGTCCCAGTTCTGAGGCCATGACACCAGCCAAGTATGCAACCTCCAATGAATGGTTCAAGACATTCTGACCATAAGAGGTTCGATACATCAGGCGTCCAAGCGTATGGATGAGCTCGGGATGCAGGTCGTGGATGCCGGTATCGAAGGCTGCCTGCTCCCCTGCCTTCTGCACACGCTCGCCTACCAGATTGACGGCTTTGCCATAGGTCTCCTCGATCCGCGCAGGATGGATACGTCCGTCTGCGATGAGGTTTTCCATGGTGATGCGTCCGATCTCGCGACGAACCGGATCGAAGCATGAGATGGCGACGCATTCCGGCGAATCATCGATGATGACGTTCGTCCCCGTGATCTGCTCGAAGGAGCGGATGTTGCGTCCTTCACGGCCGATGATGCGTCCTTTGATGTCATCATTGGGAATGTGTATGGTTGAGACGGTATTTTCCGAGGAATGATCAGCGGCAACGCGCTGTATGGCCAAACTCAGTATCTCGCGAGCCTTCTTGTCGGCCTCTGCCTTGGTCCGTGACTCGACATCTCGTATCAGTGCAGCGGAATCGTGGACCACCTCATCATGTATGGTCTGCAGAAGCTCTTCCTTCGCCTCTTGGGGAGTCATGCCGGCAACCTTCTCAAGGCGTCGGCTCATCTCTGCTTCGGATTCGGAAAGCTCGGAAGAGCGCTTGTCAAGCTGCCCCTGCAGTGAGGAGAGCTGGTGCTCACGCTTGTCAAGCGTTTCGGAACGATGGTCCAGGGATTGCTCGCGCTGGTTGATGCGATTCTCGGCATTGCGGACTTCACGGAGCCGATCCTTGCTCTCATCGTCTATCTGCTGCTTGTACCTGAGCGCCTCATCCTTCGCTTCCAGTTCAGCCTGTCGCCGCAGCGTGTCGACCTTTGATTCGGCATCCTTGATCATGCGATTGGCTTCATCCTCGGCATTGCGCTTGATGGATGCTGCTTCTTGAGCCGCATTCTTCGTCTTGGTGCTGCTCAAGGCGCGGGAGATTCCAAAACCTGCGGCGATGCCTATGATCACTGCTACGATTCCAATGACTATTTCCATGTCAAACCTGCCTTCATGTCAGCTTCTTTGAAGCCATCTGTTTCAAAAAAATAAGTTGGCATAGGCCAACTTGAGCTATCGCGCCTCTGCGCAAGGGATATTCGCTTGTTATATTCAACAGGCACCGCATCAGGTACCGATAACTCAATTGGAAAGATTATAGCAAAGCAGCCAGAAACAAAGGTTCGCATTGAGGGGGTTTGGACCAAAGATGCGTCGAATTGCTGTTCAGCGGGTCTTGCTCTGCTCCTGTGCGTAGATGAGGGAAGCTTCTGAGGCGATGTCGACGGAATACCCCTTCGAGACAAGCTTCTGGTAGCACGCGCCTCTGATGTTCTTGGATCGAGTGGGATGGCGATGCAGAAGATCAAGCGCGCGATCAAGCATATTCTCTTCACCGTCCTCATGGAAGCGCTGATAGGCTTCGAGTTCCGTTGGATCGATGCCGAGATCGGATATCTCCCTCAAGACGAAGGAGAGCCCCTTCCCCTGATTGAGAGCTGACCGGATGAGAAGATTGGAATAGCGGATATCGTCGACTGCCCGCACCTCAATGGCTTTCCTGAGCGCCTCGTCTATCACGTCATGGGAAAAGCCCTTGCTGCTGAGCTTCGTGATCATCTTCGCACTGGAGACTTCACGGATGCTTGCAGAGCGCATGATGCTTTCAAAGGCGCTGGTAACCTGCTGGTCATATGACGCAGCAGAGGGCACGCCGTTGACAGCCATGGGCTTTCCCGAATCAGCCCTCATTGCTGGATATCTGAATCAGCTTGCACATCGGAAGTGGAGGCATCTGCCGAGGAGGGGATGTTGTAGTGCGCCCGAACCTTCGCTTCGATCTCATCACGGATGTCGGGGTTCTCCTTGAGGGTTGCCTTGGCCGCCTCCCTTCCCTGCCCCAGCTTCTCGTCTTCGTAGGTGTACCATGCGCCGCTCTTCTTCGCCACGCCGCAATCGACGGCCATGTCGATGATGCATCCTTCCTTGGAGATGCCCTCCCCGAACATGAGATCGAATTCCGCTTGACGGAAGGGAGGGGCCACCTTGTTCTTCACGATCTTGGCACGTACGCGGTTGCCCACCACTTCCCCATTCAGCTTGATGGATTCGATGCGTCGGATGTCAATGCGAACGCTGGAGAAGAATTTGAGCGCACGGCCGCCTGTGGTGGTTTCAGGGCTTCCGAACATCACGCCGATCTTCTCGCGAAGCTGGTTGATGAAGATGCAGGTGGTGTTCGATTTCGAAAGCGATCCCGCCAGCTTCCTGAGCGCTTGGGACATGAGACGGGCTTGAAGACCCACCGTGGTGTCTCCCATCTCACCTTCGATCTCAGCACGAGGGACAAGGGCTGCCACTGAATCGACTACGACGCAATCGACAGCTCCCGAACGGACGAGCATATCGCAGATCTCAAGGGCCTGTTCCCCGGTATCTGGTTGGGAGATGAGCACCTCATCGATGTCTACACCGAGCTTGGCAGCGTAGACAGGGTCGAGGGCATGCTCGGCGTCTATGAAGGCGACAATGCCTTCCTGCGCTTGGCATTCGGCGAGTATCTGCAATGCCAAGGTTGTCTTGCCGCTTGATTCGGGTCCGTATATTTCCACGATGCGCCCCTTCGGCACTCCTCCGATACCAAGGGACACGTCCAAGGGAAGCGCACCGGTTGGAATGGACCCAATGCTCAGGTCAGCGTCGCTCTCTCCGAGCTTCATGATGGAACCCTTGCCGAACTTCTTGTGGATCTGGTCTGTGGTTGTTCGCAGCAGTTCGTCCTTAGAGAGATTCATCGGTGCTCCTTGTCTGTATCTGCTTCGTTTGACCGACAATCACATTATACGAACAAATGTTTGCAAGTCAAGTGAAGTTCGAAAAGCCTTGGATGATGCATGGAAACCATGATACTGGTCTGATCTGACATGGCCATATCAGGATTCGATGAGAAACCTGACAGGGGGCATTCTTCAGACATGCCTATTCCTTCATCCCGTCATCATCAATCGTGCTGCATCCTTCAATATCCTTCATGCAATCACGCAACGCCTCCAACGAACGTATCGTCGTCTTCAACCGAATTCGCTCCCGATCCCCTTCGAAATCCTCCCGAAAGGAATGTGCCGCACCTTCCGAAGAGATTCCTATGTAGACGCATCCAACGGGTTTTCCGGGCTCGGCTCCTCCTGGACCAGCGATGCCTGTCACGGCAACGGCAAGATTCGATCCTGTGAGAGCGGCGACTCCTGCGGCCATCTGGCGGGCTACATCGCCGTCCACGGCTCCTTCGCGGGCAAGCAGGTTTCCGTCAACACCCAACAGGCTTTCTTTGACGGACAGTGCATAGCTCACCACGCCGCCGATCACTGCCGATGAGCTTCCAGGCACGGTGGTGAGGAAGGTGGATATCATCCCACCGGTCAGGCTCTCGGCGGTGGAAACCGTCAGTCCTTTCTCCACGGCCTGTCGCACCACATCCCGGGCGAGAGCCTGCGCTTCCCGTTCAAGGAGTGCGTCGTCGTTTGATGCAGAAGCGCATTTGGCTGCCTGGTCTGGACCTGGGGTGTGGGATGAGATCAGTGGCCACGCCTTGGAGAGGTAGTCGATCATGGAGAGAATGGTGAAGAGGAGCGCGACGAGCATCACGATCCATGAGGCGACGTAGAAGGGGTCTTGAAGAGGCGTGGTCGTATGAGGTGGATAAAGCGTGTCCTTCAACAGGAACATGACGATTGCAATGATCTGAAGTACCGTTTTGGCCTTCCCATACCAACTTGCGGCTATGACCACGCCCTTCGTTGCCGTGATCATGCGTATCCCGGACACGATGAATTCCCGGGCCAGGATGATGAGCACGGGCCAGGACGGGAGCACCTTCAGTTCGATGAGGGCCAAGAGGGCTGCTGCGACGAGGATCTTGTCTGCAAGGGGATCCATGAACTTGCCGAAATCGGTTACCTCTTGACGGCTGCGGGCAAGATAGCCATCAATCCAGTCCGTGCAGGAGATGATGACGAAGACGATGGCTGCCAGAAGCGATTTCGTCTGGTCGTCTATCAGATCCGCGATGCCGAACCATGTCGGCCAAGGACTCAGCAGAGCCACGACGAAGACGGGAACGAGGCAGATTCTGATGATCGTCACGATGTTCGCGGGCGTCCAGATGCTCTGCCTTTTCGGTGTTTGGGTCAAAGGACTTCTCCCTCCATGTCATAGAGAAGGGTGTCATCGATGCGGACTGAGCAGACATCCCCTACCCGACCCCGGTCAAGGAAGGTGATGCCATCCACCTCAGGGCCTTGGCAGGCAGCCCGTCCGAAGAGCTGCGCATCCTCCTCGACGCCTTCGATGAGGACGGACTGCGTGGTGTTGATGCGCTCTGCTATGAGGGGGGCGCATACGCTGTCGGCAAGGCTTCTCAGCTCGGCCGCACGCATCTGCTTGACATCCTCTGGAATCTGGTCAGGCAGGTTGCAGGCGTACGTTCCCTCTTCCGGCGAATAGGCGAATATACCAATGTAGTCGAACAGACCCAGACTGACGAATGAGAGCAGCTCTTCGAAGTCTTCATCGCTCTCCCCCGGAAAACCGCACATGAGCGTCGTCCTGAGTGCTATTTCGGGGACAATCTGGCGAATATGATTCACCAGATGGACGAAATGCTCAGAAGAACCCCCTCTTCGCATGTCCTTGAGGATATGAGGCACGACATGCTGCAGGGGGATGTCCAGGTAGTCGCAGATGTTGCCCCTTGTTGCCATGACGTGAAGCAGATGATCGGTCACGCCATCAGGTTCGGTGTACATGAGGCGCAGACGGAGATCCGGCAGCTCATCAGAAAGCCTTTCCAGAAGCCATGCCGTATCGAAGGACCCTTCAAGGTCCTTTCCCCAGATGCCGGTGTCCTGACCGATGAGCACGAGTTCTCGCGCTCCGCGTGATTCAAGCACGCGGGCTTCAGCGAGGATCTCCTCGAAGGGAAAGCTGTGGTAGGAGCCCCGTATCCGAGGAATGGTGCAAAACGAACAGCATCGGTTACATCCGTCAGAGATCTTGAGATAGGCCCAAGGAAGATCAGGAGGCGCGGATATCCCATCAGGGTCAGGCGATGCGACCCCCAGCACCCGTGTGACCACCGAGACGATGTTCTCTTCCTGGTCGCAGGCAACGAAGGCATCAGCCTCGGTGAGTGCTTCTTCCAGTTCTCCACCATAGCGTGATGCCATGCAACCGCTAACGATGAGTGGACGACGGCTTTCGGAAGAGGACCCCTGATCGGCGATATCCAAGACGGTATCTATGCTCTCTTCGGTCGCAGAACGAATGAAGGAGCAGGTATTCACGATGGCAATATCGCTGTCTTCAAGCTGATCGGTGATGATGAAGCCAGCCTCTCGCAGGCGATCAGCCATGGTCCGGGTGTCAACCTCGTTCTTGGCGCATCCAAGCGTTTCGAAGAAGACCTTGGTCAAGATGCCACCCTAGCGATAGTTGACGTATTGGAGCGGCTGACCGAAGTCCGCAGCCTTGAGGTGGGCGATGACGTCTTGCAGCGTGTCCCGCGATTGGGAGGAGACCCTGATCTTGTCTCCCTCGATTTGCGTCTTGATCTTCAGCTTCAGACCTTTGAGGTCCTTGTTGATCTTGCTCAAAGTATCCTTGTCGATGCCACTGATGACGCTGGCCTCACGCTTGACCTTTCCCCCCGAAACGGTCTGCGGGTCAGACCAGCGCAGCGCACCCAGATCGATGCCGCGTTTCACGAACTTGCTGTTGAGGATGTCGATGACCTGGCTGCAGACGAAATCCGAAGGGGCGACGATGGCGATCTCGTGCTTCTGCTTGTCAAGCATCATTTCCACATCGGCATCCTTGAGGTCGTAGCGTTGCTTCAGCTCCTTGGAGGCCTGCTGGTAAGCATTGTCGACCTCTTGCATGTCCACCTGCGAGACGATGTCAAAGCTGTATTCCTTCGCCATTTCGATCCTTTCCTTGAGATCTGCATTCCTTGAGGGATGAGGATATCCCGATTCAACAAGAATCTACCACTCATGCAGCGGAAGAGCCAGCAGACTTGCTGGACCCGGTGCTGCTTGATGCGTCAGAGGAATCCTGCTGGGACGATGATGAGGAGGAGCTGGAAGCACCATCTTCCCCGCCTTCCTCCTTGATGTCGTGATCCTTCTTCCATGCAGCGAGGATGGATGGGAAGTCCACGGTGTAGACGTAGTTCGTTCCCTTTGTCGAAGGGGTTGCCTGAACCGGTTGCCCATCAAGGGTGAGCGTGACGGGAGAGATGTTGGCTGTCTCGAAGGTGAGTGTGCCGGTCACCTCGAAATCCTGCGAGAGCGGCCCTTCGGCAATGGCGGCATAGACAGGGGTCTTGTTGCCATCCATGTACACCTCGATCCAAGCCTGCGCTCCATCAGCGACGCTGAACGAGAAGAGTGCGCTGGTGGGAGCAGACACCGCAGGCGTTGCTTCATCAGTTGAGGTGCTTGAGGTGTCAGTGAGGCCCGAAATGGGAATGTCGGGGACATCATCCACCGATTGACGGTTCCCGTTGAAGAGCACGACGGCGATGACGATCAGGATCACGGCAGCTGCCGCAACGCCGAGGACGGCGGGAAGATTGAGTCCTGCAAGGCCGATGGCTCTTCCCTGCCTTCCTGCGCCTTGGCCGCTCCCCAGTCCTGAGGCCATGTCTGCCTGCATGAAGGAATGTCCAACACGAGGATCTCGCTTGGAATTCGATCCAAAGGAAGGAAGCAGATTCGCAATCCGCTGATTGCGCGTCTGCTGGGATGCAGTATCCCGTGCCCGTGCCGGCTGACGGGAGGATGATCGCCTCTGGGTGGATGTGCGAGTGGTGAAGCGGTCGGTTTCCACGCCTCTCCTCGTGGTTCCCTCATGGTGTGGAAGGGGTCGGCTCGGGGCGTCATGGGTATGCGTTTCCCTGCTTGATCTGCGTTGCCCTTGGGTGCCTCCATCCTCGAATCGCTCCCGTTCCGACAGGTACAGGTTGCCTATCCTGTCCTCGTCGAGCCCGACCCTGCGGGCGTAGGCGCGAACCATGTTCTTGGTGTAGCCATGGGCCGGCATCTTGCGGAAGTCAGCTGACTCTATGGCCCGGACGATGTCCGGTCTGATATGAAGCGCGCGTGCCATGGTGACGAGATCCATCCCCTGACGTTCGCGGGCCTCTCTCAGGAGGTCCCCGTATGATCTTCCCTCAGCCACGTTGCCAATCCTCAGTCTGAATCCTATGCCTGATCCTGCGCCTCGAAGGCCTTCAGGCTCTCAAGCTCAAGCTCATCCATGTACACCTCACGAGGCTTCGACCCATTCGCAGGTCCCACCACGCCCAACTCTTCAAGCTGATCCATGATGCGTCCTGCACGGGCATAACCAACCTTCAGCCGTCGTTGGATATTGGATGTTGACCCCATTTTACTGGAAACCACTATCTCCGCCGCATCCCACACCAAAGGATCATTCACCTCCCCGCTCCCACCTTGGGGAGATGAATCACCGATGGTGATGAGATTGACTTGGAGGATGTCTGAGTGGTAGTCAGGCTCGCCTTGGCTCTTCACGAAATCGACGACGCGCTCTATCTCCTCTTCCGAGACATAGCAGGCCTGTATTCGTTGGGGCTTAGGCAACTCGGGTTTGGAGAGCAGCATGTCCCCCAAGCCGATGAGGTTCTCCGCTCCCGGCGTATCGAGAATGACCCGAGAGTCTATTCCGGAGGCCACGTTGAAGGCGATTCGATTGGTGATGTTGGCCTTTATGAGACCAGTGACCACATTCGTCGAAGGGCGTTGGGTGGCGACGATCAGATGGATGCCGGCTGCGCGCGCAAGCTGGGCGATACGCGAAATGGAGAATTCGACTTCCTTGCCGACATTCATCATGAGGTCGGCAAGCTCATCGATGATGATGACGATGTATGGAAGGCATTCGAGTTCGCGACCCTCGCCATCCTCAACGCCGCCGGGCCTCACCTTGTCATTGTATTGGGTGATGTTCCTTGCCCCCAGCTTGGAGAAGAGCTTGAGGCGCCTTTCCATCTCAGCGACACCCCACGAAAGAGCATTCGATGCTTCCTTGGGTTCGGTGACCACGGGAACGTAGAGGTGCGGGATGCCATTGTAGGGCGTGAACTCAACCCGTTTCGGATCGATCATGATGAACCGGACCTCATCGGGGGTCGCTCGCATGAGAATGGACATGATCATGGCGTTGATGGAAACGGATTTGCCCGAACCGGTGGTGCCGCCAATGAGCAGGTGGGGCATCCGTGAGAGATCGGAGATGATGGAATGGCCCTCGACGTCCTTTCCGATGGCAATCTCGAGAGGGCCGCCTTTGGCATCGGAGAGGACGTCGGAAAGAAGGACGGTCTGCCGTGCCTTGTTCGGTATCTCGATGCCGACATGGTTCGTGCCGGGAATGGGAGCGAAGATGCGCACGCCGGGGGATGCAAGGGCAAGCGCGATGTCGTCATTGAGGTTGGTGATCCGGCTCACACGCACGCCTGCAGGCAGGTCCACCTTGAAGAGGGTGACGGTCGGTCCTTCGATCCATCCGACCACCTGCGCGCTGATGCCGAAGTCCATCAGGGTCTGCTGGAGGACATGGGCGGTCTCTGCCAATTCAGACGATTTCCCAGCTGTCCGTTCGAATTGCGAGGGAGCAGCCAGCAAAGACATATCAGGCAGGATGAAGCCATCGCGCTCGACGGGAGCGGCTGCATCCCTTCGCTGTTGTTTGGCAAAGGCCTTCTTCGGAGGCGTTGCCTTCTTGGGTGCATCCATGTCCTCCAACCTGAGCTCCGGCTCTATCCTGGGGAGATTGGCAAGATCACCTGAAGGAGACTCGATCTTCGGTATCTCCAAGGTGTCAGAACCTCTCCAGTTCTTCAGTCGGGCAAAATCCTGAGCCTCGAAGGGGGCATCGGTCACGTCCTCCTCCTCGGCTTCGAAGGAGGCGAGATTGGGAAGGGGAAGGAAGACCTCTTGGGTGAGGGCTTCGCTGAGAGAGGATGACTCCTCCACCACCGGTGAGGGTGCGTTTTGGGAAGAAGACGTCTCAACGGGATCGCCAAGGATCGCCTTTGCCGCCTCGATGCGCCGGGCGGCAGGCAGATCATCCTCATAGGCTTGGTCCTCCGCAAAGGCGAGAGGTCTGGTGATCCCGGGGTCTTCCGGGAAGACGGCACCATCCTGGTCGAAGGGAATATCGGATCTCAGGGGAACATCCTCGGCCTTCCTCACACGCAAGCGCTTGCTTGCGAACATGCCAGTTGAATCACTGGAGCGCCTCTCGGCTATCTGCCGTTTCTTGATGCGCACGCGTTCTATGGTCTTCGATATGGAGAACCCGACGATCACCGCACCGATGATCATGAGACCCACGAAGAAGACGCCAGCGATCAGCTTGCCGAAGAGGCTGATCAGGCAGAAGGCCAGGGCGGCACCGATATAGCCCCCATGGCCTTTGAGATTCGATTCCAAGAAGATGAGCTGGTTGTCATCACTGCCCAGGACGGAAAGGGGCGTGAAGGTGGCTATGAGCCCAAGCAGCGCTATGAACAGGACGGTCAGACCCACCGCTGCGCGGGCGGGTACGCGCTGCCGTTCGGAGCGATAGAGGAAGGTGACGCCGATGCCGGCCAAGATGAAGGGAAGGATATAGGCACCCACTCCGAAGATGAGGTGCATCCACTCGGAGGCGAAGCTGCTGACCAAGGCCTCGTCAGCGGGCAGCGCCACCAGCAGCATGAAGATGATGGCCAGAACGATGCAGGAGATCCCGGCAATGTCGCGCTTGGTCGAGTCATCGAGCAGCGTCGAATCATTCTGCTCGGGCATCTCAGGGCGATGCCTCCTCAAAGGGGCCTTGGCGCTGCCATCACCCTTCTGCGATGCGCTGCCCTTCTGCTTCTTCTCTTCTTTCTTCCTCGTGCGAGCCACGCTTACCATTTCCTTCGCTTGTCCGTTTCAGTCCTTCATTCAAAAAGATATGGCAGGATGGATCATACATCCAACAGGTTCACCACCATCATCGGACGCTGCTTCGTCTTGTCCCAGAGAAGCGATGAGGTGGCATCACGTACCGACTTCCTGATCTGGCGGTATTGCACCTCCCCGCTTGACAGAGCCTTGTTGATGGCTGAGATGACGACGGCAGTGGTCTGGTCCTTGAGATAGGCATCGTCGCCTCCCGTGATGCCATGCATCTCGACGACAGGCTTGCCCACCAGTTGCTTCTTGTTGAAATCTATGGCGGCAGCAACGCTGATGAATCCCTGGCTTGCCAATTCACTGCGCTCGTCAAGCACCCCTTGGGAGGTGTCACCCACCGAGAGGCCGTCAACGAATATGATGCCGCTTTGCACCCCCTCCCCTTGCTTGATGCCCTCACTGGTCATGAGAAGCGAATCGCCATTCTCGAGGATGAAGATGTTGTCTTGGGGAACTCCCGTGGCAGCAGCGAGCTTGGCATGGGCGCGCAGGTGCGTCGCCTCTCCATGAACAGGAAGGAATGCGTGGGGTTTCACGATCGAAAGGACGAGCTTCAGCTCTTCTGCACCCGCGTGTCCAGAGACGTGCACGCGAGCACGGGACTTGTCGAAGACATCCGCGCCGATCTTCGCCAAGGAATTGATGACACGCGTGACCGCCTTCTCGTTGCCGGGGACCGGCGTTGCGGAGATGATGACGGTGTCGCCCTCTTCGACATCGATGGTCTTATGCTCACCGTTGGCGATGCGAGCCAGAGCAGAAAGCGGTTCTCCCTGAGAGCCGGTGCACATGATGACGACACGGTCAGAGGGAATATCCTTGAGCTCGTAGGCATCGATGAGGTCCTCATCGGATATCTTGAGGTATCCGAGCTTGCGCGCGATATCGGTATTCTGGATCATTGAGCGCCCGGTCACAACGACCTTGCGCCCATTTGCCACGGCGGCATCGCAGATCTGCTGCATGCGATGGATGTGGCTTGCGAATGAGGCGATGATGACACGCTGCTTCGCTTGGGAGATGATCTGGTTCAGCACCTTTCCCACTTCGGCTTCAGAAGGAGTGAAATTGGGATTGGTGGCATTCGTTGAATCGCTCATCATGAGATCGACGCCCTTGTCACCGAAGCGAGCCAAGGCGGCGAAATCGGTGGTGATGCCATCAATGGGGGTCTGGTCAAGCTTGAAGTCCCCCATATGCAGCACGTTGCCAGCCGGGCTTTCGATGAACAGCCCCAACGCTCCCGGAATGGAGTGGTTCACCGAGAAGAAGGTGACCTTCATGCATCCTAGATTGATGGTGTCTCCCGATTTGACTTCGATGAGCTTCGCGTTCTTGATACGGTGCTCCTTGAATTTCCCCTCTATCAAGCCCAGGGTCATCTTGGAGGCATAGATAGGAACGCTTCGATCAAGGTCTTTCATGAGATAGGGAAGCGCACCGGTATGATCCTCATGTCCATGGGTGACCACGATGCCCCGAAGCTTGTCAGCATTCTCAAGCACATAGGTATAGTCGGGCAGGATGAGGTCGATACCCGGATGATCGTCATCGGGAAACATCAGACCGGCGTCATCCAAGATCATATCCCCGTTGCAGGTGAAGGCGGTCATGTTCTTGCCGATGGCATCGAGCCCTCCCAAAGGCACGATCTCCATCTGGGCACCTACCTGCTTCTGTTTTGAACGACGGCGCTTGCGCGGGGCATGCCGCTTCGTTTGGTCCTGAGAGGAAGAGACGCCCTTATCACGTGTCAGGTGCGGCCGTTCCCTCTCGATGTTCACATGCTTGTAGGAACTGGTCTTCTTCCGACGGTTCTTCCGATTCTGCTCAGTCTTCCGTTGCTCTGTGTTGCTCTGTCTGCCTTCAGTGCTGTTTCGCGTCACTGAAGAGCTGCCTTTTTTCTGATCAGCGTTCGATCTATCTTCTGTCATGGTTTCCTTTTCTTCATCTAAAGACTGGGCAGCACATCCGCTTGGATCATGATCTGCCTCAGTCGTTCTGTCTGTCTGGGCGTTGCCTCTATCAAGGGCAACCGTACCCCTCCCACCGGAAATCCCACCAACTCCAAGGCCTTCTTGACCAGGATGGGATTCGCCGTCTCGAAGAGGCCTTCCATGAGGGGCATCAATCTTTGGTTGAGAGCCTCCGCCTCGTCCCATTGCCCACGGGCACAGGCGGTGGTTATCTCCTTCATGCGTGTAGGGGTGACGTTCCCGATGGTGGATATGACCCCTTGCGCACCAAGCTTCATGAGGTCGAGGGTGGCTGAATCGTCCCCGGAGAACACGGCGAATCCTTCAGGTGCTCCCTCGATGATGCGGGAGATCTGGTCATAGTCCCCCGATGCTTCCTTCACGGCGACGATGTTCTCACAATCCCACGCCAGCCGCAGCGTGGTGTCGGCGCTCATGTTGATGGCACACCGGCCCGGGATGTTATAGAGGATGATGGGAAGGTCGGTGGAGGATGCGATCGCCTTGAAATGCTGGTACAGGCCCTCCTGGGGAGGCTTGTTGTAATAGGGCACGACGCACATGAAGGCATCCACACCCAGCTTCGAGACGTCTTCTGCGAATGCGATGGTGTCAGCAGTGCAGTTGTCTCCCACATTGGCTATGACGGGAATCCTGCCCGCAACGGCTTCCACCACCGTCTCGAAGAGCTTGATCTTCTGCGGATAGAAGACAGTGGGTGATTCGCCTGTGGTTCCATTCACCACCAATGAGTCGCTGCCTCCCTGAATGAGCCTGTCTGCAAGCTCAGCGGCACGGGGAAGGTCCAGTTCCAGGTTGGATTGGAAGGGAGTGACCATTGCAGGTATCATCCTGCCGAAGCGAGGGAATGGATCTATCATGTCATCTTCTTCTTTCAGCCGATTGCGCCAACAATTCGAAGAGCGCCAATGGATGTTCCGCTTGACGGGGCTATTCTAGCATCAAAGCCCCATCAGGCTTTCCAGTCCGATGACCAGACCGGCCAAATGAATCGATTCACGAATACCCAGGAGAACTCCGGGCATGTAGGATTGGGTGTCCCAAGACACGTGCTTGATGGAAAGCGTCTGACCGAGCGAGCCGAATATCACCTCTTGGTTGGCCACGAAACCATCCGAACGGACGGAATGAACGGGTATTCCCTCGATCAACGCTCCGCGAGCACCCTCTGCTCCAGCGATCTCGGTCTCGCGACCGGGGGCCTGTGAAGGTTCACCCTTCCGAGCTTGGGCTATCAGATGGGCGGTCATCGCAGCAGTGCCCGAGGGGGCATCCTTCTTGCGGCAGTGATGGAACTCCACCACCTCTGCCTGAGGGAAGAAGGGCGCCGCCGCCTGGGCGAATTTCATCATGAGGACAGCACCTGTCGTGAAATTCGGCGCGAAGAACAGACAGGCTTCCCCCTTGGCCTTCCCGGCCAGCAAGGACAGTTCCTCTTCGGAAAGCCCCGTAGTGCCTACAACGCAATTGACACCCCGCGCAAGCGCCTCTTCGATATTGCCGGCAGCGGTGTCGGGACGTGTGAAGTCAACCATCACATCGACGTCGCACGCCTCAAGGGCATCGCGGACATGGGAGAATACGGGAAAATCGGCATCGGCACGTCCGGCGGGGTCGATGCCGCAGACGACGATCATGTCATCTGCGGCACATACGGCCTCCACCGTGGCATTGCCCATTCTGCCGGCGCATCCGGCGACTGCGACCTTGATCATGCGTGGTGGCTTCGACGGGGACGACGGTTTCCCTGTCCGGGACGGGGCTTGTCAGACGACCCTTCAGAAGATCCATGCGAAGCTTGAGGGGCGGCGGGCTTGTCAAGCCTGTCCAAGGATATCTTTCCCGTCTTCGGGTCGACTTCAGTGACCTCCACCTTCACGATATCGCCAAGATCAAGCACGTCCTCGACTTTGGCAACGCGTCCCTGAGCCACCTTGGAGATATGGAGGAGCCCATCCTTGTTGGGTGTGAGACGCACGAATGCACCGAAGTCCTTGATGCCCACGACTTCGCCATCGTAGACCTCCCCTACCTCAGGCTCCTTCACGATGGCGAGGATCATGTCCTTGGCAGCCTTCCCGGCACTGCCTTCCACCGCGGCGATGTGGATGGTGCCATCCTCTTGGATATCGATGCTGGCACCCGTTTCCTCCTGGATGCCACGCACCACCTTGCCACCGCTGCCGATGACCTCACGTATCTTGTCCTGAGGGATGTGGATGGTCTCGATGCGGGGAGCGGTGTCCTTGATGTCAGTGCGTGGAGCGCTGATGGTGGCAAGCATCGCGTCAAGGATGTAGGCGCGTGCCTCCTTGGCCTGCGAGAGCGCACGTGCCAGGATATCGACGGACAGCCCCCGTGCCTTGTTGTCCATCTGAAGGGCCGTGATGCCCGATGCCGTTCCACAGACCTTGAAGTCCATGTCACCCAGGAAATCCTCAAGGCCTTGGATGTCAGTCAAGATGACGACGTCATCCCCCTCCTTGATGAGTCCCATGGCAACTCCTGAGACAGGAGCCTTGATGGGAACGCCCGCATCCATGAGAGCGAGGGTGGAACCGCATGTGGATGCCATGGAGGATGAGCCGTTTGATTCAAGGATCTCCGAAACCACGCGGATGGCATACGGGAACTCATCTTCTGTGGGGAGCACAGGAAGGAGTGCCCGTTCGGCCAACGCGCCATGGCCGATCTCGCGACGCTTCGGCGCACCCATGCGACCCGTCTCACCCGTGCAGTAGGGCGGGAAGTTGTACTGGTGCATGTAGCGCTTGCCCTCAAGCGGATCGATGGTGTCAAGGCGCTGCCACTCATTGAGCATCCCAAGGGTGCAGACGGAAAGTGCCTGGGTTTGACCGCGCTGGAAAAGCCCCGAGCCGTGGACGCGTGGCAGATATCCGGGGACGATGTGCAAGGGCCTCACTTCGGTGGGCGTACGGCCATCAACGCGCTCCCCCTTCTGGATGATCATCTGACGCATGGCGGTCTTCTCAAGCTTCTTGAGGGCAGCGGCGATGTCGGAACCCCACGCCGCCTGCTCCTCTTCGGTGAACTCATCCGCCGTGATACGGGCCTTGAGTTCTTCGACTTGCTCAAGGCGGCAAGCCTTGTCAGGGGAAGCGAGCGCCTCCTCCATCTCGGATGCGAACCTGTTGATGCGTTCGTCAACCGCAGGGTCCGCCTCGTGGATGGTGTAAGGCAGTGGGGTTGGAGACACTTGGGCAATGAATTCCGCCTGCTTGTCGCAGAAGGCACCGATGGCTTCCTGGGCGAAGGTCATGGCACTGAGCATGTCCTCCTCGGAGATCTGGTCGGCCCCCGCCTCTACCATGGAGATGTAATCCTTGGTGCCGGCAATGGTGAGCTCCAGATCGGAATTCTCCTCTTCGGCATAGGTGGGGTTGACGATGAATTCCCCCGTGTCCCTGTTGCGACCTATCCTGACACAGGCCGCCGGACCGTCGAAAGGCGCGCCACCAACGAGCAGGGCCGCCGAAGCGCCTCCGACGCAGATGGTGTCAGGTGGATTCTCCCCATCCACGACCAAGGTGGTGGCAACGATATGCACTTCGTTCTTGAAACCGTCAGGAAAGCCCGGACGGATGGGTCGATCGATCATGCGGGCTGTGAGCGTACCCTTGTCAGAAGGCTTCGCCTCACGCTTCAGGTATCCACCGGGGATGCGGCCGACTGCATACATCTTCTCCATGAAATCAACGGTCAAGGGGAAGAAGTCGAAGTCACGCTGTTGCTTCGAGACGACAGCGGTCACCAATACGCTTGTTTCGCCACAGGTGACCAGGACGGCCCCCGTTGCCTGCTTTGCCAATTCTCCGGTTTCAAAGCGGTAGGATTTCCCATACAGTTCGAACTCGGAAACGATCTTTGTCATTCTCTTTCCTTCTCTTCCTGCCAGGTGCCCCATGCAGCTGGCTGCTTCGTCTTGCTGCCTTCAAGCCTACAGCGGCTCTTCAGGCCCGGTGAGGATGCCTCTGGACAGGCAGCCTCACTCCATTCAACAAGACCCGCCATGTTCGACGGGTCTTGTTCGTTGAATCGGCTTAGATGTTGTCACGGATGCCGAGCCGTTTTATCAAGGCGCGGTACTCGTCGATGTTGCGATTCTTGATGTACTTCAGAAGGCCGCGACGCTTACCGATGAGCTTCATGAGGCCACGGCGGGTGTGATTGTCCTTCTTGTGCACCTTCAGGTGCTCGGTGAGGTTGCGGATGCGCTCGGTGAGGATGGCAACCTGAACCTCAGCGCTGCCTGAATCGTTTGCAGTCTTGCCATATTCCTTGATGAGGTTCGCCGTTTCTTCCTTGGTGATGCTGTACTTGTTCGCCATTGTTGATCAAACACCTTTCTTGCGTTTCGAAAACGTGGTCGGCGTGCGTGGTGCCCGACGACCGATTCTTTCCTGCCGTCTTCTCTGAGCAGGCAAGGAGGCGTTCCATGCAAGCCAGGAGAAGATGCGCTTTTGCGCAGCCGTCGGATTATAAGCCAGATGCAACCTGGGCACAACCGAAGAGGTTGCAAAAAGTTGCAGAAGAGCGCAATCTTGAAGCTGTCTGGCTCGTGAACCACTGAAGGGAGAGTTGGAGAACGTCTTCATCGCGGGCCCCCGGCTTCCAGGCGCTCATGTCCTCGAATGTGCCCATGAGCACTTCATGGGCACGGATGAGCACCTGGGCTGGAATCTTGACCGAATCCATGAGGCGTGAACAATCCCTGCAGAGTGCTCCCCCATCCCGGTACGAGAAGCGGGCCCGTTCGCTTGGCGTGTCGCCCAGAGGCGTGCCACAGCCCGCGCAAAGCGAAAAGGAGGGCCTCATTCCCAGAAGCGCCGTGATCTTCAAAAGATAGGCGGAAACCAGAAGAGGGGTGATGCGCTCGGGTGCACCTTCGAGGATGCGAAGCGCCTCTTCGGTCATCTCGAAGAGGCGAGGTGCCTCAAGGTCTGGCTGGATGCAGCTCCTGGCTGCCTCAACAACGGTGGATGCAGCCGCGAAGCGCAATGGGTCGGCGGCAAGCCCATCTTTGCGGGAGAGCAGCCGAACCTCTTTGACGATATCGAGGTTCTTGCCAGCGGCCAAGGTGACCTGCGCCTTGTTGAACAGCTCGAGGCGGGCTGAGTTCGCATTGCGTGGCTTTCGGGCGCCTTTGGCGATGGCTTTCACGGCAGCCCCTGTGGAATCCATCAAATGGAGTATGAGATCGGATTCCCCGAGTTTGGTTTTTCCCAAGACCACGACCTGTGCGGTCCTGTCCCTTCCGGGCATCTTAATCAGGCCCGCTTGAGGTTGGGATTCACAGAAGCAAGCTTGCCGTCTGCAGAGAAGGACATCTCACCCTTGATGGTCTGTTCGTTGCCATAGCGGGTTTCCGGAACCGAACCGAACCACGAATGGGTTTCGAATGGCTGCATGACCACCTGGAAGCTGCATTGATCGTTTCCGATGTAGCTGATGTCGGAAATGCTCTTCAGCTCATAGGAGATGCCATCGATGGTGTACTGCGAGGAACCTTCAAACCAAGAGCGCGCCCATTGGATGACTTCAGAAGCCCGGCTCTTCGCCACGTTGATGGTGACCTCTGATCCGGAGGCGAGTTCAGTCCCCTCTCCCGGGTCGGTTCCCAGGACGCTTCCTTCTGGTGCATCCTCGGTGTACACGAAGGCCGTCTTGGCCATATAGCCTTCGGCCTCAAGAGCGCTTTGTGCCTCTTCAAGCGAAAGTCCAGCGACCGCTGGCACCGTGAAGGGCACTGATGCAGTGAGGGTGATGGTTGCCTGCGCCTTGGAACGCACTCCCACCTCAGGACTCACGGCAAGCACGGTGCCTGCCGCATCATTCGACTTCTCCTCTGCAACTTCGACGTTCTCGAACCCTTCAGCCTGGAGAAGCGCCATCGCCTCATCAAGGGTCTTGCCCACCACTTCAGGGATGACTCGCGCACACGAGACATCGATCACCACTTCGCTTCCCGCCTCGGCTCGGATGCCCGTTTCAGGATGGGTGCCGAGGACGATCCCTTCGACGTCATCGGATTTGACCAGGACCTGCGACACGGAAAAGCCAGCCTGCTCAAGACGATCAGTGGCGTCTTGGGCCTTGAGTCCCACCACGTCCGGTATCTGCTTGCCGCCCCATATCTCAAGCGAATAGGTTGCAGCGGCGATGCCCAGCCCTGCAAGGATGACGGCGCAGATGGCAAGGATGATCACGAGCTTCCGATGACGCAGGACGCTGCCATGTGGCATGAAAAGCTTCTTGCCACCCGTGCCCTCACGAGCGGAATAGGACTTGGACTGCGTGTCGGCCATCTCGCCTATGCGAGGAAGCTCTTGGGTTGCGCTTGGCGAGAGGAAAGCGGTGTCAGTCTGAGTCTGTTCAGGAAAGATCGGAGGATACAACTCCGTCTCCTCACCGATGTATCGGGTGTCGCTCTCAAGGAGCGGACGAGTAGGATCATTGGGAACGTCAAGCCTTTGGGTTTGCTGGTCATCATCAAGATCGATGGTGGTCGCCGATTGCTCGTCTGCGACGTCAAGGCGAATGAGGCTGTATCCGCATCCATCGCAGAAGCGCGCTTGGGTTCTGTTTTCAGTTCCGCATCGTGGGCAGATCATAGGATACGAATCATCACTCCATATATCCGAGGCGCTTGATCTCATTCTCGTCTCTGCGCCAATTCTTCTTCACCTTCACCTTGAGATCAAGGTAGACCTTCTTGGTGAGCATCTTCTCAAGATCGGCCCGTGCCTGAGTGCCGATCCGTTTGACTGAGGCCCCCTGAGCACCGATGAGCATGGCTTTCTGGCTGTCCCGCTCAACGAAGACGGAGGCGCGGATGCTCATCAGAGTAGCGGTATCACGCGTCTCTTCCACCTTCACGCCCACCGAATGAGGCACCTCTTCGCGGAACTGGCGCAAGACCTTCTCTCGAATGATCTCAGAGACCATGGTCTCGAACGCGACGTCTGAAACGGCATCTTTCGGAAACCACAGAGGCCCTTCGGGAAGTAGTTGCAAGACCTCATCAATGAACGCACCGACATTGTATCCGGATTTGGCAGAGAGTGAGACGATGGCATCCCACGGTGCCAGACCCCGCGCCCGTTCGAACTGCGCGGATGTCTGATCGAAGGAGACGAGATCTTCCTTGGAGAGCACGAGCAGCTTGCGTGCCTGGCTTGCCGCCACCTGTGCGGCCACCCATTCGTCCCCCTTCCCCACCGGTTTGGTGGAGTCTATCACCATGGCCGCTATGTCGACATCTTCCAGTGCGGATGTCGCTGAGGCGTTCAGCTGCTCACCAAGCAGATCATGGGGCTTATGGAGACCGGGAGTGTCAACGAAGACCATCTGGGCAGTGGGAAGCGTGAGGATGCCCTGTATCCTGCGCCGTGTGGTCTGCGGCGTTGATGAGGTGATGGCCACCTTCTGTCCCACCAGGGCATTCAGCAGCGTTGACTTCCCTGCATTGGGGCGCCCGCAAAGTGCGATGAAGCCAGACTTGAACCCTTCGGGTGCGATCATGTCCCCATGAGATGCGGAGGTGGGATTCTCTCGAAAGTATGCATCCAAATCCATATGCGCTCTCACCCCACTCCCGCAAGGACCAGCAGTTTTGGAATGAAGACGATCGCGGCAACGACCACTGACCCGATGGCGGCCACGTAGACGGAAGCAGCCGCGCAATCCTTGGCTCGCTTCGCAAGCTCGTTCCATTGGGGCGAGACGAGGTCTATGGCTGACTCCACAGCGGTATTGGCAAGCTCCAAGGCGAAGACGACCATGATGCAGAGCACGATGGCGCACCATTCGGCACCACTGATTCGGAAGAGGAACCCCAACACGATGGCAAGAATGGCAACGGCGGCATGGATTTTGAAGTTGCGCTGGGTGCCCAAGGCGTAGCGCAGGCCAGCCTGCGCGCAGGAGAAGGCATCCTTGAAGGTAAAGCGGCTCTGGTCGCCTGCATGACGCACGTAGCGTCTGTCTTTGTTGGTGTCAGTGGGCATCGCTGCTCTGCCTTCATCCCTCCGCGCGCCATTGCTCCAAGAGACCATCTTGGAGCCGCTCCATCTCCAATGCATCCTCCTCTTCGATATGGTCATAGCCTATCAGATGGAGGATGCCATGCGTGATGAGCATGTCTATCTCGTCATGGGTGGAATGTCCCGCCTCCTTCGCCTGCGTGGCCGCGACATCCCCAGCGATGATGATGTCACCCGCTTCGAACAGCGTCTGATACCCAGGGAAGGAATCGTCAAGGTTGTCGCATTCGAAGGAAAGGACATCGGTGGGCCCTTCCCGGTGACGGAATCGTGCGTTGAGGTCTGCCATCACGTCGTTTGAGACGAAGGAGATGGAAACCTCCGAAGGCTCTGGCAGAGAAAGCTTCGAGGCGATGAAGTCCACCAGACGCGCGATGCGGTCATGGTCAATGGCATGCGCGCCATGATTGTCGGCGATGAGTGCTTCCATCATCACCCCTTCTTCGCTGCGGCTTCATAGGCTGCGATGATCTGCGAGACCAGGCTGTTGCGCACCACGTCTCTCTCACCAAGCTGCGCGATGGCTATCTCCTTGATGCCGGAGACCACATCCATGGCATCAGCAAGGCCTGAGGCCCCACCCGAAAGATCGCTTTGCGTCATGTCTCCGGTGATGACCATCTTGGATGCGGACCCCAGTCTTGTCAGGAACATCTTCATCTGCTCACGGGTGGCGTTTTGCGCCTCATCCAGGATGATGAAGCTCTGGTTCAGCGTTCGTCCTCGCATGAACGCGAGAGGGGCTATCTCTATCACACCTCGATCAATGAGGCTCTGCGCCTTCTCAGCGTCCATCATGGCGAAAAGGGAATCATAGAGAGGACGGATGTAGGGGTCCACCTTCTCGGTGAGCGTTCCGGGCAGAAACCCGAGGTTCTCTCCCGCTTCAACGATGGGACGGGAGAGGATGAGGCGATCTACCTGCTTTCGCTCAAGGGCCGTCACGGCCAAGGCCATGGCAAGGTACGTCTTTCCCGTGCCCGCGCATCCAACGGCAAACGTGATGTCGTGTTCCCTGACGGCATCGATGTAGTCCTTCTGTCCCTGGGTCTTCGGTCTGATGGCACGTCCCCGGTGGACCAGGATCACATCCTCTCGCAGGGAGTGAGGACTCAAAGAGGAGGTTTGGATGAGGCTGAGCAGCTTGCGCACAGAGGCCGCATCGAAGGGCTCTCCCGTGCGGATCATGGCTGTCATCTCGGAGAAGAGGGTAACCGTCGCTTCGCGATCAGCCTCGCTTCCTGTTATGGATATCTCGTTGCCCAAGATGCTGATCCTTGCCGAGAAGGCCTCTTGGATCAGGCGCAGGTGCTCATCCGCGACCCCCGTGATGGAAACCATGGGGACGTCGGGAGGTATCGATATCTTCGTGGTTGATGCTTCTGTCATGGGCGGTATTCTAACATCTGCGGGGTGAGGGTCACAGGGACAAGGCTTCCCACCAGAAGCTCTTCGGGCACAGCCACCTCGTGATAGCTTTCCGTCCTGGCCTTTCCCTTGGATTCAACGACCACACATTCGGTTCTGCCGATTCGTCGTGAAAGATCATGATGACGAAGCTCATCGGAAAGCGTTCGCAGCCGTAAGGCTCGCTCTTCCTTCACAGAAGGTGGAATCTGATCGAGACGGTCCGCTGCGGGAGTGCCCCTGCGGGGGGAATAGGGAAAGACGTGTATCTTCGAGAACGAACAGGTTCGACAGAGATCCAACGTTTCGCGGAAGTCCTCCTCCGTTTCTCCGGGAAACCCCACGATCACATCGGTGGTCAGGCTGACATCAGGCATCAGAGCGTGCAGAAGGGAGATCCTGGCCTCGAAATCACGTCGGTCGTAGCGCCGAGCCATCTGCCCAAGCACACGCGAACTGCCAGACTGCAGGGGCAGATGGAGGTGTCGGCAAATCAGCCCTTCGGAGGATGCGATGCACCGGGCAAGGTCTTCGGTGACATCCTGCGGCTCGATGCTTGAGAGGCGGATCCTCGAAGCGCCTCTCAAGGGCACTTCCTCCACAAGACGTGCAAGAAGCATCGACAGACATACGCCTTCATGCAGATAGGCGCCCAGGTTGATGCCTGCAAGGATGATCTCGGGAACGCCTTCAGCCACCAATCTTCTGCATTCGTCCACCACTTCGTCGGAATCCCTGCTTGAAGCCGGCCCACGTGCTGTATGGACCACGCAATAGGTGCACGCGTTGTCGCATCCATCCTGGATCTTGACGCCCACGCGAACTCTTCCGTTTCCATGCGAGTCTCTTGTCTGTCCATGGGATGGGTTCTGACCCGATATTCGTTCGATGAGCGCTGACTTGGGAACCGTGCGGACGCGCCCATCCATTGCCAGATAGGTATCTGCATCAATGGCTGCCGCACATCCTGTGACGTAGACGATGGCATCGGGACTGTCGCGCAGGGCACGACGCACGGCCTTCCTCGTCTTCTTCTCGGCTTCCCCCGTGACCGTGCAGGTGTTCACGATGACGATCTGCGCCTCTGCAGAAGCCCCCATGCGATAGCCGCGCTGCTCCAGAGCATGTTCGAATGCGTCCGATTCAACGCGATTGACCTTGCATCCCAGGTTGATCACGCGGTAGACAGGCGCATTCCTAGCACCCAAGGTTCGCTCCTCCAAGGTGGCGCAGTTCGTAGAGCACCAGAGCGGAAGCTACGACGGCGGCTGTTTCCGTGCGCAGTATGGAAGGACCCAGGCTCACGAGACGGGCACAGGGATTGCAGGAGAGAAACGCCTCAACCTCGTCCTTCTCCAAACCGCCCTCAGGACCGATCACCAATGCGACACGCGCCTCCTCAGCAGGCGTGCGTGTGGTGGCGAGGGCTGTCTGGAGCGCATTGCGAAGCGTTGCTGTCTGGGGCGCCTCTTCCCAGCACACCAGAACTGCAGTCGCTTGGGCCGCCAGAGCACAGCCTTCTTCAACAGTAGACGGGAAGGCTACTTCAGGGATGAATGGCTGTCCGGATTGCATGGCAGCATGCTTGGCGATGGAGCGCCAACGGGCAGTTCGTTTCTGGGCCTTGCCTGCATCCATCTTCACCACCGAGCGTGCGCAGGCAAGCGGAACAAATTCAGCAACACCAAGCTCGGTTCCCTGGCGAATGACCGAATCCATCTTGTCACCCTTGGCAAGACCCTGCATGAGGATGACGTGTCCTCTGTCAGAGGACACGTCCCCATGATGGGTGATGGACACCAGAAGACCTGACGCACTGACCGCTTCGACCTTGCATTCGAAATAATCCTGGTCGGCATCGATGACGGCGATGTGCTCACCCTCGCTGATCCTGAGGACGCGGGCGTGTTGGGCATCCTCAGGGTTCAGACGCAAGGGAAAGCAAGGCGCCATCTCATGGGCTAGAACCTGCTCATCAAGGAAGAATCGGGGAAGCGACATCGCTAGCCTATGAAGCTCTTGAGCTTCTGCAGGGGCGAACGTTCGTCGTTGACATCCTCCCCCATCTCCAAGGCGAGCTTCTCCAGAAGGCCCCGTTCCTTCTTGTTCAGCTTCTTGGGAATCTTGACGTTGGCATGCACAAACAGGTTTCCGCGTGAGGTGCTGCGCAGTCTGGGCATGCCATGGCCCTTGACCTTGATGACATCCCCTGTCTGCGTGCCCTCAGGGATGCGGACCTCCACCTCTTCGTCAGCCAGGATGCCATTGACGGTGATACGCGCTCCCAAAGCTGCCTGAACCATGGAAACGTCGACCATCACGTGGAGGTCATCACCATCACGCTGGAAGTACTCATCGGGCTCGATGCGCACGGTGACGATGAGATCTCCCGCATCGGCTCCACGCATGCCCGCCTCTCCCAAGTTGGGCACGCGCATCTGCTGGCCATCCCTGATGCCGGCAGGGATGTCAACGGAAACCCTCTGTCTGTCAGGAACCCTGCCTTGACCTTGGCATTCCTCGCATGCCCCTTCGATGACCTTGCCGGTGCCATCGCATTCCGGACAGGTGGAGGTGGACTGCATGTCACCGAACATCGTGCGCTGGACGACGCTCACCCTGCCAGAACCGGAGCATCGTCCACAGACCTGTTCGCTGCCGCCTTCGGCAATGCCAGTGCCATCACAGTCAGTGCAAGGCGCCAGACGGTCGTAGACGATCTCCTTCGAGAGGCCTTGAGCGGCATCCTTGAGGGTGACGGTGATGCCAAGACCCATATCGCGCCCTTCACGGCGCACCTGCTGGGATCGGGCAGCCCCTCCGAAGAACGAGGAGAAGATATCGCCCATGCCACCGAACCCACCGAAGATGTCTTCGAAGTCAACGTATCCGGTGCCTGAGCCCGCAGCCCCCGGAATGGTGCCGAATCGGTCATACTGCGCGCGCTTGTTCGCGTCTGAGAGCACATCATAGGCTTCGTTGAGCTCCTTGAACTCCTCTTCAGCGTTGGCGGAGCGGTTGACGTCAGGATGGAGCTCACGCGCCTTGTGGCGGAAGGCTTTCTTGATCTCGGCTTCAGTGGCGTCTTTGCTCACGCCGAGGATCTCATAGAGGTCTTTCTGTGCAGTAGCTGGCATGTTGAACCCTTCATTCGTCTCTGAGAACATCCTGGGCTGCGCGAACAGCACCGATGGTCTTCGAATAATCCATTCTGGTCGGCCCAATGACCGCGACAATGCCCTGTGCGTCTCCCCTGCCGTAGATACCTGCGATGACAGAGACGCCGAAGAGGCGCTCGGTGACGTTTTCCTTCCCTATGCGGATGCAGATGTCTCCCTCGGGGAGGCCATTGTCGCCGATGGCCTTGAAGAGAACCGTGTCATCCTCGAGGATCTCCATGACGGGAAGAAGCGCCTCCGATTCATGGAACTCTGGTTTGCGCATGAGCGTGCTCATTCCCGAACGGGTGCTGTGTGCGCGTACGAGCCGCGTCGCCGCCACCTGCAGAGAGCGGAAGACGGCCTTCGCGCGACCGTCGCGCAGGGCAAGCTCCCACTTCTCCGAAGCCATCTCATCGGTTGTCCGTCCTTGAAGCAGCTCGTTCAAGGCTGCTTCCATCTGCCGGATGTCCTCAGGGGTTGCAGGAGAGGCGAAGACGGCGTGCTCGTTTGCCACCTGGCCATCCTCGGTGACCAGAACGGTCAAGGCGGAATGATCAGTGAGGGACACGAGGGATATCTGACGGATACGGAAGGTCTGCCGTTGGGGAGCCATGATGACGGAAAGGCACTGCGTCAGACGCGCGAGCTCGGCGTTGGTGCGCTCGATCAGGTCATCGAGCGCTTCTGCGCTTCTGCGGATCGATTCGATCTGCGAGAGCGCGGCAGTGCGTTGGGTCTCATCAGCCTGCGCCAGAAGCTCATCGACGAATTCCCTGTATCCCGCATCGGTGGGAATACGACCGGCCGAGGTATGAGGCTGGGCAATGTAGCCCGCTTCCTCCAGAGCGGACAGCTCGTTTCTGATGGTTGCCGGACTCACGCCCAAATCGTGATGCTCGGCTATCGTGCGTGACCCCACGGGACACGCATTCGCCACGTACTCCTCTATCAGCGCGCAAAGTATCTGCTGACGTCTGTTCGAGAGCATCTCTTCTCTGACCCTTCTTATGCGTCTTTCCTGTTTTCTAGCAGTCTAGCCGCTCGAGTGCCAGCAATCAAGGTGCAAGCAGGAGAAGCTCGCCGAAAAGCTCGTTGCCCAGAAGCCATCCTGTCTGGGTTGGCCGCCACGCGTCTGCATCCTCAGCGACGAGTCCCTTGCCCTCAAGGCTGCGAAGACAGGGAAGAAGGTCAGGAAGCGCCCTTGCAAGCTGCTCTGCACGCTGCTTCGACAGGCCTTGCGTCATCCGCA
Organism: uncultured Eggerthellaceae bacterium; assembly: GCA_964462135.1. Lineage (GTDB taxonomy): Bacteria > Actinomycetota > Coriobacteriia > Coriobacteriales > Eggerthellaceae > MGBC163016. Next base: position 23,168 of record CAYWWK010000002.1, on the reverse strand, counting down.
TGGCAAGCATGGCATCCTCTGCAGCCATCTGCGCGGGGTCCAAGTCATCTTCGATCTGATCGTCACGCACACGCATGCGCCGTTGCTCATTCTGGGTCATGGTGACGGCTGAACGGCCAACCCCCAGATAGGGTTGCGATGTCCAATACGCCTGATTGTGCTTGCTCTCGAAACCGGGCCGTGCGTAGCTCGCAACCTCATATCGCCGAAAACCCGCCTCTTCGAGAAGGTCCTGCGCTGATTCCATCATGGACGCCTGGACATCCTCGGAGGGCAAACGCAGTCTGCGTCGCTTGCGGTAGAGCTTCGTGCCCTTCTCCAAAGTCAGAGGATAGAGGCTTATGTGCGTGACAGCGCACTCAATGGCACGCCGCACGTCCTCTTCGACACCTGCCTGCGTCTGCTCAGGCAGACCGCACATGAGATCGATGCTGACGTTCTCGAAGCGGGTCTGCGCCGTCTTGATGGCGTCAAGCGCTTCGCGTGAGGTGTGGATGCGCCCAATCGCACGGAGCAGTTCATCATCGAAGGTTTGAACGCCTAAGGAAAGCCGATTCGCTCCCAATGCCCACATGTCCTTCACCAAAGACTCAGTGAGGCTTTCCGGGTTGGCCTCGACGGTGTATTCCTCCACCTGCGAGAGATCCAAAGACACACTCAGCGCATACATCAGCGATCCAAGGTTTCCGGCCCCGATATGCGTCGGTGTGCCACCACCAAGGTAGATGGTACGAATGGAGGTGAGCTCACCTTCCTTGGACAGCTGACGAATCCTCCTTACCAAACCTTCGACGTATTCGCCGATGTAGGGATCATCCCTCCGATAGGCCAGTGAATCGAAGTCGCAGTAATGGCATTTCGATGCACAGAAAGGCAGGTGGATGTAGAGTCCTCGATATGGATCGTGAGGCATGGCCGTCCTTTCATTCCGTTGAGAGAAGGCTGTCGAAGACAAGATGGAACTCCTCTTGGGTGCTACAGGTTGCAAGCTGCCTGCGCGCGGAAGCGGCATGGGGCAGGCCATGCAGATACCACATGGCATGCTTGCGCAGGTACGCTCCCGCCCGCGGGCGGATGCTCAGAAGCTCATCAACATGACGCCTTGCCATGGCAATGCGGGCATCCTTCGAAGGTGCGGAGGGTGCGTCGGTACCTTCGAAGGCCGCCTTGACATTCGCGAACACCCAGGGATTTCCCTCTGCAGCACGCCCGATCATGATGGCGTCGCATCCCGTCTCCTGAAGCAGGGACAGTGCCTCCGCACCGTCCGTGATGTCTCCATTGCCGATGACGGGAATGCCAACGCGTTCCTTCACCCGAGCGATGGTGGATCTGTCCGAAGCGCCTTGGTAATACTGCATGGCGAATCTGCCATGCACGCACAGGGCATCCGCTCCGGCATCTTCCATGCGCTTGGCGAATTCAGGAGCGCACTCACCCGCATCCTTGCTCCATCCGCGGCGGAACTTGACGGTGACGGGATGTGCGACAGCACCCTTCACCGCTTCCACGATGGACTCTGCAAGCTCGGGCGTTCTCATGAGCGCGCTTCCGTCACCCTTCTTCACGATCTTGGGAGCGGGACAACCCATGTTGATATCCAGATACGCCAGCGTCTCTCCCAGCTCATCTTCGATCCATCTGGCTTGGTCGGCCATGACGGATGGTTCGTGCCCGAATATCTGGACTCCCACCGCTGTGGTGTCCGGCAGCACATCCACAAGATGGCGTGTCTTGTCGTTCGCGTAGGAAAGTCCTTTCGCGGAAACCATTTCAGTAAAGGTGAGATCAGCACCCTGCTCTTCGCAGAGACGTCGGAAGACAGGGTCGGAGACACCGGCCATGGGCGCCAGGATCAGTCGGTGGTCATCGAAGAAGCCGGGAGCGAATGGCACGCGTATCAGGCACCGAGGGTGAGAACGGAACAGGAAACGACAGAGAAGAGGACAACGATGACGAGGATGATGATCACTGCTATGACAATGCCGATGCGAGAACAGCCAGACATCTTCGCCTGCTCCTGCTCTTCGGCAATCTTCTTCTCATCGAAGGGATCGTTCAGCCAGTCGTATTCTTCACGTTTCTTCATGAGGTTATCTTACACAATCTCGCTTGCCAGATGACGGGAGATTCCACGACAGGAGAACAAAGAGACCCCGCATCTCTCGATGTAGCGTGCAGCGAAGGCTCGTAGCGCGAACGCTCATAGCGAAAGCTCGTAGCGCAGACTTCAGATCTGCGGTCACGCGAACTTCGACATACTCGTAGCGCAGATCTTCAGATCTGCAGTCAAGTTTAGCGCCGAAAGAGAGTGTCAGGTGGCGAAGAGCTCTACGGCGCACACTTTAGGCGCAGCACGAATGGATTGAGTCGAGAGAACCGTCCCCGTGACTCTCTGTTTGTGCAGGAGAGGTGCGGAGATGTGCCCCCATGCGGGTGCGAGCGACAGACCGCCCTCTTTGCGCCTCCCGTGATATCGCAGAGTTAAAACATTATGCGGTGCGCAAGACAAAAAGATTCTTCGACTCCGCATCTTCGATGCTTCGCTCAGAATGACATACGAAAGTGTTATTTCGAATGCACGAAGGCTAAAGCCTTCGCTGCGAGCCCACCACACGGGGTATGAAGGACATCAAAGTCTTCTCGTTAGGTAAGCGCCGAACGAGGGATGCTGGTGGCGAAGGCTCTTGCGGCGCACATATGTGCGCGAAGCGCGAGTGTCATTCGAAACCGCAATAGGCAAGTTGGGCTACTCGTCTACCTTCAGGATGGCCATGAAGGCCTCTTGAGGCACTTCCACGTTGCCGATGGCCTTCATGCGCTTCTTGCCCGCCTTCTGCTTCTCAAGGAGCTTGCGCTTGCGGGTGATGTCACCGCCATAGCATTTCGCCAAGACATCCTTGCGTTTCGCCTTCACCGTCTGACGCGCCAGCACACGCCCACCAATGGCAGCTTGGATGGGAACCTCGAACATCTGGCGAGGGATGATCTCCTTCAGCTTGTCGGTGAGGATGCGGCCACGATCATAGGCCTTGTCCTTGTGGACGATGAACGACAGCGCATCAATGGGCTTGCCGGCCAGAAGGATATCCAGCTTGACGAGGTTCGACGGCTTGTAGCCCATGAATTCATAGTCAAGGCTTGCATAGCCTTTGGTGTTGGATTTCAGCTTGTCGAAGAAATCCATGATCAGCTCTGACAAGGGTATCTCCCAAAGCATCTCAACGGTAGTCTCGGAGATGTAATTCATGGTGATGAAGGTGCCCCGTCGCGCCACCGTGAGATCCATCACCGCTCCGATATAGTCAGGAGGTACAAGCACCTTCGCCTTGAGATAGGGCTCCTCAATGCGCTCATAGGTGCCTGCAGCAGGCATATCCTGGGGAGAATGGACCGATTCCACTTCCCCATCGCGCAGATACACCTTGTATTCGACTGAGGGTGCCGTGGCCAGAAGGTCAAGCCCGAATTCACGCTCCAAGCGCTCCTTCACCACCTCCATGTGCAGAAGGCCCAGAAACCCGACGCGGAATCCGAAGCCAAGCGCCACGGATGTCTCCGGTTCCCACACCAAAGCGGGATCATTCAAGGCAAGCTTCTCAAGCGCCTCCTTGAGCGGTTCGTATTGGTCTCCCTCAATGGGATAGAGTCCGGTGAAGACCATCGGCTTCGCTTCACGATACCCAGGAAGCGGATCACTCACACCGCCTTCGGCAAGCGTTACCGTGTCACCAACCTTCACTTGGCTGACATCCTTGAGACCGGTTACCAGATATCCCACTTCGCCCACCGCAAGCTCAGGCAGCGCCACCTCTTCGGGCCTGCGCACGCCAACCTCCTCAACCAGGGCATCGGCATTGGTGGCAAGCATATGGATGCGGTCCCCTTTGTGGATGGCCCCATCGATGATGCGGATGAGCGCCACCACTCCTCGATAGGCGTCGAAATAGCTGTCGAAGATGAGTGCACGCAAGGGAGCTGAGGCGTCTCCGGTGGGAGCAGGGACGTTGTAGACGATGGATTCCAGAAGATCGTGAACGCCCTCCCCTGTCTTCCCTGAAGCGAGCACGGCATCATCGGCCGGGATGGCCAAGCCATCCTCGATCTCCTCTTTGACCCGTTCAGGCTCGGCAGCGGGGAGATCGATCTTGTTAATCAAGGGAATGATCTCAAGATTGGCATTCATGGCCAGCATGGCGTTGGCAACGGTCTGCGCCTCAACCCCCTGGGTGGCATCAACGACCAGCACCGCACCTTCGCATGCCGCCAAGGAGCGGCTGACCTCATAGGTGAAATCAACATGTCCAGGCGTGTCGATGAGATTGAGCTGATAGACCTCTCCGTCATCAGCCCGATAGTCCACGCGCACTGCCTGGCTTTTGATGGTGATGCCCCGCTCGCGCTCGATGTCCATGGTGTCAAGCAGCTGTTCCTGCATGTCCCGTTCAGCCACCGTCCCCGTCTGCTCGAGGATGCGGTCAGAAAGAGTGGATTTGCCATGATCGATATGGGCGATGATGGAGAAGTTGCGTATGTTGTTGGGATCGGTAGCCATAGCCCCTTCGTAGCCTTGAGAGATTCCCGATGTTTTTTCGTGACAGCGAAGCTGCGTTGCGTTATTCTATCGCATCAGCGTCAAGTGACAGCTGGTGTATCAGACACCGCCCGCAGACATGGCTGCATGAGGGCTGGCTGTTGCTGGCGGCCTTGCTGGAAGTGAGGCATGCATCTCGAAAAGCCAGGGGGATGCGCAATGGATGGGCTTCATGCGCCCATACTCTCTTGCTTCCGCATCGTCTGCCTGCATCCTGCCTTCTTGCATCCTCGTCTTGTGAAGCGTGCCTGAGCACACTGATATCAAAGAAGATGAACTGAAAGGAAGCAGAAGAGCATGGCGAACATCAAGTCCCAGAAGAAGCGCATCATCACCAATGAGAAGGCCCGTCTGCGCAATCGCGCTGTCAAAAGCGAACTCAAGACGGCCACGCGCCGCGTCCGTGAAGCCGTTGAGGCCGGCAATGGTGCCGAGGCCTATGCTGCGGCATGCGCTGCCTGCCGCCTCATGGACAAGGCGGTTTCAAAGGGTGTCATCAAGAAGAACCAGGCTGCCAACCGCAAGAGCGGACTCATGAAGCTGGCGAACACCATCGTCACCGATGCGGATCGCAAGGCGTATGAGAAGCCCAAGGCCAAAGAGGTTCCTTCAGGGTCGAACAAGAAGAAGGCTGCAAAAGAGGCACGCCTCGAGGCCATGAAGGCCAAGGAGGCTGAGAAGGCGAAGCGTCGTGAGGCCCAGATGAAGCTTGAGGAGAAGGCGAACGCACGCAAGGCCAAAGAGGCAGAAGAGGCCGCCAAGGCTGAAGCAGAGGCTGAGGCCCTTGATGCCGAGACCGCCGAAGAGGTGCAGGCAGACGACGAGGCGGCACAGCCTGAGGAATAGATTCCTTTCCCGCTTGGTGAGGAAGCATGACGGATATCAACCAGTCTTCGAAAGCGGCGCTGATGCCAGCGTGGCCTTGGAAGCAAAGCCATGGTTGAAGACCTGCTCCAAGCATTCATGCTTATTGACTGATGACGGATATCAACCAGTCTTCGAAAGCGGCGCTGACGTCAGCGCCGCTTTTCATTGCACGTTCGCATCTTACGGCCCCATCAAGCGCACACCTGAGCTCCTCGGCCGTATAATTGCGCACCCACCTGTCGTGGTTCTTGATCTTCCAGTCAGGCACCTTGAGTTCAGCAGCCGCCTGTGCCTTTCCACCTCCCCGCGCCATCACCGCTTTCACGCATATGAGCTCTCGGATGCGTGAGACGCATGCTCCGAGAAGCGAGTAGGGAGACGCACTGGGCATGCGAGCGATGACCGTCATGGCGCGCTTCAGATCACGCGCCGAGAGCGCATCGGCAAGGTCCCAAGGCTTGGCCTCTGCCTCACGCATGACGATGCGCTCGATATCGCCTTTGCCGATCTGCTTTTGAGTTGGATTGGCCAACGCCAGCTTCTTGAGTTCGTTGTCAAGGCGAACGGTATCCTCTCCCAGAAGATCGACGAGCAGGCTGGCTGCATCCGATGTGAGGGTTATCCCATGGCCGGGTGCCATGTTGCGCACATGCTGGGCAAGATCCCACCTCTTCGGCCGCGTGCAGTCAATCACCGCCGTGCTTCCCAGGGCGGTGACCGCCTTGTACAGCCGTGTGTTCTTCGCCAGCTTCTCTGCAATCAGCAGGACGACGGTGGTGTCAGAAGGAGAGTTCAGATACGAGACGAGCTCCTCGGAGTCAGCCTTCTTCAGCTTCTCAGCATTCTCAACGACGACAAGGCGCTTTTCGCTGGCAAAGGGAAGGGTTTGACAGGCGGTGACGATATGACGTCCCTCAGCATGCTCCCCGTCGAAGGTATCGGAATTGAATGCCAGGTCACCAAGCTTTTCCAAACGGGTGCGCATGCGATGCAGCACGGCTTCCCGTTTGAGTGCATCGTCTCCCACTACGAGATAGGCGCTGAGAAGCGCATTGTCCTTTTGATTGGCCATGAGAATATGATAATCCAATGAAGCGGCCGAAAGACGTCATTGACGGCGAATGTCCAGCCGGTCAAGCGAGAATGCCACCGTCACCGAACCCAGCTCATCTGATCTGAGCACGTTGCATTCCACGGACCCAAGCAGATTGATGGCTTCAGCACTGGGATGTCCGTAGCGGTTTCCCGCTCCTACGCTGATGAGCGCCACTTCAGGCCTGATGGCGTTCAGAGTCTCTTCTGAAAGGCAGACCTTCGATCCATGATGGCCCACCTTGAAGACGTCCACGTCGCCCACCCTCCCTTCTGCGATCATGGCTGCGATCTGCTCCGCCTCGGCATCCCCAACAAGCAGCGCCTTCCAATCAACAGATCCGTCCTCATTGACATCGATATCAGCGCGCAGGCAGAGACTGTCAGCGTTTCCTCCTTCATCGACGAAGGAATCAGGCCAGATGACCTCCAATCTGATAGACCCCATATCCACCACGTCCTGCACCTGCAACCCAACCCTCTCCGCGTGGGGAGAACAGCGCTCTGCCCATTGGAGCAGTCGAGAGCACTTCTCACAACCGCACGTGAAGATGCCCTCTGACCAAAGGATGCGACGGACATTCACATACGACCCCAAGGAGGCGAGCGAAGCGCAATGGTCATCATCGGGATGCGTGATGATGACCGCATCAAGCTCATAGACACCATGCGCGCCCAGCTCACGTCTGAGTTTGGCATCCGAATTGCCGGTATCGATCAGGATGGCCTGGGTCTTCGATCTCACGAGGATGGCGTCGCCTTGACCAACATCCAGCATGACGATCGAATCAACGGAAGGAACTCGCGCAAAGACCATTGACCCGAAAATGAGAAGAGCAGCCATTGCGCACGCCGTTTCAAGGAGGCGCTTCGAAGGCCTTGGCCACCATATCCAAAGAACGCCTGCGCAGATGAAGGAAAGAAGGATCATGGGTACCAAGGGAAGCGAACAGGGTATGGAGGCGAAGGGAACGGAACCGAGGCATTCCACGAGAGCCTTCAAGGGATATACGGCAAGATCAGCCGCAGACATTGCCATCGCTGAGAGCGGTTCACAGAGCACGCTTACGAAACAACCTGCGAAACCGAGGGCGCAGGCGATGGTGAACAAGGGTGCAGCTGCGATATTCGCAAGAGGAGAGATCAAGGATATCTGCGAGAAGAGGGCGGCAGAGGCCGGCAAAGTCATGACATTCGCGGCAAGGGTCATGGCAGCCGGTTCCACGATGAGGGAGCGCACCCGCTTGTTCGCCTGCGGAATCCATGAGGTGAAAAGGCTGCAGAACAAGATGATGCCCAACGTGGACGCCGCCGAGAGGAAAAGCGAGACGGACAGGCAGGAGATAGGATCGGTCACCATGAAGCCGATGATGCAGAGTGCCAAGGCATTCAACGAGGCATTCCTCCGATGGGCCAACGTGGAAGTCAGAGAGAGTATTGCCATGACGGCACTCCGAATGGCCGAGATGGGCATCCCTGCGAGAATGAGATAGGCGCCCACGAATCCCACGGCGATGAGCAGAGAGGCGATCCTGGGGAGGCGCAAGGCCTTGAGAAGGAGAGAAAGCATCATCAAGATGATGGAGGTATGCGCTCCCGATACCGCCACCAAGTGGGCCAGACCGCAGGCTTTGAAATCGTCATTGAGGTCGCTTTCAGCAAGCGGTGGCCGATAGCCGCATACGAGAGCGGAAAGGAGGTTGCTCTGGCTGCTTCTTTGATCGATGACCTCCAAGGCTCGCGTCCGAACCTCCCTCAAGACACCCAGCCATCCGACAGGGTCCTTCCGGGTAAGGTCGTCTCCGTTCATCTGGGCGCAGATTCCTTGATCACGCAGGTAGCCCTCCGTCTCCGCTGGCAGCGGACTCAGATGGGAGTCAGTGACAAGCTGCGTGCCTGTCAGGAAGCACTCATCATCCTTCGTGAAGAGCCTTACTTTGAGATGAGTCCCGTCTTCGCAGAGCGCCTCGCAGACGGTGCTGTGACCATGGTCAGTCGATGTCGAATCCCGGAGAACGGACAGGCGGATGACGGCCTTATGCTCTTCAGCGCTGGCATATCCCTCTTGCAGCTGCCCTGATGCGACAAGCCCCAAAGCCACTCCCACGAACACCATCGCACAGCTAAGCGCAAGATCCTTGCTTGGCGCGATGAACATCAATGCCGCACAAACCAAGGCAAGGATGGCACTGGTGACGAGGAGAGGTATCAGGAGAGTGGAAGGTGCGTTTGCGCTTGATAGGAAGGAGATGGCGGCTCCCGCCCAGAGCAGAAGCGACGGAATCAGCAGGAAGGGCATCCCCTGTCGTCGTGGGGAGCTTTCAAGACCGATCACCTCTCCATTCGTGGTGAGCATGCCTGATCAGCCGTCCGCGCGCATCATCCTACGCATATCTGGTCCTTGATGGAGGCCAGGGTCTTCTCCCCTATCCCGCTCACTGAGGTGAGGTCATCAACCGTCTTGAATGGGCCATGGGCCTCTCGGTAGGTGATGATCTTCTTGGCCTTGGAAGGTCCGATGCCGGAGATGGTCTCAAGCGTTGCCTCATCAGCGGTATTGATGTTCACCAAGGATGTCGTCTGCGCACTTGGAAGCGAAGATGGATCAACCTGCGTGCTTCCTCCACCCGTATCCACATTGACGCTTGACACGATGATCTGCTCGCCATCCTGTACCACCCGGGCAAGGTTCACGCTTTCCGTGCGCGCTTCTGCCGTGAAGCCCCCTGCGGCACTGATCGCCTCTGCCAGACGCGCTCCTTCTGGAAGCTGGTACATGCCAGGTGTATTCACGCACCCAGCAACGTGGACGCAAAGCGGTGCGGATTCTTGAGACACCTCCTCTTCGGAAGATGCCTGCACGTCATCCACGTGCCCACCCGCTTCCGCATCCCTGTCTATGGTGAGGCCATCCGGTGGAAACAGAACGCTTTGGAATATGCACAGCGCGCAAATGAGTACGATGATGGCAGCACCGACGAGGATGGGCATCCGTCTCTGTCCGAGATGCAGCTTGGATGCAAGGCTGTCGGAATACTCTTGGAATGCCATGGTGCTCCTCTCTGGGGGACGCCCTACGCTTTGATAGGGTAGCGAGGAGACCTTTCACGCACCTTGAATGCCGTCAGCAGAGGCTCATCATGTCTTGAGGATGCATTGGGAAGGGATCGCCCTTGAATCCATCAGCTTCCTGCAGGATTCCTGCACTGATCCACACGCGTTTCCCTTCTCTTCTGCATTCGAAGAAGGGAAGGGAGGGCAGATGATAGGAAACGGAAAAGGATTATCGAGGGTGCCGATAGGTCACACAGCGGGCAGAGGCGACCAATTCCCCCACCCACTCATCTTCAGGCAGCGCCTCTTCAGCGGCGATGACATCGGAGAGCTTTCCGTGGGTTTCGGGAGATCGCGGCATGAACAGGGTGCAGCAATCAGGGGCTTCTTCGGTGGATATCTCGAAGGTGCCGATATCCTTGGCGGTGGAAATGATGTCCTGTTTGTCAGTGCCTATGAGGGGACGGAAGACAGGCATCGAAACCGCGGCATCCGTACAGCAGATGTTCTCCAACGTCTGCGATGCAACCTGACCAAGGCTCTCTCCAGTGATCAGGGCCTTCGCACCGATGCTTTCCGCAAGCCTCTCAGCCACCTTGAACATCAGCCTTCGATACAGGATGACCCGCAAAGGCGGTGGGCATTCCAACGATATCCGTCGCTGGTGAGTACCCAGCGCCACAGTGAACACCTTGTCGATGCAGCCTGTCCTCTCAAGCACATGGGCGATGTCATCCACCAAGAACTCAGATGCATCACTCGTTTCAGGGGCGCCGGAGAAATGAACCGCGGAGCAGACGGCCCCCCGCTTTGCCATCTGCCACAGGGCGACCGGCGAATCAATGCCGCTTGAAAGCAGGGCCATGAGCTTTCCCGAGCTTCCCACCGGAAGCCCTCCTATACCTGCAAGGCTGAAGGCGTAGACGAAAGCGGCGTTTTGGACCACTTCGACATGGACCTCCACATCCATGCCCTTCATCTTCACCTGTTTGTCAGGGAAGGTATCGCAAAGCACGCTGCCCACTTCGCGATTCATCGTCATGGAATCGATGGGGAAATCGGTATGGGCCCGTCGGGCTTGGACCTTGAACGTCTGGAAGGGTTCTGCCTGATGCAGCGCATCGATCGCCGCTTGGCAGATGTCATCGAATTGGCGCGGGCACTTGAAACCGCAGGATGTCCGCGCGACGCCGGGGATGCGTGATGCGAAGGCGGCGCAAGCCTGAGCCTCTTCACAGGTGGTGCCTTCCTTGAGGAAGATGATGAGCCGACCTGATATCTTGTGGACGGTCACCACGGGAAAGCCGCTCAGAAGGCCTTCGATATTGCGAAGAAGCCTCTGTTCGAATCGAGATCGGTTGTGCCCTTTCAGCCCTATCTCATGATAGTGGACCAGGACGACCCGCTGAAAGGGAGCGTCACTGGTCATTCGCTTTTGAGATCAATGGAATCTGGATCGAAGGAGACATCACCGCGCGCGATCTCATTGAAGGCCATGGTCAGGGGCTTCACGTCGGCAGCGCGGGCGATCTCGATGGCGGATTGGAGCTGAATGGCCCTGTCGCGCTGCCCGCACATCATGTCATTGATGTCATGTGCTCGTTTGGCTGCCATGGTGCACAGCAGGAAGCGGTCGTTCTCTGCATCTTCCAGCAGCACATCAATATCAGGGCTGATGATGCTCATAGACTAGAACCTCTTTCATCTTGATCGGTCAGACCGATATAACCTCTCAGCTTTTGGAACGCTTCATCCAAGTCATCGTTCACAAGCTGGTAATCATACTTCATTTTCTCTTCCAACTCCACCTTTGCGGTATCAAGCCGTCGCTGGATGACTTCTTCGCTTTCCGTGCCGCGTCCCCGCAGACGCTCCTCCAAGGCCTCAAGGGACGGCGGCATGACGAAGATGAGCTGCGCGTCAGGGAACTTTTCCTTGACTTGCAGCGCTCCCTGCACCTCTATCTCCAGAATGACGTTCGCGCCCGCATCAAGATGCTCCCGCACCTTGTCTTTGGGCGTGCCGTAGCAGTTCCCGCTGTATTCAGCCCATTCGATGAAACCGTCAGCCGCCGCTTTCTCAAGGAAATCCGAACGGCTCATGAAGAAGTAGTCGACGCCATCCACCTCCCCCGGACGTGGTGGACGCGTGGTGGCACTCACAGACACCCAGATGCCGGGATCGTCCTTGAGCAGAGAGACGAGCGTCCCCTTCCCTACCCCTGAAGGACCTGAGATGACGAAGAGCCTGCCCGGGCGGCTCATGCAAGTTCTCCAGCGATGCGCTCGAAGGCTTCGATGGGATCGGGTGCATCAGTGATGGGGCGCCCGACCACGATATGCGATGCGCCGTTGTCGAATGCTTGCGCAGGAGTGGCGATACGGCTCTGATCGCCCTTCGCCGCCCACGTGGGACGCACGCCAGGAGTCACGATGTACGCCTTGTCGCCAAGGATCGCACGCAGGTCAGCAGCCTCCTGCGGGGAGGCCACCACACCTGAGATGCCAGCCTGCTGCGCCAAGCCCGCAAGCGCCAAAACCTGCTCATCCATGGGACGTGTGACCCCTGTCTGTGCCAAGGTGGCCTGGTCCATGGAGGTGAGCACCGTGATGCCAAGCGTGACCGGGACATCCCCTGCGATATGCGCTGCCCCCTCAACGGCACCCTTCTGTGCCGCCTCCATCATGGGAACACCGCCGACTGACTGCATCGTGATCATGTCAGCGCCCGTTTCAGCGGCGGAGCGCGCCGCACCAAGCACCTGATGCGGGATGTCATGGAACTTCAGATCAAGGAAGACGTTGTACCCGCGGCTCTTCAGCATCTTCACGAGATCAGTGCCATACGCGTAGAACAGCGTCATGCCTATCTTCACCCATTTCGCGCGACCGGCAAGCTGATAGGCAATGGAGATGGCCTTGTCAGCCTCGCAGTCAAGGGCGATGATGACGCGATCGGTCCGGGGGATGGCATCAAAGGACGTTAGCATTCAAGGCCTCCGATCAGTTCGTTGACATCCTGCACACCCTGTTCTTCGCAGTATGCCTGGATGCCATTGAGTACGTTCATGGTTGCAAAGGGGTCCATGAAGTTGGCGGTGCCGACAGCCACGGCAGTTGCACCTGCAAGCAGAAACTCGATGGCATCCTCACCGGTGCAGATGCCACCCATGCCCAGAAGCGGGATGCCCACCGCCTGATGACATTGCCACACCATACGCAGGGCGACCGGTTTCACGGCGGGGCCCGAAAGGCCCCCGACCACGCGAGAGAGCACAGGCCGTCTGCGCTTGACGTCGATCGCCATGCCAAGAAGCGTGTTGATGAGTGAAAGGGCATCGGCTCCTGCCGCTTCAGCAGCACGGGCGATCTCAGCGATATCGGTCACATTGGGCGTGAGCTTCACGATCAGGGGGCGCTGCGTGGCATTGCGGCACGCGGTGACCACGTTTGAGACCGAGTCACACGAACACCCCATGTTCATGCCACCCTCATCCACATTGGGGCATGAGATGTTGATCTCGTATGCATCGACCGGCGACTCTTCGAGCGATGAGATCACATCGACGTATTCTTGGAAGCTGTGACCTGACACGTTGACGATGACCGTGGCGCCTTGACCTGAAAGCCACGGCAGTTCATGCTCTTTGAGATGGGCGACACCAGGATTCTGGAGGCCGATGGAATTGAGCATTCCGGAAGGTGTCTCGGCAATGCGGGGAGCGTCGTTTCCGCTCCATCCCAGAAAGGACACGCCCTTGGTCGTCACCGCACCCAGTTTCGCGACATCAACGAAGTCAGAGTATTCCTGCCCCGCCGCAAAGGTGCCCGAGGCAACGGTCACGGGGTTCTTCATGGCAAGGCCGCCCAGATTCACATTCATCTTCACCATAGGATATCCTCCGCATCGAAGATAGGGCCGTCCACGCACGCCCGCCTGCGTCCCTGAACCGTCTCGACCACACAGGACAGGCAGGCACCGATACCGCATGCCATGCGCCGTTCCATGGACACCTGGGTGCGCACCCCCGCATCGATCAGATGTCGGCTGGCAGCCTGCATCAAGGGTTCAGGACCGCAGACCGCAGCGTAATCATACGGTCTTCCCTCCTGCGCCGCCTTCGCCAAAGCCTCTTCCACCAGCACCGTGGCGAATCCCTCCTGTCCGAAGCTGCCATCATCGGTGGAACAGCGTGGTGGCGTACCGCATGCTCGCTCGTAGCGATCGCGGCAGACAAGCGCCCCTTCTGTGGTCGCACCTAAGATGACATCCGTATCTACGCCATCCGCTTGGAGACCTTTGCAGAGCAGATAGAGCGGGGCCGCTCCCACGCCCCCTCCAACGAGGAGGGCGCGTTGGGTGTCGAAGGGGACCTCCCAGCTTCGACCGATGCATCCGATCATGCGGGTATCCATGCCCGCCTCCCAGGATGTCATGGCATCCGTGCCGCTTCCCACGGCCTGGTAGAGTATCTCGATCGTGCCTGCTTCCTCATTGCAGTCGAAGATGGAGAAGGGACGACGGAGGATGTTCGCGGGCCTGTCGGGAATCTCCATATGCACAAACTGCCCCGGCAGCACGTTAGCCGCCACGCTGGGGCACGACAATTCCATCAAGTACAGCCTGTCGAACAGATGTCTGTTCGATGTCACCTTGGCGAAACTCTCCTCAAGCCCCACTTCCCGCTCCTTTCCTGAGCATTCTCATCAGTTGACCTCCCATTGGGGCAAGTCCTGCAATGCAACGATATCCAGTCCGCGGGAGCGGGCCGCCTCCATGCCCGCAGCCATGGCCTGGGCACCAGCCAGATTGGTGACCTGCGTGATGCCGCGTCGCACCGCTTCAGTGCGGATCTCATACCCATCGTCGCGGGTGGCATTGCCAAAGGGTGTGTTCACCAGCAGCACCACCTCACCTGAGGTCATCAGATCGCGGACGTTGGGCGATCCTTCATGGATCTTCTTCACCACAGCGCAGTCGATGCCAACGGCCCGCAGGGCTGACGCGGTACCCTCCGTGGCCACCAGATCGAACCCAAGACGGGCGAAATCACGTGCGATGGAGGTGAATGAGCGCTTGTCACGGTCGCACACGCTCACGAAGACCTTCCCCGATTCAGGCAGCACGTAGTCAATGGCCAACTGGGTTTTCGCGAAGGCGCACGGGAAGTTCGAGGCGATGCCCATCACCTCTCCGGTTGATTTCATCTCAGGTCCCAGTACCGTGTCGGCACCCGGGAAACGCCCGAAGGGCATCACCGCTTCCTTGACGCTGAAGTGGTCCAATCGACGCTCATCGGAGGGCAGACCCATATCTTTGAGCTTCTCGCCCGCCATCACGCGCGCAGCCACCTTCGCCAGCGGCACACCTGTCGCCTTCGACGCGAACGGAACGGTGCGTGAGGCTCGCGGATTCGCCTCGATGATGTAGATGACCTGATCCTTGATGGCGAACTGGATATTGATGAGCCCCTTCACATTCAGGCGCAGAGCCAGTTCACGCGCGATGGACCGCAGATTCGACTGCACCGATTCCGACAAGGCGAAAGGCGGAGTGCAACAAGCGGAATCACCTGAATGGATGCCCGCCATCTCGATGTGCTCCAGGATGGCGCCCACATAGACCTCTTCACCGTCACAGACCGCATCCAAATCCACCTCAACCGCTCCTTCCAGGAAGCGGTCAAGGTAGACCGGATGGTCAGGCGTGATCTTCGCAGCCTCGGTCATGTACTTCTCAAGCTGCGCGCCATCATAGACGATACCCATGCCGCGGCCCCCAAGCACGTAGCTGGGACGCACGAGCAGGGGGAATCCGATGCGGTCTGCCACGATGCATGCCTCTTCGAAAGTGGAAGCCATGCCGCTGGGAGGATAGGCGATGCCCAACTCGTCCAAGATGGCGGCGAATCGGTCGCGGTCTTCGGCCAGATCGATGGACTCAGGACTGGTGCCCATGATGGGAACGCCAGCATCGGCCAAAGGCTTGGCAAGCTTCAGCGGCGTTTGGCCTCCCAGCGTGACGATCACGCCATCAGGCTGCTCCACATCCACGATGTCCATGACATCCTCGAAGGTGAGCGGTTCGAAATAGAGCTTGTCGGAGGTGTCGTAGTCGGTGGAAACCGTCTCGGGGTTGCAGTTGACCATGATGGTCTCGAAGCCGGCATCATGCAGCGCATAGGATGCATGGACGCAGCAGTAATCGAATTCAATGCCCTGCCCGATGCGATTCGGACCAGCCCCCAGGATCATCACGCGGGGACGTGTTTTCGGACTGACCTCGCTCTCATGGGCGTCATAGGTCTTGTAGTGGTATTCAGTGGCGCTTGAAAACTCAGCAGCGCAGGTATCCACCGTCTTCATGGCAGGAAGCACGTGGAGCATCTTGCGACAGGTGCGCACCGTCGATTCGTCAGAGCCCGTCAAGTGGGCGATCTGCGCATCTGAGAGGCCCATGCGCTTGGAAAGGCGGAAGGCTTCAGCGTCAAGCTCATCAAGGCGCATCTGCGCAAGCACCTTCTCAACCTCGATGACATCCTTCATGCGCTCCAGGAAGAACATATCGATGCCGGTGAGGGCAGCAAGGCGCTCGCACGTCCAGCCGCGTCTCAGGGCTTCCGCCAGGAAGTGGATGCGCTCACAGGTGGGACGCTTCACAGCCGCCTCGAGATCATCTTCGCTGATGGATTCCGCTTCCATTGATGAGGTATCCCCACCGAAGCCCGATCTTCCATCCTCCATGGAACGCAATGCCTTGCCCAGCGCCTCTTCGAACGTGCGCCCAATGGCCATGACCTCACCGACTGCCTTCATGCGCGTGGTGAGGGTGTCATCCGACCCTTGGAACTTCTCGAAGGCGAAGCGGGGCACCTTGACCACGCAGTAGTCAATGGACGGCTCGAAGCATGCAGGCGTCGCCTTGGTGATGTCGTTTTCGATCTCCGGCAAGGTGTAGCCGATGGCGAGCTTCGCTGCCGCCTTCGCGATGGGAAAGCCCGTGGCCTTCGATGCCAAGGCAGAAGAGCGGGAAACACGCGGGTTCATCTCGATGATGACCATGCGCCCGTCTTTGGGATTCACAGCGAATTGCACATTCGAGCCGCCTGTCTCCACACCGATCTTCTCAAGCACCGCAAGGGATGCCGCACGCATGCGCTGGTATTCGATATCCGTCAGCGTCTGCGCCGGAGCCACCGTGATGGAGTCGCCTGTGTGCACCCCCATGGGGTCGAGGTTCTCGATGGAGCAGACGATGATGCCGTTGCCGTCCGCATCACGCATGACCTCCATCTCGAATTCCTTCCACCCTTCGATGGATTCCTCCACGAGCACCTCACCAGCCGGCGAGAGGCTCACCCCTTGGGAAACGATGCGGGAAAGCTCCTCTTCGTCATGTGCGATGCCACCGCCCGCGCCTCCCAGCGTATAGGAGGGGCGGATGACCACTGGGTATCCGATCTCAGCCACGATGCTGCGTGCGTCGTCCACGGAATACGCATAGCCCGCACGCGATGTCTCGATGCCAAGATCCTCCATGCATTCGTTGAAGAGCTTGCGATCCTCCCCTCGTTCGATGGCAGCAAGATCGCAGCCGATCATCTCAACGCCGAACTGGTCGAGCACGCCGCTTTGTGCCAGCTCAACCGCGCAGTTGAGACCGGTCTGGCCGCCGAGCGTAGGCAAGAGCGCGTCGGGGCGCTCCCGTTCGATCACCTTCGCCACGAACTGCGCTGAGACCGGTTCGACATAGGTCCGATCCGCCAACCCCGGATCGGTCATGATGGTGGCGGGATTGCTGTTCACAAGCACGACCTCAAGGCCGCACTCCTTGAGCACCTTGCATGCCTGTGCGCCTGAATAGTCGAACTCACATGCCTGTCCGATGACGATGGGCCCCGATCCGATGACCAAGACCTTGTTGATGTCCTCACGCTTAGGCAACGCGATCACCTCCGAATCGCCAACCGGAAAGCCTGTCTTCGGCGATGTCTATGTCAAGGTAATCGTCCGTCTTGTCCATCAGCTGGCCGAAGGCCGTGAACAGATAGTGGGAATCAGTGGGGCCGGGAGATGCCTCTGGATGATATTGCACGCAGAACGCTGGTATATCCAGAAACTCCATTCCCTCAAGCGTGCCATCGTTGAGGTTCACATGCGTCAGCCGGATGCGTCCGAACCGCTCATTCATGACAACCGGGGCCACGCCCGCTTCCACCCACGCACGCAGATCATCCGTATGATCGGCCTTGCCCCCCGACAGCTCAGGGACAAGCGGTCCCAGACTGTCAAAGCGGATCTGGAACCCATGGTTCTGCGCCGTTATCTCAACACGCTGGTTCAGCAGATTCATGACCGGATGATTGCCACCACGATGTCCGAACTTGAGCTTCTCGGATATGCCGCCTGATGCCAGCCCGATCATCTGATGCCCCAGGCAGATGCCGAAGAGAGGCACCTTGCCCATCAGCTTGGCAACCTCCGTGAACGTCTTGTCCACCGCATCGGGATCTCCCGGGCCGTTGCTCAGAAAGACACCGTCGGGCTGCAGGGCGAGGACATCCTCTGCCAACGTGTCCCAACCAACACAGGTCACGTCACAGCCCACACGCACGAGGTTCTGCAAGATGGAGTCCTTGACACCACAGTCATAGGCAACCACGCGCCACTGTTTGGATGCAGGCGCAGACGAGGCGAACCCATGCGATGCGGGCAGATGTGAAAACGTGCGCTCCGTGCGGTCAGACACCTCGGCAACGAGGTTCTTCCCCACCAGGTCTTCGGCTTCTCTCACCTTGGCCAAAAGGCTTGCCTCATCCAAGTCCTCGGTGGAAAGGATGCCCTTCATGGCGCCGTGATCCCTGATGTGGCGCACAAGCGCGCGTGTGTCCACCTCTTCGATGGCAACGATGCCCTTCTGCTCCAAGAATTCAGGAAAAGAGAGCTGCGAGCGCCAGCTGGAAGGCATGTGGCACATGTCGCGCACGACGAGCCCCCGTGCGAATACCGCATCACGCTGCACATCATCAAGGTGCACGCCGTAATTGCCGATCTGCGGATAGGTCATGGTGATGATCTGGCCAGCGTAGGAAGGGTCGGTCAGCACTTCAAGATACCCTTCGAGTGAAGTGTTGAAGCAGACCTCACCGACGACTTCGCCTGATTTCCCGCACGAGCGCCCATAGAAGACGGTGCCGTCTTCCAGCATCAGGACGGCCGGGGTAGCCGCCCCTTTGGACGTGGCAGTGCGCAGACGCTCGCTTGCGCTACTCAACGATCATCCCATCCTCAAGCGTGGCATAGCCCCCCACATAGACATCGGTGGCCTTGCCGACAAGCTCCCAGCCGAGGAAGCCGGAGTTGCCTGCCTTGGAATAGAAGTCAGCGCGCTGCACCGTCCATGCCTCGTCAGGACTGAAGACGGTGAGATCGGCAATGCTGCCCGCCTCCAAGCGCACCGGTTCTTGACGGAGGATGGCACGCGGGTTCACGGCCATGAGATCCACCATCCGGGCATAGTCGATGATGCCTGTTGACACGAGCTTGGTGAGCACGAGCGCCAGGGACGTCTCAAGGCCGATCATGCCGAACGGCGCCAACTCGAATTCACGGTCCTTTTCCCAGTCCGTGTGCGGAGCATGGTCGGTGACGATGGCATCCACGGTGCCGTCCACGACGCCTGCGACAAGCGCAACCGCATCATCAGCGGTGCGAAGAGGCGGATTCACCTTGAGAGACGTGGGATAGGCATCATCGATGTCATCTTCGGTGAGGAAGAGATGATGCGGTGTCACCTCGCAGGTGACGGGCAAGCCTTCGGCCTTGGCTTGACGCACCATATCAAGACCACGCGCGGTGGTGATGTGCTGTATATGCAAGGGGCACCCAGTCAGACGGCACAGAGCGATATCGCGGGCGATCTCAAGCTCCTCACCCTCTGCGGGCCAGCCGAGCATCCCCAGACGAGTGGATGCCACCCCTTCGTTCACCTGCCCCTCACCTACCAGCGAATCGTCCTGGCAATGAGGCATGACCACGCAGTCGAACTGGGATGCATAGTCCATCACGCGACGCATCATGCCCGCATCCTGCACGCCGTGGCCATCATCGGTGAACGCGCGCACCCCGTGGGCATACATGTCACCCATCTCAGAGAGGATCTCACCGTCAAGGCCCTTCGTGCACGCGCCGGATACGATGACGCGGCTCTTGCCTGTCTCATTCGCGCGCGCCTTCACATATTCGACACCCACCGCATTGTCTATCACGGGATCGGTGTTGGGCATGGCGCAGACTGCCGTGAAGCCACCGTGTGCAGCCGCACGCGTGCCTGACGCGATGTCTTCCTTCTGCTCATAGCCGGGTTCGCGCAGATGCACATGCATGTCAACGAGACCGGGAGTGAGGATCTTGCCGGTGAGATCGCGGGTCACACCCTTTTCCATCGTCAGGTCATGGCCGACTTCGACGATTTTGCCATCACGGATGAGGATGTCACACACCTCATCCAAGCCCACCTGTGGGTCGATGCAACGTGCTCCTTTAAGCATCAATGCCATCGTTGGAACCTCCTAACAGAAGATAGAGAGCCGCCATGCGGACGAGGATGCCCGCATAGACCTGATCGAGAATGACGGAACGCTCTGGATGGTCAGCCATGAAGGAATCCAGCTCCACGCCGCGATTGATGGGACCGGGATGGCAGACGATCGCATCCGGCTTCATCAGGCTGTCACGCTTCTGCGTAAGACCGTAGAGAAGATTGTACTCGCGCAGGCTGGGGAATGGCGCCCCTTCAAGGCGTTCACGCTGAACGCGCAGCATATAGACCACATCAAGGTCAGGAAGCACGCTGTCAAGATCGGAAGAGACCTCATCGGCACCAAGCACATCAGGGCGGGCAGGCAAAAGCGTTGGGGGTGCAATGGCCACCGTGTTCGCGCCCATGATCTTGAGCGCGGGCAGGAGCGAGCCGCATACGCGGGAGTGGGCGATGTCACCCACGATGCCAACGTTCAAGCCCTCGAAGGAGCCCTTCTCCTCCCAAATGGAGAAGAGATCGAGCAGGGCTTGGGTGGGGTGCTGATGCTTGCCATCACCCGCATCGATCACGTGCACGCCGGACAGATCTGCGATCTTGCGTGGGACACCTGCATGCTTGTCGCGCACGATGATCATGTCGATCTTGTATGCACAAAGCGTTTCCACCGTATCAGAGAGGCTCTCGCCCTTGACCGTGGAGGTCGAACTGCCGCCGAAGTTGAGACTGTTCGCGCTCAGGCGCTTCTCGGCGATCTCGAACGACGAGCGCGTGCGGGTTGACGGTTCGTTGAACATGTTGACGATGGTGGCTCCCTTGAGTGTGGGAACCTGCTTGATTCGGCGCTCGTTCACCTCCTTGAACTTCGACGCCGTCTCGAGCAAGAGCATTATGTCATCTTGAGAATATTCAGTGATATCGATCAGATGTCTATGCGGAAACATGATGCTGATCCTCCTTCCCCATTTGCAAAGGCGCGGCTCCTGCGCGCTCACCCGGTGCAACCTCCAAGATGTCAACCGCAGACGGGATGCCGTCCACTTCCTCAAGGAACAAACGGACGCTCTCATCAGCGGCTGACGGAACGTTCTTCCCTACGAAATCAGCGCGGATGGGCAGTTCGCGATGACCGCGATCAACCAACACGGCCAGTTCCACCTTCGAAGGACGACCGATATCCATGAGCGCATCAAGCGCAGCGCGAATGGTGCGTCCGGTATAGAGGACGTCGTCAACCAAGACAACGTCCTTGCCGTCAATGGAGAAGGGAATGTCGGTGGAATGCACCTCGGGGGCGAAATGCGTCATGAAGTCATCGCGATAGAAGCTGATGTCCAACGCACCAAGCGGAACATCCACTCCTTCGATCTGCTCGATGCGCTCCTTGAGCTTCTTCGCAAGAAGATCGCCACGGGTGTAGATGCCCACGATGACCAGGTTGCCTGCACCTTTGTTGACTTCGAGGATCTGATGGGCCATACGCGTGATGGCTCGCTCGATCTCCTCTGAGTCCATGCAGACGGATTTGATGACGGAAGGATTATTGCTCATACACACCCTTTCTGCGTGAGTGCGCACAGAGCAAACCGAAAAGACGCTGATGCGTATCTGTGATGCCTTGTCGGTCTCTCTGTACCGCTTTTAAAGACAAGGCACACTATAGGGTATATCCGACCGAGTTGTAACCCCTCATTTTGGACTTTCCCATTGTTTGTTAGACTTTTTCTGTAACGATCAAGGATGGGAGAGGTCATGAGCGCATTCATGGACAAGGTATTCACACTGGCGGCAGCCGATAGGAAGACCATCGTGCTCCCGGAAGGAAGCGATGCGCGCACGCAGAAGGCGGCTTTGAAGATCGCTGAGGCCGGATTCGCCGAGGTGATCGTACTGGGCAGCCGCGAAAAGCTTCTCACGGAGGCACCGGAGCTCGAGCGCGTGCAGATCCTTGATCCCGCGAACGATCCGCTCTCCTCCGTCCTGGCCGACGAGTTGTATCAGGCGCGCAAGCACAAGGGCATGACGCCGGAAGACGCAGCCAAGCTCATCGAAGACGAGCTGTATTTCGGCGTGATGCTGGTGAAGACAGGGCGCGCCGACGGCATGGTGGCAGGTGCCTGCCATTCAACTGCTGACGTTCTGCGTCCAAGCCTACAGATACTGAAGACCGCCCCCGGATCTGCGCTGGTAAGCTCGTTTTTCGTGATGATCGTACCCGATTGCGACTATGGCGATCATGGCACGTTCATCTTCTCCGACTGCGGTCTGAATGTGAATCCTGATGCTGAAGGATTGGCGAACATCGCGCTTTCCAGTGCGAAGTCCTGGAAGACGCTCATCGGGACGACGCCGTACGTGGCTCTACTCTCCCATTCAAGCAAGGGAAGCGCCACCAACGATGATGCGGACAAGGTCGTGTGCGCAACGAAGATCGCCCATGAGCTGGACGACAGCATTGCCGTTGATGGCGAACTGCAGGTGGACGCCGCCCTCTGTCCCGAGGTGGCGGCTCTCAAATGCCCCCATTCCCCCGTTGCAGGAAAGGCGAACGTGCTCGTCTTCCCTGACTTGGATGCAGGCAATGCCGGCTACAAACTGGTGCAGCGCCTGGCGAAGGCAGAGGCATATGGTCCCATCACCCAGGGGCTGGCCTGTCCCGTGAATGATCTTTCCCGTGGCTGTTCGGTCGATGACATCGTGGGAGTGACGGCCATCACGTGCCTTCAGGCTCAGCAGCGCTGAGAGCACGTCTCATAAGCCATTACTTCACGGACGAAAGGCTGAAGTCTTCGCTGGATTCGACAGGTACGATCTGCCTTCGTAGCGCAAGCTTTAGCTTGCAAGAAAACGCAGGCTGAAGCCTGCGCCACAGGTCTTCTCAGATGTCTATATCTTCGTAGCGCAAGCTTTAGCTTGCAAGAAAACGCAGGGGGGGTGCGCCCCTGATCCTGGAGAAAACCCGAAGGGGGATCAGATGGCGTATTCAAAAGGTCTCGTTCAAGATGTGCTTGATTTCCTTGAT
>CAYWWK010000001.1:0-237247 GCA_964462135.1 uncultured Eggerthellaceae bacterium | reverse complement strand
ATCTCATCCATGGGCTCAGGATAGGTCATGCCCTTGTCGTCTGCCTTGAAGTCCCACGCCGTCATGGTGACCAGGTCAACGACGCCCCAGAACTGATCCTCAGACCCCATAGGGATCTGGGCGGCATAAGCCGGTGCGTCCAGACGATCGCGCATGGTTTGGATGGCGTGGAAGAAATCAGCGCCCACGCGGTCGTATTTATTGATGAAGGCGATGCGCGGCACACCATAGCGCTCAGCCTGACGCCAAACCGTCTCAGACTGGGGCTGCACACCTGCCACGGCATCGAAGACGGCAACCGTTCCATCGAGCACGCGCAGAGAACGTTCAACCTCAGCCGTGAAGTCAACGTGGCCGGGAGTGTCGATGATCTGGAAACGGTATTCCTGACCATTCTCCTCACCGCGGGGGTACTTCCAGAAGCAGGTGGTGGCAGCTGAGGTGATGGTCACGCCACGTTCCTGCTCTTGGACCATCCAGTCCATGGTGGCGGCACCATCATGGACCTCGCCGATCTTGTGGGTCTTGCCCGTGTAGTAGAGGATACGCTCGGTCGTGGTGGTCTTACCCGCATCGATGTGGGCCATGATCCCGAAATTGCGCGTATCTTTGAGTGATAGTTTAGCCATAGCTGCAACCTCTAGAAGCGATAATGGCTGAACGCGCGGTTCGCCTCGGCCATCTTGTACATGTCCTCGCGCTTCTTCACAGCGGCTCCCGTGTTCTGGGAGGCGTCCATGATCTCATTCGCAAGGCGCTCCGCCATCGTGTGCTCACGACGAGCACGTGAGTAGTCGACGATCCAACGGATGGCGAGCGTGGTGGCACGACGGGAATTGACCTCCATCGGCACCTGATACGTTGCGCCGCCAACGCGCTTGGGCTTGCACTCAAGAGTGGGGCGAACGTTGTCCATGGCCTTCTTGAAGACTGACAGCGGATCTTCGCCGGTCTTCTCCTCGACGATGTCGAACGCAGTGTAGACGATGCGCTCAGCCAAGGACTTCTTGCCATTCAACATGATCTTGTTGGTCAGCTGGGTGACAAGACGGTTGTTGTACTTCGCGTCAGGCTGGATGGGCCTGCGCTGTGCTGCTGCACGACGTGGCATAGGAATGCTCCTTCTCTTCTGCGCGCTTCCGAGTCGGCACCTCACGCCCAAGGTTCACCGATCATTAGGCTGCATGCAGCCCGCGCGGCTTAGCGACAGTTACTTCGGGCGCTTGGCTCCATAGCGGCTGCGAGCCTGCATGCGGTTGTCCACCGATGCGCAGTCCAACGTGCCGCGGATGACCTTGTAACGAACACCGGGGAGGTCCTTCACACGGCCACCACGGATGAGCACCATGGAGTGCTCCTGCAGGTTGTGGCCGATACCCGGGATATATGCGGTGACTTCCATGCCGTTGACCAAGCGGACACGGCAGACCTTGCGAAGCGCGGAATTCGGCTTCTTGGGGGTGGTGGTGTAGACACGGGTGCAGACGCCACGCTTCTGGGGATTGCCCTTGAGCGCAGGAGTCTTCTTCTTGTCTACTTGCTTCTGGCGGCCCTTGCGGACCAGCTGGTTGATAGTAGGCAACTCTTCACTTCCTTCTTGATTCCCTATCCTTGCATTGCCTCTTTCATGTGCGCTTCGCGAATGCGCACGCGAAAAAATGCGCCTCTATCAGGCGCGACGATGCATACTAGTTATGTCTTCCCCGTGTGTCAAACGCCACGGTACCGGGAGTGTCTATACTATTGTCGGCAGACGGCGCCCAGGTCCGTCAGGATAGGTAGTCCCTGAGGTCAGCATTGAGCACGAAGTGGCGCTCGGAAGGATCATCAATGGGTGTTCGCAGGAACAGAAACCCGTATGAGCCTGTCTTCTGCGCATCGAATCGCACCAGCGCAAGCACGTCAGAGAACCGCCGCGCGAACCGCTCATAGTGGAAGGCCCCTGCACCAACGCTTCCCAGAAGCGACATGGAGTACACATCCTCTGGATGGGCCTTGTAGACGGCACGAAGATCGAGGGGAAGATCATCCAGGTAACATTCGTAGGTGCGATAGCCACACCCGTAGTAGGCCATGTCCGTGCCGCCCAATCCTGCGAAGCGCAGGGGATTGAATTCGATGGGGACGATGGCATCTTCCAACCGACGCGCTTCGACATGCACACAGAAATTCCGCGCACCTATCATGCCATTCACTTGGGTGAGCCACTGGTCAAATGAATCGAAGACCTCCTCGATGATGGCTTTGCTGGAAAGGTAGAGTCGGTCGCTCGTATCCTCTTGATCGGCGAAATCATGCCGCCACAGGTTGAGGATATGCGGCACCCCTTCCCCATCGAAGTAGGCATCCAGCGCATATTCCTGACCCTTGATGTAGCCTTCGATCAAGTACTCCTGGGATCCTATGACGCTTTCGGGGTACATCGCACGCCATTGCTGTTCATGGGCAGCAATATCCTCCAGTGCCGCCATCCAGGCCGCCTCGTCCTGTACCACATAGACACCCAGGGAGCAAAAGCCCACATTCGGCTTCAATACGACGGGAAAGGGCAGATCATGGGCGCACACCTTCGCCAGCTCGTCGCGAAGAACGCGCTGGTAGAAGAAGTCAGGGGCAAGTGAAGCGAGCCGCTCACGCATGCGCCCCTTGTCTTTGAACAGGGAGATGGCGCCGGTGAGCTTCTGGTCGCTGGAATGCTCCAATATCCACGCCAAGGCATTCTCAGAACAGGTATAGATACGCTCGCCAGCATCCATCCGTTCAATGGCTTCACCCTCTTCTATGAGATGGAGCGCATAGCCCGTATGATTTGCCACGTGGCAGGCGAACGCATTGGCAAGGACCGGATGCTTGCTTCCAGACAGCCACTGCAGCAGCGGCTCAGAAGCAAAGGGCTCATCAAGGATGACCACGATCAACCGATCTCGTCAGCGGCAACGAGCCCATGAAGATACTCGATGATATCGTTGGACTCATAGAGCGGCTGGCCGTCGATCACCAGACACGGCACCTGACCCTTCCCGCCGATGGCGATGAGCTCATCCCGCACGCCGGGTTCCAGGGTGTTGCGCATCTCGCAAGCGATGTCCTGATCCTGCATATAGGCTGTCACCTTATGGCAATAGGGACAGGTGGGCTTGTAATACAGGACGATGTTCGGCAGGTAGGCCATGGGTTCCACTCCCTTCACGTATTTCTCAGGATGGATTATCCCCCATGACCGGTCTTGATCCCCCTGCAAAGGCAGTTGTTTCCAATCAGTTGACCCCGATGGTTGACCGCCCTCCAAGGCAAGACCCTTATGTGGGCACGGCCGACAAGGAGACGTTAGAGGTGGCCCTTGTCTCATCATTGTCCCTTGTCTCTCCGGTTGATCGCAGGTCCCCTTTACAAGGGACGCAGGCTGAAGCCTGCGTTACAAGTCTGTGCCTCGAACCTGATGGTCCGCCATCAGGCAGCGTAGGCCTTTATGAGGGCGCAGACCAAGCGAGCATCATCGACGAGGTCCTGAACGCGGATGTACTCGTCGGTGGAATGGAAGTTCGCCATGCCGGTGCCCAGCGTGACGGCATTGATGCCTTTGCCATTCAGATTGTTGGCATCGGCACCACCCCCGGTCCGCACCATCTGGAAGGGGAGCCCTGCATCTTCGATGGCAATGCGCGCCTTATTGATGATGGGACTGTCCGAGGTGAACCGCACTGCCGGATAGTCCTGCTCCCACGTGATGTCCGCCTCTGCACCAAAGCGCTCACAAGCCTGTCGCACGGCAGCGGTCATCTGCTCCTGAACCTCATCGGCCCGCTTCGGGAAGATGGAACGGCACTCCCCTTCCAGCCTGCACGCCTCTGGAACGATGTTGACGGCCACGCCTCCTTCTATGATGCCGATGTTCGCCGTGGTTGCATCGTCAAGACGCCCCAATTCCATCGCGCAGACAGACGCAGCAGCTGCCTGGATGGCCGAGATGCCCACTTCGGGCTCCACGCCCGCATGCGCGCTTCTGCCCTTGATGAGGACACGCATGGTTCGATGGCACGGAGCCTCTCCGATGACCGATCCCGGTGCACCATCGGCATCCAGAACGAAGCAATCGATGCCCTGGGGCAGATCATCTGGGCTCAATGCGGCTGAACCCAGCAGACTCTGCTCTTCGCACGTGATCAGCAGCACATGGATATCAGGGAGGCTCTGGCCTCCTTCGAGTGCGGTGCGGATGCCTTCGAAGATGGCGGCTACCCCCGCCTTGTCATCAGCCGAGAGGATCGTTGCCCCTTCAGAGCAGAGCACCTCTCCGCGCTCATCCTCAATCCGGCATATCTGGATGTCCTCGCAAGGCTTCACCGTATCCATGTGGGCGGAGAATGCCACTGCTCCAGCTGCATCGCCTTTCCGGTATGCAATGAGGTTTCCCGTATCGGAACCCGTGACACGTGCCGAGCCATCGAACGAAACATCAAATCCCAGCTGCTCCAGTTCCTCCTTGCAGGCCTTGGCCATTTCGGCCTCATGCCAAGAGGGACTTTCTATGGCAACGAGCCTCTCGAAGAGGCCAAGCAGTCTTTCAGCGCCCATACCCTATCCTAAGATCCTTGCCGCCACCTGCTTCTTGCGCGAGAGCACACCCGGCATCCATGTTCCGCCTTGACCTGTGCACTCGATACCGAACGCGCGATTCACGATCTTGCGATTGCCTTCCGCAAGCAGCTGTGTGCCCTCTGCCAGGATGTCGGTGGCCATCAGCACCACTGTCTCATACCCCTTGTCTTTCAGAAGCTTTCGCATGTGTTCGCGCAATTCCTGTTCGCGCTCCATGACCGCCGCAAGATCCACGGTCTCATGCTGAGCGATGAGTATGGTCTTGTCATCAAGCTGGAATTCCTTGGAATCCGCTTCGACCAGCTCTTCCGCCGGCATGTCGGCATCGCCACCGCGTGCACGGAAGACCTCAAGTCCGAATTCCTCAGGCTTGACGCCGACGATCTGGGCGAGATGGTCTGCCTGCTTGGCATCCACCGGCGTTGCGGTGGGAGATTTCAAGATGACGGTATCCGTCATGATGGCCGAAAGCAGCACTGCCGCAATGCCTTCTGGAATGTCAATCCCATGATCCTGGAACTCAAGTGAGACGATCGTGGCTGTGGAGCCGATGGGCCGATTGATGAACTTGATGGGATTGGCCGTGGAGACATCCGCCACGCGATGATGATCGATGATCTCGAGGATGTCCGCCTCACCGATGCCGGCAGCCGCTTGGTTCACCTCGTTGTGGTCAACCAGGATGACGCGCCGTTTCAGAGGCGTGGCGACATCGGATCGCGTGACGATGCCCACCGCATGACCCACCTCGTCAAGCACCACCGCTTCGCGAAGGTCACTCGCAATCATGTCGTCCACGACATCCTGCAGGACATTCTCCTCTTCAAGCTTGATGACGTTCGTGAACATGAGCTCAGAGACCTTCTGGGAAAGGGATTCGATGAGGGAGGTGGCCACGGCCATCGTGGATTCAGGGCTTGCGTCATCCAAGGCATCCGTCGCCGCCATGTAGCGCTCGGCAATGGCCCTCGTCGAGATGAGCCCTTGGAAAAGCCCCTGCTCGTCTTCTACCACCAGCGATCTGATGTTGTGCTGGCGCAGCGTGCGTCCGGCCTCCAGCATGCTGGCGTGCTGATTGATGGTGATGGGCTCAGGAGTCATGACATCGCTCACACGCGTATGGACGTGACCGATCAGCCGCGGTGGTTCCACTTGATAGCGATCGAGTACCCACGCGCTTTCCGGTGGCAATGCACCAAGCCGTGCGGGGATGAAGACCTCACCACTTCCAGCTCTTCGAGCAAGTTCATTCTTGAGATGGGCATAGCCCACCGCCGAGCTGATGGAATCATTGTCGGGGTTCTTGTGTCCCACGACGATCACAGGTCTTGGCATCTTCGCTCCTTCTTCTCTTGCCTTCTCCTGTCAGTGTAGCGAAGGCTTCCGTCTTCGAACACCCCAACGAAGGCGGAAGGAGATGCCCGAAGCGTTGGCGAGAGAAAAGGGCATCAACCGATCTTCACGATGGGAGCGTAATCCTTCAAAAGCTTCTTCGTGGCGTTGGTCTTCTTGAACTTCACGTAGATGACATCCCCTGCCGCCTTCACCACGGTTCCACGGCCAAAGGTCTTGTGGTCGACGGTGTCCCCGGTCTTGAAGGTCTCCTTCGCGCCCGATCGCTTGCCTTGCGCATTGGTACCGCGCTCCGAGGATGCCCACGACCGCCCCCGGGAACCCGAGGCGCTGGACTGACCGAATACGCCTCCGCCACCAGCTTCGGTACCAGAACCAGAGATGCCGCGTCTGCTTCCTCGCTTCTCCCACCCGCTGCCTGAGAAGCCCGCAGAGCCCAATCCTTTCGTTTCGCGCAGATCCTGCGGGATATCACGCAGGAAGCTGGATATCTGGTTCGCATTCGTCTGTCCATAGAGCTTGCGGGTCTGAGCGCAGCTGAGATAGAGCTTCTTGCGCGCACGGGTGATGGCCACGTAGGCAAGCCTGCGTTCCTCCTCGTATCCTGACGCCTCGGAGATGGAGGTCATATGGGGGAAGATGCCCTCTTCCATACCCGCCACGAAGACAGTGTCGAATTCGAGCCCCTTTGAGGAGTGTACCGTCATCAGCGTGACGGCATCCCCTCCTTCAGCCACCGAATCCAGGTCGGTGCGGAGTCGCACCCATTCAAGGAAATCAGGAAGGGAGTCGCCGCGCAATTCCCGCACGGGCTCCTCTTCGACTGCCGCTTCCTCGGACCGGGGCGGCGCGTACAGGGCGTCTTCAGACGAGTGACTGTCAGCGAATTCGGACACCACGCCGAAGAACTCCTTGATGTTCTCGATACGAGCCATGGCCTCATCGGTGCCCTCAGCCTCATAGGCCTGTATGAGACCGGAATCCTCCACGATGCGCTCTATGACCTTGCGAAGATCACCCGTATAGGTGCGGGCCTGGCGGAATATCTCCAGCAGCTCTCCCAGTGATCGCTTGACGGCGGGACGCACGTCCTCGTCAACCAAGAGCATCTCTGCAGCCGCTGAGAGCGGCATGTGCAGCTGGTTGGCGAACGAGCGGATGCGTTCGAGCGTGGTGGCTCCGATGCCACGGCGCGGCACGTTCACGATGCGCTCGAATGCCATGTCATCAGCGGGGTTGTCTACCAGGGAAAGGTATGCCATGACATGGCGTATCTCAGCACGATCGAAGAACTTCGTGCCTCCCACGATGCGATAGGGCACCCCTGCGCGCAGAAGCATGTCCTCAAGCACGCGCGATTGCGCATTGGTGCGGTAGAAGAGCGCCAATTGGCTGTAGCGCCTGCCTCCTTCGTGGAGCTTTTCCATCTCACCGGCTATCCATCGTCCCTCATCACGTTCATCGGCGGCCACATAGACCGATATCTTCTCGCCGTCACCCTGATCAGTGAACAGGCGCTTCTCCTTGCGCGAGGAGTTGTGGGAGATGACCTCGTTGGCAGCCTTGAGGATGGTACCCGTCGAACGGTAGTTCTGCTCCAGCTTCACCGTCTTCGCTTCGGGGTAATCCTGCTCGAACTCGAGGATGTTGCGGATGTCGGCCCCTCGCCACGAATAGATGGACTGGTCATCGTCGCCCACCACCATAATGTTACGCATCTTGGAAGCAAGCAGCTGGGTGATGGCGTATTGAGCATGGTTGGTATCCTGATACTCGTCCACCAGGATGTACTTGAAGCGGCCTTGGTAGGCCTTCAACACCTCAGGGTGATGCCTGAACAGAAGATACGTGTACATCAGAAGATCATCGAAGTCCATGGCGTTGGCCGCGCGCAGACGGCTTTGGTAGGCCTCATAGACCCGTGCCGCCGCCTTGTCCATCATATCCACCGCCTCATCTGCGAATTCCCCGGCAACGACGAGTTCGTTCTTCGCCTTGGATATCCTCGCTATGATGCCGGCGGGTTGGAACACCTTCGGATTCAGGTCAAGCTCCGCCATGATGGTCTTCACCAACCGCTTCTGGTCATCGGTATCGTAGATGGTGAAGGTGCGCGTGAAGCCTATCTTCTCGGCATCGGCTCGCAGGATGCGCACGCACATGCTGTGGAAGGTGGACACCCACATGCCCCGGACCCTCCCGCCGATGAGCGATGAGAGCCTCTCACGCATCTCAGCGGCTGCCTTGTTGGTGAAGGTGATGGCCAGCATCTCCCACGGCTCAGCCACTCCCGATTCGATCATATGGGCGATGCGATAGGTAAGCACGCGCGTCTTACCCGATCCCGCGCCAGCAAGAACAAGAAGCGGTCCCTCGGTGGTGAGGACCGCTTCCTGCTGAGGCGGATTCAGCGATTCTATATCGATAGGCAAAACTGATCTTCCTCCATGGATTGCTCAGATCATACGATCTTCTTGCCCAGCACGTCTGCAATCTGGCGCAGCTCTGAGACCAATACCTCGAACTGGGCAGGGGTCAGCTGCTGAGGGCCATCAGACAATGCGGCGGGCGGATTCGGGTGAACCTCGATCATCAGACTGTCGGCACCTGCCGCCACCGCCGCCTTCGCCAAGGCGGGGACCAAGTCACGCTGTCCGGCCGGATGGGAGACATCGATGCAGACCGGGTAGAGCGATTGCTTGTGGATGACCGGCACCGCCGCGATGTCAAGCGTGAAGCGCGTGGCAGTCTCGAACGTGCGAATGCCGCGCTCGCACAGCACGATGTTCTGGTTCCCGCAATCGGAGATGTAGTCACAGGCGGCCAGCCATTCGGCAACCGTGCCCGCGAATCCACGCTTGTAGAGGACCATCTTGTGGGATTCTGCCGTGACCTGTCCGATCTTCTTCAACAGGGAGAAATTCTGGAAATTGCGCGCCCCCACCTGCAGGCCGTCCACATAGGAATGGACCAGATCGCAATGGGCTGAGTCCATGACCTCGGTCAACGTGAGCAGACCATGGGCATCGCCCGTCTCCTTCATGATCCTGAGCGCCTCTTCGCCCAGGCCTTGGAAGGAATGGGGGTTCGTGCGGGGCTTGAACGCGCCGCCACGGATCCAGTGCAGTCCCAGACCCTTGATGCACTCGGCCACTTCATCGAATTGCTCGGCGGACTCAACTGAACAGGGACCAGCGTAGATGGTTATCTCATCGGTGCGCTGACCCAGATCAGGGATGGGTGGTATGGTTTCCTGGTTCATACTGACGGCGTCTCCTTCATGACCTTCAAGATGGTCGAGTAGATCTCCCGAAGGTTCTCGTTGTAGAGAGGTCCGTCATTCATGCTTGCCACCTTCGTCAAGATCTCCTCTTCGCGACGTGCGTCGAAAAGGCCCATCTTGGCCTCGGGTTTCAGCCCGCGGATCACCAACGAATGACCTGCGCGCTTGTTGAGGAGCTCCACCAGCTGCTCATCGATCTCATCGATAGAGCGGCGATGCTTCTCGATCTCCTCGAATGCCTGGTTCTGATCTGGCATCTTTCATCCTTTCGGATCAAATCCTTAGCGCTCAAAGGGCCCAGAGGGCCCTGTCTGCGCGTGATGGCTATGATACCCGAAGGAGTCTCAGCACGTAGCAGAACCTGTGATATCAGGCAAAGGGATACAGCAGAAGCGACTCGGAATTGCGAGTGAGGACCTCGCCCAGATGCTGGGGGCTGCATTCCCTGAGGGATGCAAGGGACACCAGCGTGTTCTCAAGCTCTTCCCTCCAAGCCCCTATGCTCCAAACGCTTCCCTCGTGAGCTGGCTCATCGGTTTCCAAGAGCAATTGCTCGTCTGGGATGCCTGCAGCGAACAGGGTGCCTTTCGGCGTGGCAAGCATGCGCATGCCCACAGAGAAGCTCATTCCCATGCTGACCGCACGGCCGAACTCCTCAGGAGATCCCTGGAACCAATGCAGAAGGCACCGGTTGCCCTTCGCAACCTGCATGCTCTCCAGAATGTCCAGCAGCATGCTTGCACTGCGAACGCCGTGGAATGTGATGACCCGGCCGTCCCCAGCCTCCTGGATTGCCTGCAGCAGCCGGGTGAGCACCCTGATCTGGTCGTCCTTCGTTTCCTTGCGGACCCCCGACAGGTCAAGCCCTATCTCGCCCACGAAGGGAGCCTCAGGAAGCAATGAGATGAAGTGTGCGATGTCAACCTCGCTTGCCCTTCGGTCCGCCACCCACCATGGGTGCAGTCCCAGCGCGAAGGTGATGTTCTCGAAGCCCGCGAACTGGTCGATGTCGGAGACGAAGCTTGAGGGCGTCACCGTGCAGCTGAGTGCCTTGATGTTGGCTTGGGCGGATTGGGCAACGATACCCTTTGCCTCTTCGGCGAAATCCACGTGGCAATGCATGTCGTACAGAAGATCCATGATCTCTCCTTGCGATGCGCATCCTTCGTCAAGGGACAAGGATAGGAACATCACCCGCACAGATGCGTCCGATCCATCCGATTGCGCCTCATGCGTGGATGCATCGTCAATTTCCTGTAAAGGATAGACCGACGCTGATTCCAAGGTTGCCCTCTTAGGGCATATTTGTCATCATTCCCGAGGGAGTTGCATCAAGAAAGGAGCAGGCAAGACCATGGAAGCATTCATGGAGATTCTCAAGGCGCTTCTCATCGGCATAGTGGAGGGTATCACCGAATGGCTGCCGATATCCTCGACCGGACACATGATCCTCGTCGATGAATTCGTGCAGCTCCAAGTATCCGACGCATTCCGCGAGCTGTTCTTGGTCGTGATACAGATCGGCGCCATCATGGCCGTCATCATCCTGTACTTCCATAAGCTCAACCCCCTCTCCCCGAAGAAATCCGCGCCTGAGAAGCGCGAGACATGGCGCCTGTGGGGCATGGTGGTCATCGGCTGCATCCCTGCCGCTATCATTGGCGTCGCCTTCGACGACTTCTTCACCGAGCACTTCCACAACGCTTGGACGGTGGCCGCCGCCCTCATCGTCTATGGCATCGTCTTCATCGTGCTTGAACGCCACAACCGCAAGCGGGAAGCGGCCTTCCTTGCCGCAAGAGCGCCCCGCGGCAAGCATGCCCGCATCGGCGCCGGAGATGATGGCGACGATGCCGAGATGGCGCTGTTCCCCATAAAGACCGTGGATGACATCGATTGGAAGACGGCGTTGAAGATCGGGCTTTTCCAAGTGCTTGCCATCGTGCCGGGAACCTCGCGGTCTGGCTCCACCATCATTGGCGGAATGCTTTGCGGATGCTCCCGAACCGCTGCTGCCGAGTTCACGTTCTTCCTGGCGATTCCCATCATGTTCGGCTGGGGGCTTTTGAAGACCATCAAGTACATCGCCGAGCTTGGATTGGCAATGACCGGTACGGAGGTTGCCGTCCTCATCACCGGCGTCATGACGGCCTTCATCGTGTCCGTCATCTCCATCAAGTTCCTGATGGGCTACATCAAGAAGAACGACTTCACCGCCTTCGGCGTCTACCGCATCGTGCTGGGCATCGCCGTTCTGGGTTACTTTGGCGTGCGTCTGTTGATGGCATGAGGCTTGAGATGCCTCGGGGAGGGTCCTGTACCGGATGGGATCCCTTCGGGGGACGAAGGCTGAAGCCTTCGCTACGGACGCGCTGTAGGGTTCATCTGGGTGGGGCAAGAGATGCCGGCAACGCATAAACCCCACAGGTGCTGTCAGAAGAACACGATGAAGATGAGGACGATGAGCAGCAGCACGAGCAGTGGTATGACGACGCGCACGAAGGGTGGCAGAGACGAGAAGGGCGAAGAACCCTTGCTGTAGTTGGCGCTGCCGCTGATGGAATCGGAA
The DNA here is from genome assembly GCA_964462135.1 of uncultured Eggerthellaceae bacterium. Lineage (GTDB taxonomy): Bacteria > Actinomycetota > Coriobacteriia > Coriobacteriales > Eggerthellaceae > MGBC163016. Next base: position 225,443 of record CAYWWK010000001.1, on the reverse strand, counting down.
AGCGAACCCAGATCAATGTGACGGTTCACCCACGGTCGGGCCCCATTGCCAAAACCCTGCCCCGCATGTGATCTCCACTTCGCCTTGGGATTGGAGGCGTCCACGGCAGGCGCGGGCTTGTCCTCTTCGCTGACGGAATACCCAACCATGCGATTCTGTTCATTGAAGGCGCGTGAATCGATGCTCCCTCGTCCATCGATGACCTCACGATTGGTGGTTCGTGCACTTCGTCGAGCGGAAAGGGCATCGCGCATCTCCCGTTCTCGCTCATAGGCATCACGCGACATCACGGTTCGATTGTGACTCTCTTGCGAACTCAGGGGACGCGCTATCTTGTGAGCGCGGGTGATCTCGTGAGCCTCTTGCTCATGGATGCTGGAATAGGTGCGTGCGTTGGCTGCGTCCATCTCGCGTTGGGCCTGCCGCCGCTGGGCGCTCATGCGCTCCTGCTCAGCCCGCTGCGCCTCCAAGATGCGACGCTGGTTCTCCCGCTCCTTCAGACGAAGCGAGTTCTCATTGTAGGAGCGGGCGGCCTCTTGGGAATGCATGCGGGCATTGCGTGCCCGAGCCGCATCTTGAGCAGCGTATGACGAGACGATGCTGTCCCGGGAGGGCCTGCTGGTGACCTGTCCCCTATTCCCAAAGGAAGCGCGCTTTGGATTCGTCGATTGCGCTTCTGTTCCATCCGTTGCCATAGCCTTGCATCTCCCTAGAAGAAGGTCTGATTGAGCCACGGGCCGTATTCACCCGTCCACATATCGCCGAGTTGCTGGAACACTTCCGCCCAGTCTATCCTCACGCCAAGAAGCGCCTCAAGGTAATGCAGGTTCTCGATACCTTCCTGGGGAGCAGCCAAACAGGCTTGGGCAACGGTATAGGTGCAGGTGGGACACATGGTGATCAGCGTGGAGGCCCCAGTGAGCTTCGCCTCGTTGATCACGCGCCAAACACGTTCATTGGTAATATCAGCATCGTAGGAAGAGACGGCACCCCCCGCGCCGCAGCAGAGCGTTCCTCGCCGCGCATGATCCATCTCAACCTGCACGGTATGAGGCAGAAGACGGGCGAAGAGCTTGCGCAGGGCATTGGCATTGCGCGTGTCTTCGCGATCATGGCATGAGTCGAAGAAGGTGACGGAAGGAATGTCCAGTGGGGCGAAACCACTGTCCACACCCTGCCGGAGACGTTCATCCAAACCTGCCAGAAGCAATTCCGGCAGCGGAACGAGCTCTATGTCCGCAGGCATGTCCTCTCGGAACTCATCGGCGCATCCCGGACAGATGGTGACCATGCGCCTGATGCCGGCGCGCTGCATCTTCTGTATGACGGAAGCCCGCAGATCCCGTGCGCGCTCGAACATGCCCGCACTCATGAGCGGACTGCCACAGCAGTCATCGGAAAGCGCCCAGTGGATGCCTGCGCCTGAAAGCCACTTCCCCAACGCAGTGACCACCTGGGGGGCGTAGGAAACCAGCGAGCAACCGGGAAACAGCAGCGTGTCAACCAAACCCGGTCCCGCCTCGGCAGCAGTATCAAGCGTGATGGCATCGGGATAGCCTATCTGGTAGATGGCGCGATAGGCGCTGAAGATATGCCATTCGTTGTCAACCATCACAAGCTTGGAGTCGTCAGGGGGCATGAGGTTGGCACGCATGAACAGCTCGCGCCATGCACGCATGTGGTCAGGTGCGCCGATATGGCGGGCGCACGCAGCCGTGCAGTGCCCGCAGAAGCAGCACCGTCTGAGCGTGTGGTAGAGCTGGAAATCCTCTTGGGCCAGCGCAAGGATGCCGCCGGGCTGCTCATCGTAGGGAAGCTGCATGATCCTTTCGTAGGCAGCGATGATGCGGCCCATGTCCAAGCCCGGGCCTTCAAGGATGTCGCACCTTCGCGTGCACTTCCCGCAATGCGAGCACGTGAGCTGATTGTCAAGCCATCGGCTGAGGATATCCAGCTTCTTCGACCCTGCTTGGGACAGCGAGGCCATCTCTTCTTCTGTCAGCCTTGATGCCTTCATCTTCTCCCGCCTGCCGCTTTCACCGCCAGACCCGGCCACTCTCCCCTGCCCAGCGATGCTTCATGGATTCCAAGAACGTATACTGAATAGCATAACCTACCAACACTCGAATAGGAGCGCCAAGATGAATGTCGTTTGCCTTGACCTTGAAGGCGTGCTGGTTCCAGAGATCTGGATTGCCGTTGCAGAGAAGACGGGGATAGAAGGGCTCAAGCGCACTACCCGAGATGAACCTGACTACGACAAGCTCATGGAATATCGTCTTGACCTGCTCCGCAAGCATGGTCTTGGCATCAAGGACATTCAAGAGGTCATCGCCTGCATGGAACCCATGGAGGGAGCGAAGGACTTCTTGGATGAACTGCGTGCCTTGACCCAGGTCATCATCATTTCCGACACCTTCTCACAATTCGCCCAGCCGCTGATGGAGAAGCTTGGATGGCCCACCATCTTCTGCAATGAGCTCGTGATATCGCTTGACGGTCAGATCACGGGATACCGGATGCGCTGCAAGGATACGAAGCTCACTACGGTGAGGGCCCTTCATGAAGCCGGCCTTCAAACCATCGCCTCTGGGGATTCCTACAACGATGTGGGGATGATCCTCTACTCCAAGGCAGGGTTCTTCTTCCGCACCACCGATGCGCTGCGTGAGGAGTATCCGGATGTTCCCGCCTACACCACCTACGATGAGCTTTTGCAAGCCATCAAGGAGGTGCTGTAGCGAACATCCCGCCACGGGACAGGATGTTGCTGAAAAACGAAGGCTGAAGCCTTCGCTACACGCTACGGAAGCTCGATGCAATCCGGATCTGGAGCATCGAGGATGCATTTCTGGTACAGGCCTGCGTCCTCGAATCCGAGGCGCCGATAATAGGCTCGTGTGCCCACCGCGCTGATCACGGAAACCGCCTCCCGGCCATCCTCCCGCGCCAGATGGCACGCTCGCTCTATGAGCTTCCTCCCCAGACCCAGATGCTGATTCCCTTCCCTGCTCTCGTGCATGCGAGAGGTCCTGCCATAGACATGGACCTCCCTGATCATGGCGTCATCGCCGGTTGCGGGTGAGGGGATGCGTGGCAGCGAAAGCCTCAGGAACGCGGCCAACGTGCCCGCCTCGTCCACCCATTGCAAGAACACCTCGTCGGTGTTGGTGGTGGCATAGGCCACCTCTTCAAGATGCAGCACGGCCGCATCCATATCACGGGTGGCCACCTCGCGCATCCTCATCTCCTGGATGGACGGGAGCTGACCCTCCGAGGCAATGTGGGCTTCAACGACCTGCCGAAGGTTCGTCTTCTGGCATCCGGTGAGGATGTCCTGGGAGGGGATGTCTCGGATCATGCGGGAGATGCGGGTATGGGCAGGGGTCGCCTCGACGCATGCAGCAAGCAATCCAACCAAGGCCTCTTCGGAATAGGGTTCCCACTCTCCGCGTCCGAAGGCATCCGTCAGATGAGCGCTTTCCACCAAGGCACACGGATAGAGCTTGATCTCATCAGGCAGGTAGCGCTCATCACCGACCAACCGTCGATACTGCTCCACATCCGCCTCTGGCGTCGATCCTGCCAGATTCGCCATCATATGCACATGGGATTTGAAGCCGAAAAGCCGGAGCAGCCCCATCGCCTCTTCGACTTGATCCACACTGCCACACCGACAGTTCCGTCGAAGGATATCCGCGTCCAGGCTCTGAATGCCCATCTGCACCTTCGTCACGCCAAACGTGCGCAATTCGACAAGGGACGCATCCGTGATGGTGTCTGGGCGCGTCTCTATGACAAGACCGACGGAGCGCGCCTGCGCCCGTTCGTTCGCCCTCTGCCATGACATCAGTGCGTCCTCGCTGACCACATCAGCCAGATCGTCAGCATTCGGGGGCGTTGGCAGGCATCCGAGCGCCTCGGCGTAGGTGAGTTCACCTTCGTTCACCCGCATCTGAAGTGAAGGCAATGCACCCTCTGACGCCTGCGGAGCGTTCTCGTAGATTCGGCGTCGACGGTCCATCTCGCCGTCCATGGCATCCGTCCCGAAATCGTCAAGCGCACGGAAGAGCTGACTTGCGAACCAGAGGCGATAGGAATAGGGATAGTCGAACCACGTCCCACCCAACACGATAAGTTCCACCTTGTCGGTGTTGTGCCCCATCCCGTGAAGCATACCGAGGCGCGCACCAACCTGCAGATACGGGTCGAAATGGCACCTCTCAGCCCGCTGGCAGGCGGGTTCGTCCCAAAGGTAGCTCTTCGGCATGCGGATGTCGTTGGGGCAGTACAGGCAATCAGCACGACACGGCCAGGGCTTCGTGAGCACCGTGACCGTGGCCACCCCCGATGCCGTCCGTCGGGGCTTGGCGCGCAGAAGGCCGATCATGGCATCGTCTTGTTCCTTGGTCAGTCCAAGCGATCTCCATATCGCACTGCGGGCGCCTCTCTGCTGCATGTAATAGGCCATGAGGGCGCGCTTCGACAGGCGCTTCGATGGCTCGGCCAGATTGCGGCTTTCCCTGCGCAGAATGGCCTCAAGCTGTCTGGGAGAGATGTCCTCACCCCGTCGAATGCGCTTTGCTATCTGCCTCAATGCCTCTTCCATAGCCAGCGATTATACTTGCACCCCATGGACTATGCTCACGATATCGCACGACTCACGAATGACTTCTATGAGAAGCATGCCCAGTCGTTCTCGCGAACCCGACAGGACGCATGGGAAGGCTGGCGGCGTCTTGGGGGACATCTGGAAAGAGGACCCATCACCGTCATGGACATAGCCTGTGGCAACCTTCGCTTCGAACGCTTCCTGAGTCAAGAAGGTCTTTCGGGCGTGGCTTATGGGATCGATGCCTGCGCGTCGCTTCTCAATGAGGATGCGCCAGAGAGCTTCACGGTCTTCCGCAGACAGACCGACATCATCCATCTGCTTGCCCAAGGCGATTCCCTGGAAAGCCTTCAGCTTCCCTTCTGTTCGCTGACGGCATGCTTCGGGTTCATGCATCATGTTCCCACCGAAGAGCTTCGAATGCGCCTGATGGGCCAGCTTGTCCGCATCACGAAGCCAGGAGGGCTTTGCGTGGTGTCCCTGTGGCGCTTCATGCAGGATGAGCGCCTTGCCAACAAGGCACGCAGCGTCACCGATCACGCACGACGCGACAGGGGTATCGTCTTGGATGCGCACGGGGATGCCTTTCTGGATTGGCAGGGCGACAGCCAAACCTTGCGCTTCTGCCACAGCTTCACCGACGCGGAGGCAGACCGCCTGGTGCAGAAGGCCGAAGATGCAGGATCATGTCTTCTGGACGACTTCACTGCCGACGGCAGAACGGGCAGCATGAATCGCTATCTCATCTTCCGGAGGTCGTGATGGGTTTCCTGGACAGATTCTTCTCGAAGAGAACCTATGACACCCTCTTTGGAACCGTGAGCGTGATGACCATACCGGATACGCAAGGCAGACGCGTGCGCGTGATGGAACTGGACGGCACGTTCCAGTCAGCCAGCCTGGAAGGAAACCGGTGGGCCGAGCTTCCCTTCGAGTACTTCCGCCGCTTCGATGCCATCTTCGAGGCAGAATTGCCAGAGCACCCCATTCGCCGCGTACTCCTTCTGGGCGGCGGAGGTTTCGCATGGCCGAAGCACGCGCTCACCACCCATCAGGACCTGATGCTCGATGTCGTGGAGATCGACCCTCGCATCATTCAGATAGCCCGGAAGCATTTCTATCTTGATCGACTGGAGGCCTTCTTGGCCGACACAGGAGAATCAACGCGGCTTCGCATCATCGAAGGAGATGCCGCGGTCTGCCTGGCTGGGCGGGAAGACGTCTATGACGCCATCATCAATGATGTGTACCAAGGTGCGCGCATGCCCGACGACGTGGTTGATGCCCTGTTTCTCTCCCACATCAAAGCCCATCTCGCCCCGGGCGGCATCTATGCCATGAACGTCGTGGCAGACTTGAGCAGAACGGGCTCCTACGCGCTCTTCTCTCTGATGAACACCTTGAATGACGCCTTTCGCCATGTCTGTGCCCTGGATGCCACCGACCCTGAGTTCGGCGGTGCGGACAACTACATCATCTTGGCTTCGGATGCCGCCTACCGCTTCACGGGAGCCTTGGACTATTCGTTCGAGTAATCCCGCAGGGCAACGTCAATGAAGTAGGCACCATCCTCATCGGTCTCGTAGACATAATAGGCCACTTGGAGATCAAGGGATGAGCCATCAAGGGCGCTCAGATACGCCAAGGGGAACGTGATGGAATCCTCTTCATCATCTTCGATGACATCAGTGCAGCCCAACGCACCAAGCACCTCTGAGACCTTGAGCACATCAGGCCCGAACGCCTTTCCCGCCTGCAGGAAGAAGGTCCCCTCATCCATGGTGAGGCAGGGGTGCAGCCCGCGTGCACGTTCGTTCTTCTGGCGAATCTCCGAACGATGCTTGTTTTCGAGGGAGCAATAGTGAAGCCCCAGTGACAAGCCCTCATCAAGAGCCCAGACCATGAGCTTCAAGATGAGCACCTCAGAACCGGACACCGCCAGGCCACCTGAGTATCCATAGTCATACATCACCTCGAAGGGCGGCCGCTTGAGCTTGAAGCCCCTGCGTTCGAATTCATCCCAGTGGCAGAACGGAAAGCAGAACTCCAACAGGTTGATGCCGTCAACACCCACCTCATCGAACGTCTTGAGCAGCTTCTTCATGGGCTCTTCCGCACCGGGAATGACCGGCATCTCAACCATGACGGACGGGATGTACCCCTTGGCGATGCGCATGGCATCGATGACGCGCCCTTGCATGGCGACTGAATCGTCATCCTTCACGCTGAAGCGGATCTCATCCAGCCCCGCATCCCGCAAGCGGGCTGCCGTCTCAGCGCTCAGTAGATCCCCTGAGGTGTACATCCGCAGGTGCGCCTTGGGAAACCTCTCCTTCGCAGCCGTGAGGAAACGGATGGATTCATCCACATCCAGCAGCGGCTCGCCACCCGTCAGGCCGATGCAGGCAAGGCTTTCGTTCTCAGACGCACTGCGGGCAAGCGTCTCCTCCCAGGGACACCCCTCCCGAAAGAACCGCTCATAGTCAGGCTGGTTGTGATTGAAGCAGAAGTAGCAGTCCCTGTGGCATTTGAACGTAGTGGAGAAGGTCTCAGAACCGTTCACCCCCGTGCACTCCTCGCATGCCTGGGACAGATGCCCAAAAGAAAGCGATGCGCCAGCGTTGCGGAAGACGACACCGCGTTTCTTCAGCTGCTCTTTCAGCCTTCGCACATCCACTGCATGGGCATGCGGCTCATCGAAGATGAGACCCTTGGCCTCAAGTGCCTTGATATAGCGCTCTTCCACCTGTCTATAGGCTTGCCGAGCCTTTTCCAGTGCCCTGTTCTCCATGGGCAAGATTATAATCTCTAGACCTCGCAAACGGGAGAACCCTCTTTGAATCCACAGCCTGCAGGCATCGGAAAGGATGGATATGGCACGCATCAACGAGAATTTCGAGAAACTGCCCGGAAGCTACCTCTTCGCGGAGATAGCCCGGAGAACCGAAGCCTTCCAGGAGGCGAACCCCGATGCGCGCATCATCAGGTTGGGCATCGGGGACGTGACGCTGCCCTTGGTTCCAGCCGTCCGCGCCGCCATGCATGAAGCGGTTGATGAGCAGGCAGATGCCGCCACCTTCAAGGGCTATGGACCCTACGAAGGCTACGACTTCCTGCGAGAGGCCATCGCCAAACACGACTTCGCCGCACGCGGCATCGACATCGAACCGAACGAGATCTTCGTCTCGGATGGGGCGAAATCCGACTGCGGAAACATCGGGGACATCCTGTCGGTCCACAACAAGATCGCCGTGTGCGATCCGGTCTATCCCGTCTACGTGGACAGCAATGCCATTGAAGGCCGTGCAGGCGAATACGACGTGGACGCCGAGGCATGGACGAACATCTACTACATGCCCACGACCGCTGAGAATGGCTTCTGTCCGGCGCTTCCCCTGGAAGAGGTGGACGTGATCTACCTGTGCTCGCCCAACAACCCCACCGGCACCGTGCTTTCCAAAGAGCAGCTCAAGATGTGGGTGGACTACGCCAATGACCATGACGCGCTCATCATGTTCGATGCCGCCTACGAGCGCTTCATCACCGAACCGGACATCCCCCATTCCATCTTCGAGGTGGAAGGCGCCAAGACATGCGCCATCGAATTCCGCAGCTTCTCGAAGACCGCTGGATTCACTGGCATGCGCTGTGGCTATACGGTCATCCCCGAGACGCTGATTCGCCAAGGGCAGAGCCTGAACGAGCTGTGGATGCGACGCCAGTCCACCAAGTTCAATGGCGCCTCGTACATCATCCAGAAAGGTGCCGCGGCCATCTACACCCCGGATGGGTGTGCGCAGGTTGAGGACAACCTGGAGTACTACCGCAAGAACGCCCGTCTGATCAAGGAAGGCCTGGAAAGCGCCGGACTTGAGGTGTACGGTGCCGTCAACAGCCCTTACATCTGGTGCAAGACGCCTCACGGCATGGGAAGCTGGGACTTCTTCGGAAAGCTGCTGGAAAAGGCCCATGTGGTCACCACCCCCGGTGCTGGCTTCGGGCCAGCGGGCGAGGGCTACATTCGCCTGACAGCCTTCGGCGATGCCGCGCAGACGGAAGAGGCGGTTGAACGCATCAAGGCCATACTCTGAGAACTGCGCCGCAGGGGGCTTCCCGCCTGCACCGTCAGGCAGCCCCAGCAAGAGAAGAGGCTTTCATGGGAAAGAAGAAGGACAAGAAGAACAAGAAGGGCAAGCAGAAGGCGGCGAAGGAGGGCAAGAAGCTGCTCAAGGGGGTTCATTGCACTGGCTGCAAGAAGCATTGCCCGCTCAAAGACCCACACTGCAAGAAAGGCAGAGCTCAGGCAGAGGCTCTCTTGCAGAAGAAGTAGAAGGATATCCCCATCAAGAGTAGCCCAGCCGCGTCGAAGGCGATGAAGCGTGCGATGCTGCTTGCCAGTGCGTCATAGCCCACAGGCAAGCCGAAGAGGATGATGGCCTCACCCATCAGACCGATGATCTGCTGGACCAGCGCCACAACGCCCAGCGCCTTGAAGCGATCAGGATCCGCCAAGAAGGCCGGGAAGGTGGCGTTCCACATCAGGAAGGTGACCCCCATGCCGCGCACAGCAGCCTCCCCGGCAACGCCGTCAAGCTGATAGGCGCCAGCGAAGTCCGCTGGCGCTATGAGGAACTGGATGGCGCAGAGCACGTTCCAAGCGAAGACCACCCCGAAACATGCCCTGCAAAGCCCCTTTGAGACAGGCGCGCTCACAGAGGGCCCGCTACTGGTTGATCTCAACGACCTTTTCCGTCATCTTGCCATCCGCAACGCCGCCGAAGGCGATCACATCCTCCTCATGCCAGCATTCGGTGGGAGGCAGCCCCGGGATGGCATCGGCATGGAACACCGGATTCACGCCCTTCTTGCGTTGGCGCGAGTAATCCTCAAGCGCCTTCAAGGCATACTTGCCCAGAAGGATGATGGCGATGAGATTGATGATGGCCATGAATCCCATGAAGATGTCTGAGAGGTTCCAAGCCAGATCAAAGCTGTTCACAGCACCGTACATGATGAAGCACAGGCACAGGATGCGGAACCAGAACAGAAGCGTCTTGTTGTTCTTGATGAAGCGGATGTTGCCTTCTGCGTAGAAGTAGTTTCCCACCAGGCTGGAAAAGCCGAAGACGAAGATGGCCGCCGTGATCAGATGGATGCCGAACTCTCCGATGGAATTGTTCATGGCCATCTGCACGAATTCCATGCCCTTGACCGAGGTGGCAAGTTCGGGGTCCTGCACGTAGAAGACCATCATCATGAAGGCCGAGCACGTGCAGATCAGAAGCGTGTCAATGTAGACGGACAGGCTTTGCACCAGCCCCTGCTTGACGGGATGGGACACATCTGCGGTTGCGGCGGCGTTTGGCGCTGAGCCCATGCCGGCCTCGTTGGAGAACAGGCCGCGCTTGATGCCCCACATCAGGCATGAACCCGTGAAGCCACCCGCGAAGGATGCAGGATTGAATGCTTCCGTGAAGATGAGGGAAAGGATAGCTGGGATCTCATAGGCGTTGGCAACGGTGGTCCACACCGCTATCAGGATGTAGGCCACAGCCATGATGGGGACGATGACGCTGGTGATGACCGAGATGCGATGCATGCCACCGAAGATGACCAGGGCGGTGGCAATGACGATGAGCAGGCCCACCAAGGCATTCACCGTGAACTGATGCTCAGGGATGACGTAGTAGTCCAAGGCGGAGGTGATATTGAACGTCTGCAGGCCGTTGAAGCCGAAGGCGAAGCACAGGATGAGCGCGATGGCGAACACGATGCCAAGCCAACGCTTGCCCAGTGCCTGCTGGATGTAGTAGGCGGGACCACCCCGGAAGGTGCCATCAGGGTTCTTCACTTTCCAGATCTGCGCAAGCGTCGATTCGATGAAGGCCGATGCCGAGCCGATGATGGCCATGAGCCACATCCAGAAGACCGCACCGGGGCCTCCCATGGAGATGGCCGTGGCGATGCCGACGATATTGCCGGTTCCCACGCGCGATGCCGTGGACACCATGAGAGCCTGGAACGATGAGATGCGCTTCTTCTTGCCGGCATGGGCCTTGGCCTCTCCACCGCATTCCGCGGTCATGACGTCACAGGCTTCGTCAACTTCGGCCGTCGCCTCATCAACGGCTTCTTCGACCTTGATGCGGTCACTGGATGCCGTAAGCGAGGTGAACATGTCCTTGAGGTAGCGGATCTGCACGAACTTCGTGCGGATGGTGAACCAGATGCCAACGAGGACGAGCAGGATGACCAGTATGTAGGTGTACATGAAGTCATCAATGGCACCCGTGAACGACACGAGCGCATCATTCATTGCAGCGAAATCCATTCTTCTTCCCTTTCGTGAATGCGCTTCCATCCAGCATGCCGGATGAGGGAACGTTTAGAGTGCGTGAATGCATACGGGGTGAGGGCGCATTTCCTCCATTGGGTGTGGATTATACCGCTTCGTTGCTGCATAGAGCGCCGCCGGTTACGGGCGCACGCAATCCTCATCCGGGTGGGGCAAGCCTTCATAGATGGCATGCACGAGGTATTCCACGTTGCCTTTCGCCCCGGTAATGGAGGACGTCACCACATCCATCACGCGAAAGCCCTCATGGCGCAGCGCCTCTTTCACCTCTTCGACGGTGCGTGCGCGCACGGCCTCATCCCGCACGATTCCCCGATCCGTTTCCTCGTGACGTGACTCGAATTGGGGCTTCACTAAGCCAACGAACTGCGTTCCTGCTTTGGAAAGGGCACGGAAGATGGGCGCCAGGGAGGCCAATCCGATGAAGCTCACATCGATGACGATCATGTCGAAGGGCGCACCCAATTCGACAGGATCAGCGGTGCGGATGTTCGTGCGCTCGAAGATGCTGGTGCGCTCATCGCTGCGCACCTTCCAGGCAAGCTGCCCATAGTTCACATCCACGCAGGCAACGCTTGCCGCCCCCGCTTGGAGCAGGCAGTCCGTGAAGCCACCGGTGGAAGAACCGATATCGATGCATCGCAGACCGCACACGTTGATGCCGAATGCCGCAAGTGCGCCTTGGAGCTTCTCTCCTCCGCGTGAGACGAAGCGCTTGGCGCGCTTCACGGAGATGTCAGCATCCAACGGCACCATCATGGCAGGACTGGCGGCGTAGGCGTCCTTAACCTTCACCTGATGCGCGTACACGAGACGGGACGCCTCGTCTTTCGTCGAGCACAATCCGTGCTCGACAAGGAGAGCATCCAGTCTGATCCTCTTCACTTACGGCAACAGCAACTGGGCGATCTGGACCGCATTCAAAGCCGCGCCCTTGCGGATCTGGTCCGCCACATCCCAGAAGGCAAGCCCGTGAGGAACGGACGGGTCAGTGCGCAGACGCCCAATGAAGGTTCCGTCAGTATTGGCAAGAAGGCCCGGCATGGGATAGACGTTGTTGGCTGGATCGTCCATCATCGTGATGCCGGGAGCTGCCTCAAGGGCGCGACGCGCCGCGTCAACGCTGACGTCCTCTTCGAACTCGACATTGATGGATTCCCCATGACAGCGCAGCACGGGAACGCGCACGCACGTGGCGGCCACGGCAAGGTCATCGTCATGCATGATCTTCTTCGTCTCAGCCACCATCTTCCATTCTTCCTTGGTGGAATCATCATCCAAGAAGACATCGATATGCGGAATGCAGTTGAATGCGATGCGATGCTGGAATGCCTCCACGGAAAGCTCATCGTCAGCAACGCCATCCAAGAACTGGCGCGTCTGGTCGTAGAGCTCTTCCATGGCAGCCGCGCCTGCACCGGATGCCGCCTGATACGTCGACACCACCACGCGCTTGATGCGTGACAGGTCATAGAGCGGCTTGAGTGCGACCACCATCTGGATGGTTGAGCAATTCGGATTGGCGATGACACCCTCATGCCACGCGATATCCTCAGGATTGACCTCAGGCACTACCAGCGGCACATCCTCATCCATGCGGAAGGCGCTTGAATTGTCAATCATGACCGCTCCGGCATCCACCACAGCCTGGCGAAGTGCCTTCGAGACGCTGGCCCCTGCCGAAAAGAGCGCGATGTCCACCCCTTGGAAGGATTCAGGGGTCATCTCCTGCACCGTCAGGGTTCCAGCAGGCACCTGGCCACACCCCTCGAAAGGCACCTCCTTGCCCGCCGACCGCGCACTGGCCAAGGCGCGAACCTCAGAGGCGGGGAAATCAAGCTGGTGGAGCACGTTCAGGAACTCACGTCCCACCGCACCGGTTGCCCCCGCAACCGCTACGACCGGATGAGTTGACATCGTCTTGGTCATGATCATCTGCCTTTCTGCATCTTGGCAGCTATCTCCTCGGCGGAAAGCTGCGTCTCTTCGAAGATGCTGTCGGAATCAAGCTCGAAGGCGGTATGGAGCACCTGCACCGCATGCTGCACTTCCGAAGCGTCTATCACCATGGACAGGCGAATGGGGGAAGTGGAGATGGCGAGGATGTTGATATCGTTCTCCGACATGGTGCGGAACGCTTGGGCCGAAACGCCCGGTGAGGACTTCATGCCCGTTCCCACCAAGCTCACCTTGGCGATATCCTCATCCACATCCCAACCCGCAGCGCCAATCTCAGGCATGACCTTCTCGATAGCCTGGACGGCGCGCTTCAAGTCCGATTCCGGACAGGTGAAGGAAATGTCAGTGGCTCCATCGAGAGAGGTGTTCTGGATGATCATGTCCATGTTCACCATGTTGTCTGCCAGAGCGCTGAACACCTTGGCGGCAACGCCGGTGGTGTCAGGCACGTGGCGGATGGTGACCTTCATCTCAGAGGTATCATGGGCGATACCGGTGATGACAGCTTGTTCCATCAGACTCTCCTCCTTGATGAGCGTCCCGGGCTCATCGCTGAACGCCGAGCGCGAATGAATGGTCACGCCCCATTTCTTGGCGAATTCCACCGCCCGCATCTGAAGCACGCCCGAACCCGCACTGGAAAGCTCGAGCATCTCATCATAGGAGACGCTCTCCAGCTTGCGCGCCCGGGGGGCGATGCGCGGGTCTGTGGTGTAGACGCCGTCGACATCGGAATATATCTCGCAGATGTCAGCCTTGATGCCCCAGGCAACGGCAACCGCCGTGGTGTCGGAACCGCCACGGCCAAGCGTGGTCATGTCCCCGTTCGCATCGATTCCCTGGAAGCCCGCGACCACAGGAATGTATCCGGCATCCAAGGCCCGCTGGATGCGGTCATTGCGTATCTTCACGATCTTCGCCTTGTTGTGCGTGCCATTGGTCAGGATGCCAGCCTGCCGTCCGGTATAGCTGATCGCCTTGTATCCCTTGGCTTCCAAGGACAGGGCCAGAAGCGTCATGGAAACCTGTTCCCCGGTGGAGAGCAGTCTGTCGAGTTCGCGTGCTGGCGGATCATCGTTCACGGCAGCAGCCAAGGCCATCAGCTCATCAGTGGTCTTTCCCATGGCAGATACCACGGCAACAACCTGATTGCCTGCTTCGCGAATCTTGATGAGGCGATCTGCCACTCCCTGTATCCTCTCAGGTGACCCGACCGATGTTCCCCCGAACTTTGCAACTATCAACGCCATGGGCAGTTATCCACGTTCCTTGCCTGAAGTTATCCAATACGCATGCATGAACTGACAATCATACAGGTAAAGTGGGCGCCTGAATGCACGGATGTGGGCAAACAGCATATAATTCGGAAAACGCGCACGTGAAAGGAAGGCCTCGCCGATGCCCGCCGTCATCACCCATTACCTGTTCGCGAAGGATGTCTATCAGAACATCCAGCCCGATCCCTTCGATGGGTCCGATGAATTCTCAGCATTCATGCTGGGGGCCCAAGGCCCCGATGTGCTGTTCTTCAGCGGCCTGACTCCCAAGCAGCTGGCGGCTGGCCGCACCGCCACCCTGATGCACGCCGCTGATCCCGTGCTGCTTCTGCGCTCCCTTCTGGACGCCGCCACCATGCTTCCTGATGACATCCGCGGCATAGGAACCGCCTACGCTCAGGGTTTTCTGTGCCATTACCTCCTTGACAGCACGCTGCATCCCTTCATCTACGCTCAGCAATACGCCCTCACAGGTGCCGGTGTGGAGGGCTTGGATGACGGCGACGGACATGAGGTGCATGCCGAGATTGAATCCGAGCTGGACATCTTGGCCTTGAGCGAGAAGGAACGCATCACCATCGAGGATTTCGATCCCCTTCTGCCCCTTTCTGCCTCGAAGCGCTGCGTGCAGGTCATCTCGCTTCTCTGCAAGTACGTTGCGAAAAGCGCACTGGACAGGGACATTCGCCACGATGCCTTTGAAACGGGCGTGGAGAACTACCGGGTGATCCTCTTGTCGCTCAAGTCTCCCAAGGGCATCAAGCGCCAGGTGATGGGCTTCATCGAGCGAAGGTTCCGGCGCCACTCCTTCGCACAGGCCATGAGCCACAGAAACCAACTGATAGACCAGTCCATCTTCGACAATCACGACCACGCGCCATGGGTTGACCCCGCAACCGATGACGTGCGCACCGAAGGGTTCTGGGACCTGTACCACACGGCGCTGTCCACGGCCTTGGCCGAAGTGCCCCGGCTCCTCACCGCATCCGATGCACATCTTGAAGAGGTGACGGGCACGCTTGATTTCAATGGCATGCCCACCCGTCCGTTGATCCTCGCAGTCAATTGACCTGCCCTGTCCGCGTCAACCTTACCAAGGAGGCATTGTGATCCACGAAATCACCGACGACACCTTCACAGAAGCGGTGGAGAAAAGCCCGCTTCCCTGCATCATCCAATTCACGGCGGGATGGTGCACGTTCTGCGATGAGATGGTCCCCACGATGGAAAGCCTGTCGGAGACCTTCGAGGGACGTGTGAAGTTCTGCCTGGTGAACATCGACGAGCAGCGAGGCCTGCGCATCAAGTTCGCCGTGGCCGCTCTCCCCTACATCGTGTTCGTGGACCAGGGAATGAAGACGCCGCTCTTCGATGCCATCACGACAGAAGAGCGTCTGGAAGAGCGCATCAACTACATGCTGGAGGGAAACGAGGCGCCAGGAACGACGCCCCTCTAGGCAAAGCGCCTTCGCCGCCCTACATGTTCTTGAGCACGATGGTGCTCACGATATCCGCCGCGTGCTCAGTGGCATCACAGCACTTCTCCATGCGCTCGTAGATCCTCGACCAGACCAGCACGTGCATGATCTCCTTGTTGTCCTTCGTATGGAGATAGCGCATGGCGTTGGTGTAGAGGTGGTCTGCTTCCTCTTCATAGGAGTTGATGTCAACGAGCAGCTGCTTGAACTTCTTGTTCTTCTTGAAGTTGTGGAATTCGCACATCATGGCATCCAGTGCCTTGCATGACTTCCTGATGAGGCCGGCGAACTTCATGGCATCGTCTGGAATGGTGGCGACATCGTACATGAACATGTGACCCAGCACGTCGTCGGTGTAGTCCAAGACGTTGTCCAAGGCAGCCGCCAACTCAACGATGTCCTCCCGATCAATGGGGGGCATGAAATCGACGGCAGCATTCTCGAAGATGTCATGGTTGATGCTGTCACCTTGGTTTTCGATCTCATGCATCCTTTCCATGCCCTCGGCAAGCTCAGCGGCGCTCTTGAAGGTTTCCAGTGAATCTATCAGCAATTCAGATTCCTGAACAGCAAGCTTGGTCAGCTTCTCATAGGCCTTGAAGTAGTTGAACTTGTTCTTCTTCGCCATTGACCTACCCTTTCCCCTACAAGATGATCAAGAACAGCTTCGCGCAAACGAAGCCCAGAAGGCCACACCCCGGAAACGTTAGCACCCACGTCTTCACCATGTCTATGGCGATGGACCATTTGACACCTTTTGGATTCTTTGCCGCACCCACGCCCATGATGGCGGTGGTGTTGGTATGCGTCGTGGAAACGGGCAGGCCACCGAAGGTGGCAACCGCCAAGCTGACGCAGGTGGAAAGGCTGGCGGCGAATCCTTGGAACGCTTCAAGCTTCACCATGTCAACGCCCACGCTCTTGATGATGCGCTCTCCCCCCACGGCAGTGCCCACACCCATGGTGAGCGCGCAGATCAGCATGAGCCACACGGGCAGGGAACTCAAAGCATCGGTGCTCATGCCCAGCCCCGCCGCCATCATGATGGCAAGGATGAAGATGCCCATGAACTTCTGGCCGTCCTGGGCACCGTGCATGAACGCAACGCCAGCACCAGCCAGGATCTGCGCCCATTTGAAGAACCTGTTCGCACTTTGACGATCCGCATTCCTGAAAACACGCCTGATGATCTTGAAATTCACCCAGCCAAAGGCGAATCCCATGAGCGTGGAGAGCAGGATGCCGTAGATGACCTTCATCCATTCATGCCAATTGATGGCATCCACCCCATTCATCAGAGCGATGGCGGCTCCGGTGAGTCCCGCTATCAAGGAATGGGATTGCGAAGTGGGAATGCCGAACCACCATGCCGTGGCACCCCACACGATGATGGCAACCATGGCAGCCATGAGCGCCACGAGCGCCTGATGGGAATCCCCTCCGAAATCGACCATGCCGAAGATGGTCTGAGCGACGGCAGGAGAGACGACGGAGATGACCAGAAGCCCCACGAAATTGCAGATAGCTGCCATGATGATGGCCCGACGGGGCTTCATGGCCCGCGTGGAAACCGCAGTGGCGATGGCGTTGGGAGCATCCGTGGCACCATTGACGATGATGACGCCGATGTTCAGGATGGCAACCACGAGAAGAAGCGGGTTGCTCAGAAGCTGTGAGAAGAAGAACGACCAGCTGAGATCCAAGGAACCCTCCATCGAATGCTGATTGACGCGCTTATTTTAACGCAATGGAAATATCATTCACGCATAAGGAGGGTTCACTATCAAGGTACGCTGCGAACGGCATCCCGTTGCCCACCCAGCTGAGGGTTGCATGCGTCCGTAACGTGTAGCACAGGCTCGTAGCGCAGGCTCGTAGCGCAGGCTTTAGCCTGCGTCCCTGCGTCCCCTGCGCCCCCTGCGGCTTGCCTCACGCAGATGCGACCTGTATCACCTTTGTAGCGTAAGCCGTCCGCGCAGCGGCGACCTGCCTCACCCGGATACGGTCCCCGGATTCAAAGAATCCTTCTGGACAGAAGCACTAAGGCTTTGGAAAGTTGACTTGGAGGGCCAAACCGTCATCCTGATGCATTTTCATCTCAGGAGGTTTTTCGTCTAGCAGCATAAAACAAGGGAGTATCATTTTTTGAAATATTGGGATTCTTATGCTAATATTTCAAAATTATGGAGACTGAAATCATTCCTAGGGCAATGCAGCCGAAATTTGAGGAACTATCCCACAAGTTTCCTATTGTCACTATCACAGGACCCAGACAATCTGGGAAATCAACTCTTGCGCGCCATGCATTTCCCCAGTACCAATACGTTTCACTGGAAAACCCATCGATTCGTCAATTTGCCATCAATGATCCTGAAGGGTTTCTGGCAACCTATGAATCTCATTCAATCATCGACGAGATTCAGCGTGTTCCTGCTCTATTCAATTATCTGCAAACCAAAGTGGATGAAACCGATGAACCCGGACAGTATATTCTATCCGGGTCCCAAAACTTCTTACTGATGCGAAATGTGACGCAGAGCCTAGCCGGTAGAACCGCGCTTTTAACCCTGTATCCACTATCGCAGCGTGAGCTTTCTGCTGTTGACAAATTACCCGATTCGTTGGATTCATGGCTATTTACGGGAGGCTACCCTCGCATATATAAAAGCGCTATCGAACCCGGTGATTTCTTTCCGGCGTACATACAAACCTACTTGGAGCGAGATGTGCGCGGTGAGAATAACGTTGGATCGCTGGACGCATTTCAGCGCTTCCTTCGTCTTTGCGCAGGACGAATTGCAGAGATACTGGACGTTGAGAACCTCTCTACCGAAGCGGGAATCGATAGACGAACAACTCAACGCTGGATTTCTATCCTTGAGGCAAGCTCGATAGTATATCTACTGCGGCCTTTTTCAAAGAACTTCAACAAGCGATTAGTAAAGCGTCCGAAACTATACTTTACTGACACTGGCTTGGCTTGCTCGCTGCTTCAATTTCAATCAATACGCGATGTTGAGGTCAGCCCATTCAGGGGGAATCTTTTCGAGAATTTGGTTCTGATGGAATACTTAAAACGTAATCTGGCTCAGGGAGCAAGACCGAATGCATGGTTTTGGCATGAAACTGCGACAAATGAAGTCGACTTTATATTCGGAAGCGAATTCGAACCCTTTGCAGTGGAAGCAAAATCAGGATCTACTTTCAATTCCAAGTGGTTCAAATCTATGAAAGTTTTCTCTGAGCTTGCACACTTAGATGCCAAGAGCAAACAGATCGTTTATGGCGGAAACCAACAACTTGAGACTTCTCAGGGATCCGTTATACCGTGGCTTGAATGGTAAAACACGCATGGATGAAGCTGCCGAGGTGCAAGAACTTGCTGCTGGTATGGATTCTAACATCGAAGATCATGGCGAAGGGAACGTGAGAAAACGATCGATCCCGCTATCTGACAAGAGAAGTCTTGGCAAAGATCGTGCCAAGACGTTTGGACGCGGATGCATCCCTTGATCTGCAACGTTACGTACGGCGGCTGATGCGAACGCCGTCGCACCTTCATGGCATGTAACGGAGACCCGTAGCGTAAGGTGTCCGCGCAGCGGCACCTTGCCTTGCCCGGATGGCGGCCTGCCTTGGCCGAGGGGATGTTTCCGGTCCGGGGGCAAGACGCACGCTGACGCGTGACGTCTTACGCTACAACAAAAACAGACTCATGCTCTCGTCACAGCGCGAAGCGCTTGAATACATGATTGCCTGTGGTATGCAAAACCACAGGCAATGACATTTTTGAGCGATGCGAAGTGAAGCACGAATGGATAATAGAGTCAGGAGAACCGTCCCCGTGACTCATTTGCCCCCTTGTCCTATTCCGGCTCGTCACCGAAGAGGGCGAAGGTGGCCCGCTCGCCTCCGATGGTGGTAAGGCTGTTGTGCCCCGGAAGCACGGCGACGTCATCGGGCAGCATAGCCAGCCGCTTCATGGACTGCCCCATCGCCTCAAGGGACCCTCCTTCGAAATCGGTTCTGCCGAAAGAACCCTTGAACAGGGTGTCTCCTGCAATGAGAACCGGAAGGCCTCCTTCATGATTCCCAAAGGCGGGAATCATGAACAGGCAGATGGAGCCTTTCGTGTGCCCTGGCGTTTCCATGACCTTCCATGCCATGTTGCCCACATTCACGGTGTCCCCATTGGCAACGCGCACATCCACCGGACACGCCTCAGCCACGCGCGTCGTGCCCGTGTCACGAGGCTCCTCGATGAGCGGGGCATCCGTGGTGCTGGCAATGACGGTTGCTCCAGTGAGCTGCCGCAGCTCTGCCGCCGCCCCGACATGGTCCCAGTGGGCATGCGTCAGCACGATGGCATCAAGCTTGCGGCCATCCAAGGCAGCCATGATGGTCTGCGCATCACAGCTTGGATCAACCACCAGTGTGCCAACGCCGTCAGAGATGAGGTACACGTTGTTCTGCAGCGGCCCCATGACCAGTATCTCCACATCGACGCAGAGTCCTTTGACTTGGGTGATCTCCTTCATGACTTCGCTCCTTTGGTCGCACCCACGGCTTCGCCGGGCAGCATGCGTCGGGCATCGAAGACGCCTTCGATGCTCTTCAGGCCCTCAAGCGCATGCTCGATCTTCGTGATGTCGCTCACTTCGAACAAAAAGCGCATCTCCACCACGCTGTCACGATGGGTGTTGGTGGAACAGGACAGCACGTTGGCACCCACCTCCGAAAGCACGCGCGTGACATCCAGAAGCAGATTCATGCGGTCGAGGGCCTCCACGTATATCTCTATCTTGTAGAGCGCTGAGGAGGATGGCCTTCCTTCCCATTGCACCTCGATGATGCGCTCGGGATTGCTGCGCAGGTCATCAGCGTTCGGACAGTCGGCCCGGTGCACGGAAACCCCACGTCCCCGCGTGACGAATCCAACGATCTCATCCCCCGGCACCGGATTGCAGCAACGCGAGAGGCGCACGAGAATGTCATCGACCCCTTTCACGATGATGCCGTTCGATGAATGGGTCTCGTGCTTCTTCTGGCCTTTGACGCTGGTGAGCATGGGAGGCATGATGCCCGTCGAACCTTCACCGGCGCCCACCCGCGCCTTGTCGGGTTCCTCGTTGGCCGAGTCAACCAGCAGCTTGAGCAGCCGGTTAGCCACATGCTGAGCGCTTTCCTTCCCCCGCGCCAACTGCACGAACATGTCATCGGGCTCAGGGAATCCCATAGCCTCTGAGACCGTCTTGAGAGCCTTGGCCGTTCGGGCTGAGGAAAGCCCCAGACCATGCTTGCGCACCTCGCGCAGAAGCAGATCGCGTCCATCCTGCAGATCAGATGACCGGGTGACTTTGGAGAAATAGCTGCGTATCTTGTTGCGCGCCGAAGGGGTGCGCACGACGGACAGCCAGTCGCGCGAGGGGGAGGCGTTCTTCGAGGTGAGCACTTCAACGCGATCCCCCACCTTGAGCTCGTAGGTGAGCGGCACGATGGCGCCGTTCACCTTCGCACCCACGCAATGATTGCCCACTTCGGTATGGATGGAGTAGGCGAAATCGACTGGAGTGGCTCCCGCTCGAAGCGTCTTGACATCCCCATTGGGAGTGAAGACGTACACATCCTGATTGTCCAGATCCATCTTGAGCGACTTGAGGAATTCGCGCGAATCCTCCGTCTCGTCCTGCCAGTCAACCATCTCGCGCAGCCAGGCCAGCTGCTTGTCCAGCTCATCAGCGCTGACCTTGCCGCCGCCTTCCTTGTACCTCCAATGGGCCGCCACGCCGTATTCGCTGGCCCGATGCATCTCTTCGGTGCGGATCTGCACCTCAAGTGGACGGCCAGCAGGCCCCATCACGGTGGTATGGAGAGACTGGTACATGTTGTACTTCGGCATGGCGATGTAGTCCTTGAAGCGCCCCGGCATGGGATGCCAAAGCGTATGCACCGCCCCCAAGGCCGAATAGCAGTCCTTCACCGTCGACACGATGATGCGCACGGCAATGAGATCGTATATCTCGGAGAAGCCCTTCCCCTTCTTCGACATCTTCTGGTAGATGGAGTACAGATGCTTGGGGCGTCCCATCACCTTGGCTTCCACGCCGACCTTGGTCATCTCCTCAGTGATGATGTCCACCACATTCGACAGATATTCCTCGCGCTCAGCGCGAGTGTCAGTCACCATGCGGCTGACCTGCTTGTACTTGTTCGGCTCAAGATAGAAGAAGGACAGATCCTCCAGTTCCCATTTGATGGAATTGATTCCCAGCCTGTGTGCGATGGGTGCGTAGATGTCCAACGTCTCCCGTGACTTGAAGATGCGCCGATCCTCGCGAAGGGACCCCAGCGTGCGCATGTTGTGCAGGCGGTCAGCCAGCTTGATGACGATGACGCGGATGTCCTTGCTCATGGCCACCAGCATCTTGCGGATGGTGGCCGCCTGCTCATCGGAAAGCGATTCGACTTCGATGCGGGTGATCTTGGTGACGCCTTCGACGAGTTGGCGCACATCAGGTCCGAACTCCTCTTCCACCACCTCTGCGGTGACCTCGGTGTCTTCCACGGTATCGTGCAGAAGGGCTGCGCAGACCGTCTCGGCATCCATGCGCAGGTCGGCCAGTATCATCCCCACTTCAATGGGGTGGACGATGAAGGGTTCTCCTGATTTGCGCTTCTGCCCTTCATGGGCCGCCGATGCGAACCGATAGGCACGCGTGAGCATGTTCAGCTCATCAGTGGTCATGTAGCCTTGCGTGAGCTGCTCCAGCTGGGCGAATGCCTCCTCAGGCGTCTTGAATCTTCCAATGGCCTCTGTCTTTCCCGTCATGTTCCCTGTTCCTCGTCGTTCGGTGTGATGGGATGGGTGATCCGAGCGACCAACCCCGCCATATCACACATCATAGCCCACTCGCAGAATGCCTTGAAGCCAGCCAACTCATCCATGCCTTCCTGATAGCGCACGGAATCGGTCAGCTCAACCTTGGAGGCTCCTTCGCGAACCTTGAATCCATGGACCTCATATCCTCCCTCGAATGACCGGGACGATTCGATCAGACCCAGCTCCGTGAACACCGATATCCCGCATCGGGCGGCTTGAGGCGATATGATGCGAAGGTCATCAGAGGCAAGCCGCGCCAATTCCGAAAGCGCCATGGATATCATCTGACCGGGATGATCCGCCTGGAGTGAGCGCATGCTCCGATACACCTGCGCCATGACATCACGGCAGGGAGTGGCTTCGGCCAGCAGATTCTCATTGATGACCACATCGGAACGGCCGTAGAGCAGATGCACCCAGGCATCCTTCCCATCACGCCCGGCCCGGCCACTCATCTGGTTGAACTCAACGTCGGAGAAGGGCATGTGGTACAGAACCACGTGGCGGATATCAGGGATGTCGATGCCCTCACCGAAAGCCGACGTGGCCACCAGCACCTGAAGCTGGCCTGATCGGAAGAGATCCTCGATGCGATTGCGCTCCGTTCGGGAAAGCGCCGCATTGTAGAAGCCTATCTGCAGCGCCAGCTGTGGCACGCGTCGGCGCAGCCGGCGAGCCACTCCCACCGATTGCTCCCGCGAATTCACGTATATCACGCATTTGCCGCCGCTTGCCACGATATGGGCAAGGTAGTCATCGCGATTGCGGATGTTGCGCTGATCATCCAGATGGAGATTGTCCCGACTTGACCTGTCCACAACGCGCTCCTGGATGAAGAGCGATGAGGCGGCTGCCTTGGCGATCTCCTCAGGAGCCGTGGCCGTCAGCGCCAAGACGACAGGTGCCCCCAGCTTCTCAACCACTTCCCCCAAAGTGGCATAGGCAGGTCGCTGCCCCGCCTTCGCCTGCCCGATGTGATGAGCCTCATCCACCACCATGAACCCGATGCGCTGGCAGACGGAAAGGCGGTCTGCATGGAATGACAGGAATTCGGGCGTGGTCATGATGATGTCCACATCCCCCGTCTCAAGACCGCGATAGATTTCCTCACGCTCCTGGACGCTGCATTCCCC
Organism: uncultured Eggerthellaceae bacterium; assembly: GCA_964462135.1. Lineage (GTDB taxonomy): Bacteria > Actinomycetota > Coriobacteriia > Coriobacteriales > Eggerthellaceae > MGBC163016. Next base: position 201,749 of record CAYWWK010000001.1, on the reverse strand, counting down.
ATTCAGCACCTTGCATACCAACCCGAACTTCGAAAGCCTGCTCTCCATATGGAACGCCTGGTCGGCCATGAGGGCACGGAGAGGGTAGACGAACAGGCTTGCCCGACGTTCAGTGAGGGCAAGACGGGCGGCATGGACCTGGAAGATGAGCGACTTGCCACGTCCGGTGGCCATGACCCCCAAGGTGGACTGCCCCCGCTTCAAACGGCGAAGGATCTCCGTCTGGGCCTCATGGAGCCTGCCTGACCCGATCAGGGCGTTGACCAGTTCCTGCTCCAGCCGCTGCGGATCCTCTTGGGCCATCTTCTCCCATGCGGCGCGATTGGTGCGGCCAGCGGCAGGCGTGTGCTCAGCCTGCTGGGAAGCATCCTGCTGGGCAACGTCGCGATTCATCAAGGAGACATCGCCGCCATCGCAGGCTGAGAAGAGACCCTCGAAGAACTCCGCCATGCGTGGGTCAAGCATGTCGGACAGGGCCTGGCAAGGGCGCGCTGGCACGATGGCGTCAACCATGGCCTTCACGCTCTTGCGCCCACGCCATTCATCCACCTGCGCCGTGAAGGCCACGTCAGCCAGACGGTCGCTGCAAAGGTAGCCTTCCACGTCATCGCAATTGAACATGATGGATGCCACGGCACAGCGGCCATCGGTCATCTGGAATGAGAAATGGTTCTTGCCAGCTCCCACGGCCCTCCCCTTGGAAAGCGATACGTTCCTCACCAGGAAGCGCGGTTCGGGCGCTTCCTGCCCGAACGGAGCCAGTGCCTCAAGCCCGGCGACATTGGCAAGCGTGAATTCAGACAGATCGACCACCGCATCGATGTCAACCAGGCATTCGAACTGCTCGGCGGGCAGGGATTGCATGAAGGCTTCCAAGGCCTCCTCGAAAGCAGGGAGGTTCTCAACGGGCAAGGTGACGCCCACGGCTGATGCGTGGCCACCGAAGCGGGTCAGAAGATGCGCAGTGCTCTCTACCGCCTGGAACAGGTTCACAGAACCGTAGGAGCGGCCGGAGCCCCGCGCCTCTCCATCCACGATGGAGAAGAGCATGGCAGGAACATGATAGGTGCTGACCAGCCGGGATGCCACGATTCCCTTGACCCCTTCATGCCATCCCTCGCCAGCGACCACGATCGACCGTCCCCCGCGATACTTCTGGGCAGCCTGGGCACGGGCCACCTCAGCAAGCTCCGATTCCTTCTGGCGACGAAGGTTGTTGATGTCTTCCAGCTTGGCCGCAAGCTGGCAGGCCTGATCGAAGCTGTCAGTCATGAGAAGGTCCAAGGCGCACTCGACATCCCCCATGCGTCCCGCAGCATTCAGGCGCGGAATCAGCGAGAAGCTCAGGTTGGTGGAGGAAAGCGGCTTGCCGTCGGGTTTCGCGGTGCCGATGAGGGCAGCCAGGCACGGACGGGGATTCTCGTTCATGCGCATGATGCCATCGACCACCAGCGCTCGGTTCTCCCCCGTCATGGGCATGAGATCGGCCACGGTGCCCAAGGCGGCGAAATCCGTGTAGCTGCGCCATAGATGGGGATAGCCGCAGGCACCACCCAGCGCCTGAACCACCTTGAGCGCCACGCCCACTCCGGCAAGCACCGAAGAGGGGTGACCGTCAACTGCCTTCGGATCACATACGGAAACCCCGACAGGAACCGCATCTCCCGCCTCGTGATGATCGGTGATGATGACCTCGATGCCCTTCCCCAGAATGGCTGCCACCTCGTCCTTGCAGGCGATGCCGCAGTCAACCGTGATGATGAGATCGGGCTCAAGGGGAGTCATGCGCCGGATGGCGGCCTCTGAAAGCCCGTAGCCCTCCTCTGCGCGCTTCGGTATGAAAGGGGTCGCCTTCGCCCCCAAGGCGCGAAGCCCGCGTGTGAGCACCGTGGTGGCTGAGACGCCGTCCAGGTCGAAGTCGCCGAACACCACGATATGCTTGCCGTCTTCGATGGCCCTCTTGAGCTGATCGACGATCGAGCGCATATCCGGCATGTCGTAGGGGTTGTGCCAGTCCGCTGCCAAAGAAGGATGGAGGAACCGCTCCACCGCCTCAGGGGTATCGATGCCTCGGGCCGCCAGCGTGCGTGCCATGAAGGCAGGCATGGGGAATGCCTTCTGTATACGCGCGATGGCATCTGGCGCGCAGGCGCGCAACCTGAATCGTTTCGTCATCTGATGAGCCTCGTGGATCGAACTGTTCTTTTGCTTCGATTTTCTCACAGATGCACCCCGTGGTGGGGAAACTTCACAGGATGAATCTATAATCGAATGGCTTGCATGTGCCATCAACACCACGATGTTAGGAAGTCTCATGGGAAATTGCCTTGTTGCCCAATCTGGTGGGCCCACCGCCGTCATCAATGCATCTCTTGCGGGAATCATCAAGGCCAACCAGCTTCATCCGCTCTACGACAGGGTGCTTGGCGGCATCAACGGCATAGAGGGAGTGCTGGCGGGCAAGCTCTACGACCTGACTGACATTCCAGCAGAAGAGGTGGAACTGCTCAAGCAGACGCCCTCATCAGCGCTCGGCACCTGCCGCTACAAGCTCAAGCGCGGACAGGAAGCGGACTTCAAGCAGCTCATCAACGTGATGGATGCCAACGATATCCAAGTGATGTTCTACATCGGTGGCAATGATTCCATGGACACGGTGGATGCCCTTTCGGAATGGGCGCAAGCCACCGGCTCTGACAAGCGATTCATCGGCATTCCGAAGACGGTGGACAATGATCTCGTTCCCCCTGATCATTGCCCCGGCTTCCCCTCTGCCGCCAAGCTTGCCAATCTCGTGGTCCATGCCACGAAGCTTGACTATGACGCCTACACCCGCCCTGAGGTCTTCGTCTTGGAAACCATGGGCAGGGATGCCGGTTGGCTTGCGGCAAGCTGCTGCATGACAGGTGACGTCGATCTGCTCGTGCTGCCCGAAGTGCCCTTTGACCGGCATGCGTTCCTAGACCAAGTGCAGCGGAAGATGGATGGGCAGGGGTCATGCTACATCGTCATCAGCGAAGGCGCCCGCTTCGCCGATGGCACCTACATCTCAGCCGGAGAAAGCACCAATGACGGCTTTGCCCATGCGGTGCTTGGCGGCGCGGCTCTCACCTTGAAGCAGATGATCATCGATGCGGGCATCGCACCTCGCGGTGTGGTGCAAGACCTCTCCCGAGCCGCCCGGTCCTCCAACTTCGCCCAATCCAGAATCGATGTGGCTGAAGCATTCGATCTGGGGCTGTCAGCCCATATGCGATCCGCAGACCCCACCTTCACAGCCCAAGTCGTGGGCGTTCACCGCGGCCAGACGAGCGAAGGCGCATACAATCCCGAATACTTCGCAGGCCCCGCCTCCGAATTCGCCAATTTCGTGAAGGCATTCCCAACGGAATGGATCCTTCCCGACTATCAAGGCATCACAGAAGGGGCATTCGATTACTTCCGCCCACTCATTGCCGGTCAGCCTGACATCATCTACGGCGAAGACGGGCTTCCGCGCACGGTGAAGCCCTACAACCTGCGGTGATCCGCTAGAAGGCCACCTCTCTCGCTTCCAACCGCTTCAGACGGGCATGGCCGCGTGAAGTCTCCGTGATGGCCTGGCATAGCCCATCGGCGTCTTCCTCTGGGCATCGGATCGTCAAGGCAACCTGATCGGTGAACTCAGATGCCTGGATCTTCGCGCCGGCATCTTGGATGCGTCTGACCACGGCATCATGATCCGCATAGGGAAGACGGACGGACACATCAACGCAGCGTCGCATCTCCAGGATATGAGCCCGCTGCAATGACGCCTGTGCCGCCTGCGTATAGGCACGTACCAGCCCTCCCGTTCCCAGAAGCACTCCCCCGAAATAGCGCGTCGTCACGCATATGACATCTGAGAGCCCTGCATGCTCAAGCACCTGGAAGGTGGGCAGCCCCGATGTCTGCGCCGGTTCCCCATCATCGGAATAGCGCGTGCGCCCCGTATGGAGAAGGTACGCGTAGACGTTGTGCCGGGCAGTCTTGTGCTCTTGGCGAATGCCCTCGAGGAAGGCCAGTGCCTCCTCTTCGGCACTCACCGGAGCCAGGTGGGCGATGAAGCGGGACTTCCTTTCAACGATCTCCGCTTCCACTGGCCCTTCGATCGTGCGATAGGCCATCAGTTGAACCTGTTCTGCGTTGCCGTCAGACCGTTTTCGATGAGGAACGGCACCGCTTCCGCGCCGGTATGGACTGCCTCTTGAAACAGGTCCGCCGCTTCACCGCTTGGCCGCTTCAACACGTATTCGGCCGTGGGCATCCTTCCAGGTGGCCGACCGATGCCAATGCGGATGCGATACCAGTCGCGAGTGCCCAGCTTGTCGCAGATGGAGCGCAATCCATTGTGCCCCGCATGGCCGCCTCCGAACTTCACGCGGATGGTGCCGGGCTCTATGTCCAGTTCGTCATGGATGACGATGATCCTCTCGGGGCTGACCTTGTATTCCCTGGCCAGCTTGGACAGAGGTCCACCAGAGGTGTTCATGAAGCTTTGCGGCTTGACCAGCAGGACGTCCTTTCCAGCGATGCGCGCCCGGCTGGTCTTCGCACCGCATTCGCTCTTCCAGAAGGAGCACCCCGCTTCCAAGGCCAGCTCATCCACGACCTCAAAGCCGGCGTTGTGCCTGGTATGGGCATACTCCTCACCGGGGTTGCCCAATCCGACTATCAGCCATCGCACAGGATCTCTTTCGCTAAACAACCTCACAAAAACGGCGGAATCAAAGAGCGAAGTCCGGGTCGAAGAGCGAACTGACCGAACCATTGCTGTATACGTTGGCGATGGCGCGGGCGAACAGGGGCGCGACGCTGACCACCTTGATCTTCCCCGTCTGCTTGTCCAGCGGCACCGGAATGGTGTCGCATACCACCACCTCTTCGACCGGAGCGTTCTCCAGCCGCTCATAGGCGGGACCTGAGAAGACGGGATGGGTACAGCAGATGTAGACTGCCTCCGCGCCCTTGGCCTTGAGCGTATCCGCTGCCGCCACGATGGTTCCACCCGTATCGATCATATCGTCATTGATGATGCAGATCTTCCCATCGACATCACCGATGAGCGCCGTTATCTCGGCCTTGTTGTGGCCGGGACGGCCTTTGTGCATGATGGCAAGGTCAGCCCCCAGCATGTCGGAGAGCTTCTTCGCCGCCTTCGCGCGCCCCACGTCAGGGGAGACCACGCAGACCTTGTCTTCCGGGAAGCCCTTGGAACGGAAGTAGTCAGCCAGGATGGGAAGCGCGGTCAAGTGATCAACGGGCATGTCGAAGAAGCCTTGGATCTGCCCTTGGTGAAGATCGATGGTCATGACGCGTGTGATGCCGGCCGTGGTGATAAGATTCGCCACCAGCTTAGCGGTGATGGGCTCACGCGCGGCCGCCTTGCGGTCCTGACGGGAATAGCCATAGTGGGTGATGACCGCCGTGATGGTGCGAGCCGAAGCACGCTTGGCGGCATCGGCCATGATGAGCAGTTCCATCAAGGCATCATTGACATGCTCGCCCGCCACGGACTGGATGAGGAACACGTCAGCGCCGCGCAGGCTTTCCATGTACCGAGCGTATATCTCACCGTTTGCGAACTTCTCCAGCTTGACATTGCCCAGATCGACGCCAAGCTGGTCAGCTATCTTCTCAGCAAGCTCAGGGCTTACCGATCCAGAAAACAAGGCCAGTGATTTTTGCATCTCGGTCATCTGCATGCTCCCTCTCGAGTTTGCCTGATGCACTCATTGTATGCGCTCGATGACTGTTCGAGCTGACGAATATCCGCTTATTTTCGGTGGTTTGGAACCCAGTCCTCGAATATCTTCTCCCGAGCGCGCGCCACGACCAGAGCGTCATCCGGAACATCCTTCGTGATGACCGACCCGGCGCCCACCACCACGTCAGCGCCGATGTTCACCGGCGCCACCATCATGGTGTCAGAACCGACGAAGGTGCCGTCCCCAATGGTGGTCGGGTGCTTGTGCTTGCCATCGTAGTTGCAGGTGATGGAACCAGCGCCGATGTTCACCCCTTCGCCAATGGTGGTGTCCCCGATGTAGGAGAGATGCGGAACCTTCGAGCCGGGCCCCACGGTCGATTTCTTGATCTCGACATGGGTGCCTGCCTTCGCCTTGGTCATCAGGTGCGCCCCGGGACGCAGGTAGGCGCGCGGACCCGTGGTTGCCTCATCGTCGATGCATGCCTCCAAGGCCACCGTCTCATCCACGGTGCAGCCTCGCCCCACCTTCGTGTCGAACAGACGGGTGTCAGGACCGATGACGCTGTCCTCCCCTACCGTGGTATTCCCCATGAGCGTCACATTCTGCAAGAGCGTGACATCCCTCTCAAGGGTGACGTCAGGACCGATCCAAACCAGTTCAGGGGCAAGCATGGTCACCCCCGCCTCCATGTGCGCGCGATTGATGCGTTCCTGTAGCAGGCGCGACGCCTCCGCCAGCTGGACACGGGAATTCACCCCGGAGCACTCCAGCGGATCGTCGGTCTCAAGAGCCACGACCTTCTCCCCCGCCTCACGCAGCAGGGCAACCACATCGGTGAGATAGTACTCACCCTGTGCGTTCTCATTGCTCACCCGACCGAGGCAATCCCTGAGCTTCGCCGCATCGAAGCAGTAGAAGCCGGAGTTGCATTCGGTCACCGCCGCCTCTTCAGCACTGGCATCCTTCTGCTCCACGATGGCCACGACGCCACCCTGGGGAAGATCAACGTCGAAGGTGTCCTCCCGGATGATGCGTCCATACCCGAAGGGCTCCTCAACCCGGAAGGTGAGTACCACGCAGGCTGCATCCGCTTCAAGGCGCGTGTCCACCAGGCGCTTGATGGTGGCAGGTGTGAGCAGAGGACAGTCGCCGTACACCACGACGACGCTCCCTTCGAAACCCGCAAGGGAAGGCGATGCCATGGCAGCCTTCGCGGCATCAGCGGTCCCCAGCTTCTCAACCTGAACGGCCACCTGGGCGCTTTCCCTCACGACATCGCCTACCTGGCGATCATCCGCGCCGACGACTACAGTGACATCCTCGATACCCGCTTCCTTCAAGGCGCAAACCGGCCACATCACCAATGGTCTTCCCAGTATCTCATGGATGACCTTGGGTTTCTTGGATTTCATGCGCGTGCCTGCCCCTGCTGCGAGCACGATGCCTGCATATCTCATGGATGAGCCTCCTTGGACGCGTTCGATTCGAACTGAGAGTCTCATTATTCCACAAAAGCGATCAGTATCAGACAAACCTCCTGAAGGGCCAAAAGCGCAGGGTATAGGGCACGGTGGGGATCATCGGAACTCCTCATCCCCTCATCCTTCCTTGCTGTCCGACGAGCACCTGCCAGATGTATGAAGATACGCTACCCTATGCCCATGGAATTCGATCCGGTCGCATACATCAACACACCCCGTTGGCAACAGGTGAGCCTGGGGCTCGATCGCACGCGCTGCCTGCTGGATGCGCTGGGAAATCCTGAGCGCTCCCTCAAGTTCGTCCATATTGGTGGCACCAATGGCAAGGGGTCAACGAGCGCGTATCTCAATTCCATCTGTCAAGCGGCTGGCTTGCGCACCGGGCTTTTCACAAGCCCCTATATCGAACGGTTCGAAGAGCGGATTCGTGTTGATGACGTCAACATCCCCTGTGACGATCTGCGCTTCTGCACGCTGAAGGTGAAAGAGGCAGCTGAGGCGATGGAGGCGGACGGTGGTGAGCATCCTACGGAATTCGAGCTGATGTGCGCCGTTGCGCTTCTGCATTTCGCCCGATCCCAGTGCGACATCTGCATCATGGAGGTCGGATTGGGCGGTCGGCTGGATTCCACCAATGTGATAACTCCCGAGGTGAGCATCATCACGCGCATCGGATATGACCATACCGACATCCTGGGGGAAACGCTGACCGAGATCGCCACCGAGAAGGCAGGCATCATCAAGCAGGGCGTTCCCTGCATCACCTGCGAACAGGCCCCTGATGCCGAAAACGTCATCAAGAAGACCTGCGAAAGGATGTCAAGCACCCTTTCAACCGTGCGAAGGGAAGACATATGCACCACCGCCCTGAACGGCTACGGCATACGTGCATTCGCCTATCGGGGCGAGGGATTCGCAACGCACCTTCTCGGCTCCTATCAACCGGAAAACGCCTGTCTGGCCATTGAAGGCGCCCGGAAGCTTGCAGAGCTTGGCTGGGATATCAAGCCAGCTGCCGTGAAGAAGGGGGTGCTCGATGCCACCTGGCCCGGAAGGTTCGAGGTGCTGTCCCGAAAGCCCTTGGTGATCGTCGATGGCGCCCACAATCCTGATGGCGCCTTGCTGCTGGCACGCACCTTGGAGGAATTCAAGCTTCGCAAGCCACCCGTGTATGTCGTTGGCGTTCTGCAGGACAAGGATGTGGAAGGGGTGTTGGAGCCATATGTGCGCACAGGCGCGCGCTTCTTCACCTATGCGCCTGACAACCCCAGGGCACTCAAGGCGGGATACCTGGCATTCAGGATCAATGTGCTTGATCCTGATGCCGTCACCGTTGCATGCGCTTCAGCCGAAGAGGCCGTGAAGCGCGCCTTGGATGAAGCGGCTCCCGAAAGCCCGGTCGTGGCCTTCGGGAGCCTGTATTCACTGGCAGATGTGAAGCGGGCCTTTACGCGTTATCTGGCGTGAGCAGACCGTAGGAGCCGTCATCGCGACGATACAGAACGTGCACTTCTCCTGAATCGCGGTCGGTGAAGACGAAGAAGTCGTGACCGATGAGATCGATCTCGATCAGGGCCTCTTCCTCGGTCATGGGCGTATAGGTGATTCTCTTGCGACGGACGATCTCGTCTTCGGAAAGCTCATCCATGAGCTTGTCAAGGTCAAGCTCCGTTTCCGGATGGGCATCCTCGTGCTGGAAGTCAACCATCTTCTCGTTCTTCTTGGTCCGCTTGGAGTGGACGCGTGTCTTGAACTTGCGCAGTTGACGGGCGATCTTCGCAGCCGCCACATCGATGGCTGCGAACATGTCCTCTTCGCTTTCCTCCACGCGCGCGACGTGTCCCGGCATGACGACGGTGACCTCGCACACGGCAGCATTCTGAATGGATTTATTCTTTTCACGATAGAGGACGATCTCGCAGGCGATGGCACCTACCTCAAGCTGCTCGACCGCCTTGCCGATCTTGTCCTCTGCATAGCTTCTCAGCGAATCACTTACGGGCATCTTGCGTCCGGAAACGGTGATATCCATATCTTCGCCACCTTTTCTCGATTCGAATAATACGATCAAAGGATAACGCATATGGCCATGAACCGCCTTTGCCTTGGCGTAACGATAACAAAACGATGATTCGAACGGTCGGATATCGTTGATGCACTAATATCCTGCTTGAAACGGCGCACAGATGGAGTCTGCATGAGTCAAGAAGAGAATCAGAGAATCGAACAAGGGGATGCTACCAGCGAACAGGGGCCATCCTGTCCGGTGAGGGACGTCAGCCCCATCACCCCTCCAACACCCAGCAATCCCGACCCTCATGGCATCTACATCGACGAGGTCCAAGGGCACAACCGCCGCATCCGCAAGCTTATTGACTTCACCCATTCCTCCACGCGTGCGGCAGGCATCATGCTGCTTGCCGCCATTGCGGCGCTCATCATCGCCAACACCGATGCCTACCAGGGGTTCCTTGACATCTGGGCCATTCATGTGACAGCTGGCATCGGTGATTTCCAGGGTGAGATGTCTCTGGCGCACTTCATCAATGACGTCCTGATGGCCATCTTCTTCCTGCTGGTCGGCCTTGAGATCAAATACGAGATGACCGTGGGAGAGTTGACGAACATACGCCAGGCCGCCTTGCCCATCCTGGGAGCCATCGGAGGCGTGGCGTTCCCCATCCTGATATACCTCATCTTCAACGCCTCCCAACCAGCCACTGCTGGGGGTTGGGGCGTTCCCACCGCAACCGACATCGCCTTCGCCTTGGGCATCTTGGCCCTCCTGGGCGATCGGGTGCCCAAAGGGCTCAAGGTGTTTCTGTCCACCCTTGCCGTGGCCGATGACATCATTGCCATTCTGGTCATCGCCATCTTCTATGGAAGCAGCCCTGATCTGCTCTGGCTGGGAGCCGCGGCCGTGGTGATGGCAGCGCTCATCGTGCTCAACAAGGTTCACATCTATTCTCTTGTGCCCTATATGCTGTTGGGATGCGTACTGTGGTTCTGCATCTACCAATCAGGCGTCCATTCCACCATCGCAGGCGTGCTGCTGGCGTTCGTCATCCCGTCGGGAAGCCGCATCCACATGAAGAACTTCCTCCGCTGGTCCGATGAGCGCGTCCAGCTGGCAGAGACCTACCATGATGAGGAAGCGCCTCTCATCTCGCAGAAGAAATACCTGAACACGGTCTCAAGCCTTTCCAACGTATCCCGACAGGTCGTGCCTCCAGCCGTGCGGCTTGAGCACAAGCTCTATCCCTGGGTGTACTTTCTGATCCTTCCCCTCTTCGCGCTGACCAATGCCGACGTCTCCTTCGCGGGAAGCGATATGGCGCAGATGTTCACGAGCAACGTGGTGTTGGGCGTCTTCTTCGGTCTGGTGGTGGGCAAGCCAGTGGGCATCATGGCATTGAGCTGGCTGTGCGTGAAGCTCAAGATTGCGACGTTGCCAGAAAACGTCACCTGGCGGCACATGGTGGGAGCGGCCATCCTGGGAGGCGTGGGCTTCACCATGGCAATCTTCGTGGCCAACCTTGCTTACACAGACCCGCTTTTCGTCACGCAGGCGAAGCTGGCCATCCTGCTTGCCTCTCTGGCAGCTGGCATCATCGGCTTCATCGTGCTGTTGCTGCAAGCGCGCAAGGACGACCGCGCGTAGCAAGAAGCGCAAGGGGCGTGAACCTGCGAAAGCGGGTGGGAGATCAACCTGGATGCCGCATCAGCTCCAAGGGTCCTCTTCGAAAAGCGGCTCCTCCTCCCGACGGTCGGAATACGGATCATAGCCATCATCGTCCTCGTTGGGAGGACGATGGAACTCGTCCTGCTCATCCATCTGCTTCCCCTCTGTCTCGCCTCACCGCTTCCATGCGGTAAGCCTCCCAGCCCCGTTCGCTGGCATGGTAGAACGCACCCTTCTCAAGACCATCGGGAAGATAGCGCTGATCCACCCATCCTCCGGGATAGCTGTGAGGATACTTGTATTCGCCATAGCTCTCAGAACCGGGTCGATGCCGGTCTCGAAGGTAGTCGGACACTGCTCTCACCGGGCCATTCCTCACTTCGGCGCGTGCGTCGAAGATGCCACAGGCGGCATTCGACTTCGGTGCCAAGGCCACATAGGTTGCAGCCTGAGCCAAGATGAGTTGACATTCGGGGTATCCGATGACCTCGGCGGCCTTGAAGGCCGCCTCCGCGATGAGCAGGGCCTGCGGATCAGCGTTGCCCACGTCCTCAGCAGCGCAGATGAAGATGCGCCGGGCGATGAACTTCGGGTCTTCGCCGCCTTCGATCATGCGTGCCAGCCAGTAGAGCACTGCATCGGGGTCAGACCCCCGCATGGACTTGATGAACGCGGATATGACGTCGTAGTGCATGTCCTTGTTCTTGTCATAGGGAATGCTGCGATGCGGGTTCGCAGCGTTCACCATGTCCTGGGTGAGAATGCTCTCATCCGCGGCCAGCGCAAGGTCGGCAGCCAGCTCAAGGGTGGTGAGAGCGCTTCTGCCGTCCCCTCCTGACAGAGTGACGATGGCCTGAAGGGCATCGTCTTCAATCTGCACCTCCCCGTTGAGGCCACGGCTGCTGACGGCAGCGCGACCGATGAGCTCCGCCACGTCCGCATCGGTGAGAGCATTGAGCTGCACGATGCGGGAGCGCGAGATGAGTGCGGAGTTCACCTCGAAGAAGGGGTTTTCAGTGGTGGCGCCGATGAGGATGACAGTGCGGTTCTCAACGGCATGGAGCAATGCATCCTGCTGACTGCGATTGAACCGGTGGATCTCATCAACGAACAGGATGGTGCGCTCACCTGATGTGGAAAGGCGCTTGTCAGCCTCGGCGATCTCACGCCGCAGATCTGAAACCGTACCGCCAATGGCGGACACCTCGACGAAGTGGGCGTTCGTGGTTTCCGCTATGACGTGCGCGATGGATGTCTTGCCCGTTCCCGCTGGCCCGAAGAGAATGACGGAGCTCAAGGTGTCTGATTCGATGACGCGCCTCAGCCAGCTGTCCGGCCCGATGGCTTGGGTTTGGCCAACGATATCGTCAAGCGTTTGGGGACGCATGCGCACCGCCAGAGGGGAGGCCGCGAAGCGGTTGGCATCTTCCATTTCCTGAAAAAGAGAGTTCGTCTGCATGGGAGCATACTAGCACATTTGTTCGCATGAAGCACCTTTACCATGTACAAGAGAACGCAGCGGCACCTTGCCTTGCCCGGAGAAGGGTTGCATCCCTTACCTTCCTCGGGGGATATTTCCCGCCCCTACGCCCTCAAACTCCAACATCCAATAATCATGTGCACGATTACATCGATGCGGCTACATCAAGCTTTAATCCAAATGCCTTCACGACTTTCTGCACCGTGTCAAACGATGGATTTCCTGTAGGCGACAGCGCCTTATAGAGACCATCGCGAGTGATACCGGTTTCCTTGGAAAGCTGTGTCATTCCCTTGGCACGGGCGATGTCACCGAGGGCGGCGGCGATCACAGACGTATTGCCATCTTCGAAAGCCGCGTTAAGGTATGCAGCAATATCAGCTTCTGTCTCCAGATATTCGGATGCATCCCATTTCGTTGCTTGTTTCATTTTCTTTCCCATCATTCGTATTCTTGATTCAGCTTCTTTGCTTTCATAATGTCTCTCTGCTGCGAGGATTTGTCCCCACCAATGAGAAGCAGGACTATCTCGTTTCCCCTCAGCGCATAATAGAGACGATAGCCCGGACCATAATCGATACGCATCTCAAACACTCCATCGCCAACCGACTTTGCATCTCCAAAATTTCCAGTAAGTGATAGACGCTGTATTCTCACGAGTATACGAGCACGTGCAGCAGCATCCCTAAGCTGCTTCAATCATTTTGTAAATTCATCTGTTTGAGTGATATTCAGCATGAACGAATTGTATATTATATTATACAATTCTGCAATTTCAGAACGTGCGGACACCCTAGCCTAGGTCGTCCGCTGTAGCGTAGGTCGTCCGCGTAGCGGCGACCTGTCTCACCCGAGGAGATGTTTCCGGTCCGAGGGCAAGACGCACGCTATCGCGTGACGTCTTCCGCTACACGGTCGTACACAATCCTCACCCAGGTAGGGCAACCTGCCACGGACATGGCGGCCATTAAGTAGTTAAGCGCCGGATAAGGGATGCTGGTGGCGAAGGCTCTTGCGGCGCACATATTTGCGTGAAGCACGAATTGATGGTGTCAAGAGACTTATCCCCGTGACATCCGGGACATCGCTTTTACAGGCCTCCGAAAATGATGTTATAACATGTTATACTCTGACGGAATGGAGGTGGGCATCATGGAAACCACGCTTTCAAAAGTAGGCAACAGCATGGCCGTATTGCTGCCCAAGGCACTTCGTGCACAGGCATGCTTCGAACCTGAAGAACGTCTCCGCTTGGAATCACCACGAAAGGGCGTCGTTGTCATCACAGCACTGCATGCAGATGACGAAGACCGCCTCTCATGCTTTGAAGCTGTCCAAACGAACATCAAGAAACGGAGGTCTCGCGTGAGACCGTGGCCAACGAATGCTTCCGCAGATGAGCTGCTGCAAGAGGGAAAGGATAGACGCACCCATGAAATCGCTTCTCTTTGATGCGAATGCACTTGTGTATTGGGTATATCCCGAATCCCCGTTCCATGAGGAAGTCAATCAGCTGCTCTACCGTATGGTCTCGGATCGCGGTTCAATCTACGCGCTGTCTTCCTCATTGAATGAGATCTATTACGCCTTACGCACTCATTACATGGATGAAGCGGACGCACGGGCATCCATCTTTGATATCGCACAAATCTTCGATCTGGTAGACCTGTCTGGAACGCTCGTATTCGATGCCCTCAAGTCCAATGAGCCCGATTACGAAGATGGGCTTATCCGCGCAGCCGCGGAGTCACTTCAAGTTGATGCGATAATCACCTATGACAAGAAAGCCTTCAAGCACTCTTTGATTCCTTCGCTCACCGCTGCAGCTGCCTTGGCAAGTTGATGAGGACACTGCGCGGTGCCGCAGGAGACGCGCTCCCAGATCCCAGAATCATATTGCCAAAGTGCTGAAAGCTGATTCTTCAGGATAGACCATCATCGAAGATCATGGCGAAGGGAGACGGAAAAGAACTCATCTGCCCCGTCTGGAAAGTGAAGTCTTGGCGAAGATCGTGCCAAGACGCTCTAACGCGGCTGTATCTTCATCTTCTGCAACGTTACGTACGGCGACTGATGCGAACACCATCACCCCTTCGTGGTATGCAACAGAGACTCGCAGTGTGTAGCGAAAGCTCGTAGTGTAAGGTGTCCGCGCAGCGGCACCTTGCCTTGCCCGGATGGCGGCCTGCCTCACCCGAGGAGATGTTTCCAGTCTGGGGGCAAGCCGCACACTGCCGCGTGGCGTCTTACGCCACAACAAAACGGATTCATGGCCTCGTCACAACGCCAAGCGCTTGAATGCATGATTGCCTGTGGTATACAAAACCACAGGCAATGACATTTTTGAGCGATGCGAAGTGATGATAGAGTCAGGAGAACCGTCCCCGTGGCTCTCACACGTGACTCTTCAATGGAGCCGTCCCCAGCATCTTAAACTGGTATATGTATATCTGAAACTACCCACATATTGTCTTCTGCTTTTATGTCTAAATACCAAGTGTCTTTTTTATGACCTACATTACCATCAGAATAGTATTGGTCAAATAGGACATTCAACGTTGCATTGATTTCTGCATCACCTTCTTGTAGTTCTATTACATCAACGCCTGTTATTCGAGATATCACTCTTCCGTCTGATCCGATTCTAGGGCGAAAATAATCCAAAGGATCAGATATCTCTCCAGGTTTGATAGGATCACTGGTGACCGCTAGTTCAATTTGCTGATAAATTGTGCGCTCTATTATCGACTCGTCCACTCCGCATAACCCCTTTGCGTTATCCGCTTCGTCAGGCGTCATGCATCCCTTTAGCGGCAAACTTAGACTTATCAACATAATGAGTATAAAAGGAATTTTGATACATTTGCTTGGACTCACCGTAACCTCACTATCACCACACCATCATTCTCTTCTAGTCCATTTACGAGCGGTTGATCATCCCTAATTACGGAATTGGCAGAGTAGTATATCTCTCCATCTTCAACTTTCGAGATGACCGCTGCATGGTGAACACCCTCCTCCTGGTTGTAGAAATACATGATGTCGCCTGCTTGTATTCCGAGGCTCGGTAATTGTGACGATAGATCTGAGTACGAGACGTTGGTTTCACCTTCACCCGAGTTGTATAACCCCTTGCTGATATCTATCACATCTCCATTGATATACCCGTTCGTTGGGTCACTGAAATAACTGAACTGAGTCGAAGCGCGCGTCCAAGCTAGTGTGGTGTCCCAGAAAATGGAAGGTTTATCTCTCAGAAGCAGGTAGCATAGCGGCCCCAACGAACTGCCGAGGAACTGAACGAGCAGGTTGGGATACGAATGCCAGTCCTCGTTCATAGGAATTCCACCCTCGTGAAGAACTTGAGACACGAAGTTGGCGCAATTTCCTTTGAAAGATCCGTAACTGGGATTCCTGAAGCCTGGATTGTTTAAAGCATACATGAATTCATCTTCAAGATCATCGAAGTTTGGTCGACCTGCCGTCAGACTTCTCACATACTTAATCGCAGCCTTGCGATCATAGGTCCAGTCCTGCATATTGGATGCGTTGCCACAATAGTAGGCTACGAACCGTTCCCAATAGATGACTGCTTGTCTGGCAAGGAACGTCTGGGAAGCCTCAACACCGTATTTGGAAGAGATCCTTGCCGTTGCCTCAGCAATCCACTGCATGGTGGTGGCCCACGCGTCGGCTTCCGTCACGTGGCTTTTGAGCCTCACAGTCGTCTGAAGCTGGTTGTTCGCACGATCCCAATCGCCCAAAGGCGCTTGGCCCGGCTTCGCATTGGGATCATAGAAGCTGCTGCGGTTCGAAGGCCAACTGGTATGCACTTTCGGCTTTGGCTTCGTGTACCTCAGAAGATACGCCTGGGCTGCAGAGGCCGCACGCCCTCCTCTTGACAAACCCCAGTTCAAAAGATCCCTCTGGGTGTAGTGTCCCGTCGGGTCTGCATGGTTCACCGGGTCTGACGCGCAGTAGAGATAGCGGTTTTGGGTTATGGGATCGAAGGTGTTGCCCAGATAGGTGTCAGCCACTCCGAAGCGGGCTGATGAAGTGTCGTAGTAGCGTGCCCTGAGGTAGAGAAGGCCGGTCAGAGGGTCCTGCTCTTCTGAGTCATAGCCGAAAAAAGTTCTCTCATGGGTGTCACTGCCAGCAGTGACCTTTCCGAATGCGCCATAGCGATGCCAAGAGGCAACGCTTGATCCCAATATCGTCTGTACAACCGATCCTCGTCCATCATGGAGGAATGCCTCCGTCATGCCTTCCCGTACCTCAGAGAGCCTTTGAAGCCCATAGAAGACAGAGGTCTTCCCATCACGGGTGGATGAGGTGGCAAAAACCTCTGGCACCTCAAAGACACTTGAGGTGACAGAGCTTGTGATGTCATATCCCTCATCGATCACGCTGAGGGATGCATGCGGCATGAGGGCACGTGCCAGGTGATTTGCCGACGACCCTATTCCTAAGGGGATGATGAAGATATCAAGGTGCAAGAACTTGCTGCTGGAATGGATTCTAACATCGAAGATCATGGCGAAGGGAACGTGTCGAAGGGAAGATTCAAGGAAGGATCACGCCTGGACGACAACCCCATCCGACCTGCTAGAAAAGTGCAGTCTTGGCAAAGGTCATACCAAGACGCTCTAACGCGGCTGCATCCCATGATCTGCAACGTTACGTACGGCGGCTGATGCGAAGGTCATCATACCTTCATGGCGTGCAACAAAGACTCGCAGCATGTAGCGAAGGCCCTTGCGGCGCACATGATTGTGCGAAGCGCGTGAGTTTAGGAGCCGCGTCCCAAACTCACGCAGAAGGGTCTTCTGTTGTAAGCACACGTTACTTTTTAACCCAACCGTCGAAGTAATGAACGAATGGATGATAGAGTCAGGAGAACCGGCCCCGTGACTCCATGATTGCGCGAAGCACGTGAGTTTAGGAGCGTCCCAAACTCACGGTCCGCACCTCCCCGTCCCCGTGACTCTCATGCTCTACTTGAATAAAATGCGGCAGATCGTAACTGCTGAATCGCTCCCAGCAGTCGTAGACATCATCTAAAGATCTTAAGTCATTCGGATTGTCAAAATGAAAGGTATCCAGCCTCTGTTTCTCCTCTTGCAAGAAACGAATGACCCTCTCATACATACAATCGCACAGTTCCTGTCTTGTTCTAGCACCCTCAGGCCAGGAATTGTGGTAATTAAAAACGCTACCTCGCTCTATGTAGTAGAAGTCATCATCAAGGTCATATAGCGATAATGCAGGATCATCGAGTTCCTCCCATTGAAGGTAGAGCCAATCAACAGCTATATAGAACAACTGTTCAAATCCATATTCCCATTTGGGCAAAGGTATCTTCTTGATGAGCTTTGATATAAGGGAATCCAGACGAGAACGATCAGGATTGGCCTCGAAACGGAGCAGTGCAAGCTGCTCTACAATCTCATCAGAGTGTTCATCTAGAACTTGCAAAGCATAATCAAGTATAGACTGTTCCGGAAGATATTTCCCAGCCACGGCTAAGATGACAAGCGCCCAATTAAGCTGGGTTTGATCCCTTAACCTGTCTAAAGATGTACTGATGGAAAAAGAATTGTAAGGCGTCATTGCTCTTAATCCAAAACGCTCTGCAAAAGACGAAGATGATAGCTGTAAACCGTCTTCGCTCATCCATCGCTCCTTGCCTTCGAGTTCGTCTTCCCTGTGATAGTGCCACCTTCAACAAAGAATTGATGTGATACCTTCCCATCAGCCTCTACTACATATTCAAAGATACCTTTTTTGTTATTAAGTTCTCCTTCAACTTGCAATAAAATACCTGTTCCTCCATCGTTATTGAATACAGTCCCCTTTGAGAGGTAATCTTCATCTAGGAACAGTCCTGCCCTATGAAAATCATCGGCTTTTTTCATGTCAATCGCATGCCCTTTTCTTTCTGCAATGACTATGAGACGGGCTGCATCTGCCGAATTCCTTATAGTTGTATTTCCTATCCTTACCTCTCCACCAACAATCGCTCTTGAAGCATTAGCGGCCTTTGCAGTCGTCTCGGCTGCTTCCCTCATGCCAGCGCCTATCGCAACCTTGGTGCCAGTCTTGATCCAGGTAGTGCCCGCAGCGGCCAAACCAAAGGTTCCGGCCTCTATCGCGAACATAATGGCATAGAGAGCTGACATAACGCCATTGCCCTCAGAGGAGAAATGCAGAAGATCATTGTAGGTACCAAGGATGGGAACAAGCGTAAGGGGCAAGGACAGCTTCCCGGTAATCTCGTTTATCTGCTTGAGATATGCCCTGTCCCCTCCGCAGTAGACCCGCAGGTATTCGTCGATGGTCGCGCGTGCCGCTCCCATGTAAATCTTGGCAAGTTCATAGTTGCCATCCCTTATGGCGGCGATACCCAAGGCGGTGTTGGTGTTGTAATCGGCCTGAGCCTTCTTCGTCGCCTTGGATGACCAGGTGGGAATGAGCGTTGACTTCGTCGTGAGCTGACCGGGGAGGTTCGCGAAGCTGTCCCCGTTTATGCGGGTGCCACCTGTTGGCTTGTACCAGTTCGGATGGGAGGCACTCGGGCGCCTGCTGATGCGTATGGAACTGATGGTCGTCGAATACCCGAGATTGTACGATGAGCTGCTCCCGAATATGAAATGTCCCGTCGGGTCTGCATGGTTCACCGGGTCTGACGCGCAGTAGAGATAGCGGTTTTGGGTTATGGGATCGAAGGTGTTGCCCAGATAGGTGTCAGCCACTCCGAAGCGGGCTGATGAAGTGTCGTAGTAGCGTGCCCTGAGGTAGAGAAGGCCGGTCAGAGGGTCCTGCTCTTCTGAGTCATAGCCGAAAAAAGTTCTCTCATGGGTGTCACTGCCAGCAGTGACCTTTCCGAAGGCACCATAGCGATGCCAAGAGGCAACGCTTGATCCCAATATCGTCTGTGCAACCGATCCTCGTCCGTCATGGAGAAATGCCTCTGCCGCACCTTCACGTACCTCAGAGAGCCTTTGTAGTCCATAGAAGACAGAGGTCTTCCCATCACGGGTGGATGAGGTGGCAAGCACCTCTGGCACCTCGAAGAGGCTTGAGGTGATATAGCTTCTCACATCGTATTCCTCATCGGTCACGCTGAGGGATGGATGCGGCATGAGGACACGTGCCAGGGCCTTGGTCGCCTTCCCGTCACGCATGCGCAGGAAAAGATCAGGCAGATTCTGGGGAACAGCACTCCATCCATGGCCGAACGCATTCCTTGCTATCTGGCAGGCAAGGGGTACCGCCTCAGGAGCTAGGGCGGGGTTCACGCAGGCAGACATGCCTCCTGTGAGTGCCGCCATGGCATGCATGGCCGCTGAGAGGGCACCCTCGAAGGTACGCACATCCCCCTCATCCCCACCGGTGATGTCACCTATGATCTCCGCCCCTGCCAAGGCGACAGGATCATCGGGCAACGTGCGGGAGGTGTGATAGAGGGTGGCAGAAGACGTCTTGTTGCCATCCCCGTCATAGACGGCTGCCATGTAGAGAAGATCCCCTGACATGACTGCCTCAAGCCTGCCTTCAACGCCATAGCTATAGGAAAGCGCTTCGTCAGAAGAACAATCACACAATCATGCATGAAGCTTTCAAGGTGCAAGCAGCGATCCCATACAGGATAGATCACCACCAAAGATCATGGCGAAGGGAAGACCCAAGGAAGGATCACGCCTGGACGACAACCCCATCCGACCTGCTAGAAAAGTGCAGTCTTGGCAAAGGTCATGCCAAGACGCATGAACGCGGACACATCCCTATGATCTGCAACGTTACGTACGGCGACTGATGCGAACGTCATCGCTCCTTCGTGGTGCGTAACGTAGACTCGTAGCGGAAGCCGTCTGCGAAGCAGCGGCTTGCCTCACTCGGAGGGGCATTTCTGCCCGCAACAAAGGCAACCGTACGTATGAACTCCCTTGCGATCGTTCATGCGACGCTTACGCTACATCAAAACAGATTCATACCCTCGTCACAACGCCAAGCGCTTGAATGCATGATTGCCTGTGGTATACAAAACCACAGGCAATGACATTTTTGAGCGAAGCGAAGTGATGATAGAGTCAGGAGAACCGTCCCCGTGGCTCCCTCGTGACCCCTACACGAACCTTATTAAGCGAGGTCATCCTTTTGAACAAGCTCATTGAATTGCTTCGCAAAGGTATTCTTTTCTGTTTCTGAATAACTCGCAATGGTAATCTCACGCCTGTATTCGCCATCCATTAGGTGGATATGATCGCAAATTGGACTTGTCATCAAATCCTCGATATATCCATAAAGTTCTCGTAGTTCCTTTTTTGTCAAAAAGAGCATCACTCTAGGTAGAGATTGCTCATGCACTTCATCATAAATTCGCATAATGATCATCCTGTCCTTTAAGCGAAGTGGAATAGGTCCAAAAAAGGAAACGATCCCGCATGGCCCAATGGTCCCGTCCCCAATACCACCCCCAATACCACCGAACGGATAGCAGAGTCAGGAAAACCCGTCCCTATGACTTACGTGATTTGATCCTCACTAGAGCGATCAGACTTCATGCAGAACAGTTAACTCTTTCTTGTAATCTAAACTGTTTACATGTTCATGTCGTGATGAATCAGAATCCTTTAAAAGTAAATTCAAAGAATCTGCTAACTCCTTCATTTCCTCCTTTGTCAGATAAAGACATATTTGATCTAGATCTTTTGCAGCCCCAAAGGAACAATCTACGATTTTCATCTCGTCCTTTCATTTGCCTGGAATATCTGCTGGAAAAATCGGACCCGATTTTATCCATTGTCCATTCACTAATTCTTCCACATGCATATGAGGATATGTATGCTGTGCTGGATGATTGAAGTCAAATCTGACTCTTTTTGTGTAATCAGCCGATAGAAGCACCGCGTCATCGTTGCTATTTCTAATGAACTTAGCTCCATCGCCCAACCACTCGGTTATCATCGCCGACGTTTCAGAAACCTTGCTCGTCGTGTTCGGCGTTGCCGATGTCGCAGCGGTCTTCCCCGCTTTGATGATGTCGGCCACATCATCGGATTTGCTTGCGGTCGTCGCGATCCTGATGACGGTCTTTCCAGCTGTGACGGCACCACCTACCGCCAACACTTCGGAGAGCGTGAGCAGCGAATATAGTGCTGTCATCCCAACGTTTTTCTCCGAGACGTAGGCAAGCCAATCAACTGCTGTGCCGACGATTGGAATCATGAAGTATCGATTGGCGAAATCATGCATGTTCGCACCCATGGCGCTCCAGCTGTCCGCAGGAGCATCACTCATCGAATCGGCACTTCCGCAATAGATGCGGAAGAAGAGCTCTCGTGCCTGATCAGCGTAGGTCTTGCCGTTGGAAGAGTTGCCGGAGGACTTGTTTATCCTGCCGTTGCGGTTTCCCCAGGCCGCATTGCTGTACCCGGTTACCTTGTATTGCGAGGGACTTGGAGACTGCAGCCATGAACCCGGAAAGAGACGACCGAAGCTTTGGGAAGCCTTTTGTGCTGCATTGCTTGCTGAATAGGATCTCTTCATGAGAATGGTGCGGGCAATATCCCCTGCACGCCCTCCTCTTGACAAACCCCAGTTCAAAAGATCCCTCTGGGTGTAGTGTCCCGTCGGGTCTGCATGGTTCACCGGGTCTGACGCGCAGTAGAGATAGCGGTTTTGGGTTATGGGATCGAAGGTGTTGCCCAGATAGGTGTCAGCCACTCCGAAGCGGGCTGATGAAGTGTCGTAGTAGCGTGCCCTGAGGTAGAGAAGGCCGGTCAGAGGGTCCTGCTCTTCTGAGTCGTAGCCGAAAAAGGTCCTCTCCTGCGTGTCACTGCCAGCAGTGACCTTACCGAATGCGCCATAGCGATGCCAAGAGGCAACGCTTGATCCCAGTATTGTCTGTGCAACTGATCCTCGTCCGTCATGGAGGAATACCTCTGCCGCACCTTCCCGTACCTCAGAGAGTCTTTGAAGCCCATAGAAGACAGAAGTCTTCCCATCACGGGTGGATGAGGTGGCAAGCACCTCAGGCACCTCGAAGAGGCTTGAGGTGACATAGCTTGTGATGTCATAGGCCTCATCAGTCGTGGTGAAGGAGGCCTTCGGCAGAAGGGAGCGTGCCAAGGCCTTGGTCGCCTTCCCGTCACGCATGCGCAGGAAAAGATCAGGCAGACCTTGCGGTACATAGCTTGCACCCCGCCCGAAGATGTCAGATGCCAGACGGCAGGCAAGGGGCACCGCCTCAGGAGCCAGGGCGGGGTTCGCGCAGGCAGACATGCCTCCTGTGAGTGCCGCCATGGCATGCATGGCCGCGGAGATGACACCCTCGAAGATGCGCACATCCCCTTCATCCCCACCGGTGATGCCTCCTATGATCTCCGCTCCTGTGAGGGCAACAGGATCATCGGGCAACGTGCGGGAGGTGTGATAGAGGGTGGCAGAAGACGTCTTGTTGCCATCCCCGTCATAGACGGCTGCCATGTACAGAAGATCTCCTGACATGACTGCCTCAAGCCTGCCTTCAACGCCATAGCTTAAGGAAAGCGTCTCGTCAGGTCCTGTCTTGGAGACAAGCTGTCCATCCGCATCATAGACATATGAGGTCACGCCATGGGCCGCACTCACTTCCTCTGTGAGCCGATCATCAGCGTCATAGGTGTAGGTGACATCATCCGCATCCGCTCCCTCACGGACAAGGTGGATGCGGTTGCCAGCATCGTCATAGTCATAACGCTCCGTGAAGGTTCTGCCATCCTCTGTGGCTTCCACCCCTGCCAGCTTGCCTGCGGGGGTGTAGGTGAAGGTACGTTGCGCCTCGTGAGTTGCGCCATCTTCCCCCACGACCGAAGAATCTTCAGAGACTATGCGCCCTTCCGGATCGTAGGTATAGGAGAAGGCTGACAGTTCCTTCCCATCTGCCCCTTCGTTCACCACATGGGTGACGTTGCCTGTCTTGTCATAGGCAGTACGCGTGACAGACCCATCCGGACGTGTGAGCGCCACTGGACGTGCTGCATCATCGTAAGCATAAGCATAGATGCCCTCAGGAGCGGTGACGGATGCTAAGTTCCCTACTTCATCATAGGCGTAGGTTGCCACTTCCCCTTCCGGGTAGGTGATGGAAGCCAAGCGTCCTGCATCATCGTAGGCATACTCAAGCTTCTGGCCGAACCCATCGGTCTCAGAGGCAAGACGGCCGGCCCCGTCATAGGTGAAGGTGGCTTCCCCTGTCTTATCAGAGCGACTGACCTTTTGCCCTTCACCGTCATAAGAATAGGTGACGTCCTCTGCAGAGGCGTCTGCAAAGGACTTGGCAAGCAGGTTGTCCAGTACGTCATAGTCATAGCGCGTGTTGGCACCTGAAGGAGAGGTCAGGGAAGACATGCGCCCCTTTAGGTCATAGGCCATGCTCTCAACCGAACCTGCCGGGCTCGTCACTTGGGTGAGGTTGCTTTCCGCATCGTAGGCGTAGGTGGTCGCACGCCCAAGCGCGTCAGTCACCTTCGTGACGTTGCCCATGACGTCCCGCTCATAGAGAGCGTCACCTGAGATGCAACCACAAGTTATTGAATGAAGCTTTCAAGGTGCAGGAACCAATCCCATTCAGGATATGTCATCACCAAAGATCATGGCGAAGGGAAGGTGAGAAAACGATCGATCCCGCTATCTGGAAAGTGTAGTCTTGGCAAAGGTCATGCCAAGACGCTCTAATGCGGCCGCATCCCCATCTTCTGCAACGTTACGTACGGCGGCTGATGCGAACCACAGCGTATCCGTAGCGCAGATCTTCAGATCTGCGGTCAAGTTTAGCGCCGAAGGAGAGAGTCAGATGGCGAAGACCTCTACGGCGCACACTTTAGGCGCAGCACGAATGGATTGAGTCAAGAGAACCGTTCCCATGACTCCCCGCGAGAGATCTCCTGAATGAAAGATGAGCATGTCAGGCCAACCTTCTAGGAAGGCAACCTGATATGTCAGACAAGCTCTTCCAGAGATCTCTCAGTCGGCTTTCAGCATTCTTCGAGATGACGGGATCGGAAGGTCAGTCTTCGTCGCCGCTGCGACAGCAGCGGCATATAGTTAGGCGGCGGGAGAAGCTGCCAGGATGAATAATCTTGTGCGCCGCGCACTTTTGAGCGAGGCGATCAAATGTTCAGGACGTCCCAGGAACATCAAAGGAATGGGTGGAACCTGTGATACGCAGATGAAAATATGCAATCTTCTTTGTCACGCATGCATCCTTTTATGTATACAGTCCCAAACTGATCATACTTCTCATAAAACGAAGAACTGCGCTTCTCGACATATTTGGCATTACACCCATGAGGTTGTTCGGTATACATAAAACGAATATCCTCCAAAGGCCATTCATCAGACAGAAAAGGAAATCCTTCCAAGGTTGTTATCATACCGTCGCTAACGAAAAGAACAAATCCCACACTGCATTCCCCAGATCGATTGAGTCCTACCAAATCGGAAATGTCTAAGGATCGAAGAGCGGGGTTCATAATTTGATACTGCTCGTCAACGCCAAATTCGGTATAGAAGCCATAACCATCGAAATCAATCTCTTTAATCGTACTGGTGTCTAATTGGTGTTTAAGTATTCCGAAAAGCTGGATATCACCCTCTGTCAGCTTTTTCACAGCTTCTATCGAAAGCAAGGCAAGATCATCGGTTCTCATAGTTTCTCCGTTGGAATATAGGCGTCTGATACTCGCATTCGTCCATTAATAACCTTGTACTTGATCAACATCTCAACTCCATCCACTACAAGCATTACTCCCTCTGGGGCATCGTAGACTTCAGTTGCTTCAGAGTAAATAATCGCACGGTTTTCTATTGCTCGATAGGCCAGAACCTCATCTCCTCCGTAAGACTCAACAAAAGGGTCTAAACCGTGTTCTTTCTTGCCAAATATATGATGCAGTTTATTCGGATCAACACCGTCAACTCCTTTTACGGCTGACTTCGCTGTGGTCGATGCAGCCTCTTTTGCGGCTTCCTTCATTCCGGCACCTGCGACGACCTTGCCACCTGTGATGCCGAGCTTGGCCAAGGTCACGCCCCCAAGGGTCACCGCATCAGCTACGAACATGATGGCAAACAGAGCGGTCATGGGCCCGTTGGCTTCAGTTGCGTAATGGAGGAGGTCGTTGTAGGAGCCGAGGATGGGCACGAGGGTGAGGGGCAAGGACAGCTTCCCGGTAATTTCGTTTATCTGCTTGAGATATGCCCTGTCCCCTCCGCAGTAGACCCGCAGGTATTCGTCGATGGTCGCGCGTGCCGCTCCCATGTAAATCTTGGCAAGTTCATAGTTGCCATCCCTTATGGCGGCGATACCCAAGGCGGTGTTGGTGTTGTAATCGGCCTGAGCCTTCTTCGTCGCCTTGGATGACCAGGTGGGAATGAGCGTTGACTTCGTCGTGAGCTGACCGGGGAGGTTCGCGAAGCTGTCCCCGTTTATGCGGGTGCCACCTGTTGGCTTGTACCAGTTCGGATGGGAGGCACTCGGGCGCCTGCTGATGCGTATGGAACTGATGGTCGTCGAATACCCGAGATTGTACGATGAGCTGCTCCCGAATATGAAATGTCCCGTCGGGTCTGCATGGTTCACCGGGTCTGACGCGCAGTAGAGATAGCGGTTTTGGGTTATGGGATCGAAGGTGTTGCCCAGATAGGTGTCAGCCACTCCGAAGCGGGCTGATGAAGTGTCGTAGTAGCGTGCCCTGAGGTAGAGAAGGCCGGTCAGAGGGTCCTGCTCTTCTGAGTCATAGCCGAAAAAAGTTCTCTCATGGGTGTCACTGCCAGCAGTGACCTTTCCGAAGGCACCATAGCGATGCCAAGAGGCAACGCTTGATCCCAGTATCGTCTGTGCAACCGACCCTCGTCCATCATGAAGGAATGCCTCTGTTATCCCTTCCCGTACCTCAGAGAGTCTTTGAAGCCCATAGAAGACAGAAGTCTTCCCATCACGGGTGGATGAGGTGGCAAGCACCTCAGGCACCTCGAAGAGGCTTGAGGTGACATAGCTTGTGATGTCATATTCCTCATCAGTCGTGGTGAGGGAGGCCTTCGGCAGAAGGGAGCGTGCCAAGGCCTTGGTGGCCTTTCCATCCCGCATCCGCAGGAAAAGATCAGGCAGATTCTGGGGAACGGCGCTCCAGCCATGGCCGAACGCATTCCTTGCTATCTGGCAGGCAAGGGGCACCGCCTCAGGAGCTAGGGCAGGGTTCACGCAGGCAGACATGCCACCTGTGAGTGCCGCCATGGCATGCATGGCCGCTGAGATGGCACCCTCGAAGGTGCGCACATCCCCTTCATCCCCACCGGTGATGTCTCCTATGATCTCCGCCCCTGCAAGGGCAATAGGATCATCGGGCAACGTGCGGGAGGTGTGATAGAGGGTGGCAGAAGACGTCTTGTTGCCATCCCCGTCATAGACGGCTGCCATGTAGAGAATATCCCCTGACATGACTGCCTCAAGCCTGCCTTCAACGCCATAGCTTAGGGTAAGCGTCTCGTCAGGTCCTGTCTTGGAGACAAGCTGGCCGTCTGCGTCATAGGCATACGAGGTTACGCCATGGGCCGCACTCACCTCCTCTGTGAGCCGGTCATCGGCATCGTAGGTGTAGGTGACATCATCCGCATCCGCTCCCTCACGAATAAGGTGGATGCGGTTGCCAGCGTCATCATAGTCATAACGCTCCGTGTAGGAGGTGCCATCCTCTGCGGCCTCTACGCTTGCCAGCTTGCCTGCGGGGGTGTAGGTGAAGGTACGTTGCGCCTCGTGAGTTGCGCCATCTTCCCCCACGACCGAAGAATCTTCAGAGACTATGCGCCCTTCCGGATCGTAGGTATAGGAGAAGGCTGACAGTTCCTTCCCATCTGCCCCTTCGTTCACCACATGGGTGACGTTGCCTGTCTTGTCATAGGCAGTACGCGTGACAGACCCATCCGGACGTGTGAGCGCCACTGGACGTGCTGCATCATCGTAAGCATAAGCATAGATGCCCTCAGGAGCGGTGACGGATGCTAAGTTCCCTACTTCATCATAGGCATAGGTGGCCACCTCCCCTTCCGGATAGGTGATGGAAGCCAGATGCCCCGCATCGTCGTAGGCATACTCAAGCCTCTGTCCGAACCCATCAGTCTCGGATGTCAGGCGACCCGCTCCGTCATAGACAAAGGAGGCATCCCCTGTCTTGTCGAAGCGGCTTGTCTTGTTCCCTTCGCCGTCATAGGCATAGGTGACATCCTCTGCAGATGCGTCTGCATAGGACTTGGCAAGCAGGTTGTCCAGCGCGTCGTAGTCATAGCGCGTGCAAGCCCCTGAAGGAGAGGTCAGGGAAGACATGCGCCCCTTGAGGTCATAGACCATGCTCTCGATGGAACCGGATGGGCTCGTCACTTGAGTGAGGTTGCTTTCCGCATCATAGGTGTAGGTGGTCGCACGCCCCAAGGCATCGGTCACCTTCGTGACGTTGCCCATGACGTCCCGCTCATAGGTGGTTTTCGCCCCATCGGCATCTTGGGTCTCCGCAAGACGGCCTGCCGCGTCATAGGCCCACGTCTGCTTGGCGCTTGCAGGCGAGGTGGAGCTTGTCACATTTCCCGCCTCATCGTATTCATAGCGCCAGATGGCCCCTGACGCATCGGTAAGCCTCACAAGGTTGCCCACCGCGTCATAGGAGTAGCTCTCCTTGGCACTGGTGCCATCCGTGCTCTCAACCAAGCGCTCTGAGGCATCGTAGGCGTAATGTGAAGGAGTGCGATTTCCCTTCTGTACGGAGATGAGGTTTCCGGAGGCGTCATAGCCGTATCGCGTGCTCTCGCTTCCCGTGACGAAGCTGACCACATTGCCGCGCCCATCGTGAGAATAGCGCTCGGACACACCTGCGCCATCCGTGTATGAGGCAAGGCGTGAGAGCGCATCATAGGCGAATGACTCGGTCGCGCCGGTTCGGTCGGTGTGGGAGATGAGGTTGCCTTGGGCATCATAGGAGAAGGTCTCGGCAGCCCCTTGGGCCTCTGCGCGGATGATGCGCCCCGCTCCATCCAGCTCGTAGCTGATGGAAAGGCCCAGGTTGTCCGTCTCTGCAAGCGGAAGGTCAGCCGCACCATAGGTGAAGGAGCGCACATACCCCAAGGGGGATTTCGCACTTGTCATGCGGCCTATCAAATCATAGGAATACTGGTAGCGGGCACCGTTGGCTTCCATCACCTGGGTTGCAAGGCCCAAGGCGTCCACTTCATAGCGGGTGGTGGCACCCAAAGCGTCGGTCTCGGCGATGAGGTTGCCTGCCACGTCGTAGGCGAAAGACGCAATGCCCCCTCCTGCCTGCTCATGAGCAACGACATTGCCGCGCACGTCGTAGGAGAGGGTCTCGGTGCTGCCCCGGGCATCCGTATGCGTTGTCAGCTGTCCGGCCAAGTCATAGCCGTAGGCTTCCGCATTGCCTTCACCGTCCGTCACACACGTGATGTCTCCCACCTCGTCATAGGCAAGCGTGGTGGCGTTGCCGCGGCCATTGACGCTCTTGACGGCCCGGCCAAGCGCGTCATAGGAGATGCGGGTCACATACCCATCCGCATCCTTCTCGGCAAGGGTATTTCCTGCCGCATCCCTCTCCCAGGAGGTGACTTGCCCCAAGGCATCCACCATCTGCGTCATGCGCCCTGCTTCGTCATAGGAATAGGTCGTGGTAGCGCCTGAGGCATCAGTCTGGGAGGTGAGGTTTCCCTGCGCATCATAGGCATAGCGGGTGGTGGCTCCCGTGCCGTCCGTCTGAGACACCACACGTCCCAGTGCGTCATAGGCATAAGCGGTCATCTGCCCTTGAACGCTGATATCAAGCACCGCACTGCCCCAGAGATCATAGACCGTGCTCGCGCGTCTGCCCGCAGCGTCCGTGAAGGATATCTGACGCCCTTCGGTGTCATAGGCGTAAGCCTCCGCCCCAAGGCCTTCCCCTGATGCGCTTACCGGGCTGCCACGCCAGTCCACGTCCATGCTCACGGTGCGGCCCGCAGCATCGGTGGCGGAGATGACGTTACCAGCGCCGTCATAACCCATACGCTCAGTTGCGCCGTCAGGAAGCGTGATGCGGGTGAGGTTGCCTGACGTGTCGTAAGCGTAGGCCGTCTCACGTCCCAAGGGGTCAACCATCAGGACAGGCCTGTTCGCCTCGTCATAGCTGTAGCGTGTGAGCGCCCCACGCTCATCGGTCTCTGAAGTGAGGTTGCCGGCCGCGTCATAAGCGTAGGTGCGCGCATTGCCCAGAGCATCGGTCACAGAGGTGAGCTGGCCGTCCCAGCCGTACGCATAGGCAGTGGTGTTGCCCAAAGGATCGGTAACGGATGTGACGTTGCCTTGTGCATCATAGGTACTGGTTGTGACATTGCCCAAAGGATCAGTGACGGAAGTGATGCGGCCTGCACCATCATAGGCAAGACGGGTCACGTTGCCTTCGGCATCGGTGATGCCCACCTGATGTCCCGCGGCATCGCTTTCGATGAGGGATGCGTTGCCAAGAGAGTCTGTGGCTGCAACCGTGCGCCCTGCTCCGTCATAGGCAAAGCTCCAAGCGCGTCCTGACTGATCGAGTGTCTGCACACGCCCGGCGGCACTGCGACTGAGCGTGGTGACCAGGCCCGTGGGTGAGGTATGCGAAGTGACGCCGTCTCCTGCATAGGCCAAGGTCTCACAGCCGCCATCCGGATAGGTGATGGAGGTGACGTGCCCCCGCGCATCAAAGGCGCGCCGTGTGACGTTGCCCAAAGCATCGGTTTCTTGGACCGGATCGGTGAGATCCCCTTCGTAGGCAAAGGTCTCCGTCCCGCCTGAGGGCAGGCCGTGGGAGACCACGCGTCCGTAGCCGTCGTACTCCCATGTCTCCGTGACCCCGGTCCCGTCTGTCTGGGATGTCTTGCGGCCGCGCGCATCATAGGTGAATGTGGTGACATGGTCCAAGGGGTCGGTTTCGCTTATCTGGTTACCTGCCGCGTCGTAAGAATACGTCCACACCCCGCCTTTGGCATCAGTCATGGAAGTCATGTTCGCGCAGGCGTCATAGGCAAAGCGCGTGGTGGCACCGTTACCGTCGGTGAGCGCCAGAAGAAGCCCGCGCGCATCAAGGGCGTAGCGTGTGCACGCCCCCGCACCGTCGGTCTTGGCGATCACGCGCCCCTGAGCGTCGTATGAGGTGTATGAGGCAACACCTAAAGGATCGGTCACGGACGTGCACCGTCCCATGGCATCATAGGAGTAGGACGTGGTGTTGCCCAGTGCATCCGTCTCAGAGACGAGGTTCGCACCGTCGTAGGCATAGGTGGTGACTACACCATCGGCATCCCTCTCGGATGTCTTGCGGCCAAACCCATCGAAGGTGCGCGTGAAGGTGCGCCCGGTGCTGGAGGCTTCATACACTATGCTGCCGTGATCGTCGCGCTCATAGGTGACGACTTCGCCATCCGGATACGCCGTGCGAATGACGCGCCCTTGCCCATCGTAAGAATAGGTGGTGGTGGCACCTGCTGCGTCGGTCTCAGAGATGCGGTTCCCTTCCCCATCATAGGAGTAGGTGCCCGCCTCATCTGAGATGAGGTTGCCCTGCGCATCGTAGGCACGGCTTGCGCTCGTGCCATCCGGATAGGTGATGCCCACCGTGCGGAAGCAGTCATCGTATCGGTAGGTGGTGATGTTGCCCAAGGCATCCGTCGCATAGGTGGCGCCTTGCGCATAGGCCAAGACTGAGCGGTTGCCGTTTGCATCATATTGGCAGATGACGCGTCCGTCTTCGTCATAGGTGTTGCGCACCATAGCTGCCCCTGTCGGGTCACGCCATTCGGTCATGCGGCCTTGTGCATCGTAGAAGTACTGGACGTGGCCGCCTCCGGCCTCCTTGACCTGCACAAGATTGCCTGCCGCATCGTAGGTGTAGTCAACGGTATTTTCGTCAGGCAAAGTGACACGTGAGATGCGCCCCTGGGCATCGTGGGCGAAGCGATAGGCATTTCCCAAAGGAGAGGTGACAGATGCCATCTGGTGGCTTCCGTCGTATTCCACGCTTGTGACAAGGCCGGAAGGTGAGGTCACGGAGGTGAGCATTCCATAGCAGTCAAAGCCATACAGCGTGTTGTCTTGGGCGCGCACCTCATAGCGGAACAGATCCGGATCCGTCTCCTTCGCACCGGCAGGCTTGTAGGGGATGCGGGCAAGTGTGAGGCCTTGGTCCCCATCCAGCACGTATCCGCCTTCTCCATCCGGATCGAAGAAGTAGCTGGCGCCGTCGGAAGCGGTATAGACAAGCGCACCTGATGCTTCGGCTGAGATATGGTCAGTGAAGGACATCGCCCAGCCGCGCCCCAGCGCACCTGAAGTGCCTGCATCCTTCGAATTGTAGGTGCGCCGCACCTCGAAGGCGCCTTCTGCATCAGGGATGGTGGCATCGATGCCTTCCACCACGAAGTTTCCGGTGTTCATGTTCACCGGCTCGAAGCCGTATTCGCAATGCTTGCCACGCCCCATGAGCCCCGAATCGATACGCCTCTTCTGGTCTTCGGTGAGGTTTCCGGGGTTATAGGGGGTATTCGTCTTGGGATTGCGCACGAAGATGGTGTTGCCACCCACCACCAAACAGTCCTGCACACGGTTGTCACGCGCCAGCTGGTCAAGCGTCACGCCGTAGTGGCTGGCGATGTAGGGCAGCGTGTCCTTGGAGGTGGCCTTGTACACAAGGAAGGTGTCTGACACCCCCTCCTTACCTGAGATGCCATCCTTGACGGCAAGCGCCCGCACCTTGTAGAGGGTGTCGAAGGCCAGGTTCGCGAAGACATGGCTTTGCCAATTGGAAAGCTTGTCCTTGTAGCGGGTGGCGTTGGGGATGGAAGCCTGCCATTCGGTGGAGTCCGGGTACTTGTAGGAGCGGGAAGCATACGAGATGCCCGTCTCGCCCTTGGGGTCTAAGGTGTAGGCCACGGTGGCCCTGGGCGTCGCCTCGCCATCAGCGAAGACGCCATCCAACGTGAGCTTGTTGTCGGCATCGTGTTCGGTGAGCGTGCGGATGTTCACCGTGGTGGCATCCAGAGGCCTTCCCTCATCCACCGGGTCGGGAACGGTCCAGTTGATGGAAAGCCGTGGCGGGTTGGCGGCGTAGCGGTTCTGGAACATCTCGCATTGCATGCCACGCTCGTATTCCGCCTTCACGCAGAAGCCCCGCTGGGGATACACTCCCTGTATCCAGTTGTTCACGCATTCGCGCACATCCCAGTCAACGTATCCGGGAGAGGTGAGGGCTTGCCGGAAGCACACCAGCTCGTGCGTGAGCCCCTCCTGCGCCGCCCAGGTGATTCCGTCGAAGGTCCAGGGCTCCACCACCCGATAGAGTCCCAGGTTGGTGGCTCCTCCCGAATAGGCCCGGTGCTGGTAGAGGGAGAAGGTAGCGGAGTCTATGCGCGCCTCGCTCATGATGTAGGAGAAGTCGTAGTTGATCTCAGCGTAGGCGCGGCAGATGGCATGTCCCACGCCGTGGTTGAAGCTGCCGGTGCCCGTCTTCACGCCATCGTCATAGCCCGCGTAGGCATAGCCATTCTCGCCCACATGGACATTCCTCCACTGCTGCTCCACGCATCCCAACCTCACTGACGAGGAGGCGATGTCAACCGTCGGGTCGATACGCACCGGGTAAGCGCGTTCAGGGGATGCAAGCCATTCCCAGTCAGGGGCAAGCGTGAGGATGGTCTCTCCTTCGCGCTCCTCCAGCCCCAAGGTGAGGTTGTCAGACACCTCACCCGCCGCGTCCGTCGCGATGGGAGCGGCGATGCCCATGATCTCCGTGCCTTCAACATCCGTGATGGAGCAGATGCCATCTCTGAGCGTTGCCTGAAGGCCGTCGGACAGTTCAAGGCGTGTGTCGAAGGACTGCTCTTCCACCGGGCGTATGAGCACGATATCCTCTTTGATGACGCTTCCCACAAGCGTGTACTGCCAGTCGATTCCTGGACGCGCCTCCGTATAGCGCACAGCCTCGCCTTCGGCCATCGCCCGGGAGAAGTCCACACCCAAAGGCACAAGACGCACGCTCTTGCCATCCTTCCAAAGGGTGAGCCCGACCCCTGCTTCCCCTTCGGCTTTCGCTGGCAACTCTGCCGTGAAGGCGTTCTGCCTGTTGCGAAAGACATCAGGCTCTTCGAAAGGAGTGGCAGAGACAGCTTCAAGCGTGTTGTCGATGGGACGGATGTTGCCTGCATGGTCCTCATAGGCGATGTCGGCACCGCCGATGACGGTGGTATAGGTGCGCTCAGACAGCTTGACGAGTGTGGCCTCCCCTTCAATGGCCACGGGATCGCCTTCAAGTTCGGGCTGCTCGTAGTAGTCCTCAGGGGGCAGCGCTGGGATGTCTGGGGATGCTTGGTCCGCAGACAGATCAGACTCCGTTGAAGAAGGACCGTCCTGTATGCCAGATGGATCGGCAGTGTTGCTGGCGGATGCGCTAGAGGATGACCCCTCGGCAGCGGAAGCCCCATTGTCTTCGGGCGGTGTGTAGATGTCCGGCTCCACAGGCGTGGGAGTTGACGGATCAAGCGCTTCGGCAGCATAGGCCAGAGGCGCCTCACCCAGAAGCGAGAAGGCCAGCACGAATGCCAGAAGACATGAGGTGGCGGCCGTTGCCCTTTTACAGAGGCGTTGGTTCCAAAGGCGGCGCAAGGCCTCATGCCACCACTGGGAGGACCCTCCCTCAGCATGCGTTCTCCTGATTGCCGCCATGCTCCCGTATATCCAGATGACCCCAACAAGCCAGGAGGCCACCGCAAAGCAGATGAGAGAGACAAGATCATGGGGAATGAGGTTGCAGAGAAGGCGGCCCATTGCGCCTAAGCATGTGGCTACGATGGCTGCACCCGCAACGGGAAGCCACGCGCCGCGGACCGCCTTGACCTCACGCAGGGGATGGAAGCCGCACTGGCCCGCAAAAGCTGATCCTGCAAGCAGCATAAGTGGCAATGGTGCCAAGGCAAGCGCGCAGATGAACGCACCCACCTCCAACACGACCAGCGCCCAAGCGTCTCCGATAAGTGGGAACAGAGTCAGATCAAGGAAGAAGGCTGCAAGACCATAGAGAATGATGGCAAGGACAAGGGCTGCAACGATGACGCCCACACGCGCACCCACCACAGGCACTACTGCAAGGATGGTCCTTCTGAGTGGCATGCCGCCAGATGGGATCGCACCCTTCGCCAGTATCGTCCAGACAGCGCAGACAAGCAAGAAGATGATGATGCCGCAGATGGCCTCTCCTACTGCGAGCTGCCATGAGAGATGCTTCATGGCGTCAGCGATGATGAGCGACGAAGACGACGCGGCAACGATGGCGGCATACAAGATGACTGGCAAAACGTTCTTCCCCAGAACGTACCGATGGATTTTCCCCTGATCCATGAGAAACTCCTTGAGCAATTATGTAGTTATCCCGATATTATATATTCATTTGGCATACATTGCGTAAGTGACTATTGACAATTTGCACTTCTTTGCTAGTCACATCATCGATTCTAAACGTCATCCCGTGGAAATGCCCCACCCGGGCATGCCCTGCATCACCTTTGTAACGTAGGCTCGTAGCGAAGGCTCGATGCGCAGGCTTCAGCCTGCGTCCCCTGCACCCCTGCGGCTTGCCTTTGCCGGATACGAATTGCATCACCTGTGTAGCGTAGGTCGTCCGCGTAGCGACGGCCTGCCTCACCCGGAAGGGGTCTAAACCACCTTTGTAGCGTAGGTCGTCCGCGTAGCGGCGGCCTGCCTCACCCGAGGGGATGTTTCCGGTCCGGGGGGGGCAAGACGCACGCTGTCGCGTGACGTCTTACGCTACAACGAAAACAGATTCATGCCCTCGTCGCAGCGCGAAGCGCTTGAATGCATGATTGCCTGTGGTATGCAAAACCACAGGCAATGACATTTTTGAGCGAAGCGCACGCAGCCCTTATCCGGCAAGGGCGTTGTTTGTGGCAAGCCAGCTCTCACGCGTGCCGGTGTCGAATCCCTCCTCAGGACTGACCACCAACGCATACATCTCCTCTTCACGCAAAAGCGCATCCAGAGCATCGGTGAGCTGTATCTCGCCGCCCACTCCCGGTTTCACATCGCGCAGCAATTCCATGACCCGCGGTGTCAGCAGATAGCGTCCAAAGACAGCAAGGTTGGTGGGAGCCTCTGACAGCGGCGGCTTCTCGACAAGCTCATCCACCTTCCACACCCCCGGCTCCACTTCTTCCCCAGCGATGATGCCGAAGCGGTCCACCTCTTCATCCGGCACAGGCATGACCGCGATGACTGAGGCACCCCCATGGGCATCGGAAACCGCCTGCATGGCGGGCAGCATCTGGTTGTCCGGCACCAAGACATCGCCCAGCAATACATAGAACGACTCATCAGCCGTCTCCTGCGCCGCACAGAGAACCGCATGACCCAAGCCGAGCGCTTGGTCTTGATATACGAAGCTCACGGGCAGGTTCCCCACATATTCCACCGCATCGGCATAGGCATCCTTCCCGCGTTCGCGCAGAAGCGACACCAGATCGGGATCAGGGGAGAAGTGATCCTCGATGGCCTGCTTGCCATGGGAGTTCACGATGATGACCCCATCGGCCTTGGAGGCCAGGCCCTCTTCCACCACGTACTGGATGGCAGGCCTATCCCCCACGAGCAGCATCTCTTTGGGAACGGCCTTCGTGGCAGGAAGGAAGCGGGTCCCCAGTCCGGCGGCAGGAATGACTGCTTTCATGTGTGCTCCTTGTCTATCTGCTGACCTTTGCAAAAGGCGGCTCAAGCGACCGCTTGAATGCGTTTCTCTCGTACCTCTCCCAGATCATCTGGGCCTCATCTGAGATGTTCTGGGGCGGCACTTCCCCATCCACCATCTGGAAGAGCAACTCATCAAGCTGCTCATAGGATATCCCCAGAGATGCCTCATCCGTCTGCCCTTCCGAAAGCTCAGCAGAGGGAGGCTTCGTCAACACCCGCTGTGGAATGGGAGGTGTGCACCCTGATGCCAAGGCCTGCTCATTCAGAAGGGCGGCCAAAGCGAAGACCTCTGTCTTGTAGAGGCCTCCGATGGGAGCGAAGGCACCTGCAGTATCCCCATAGAGTGTGGAATACCCCATGGCCGCCTCCGACCGGTTGCCCGTATTGAGCACCAGCCATCCACGCCCATTCGAGATTGCCATGAGGATGCACATGCGCAGACGCGCTTGCGTGTTCTCGGCCGCAAGGCCCTGCAAAGTCTCATCCAGACAGGACTCATACGAAGAGGCGAAGGTGGCAAGAAGGTCAGTGATGGGAAACACCGGTGCGTCAATGCCCAGATTCGCTGCCAGGCCAGACGCATCTTCAAGGGAGTCCGTTGAAGTGTACGGGCTTGGCATGAGAATGCCATGGACGTGTTCGCGCCCCAACGCCTGACAGGCAAGCGCAGCAACCACGCTGGAGTCAAGACCACCCGAAAGCCCGATGAGCACATCCTGGAATCCCGCCCCGTGCACGAATGCCTTCGTCTGCGCACAGATACTATCAAGCACGTGGGGCATATCCAGTCTGTCCATGGATGCTAGGCCTGCGCATTCCTGATATTTCCGGCAAGCCATTCCGCCCACGCGCTGACCCCGTCCCCTTTCGTGGCCGACATCTTGAAGATAGGGGCCTGCGGGTTGAGTTGCTTGACCGATGCGTTGAATGCCTCTTCATCGAAATCGAAGACGGGCATGGTATCCGCCTTGTTCAGCAGCACCGCGTCAGACACCTGGAACACACCGGGATATTTGAGTGGCTTGTCATGGCCCTCGGGCACTGAGAGGATCATGGCCTTCATGTTCTCGCCCAAATCGAAATCAGTGGGACAGACCAAGTTGCCCACGTTCTCGATGATGATCAGATCAAGCCTGTCCAGATCAAGCACGTCCACGGCTCGGCGGATCATGGCGCTTTCAAGATGGCAGGCGCCGCCGGTGTTGATCTGCACTGCCGCCGTTCCCTGGGCCTTGATCTTCTCGGCATCAACGGAGCTTGCGATATCCCCTTCGATGACCGCGATGTTGAATTCATCCCGCAGCGCATCGATGGTGGCCAGGATGGTAGAGGTCTTGCCTGACCCGGGGCTTGCCAGAAGATCAAGCACGAACACACCGCTTTCAGCGAAACGCTGCCTCAGCTCACGGGCAATGGAGTCATTCTTGTCCAGAATGGGCTGTTTCATATCGATATGCTTGCTCATCAGGCATCCTCCTCGTCGTCAGGCAAGTCCACCTCAATGGAATCGATCTGGAGCTCGCGTCCCGCGATAAGCTCGGTTGCGAAGCTGTCACAGGAAGGGCAGAACATATGGAAGCGGTCATGCTCATAGACGTTACCGCATTCAAGGCAGCGGCTCTTCGGGCGAACCATGTTCACCTCAAGGGTTGCTCCCGCAAGGAAGGGATCATCTTCGCACAGCGCCTCGAAGGCGAACTGGAGCGCATCCTCGATGGCCTCGGTCATCTCGCCCACCGAAAGCGTGATGGACAGAAGCTTGTCGGCCCCCGCATCCATTGCCGCTGATCGCGCAGAGTCGATGACTCCGGTCATGATGCCCAGCTCATGCATGGGCAACATCATCCTCATCAGCGGCAAGCTCATCGCTCTGTCGCTTGATGCGCTTGGCCAAGACGATACGGGCCAGAAGCAGGCTCAGCTCATACAGGGCAATGAGGGCGGCGAACAGAAGCAGCATGGTGACCGGGGAGGCATCAGGGGTGATGACCGCGCACAGCACCATGAGCACGATGTAGACCACCCTCCAGCTTTCCCGCAGCTTCTTGTAGGGAATGACGTCGAAGATGACCAGGTAGAAGATGACCAAGGGCAGCTCGAAGGCGAACCCGAACGCTATCTCGAACTTGATGATGATGTCGATGTAGGAGTTCATACGAGGCTCAACGTACCCAAGCCCCATCGCCTGGTCAGTGAGCCATTGGAAAGCCGCATTCAGGATGACGGCATAGCAGAAGATGACCCCCAGCACGAACAGGATGACCCCCACGACGAAAGTGGGGATGAACCACTTGCGCTCCTTGGGCTTCAGCGCTGGTAGGAAAAAGGCCAGCAACTGCCAGAGAATGACCGGGGATGTGGCCACCACACTGAAGAAGAAGGCTATCTCGAAGCGCACGGCGAAGGCTTCGAAGGGATCGAGGGCAACCAGGTCGACATACCCCGTTTCGGCATCGAACGGCAGGAACTCCGCAATGGGAATCAGCAAGAACTGCCCCATCTGCGGGGCCGCCAGATAGAAGACGCAGACCGCCACGGCAAGGCATGCGACGATGCGGACGAGCCGCATCCGAAGCTCACCCAAATGGTCGAACAGGGGCATCCGAGCAGGACCGATGGGCATTTACTCCGACACCTCCCCAGAAGCGCTTTGTTCTTGAGTGTCATCGGAGGACATCTCGTCACTGGCGGCAACGGCCTCCTTCTTCGGCACATCTCCCCGAGGATTGTCTTTCGCTGCAGACGCGCTTGCCTCTTGTTGCGCACGTGCCTTGGCCTCCGCCTCTTTCCGCTCGCGACGTTCCTGGTCGTAGCGCGCCTTGCGCTCAGCAAAGCTTTCCGTGTGCTCCACCACCTTCGTGGTCACCTGCTCGGCCTTCGCCTGAGCCTTGTCGGCTCCCTCCTTGGCCTGAGAGGCCGCGTTCTCTATGACATCAAGGGGATTCTTGAACGGATTGTCTGAATCCTTGTCGATGAACGATTGGGTCTTGAGCTGTCCTGACATCTCCTCCTGTGCCGTGCGGAATTTGGCGATGGCACGGCCAAGGGTGTTCGCGATCTGGGGAAGCTTGTCTGGTCCGAAGATCAGAAACCCGAAGATCAGGATCAGGAAGAGTTCGAATCCGCCAATGCCGAACACGGTCTACCCCTGGGAGAGCACGGTAAGCGCCATGGTGGGAATGCCCAGCGCCAAGATCAGGATGGCGCAGACGACCACCGTGAACACCTTGCGCATCAGGCTCTTGCGCTCGCGACGCTCCTGCTCGCGCTTCAATTCCTCGGCTTTGCGACGGGCGCGCTCGGCTTTCTGCTCGCGCGTCAGATTGCGTATGTCCTTGTTCGCCTTCTTGTTGGTCTTAGCCATGAACGATTTGCCTCATCTTGTCCGTCAGGTAAGCATTGCCTGCCTATTGTACGCGCACCGAATGGATTCAGGAACGCAGTTTCGTGCGAATCTCTATGACGCGCGCAATGCTCTTGGCAACCTCCACGCCCACATGCCAGTGGTTCGTCTCATACAGCGTCTTGCCGTTCACCATGGTCATCATGATATCGGCGACAGAACAGGTATTGACCACGGCTGACATGGGATTGACATCGGGGGACTGATGGGTGCTGGACAGGTCGACGGCGATGATGTCAGCTCGCTTGCCTATCTCGAGCGAACCGATCTCGTCTTCCATCTTGAGCGCCCGTGCGCCCCCGATGGTCGCCATCTCCAACACCGTGGCCGCATCCAAGAACCGGCGTGT
Source organism: uncultured Eggerthellaceae bacterium (assembly GCA_964462135.1). Taxonomy (GTDB): domain Bacteria; phylum Actinomycetota; class Coriobacteriia; order Coriobacteriales; family Eggerthellaceae; genus MGBC163016. The sequence goes on along the minus strand of CAYWWK010000001.1, from coordinate 161,816 downwards.
GTCCCGCGCCCGATGCAGCAAAAGCCCCGTGCGCATCTCGGAAAGCATGTCCGTCGATTCGGTGGCCGCAGGAGAATCAGTACCCAAGCCTATCCGCAACCCCGCTTGAAGCAGTTCGGAAAGGGGGGCAACGCCCATGCCCAGCTGGGCATTCGCTCGAGGACAGGTGCAGATGGCGACGTCCTTCTCGACCAGCTTGCGTATGTCATCGTCATCGATGTGCACGGCATGGATCACCATGACATTGGGAGCGTCGAAGGCACCCCAGTTGAGGGCATAGCGCACGGGGGTCACGCCGAAGGGAAGCCAAGGTGGGATCTCGACATAGCCGCGCGTCTCCACATCCATGTTGTCCACCGCGAACATGGATGAGCCCCGCATCACGAAGTTGAATTCCTCACGGCTGCCTGCCAGTCGGATGGCAACGGGCAGGTCCTCCTCGGTGGCAAGCGCAGACACCCGCCCGAAGACCTGCGGGTGGTTCGCGTAGATGGCTGCTGGCGCGATGCCGATGCGCACGTTGGTGCCCTGCGTCTTCTCACGCCAAAGCTGGATGTCCTTCTTGGCCGAATGCATGGCGTAGTCCACGCGCATCTTGTCCATCGCACCCACTTCGCGATAGATCACCGAACGCAATCCCAAGGCCAAGGCGGCCTTGAGCACCGCACCGGAAGAGGAGATGTCTCCCACCGTGGTGATGCCGCTTGACAAGGCGTCCAATCCGCCCACCACGGCAGAGTCGTACCAGTCCGCATTCTCCATGCGCGTTGACTTCTCGATCACCGAGAGGATCCACTTCGCATAGGGCTGATCGGCCACCAGCCCACGCAGCACCGTCTTCTCCAACCGCGTATGCAGGTCAACGAATCCCGGCATGATGGCTGCCATGCCGAAATCCCTGATCTCCTCATCAGGGTAGCGCTGGACCAGGGTTGCCATATCCCCCACATCCGCTATCCGCTCATCCTTGATGCGCACCGCTCCGCCCGCTATGGGTTCTGCTGTGATGGGGAAAACGTATTTCGCACTGAGTATCATCTCGGCCTCGCTCGCATAGCACGTGGAATGCGTCCGCCGAAGCGCGACGCGGTATTTTTCAAACTGGCATTCTATCAGACAGGGCAGGGGTTATACTGCGGCCATGACCAGTATCGACACAGCCACCGGGCAGCGTGCTCCTTCCAACCTCTCAACCATGCGGGTGCGCAGCATCTTCTCCTCCATCGCCCAGAGATACGAACTGTTCAATGCCTGTTCCAGCTTCGGAGCCTATCGGTCCTGGATAGAGAAGCTCTGCGACGTGGCTGACATCGAACGCACTGACGTGGTCTTGGATGTGGCAGGCGGCACGGGAGACATCTCCTTCGCCATTGCCGAGAAGTTCCGCCCCAGCAAGGTGGTCTGCACCGACTTGGTGGAAGAGATGCTTGCCATTGCGAAGGCGCATCGGAGGGAGGGTCGCGGGAGCGGAGTCGATATGGACTTCATGGTTGCCGATGGCCAGGAGCTTCCCTTTGAGGACGGCTCCTTCGATGCTGTCACCATGGCCTACGGCCTGCGCAACATGCCCCAGCGTGAACAGGCGCTCGCCGAGGTGGCACGCGTCTTGAAGCCGGGCGGCAGCTTCACCTGCCTCGATTTCTCCACCCCACCCCATCCAGCATGGCGGGCGGCATACCATGTCTATCTGAAGGGCATCATCCCCCTCTGGGGCAAGGTGATCACCGGAGATGCCAGCGGATTCAGATATCTGGCGCGTTCCATCAAAGCCTTCCCTGATCAGGCGGGTATCAAGGCCATGATGGAAGAGGCGGGATTCTCAGACGTCGCATGGTTTGACTGCACGGGAGGCATCGCATGCGTGCATGTGGCCACGAAGCCCCTCTGCCCATCAGAGCATGCCGAAGAAGATGGGACGCTAGTAGGGCTCTGAGAGGTCCGCGTGAGCCTGCGCATCGGCGTCCAATCCGAAGAACCGCCGCTCCCGGAAACGATCCAGCGCCACCAAGGCGATCATGGCGGCATTGTCACCGCAGCTCTCAAGCGGCGGCAGCACGAGTCGCACTCCCCGCTGGGCGCACATCCGCTCAAAGGCGCCTCGAAGCTCTGGATTCGCCGCCACGCCCCCTCCAAGGCAAAGCGTCTGGGCCCCTGTCTCGTCAAGGGCCCGCGCCGCTTTCGACACCTGCACCTCGGTCACCGCGGCTTCGAAGCTGGCGCACACATCGGCAACGTTGAGCGTGCCCTCCTCACGTGATTTCTGGATGAAGGTGATCACCGCCGTCTTGAGCCCCGAGAGCGAGAACCGATAGTCTCCCGAATGCATGAGCGCGCGGGGGAAGTGGATGGCGTCCGCCCGACCTTCCTTCGCCAGGCGCGATATGTGCGGACCGCCCGGATACGGCAGTCCCAGCGCCTTCGCCACCTTGTCGAAGGCCTCCCCTACCGCGTCATCGATGGTGGCGCCCAGCACCTCATAGCTTTGCCAGTCCCGCATGAACACGAGCATGGTGTTCCCACCTGAAAGCAGTGACACCACCGCAGGTGGGCAGAAGGGCTCCTCATCAGGGCACCCAAGCTTGTTCGCATAGATATGTCCCTCAAGATGGTTCACGCCTATATAGGGCACATCCAATGCCCAGGCGGCACCCTTCGCGAAAGCAACCCCAACTACCAGCGCACCGACCAGCCCCGGCGCATAGGTGGCCGCGACGGCATCAAGGTCGTTCCAATCCAGATGCGCGTCCTGCAATGCCGCCTCTGCCACGCCACAGATGGCCTCCACATGCTTGCGGCTGGCGATCTCGGGAACGACGCCCCCGAAGCGCGCATGGAAGTCTATCTGCGAGGCCACCACATCGGAGAGGATGTCCCCCTCGCCGGTGATGACCGCCCCCGCCGTCTCATCGCAGGAGGTCTCCAATGCCAGGATGCGTGGATGGGGGCTGTCGGATGCAGGAGCTTCCTGATGCTCCTGCAGGCTGATCCCCGCCACTTGACGCGACTCAGAGCGGCTCAGCACCCTGAGCACCTCGTCGATGTCTCCCTGATAGAGGCAGGCGTCTTCGCGGTCGGAATAATAGTGGGGACGCCTTCCCACCTGCTTCATTCCCAAGGCCTCGTAGAAGGCCTGCGCTCCTTCGTTGGAGGCACGCACCTCCAATGAGACCGTCCGTGCAGCCAGATTGCGCGCATCTTCCAGAATGCGATGCAGCAGGGCGGAGGCAACTCCCCGCCGACGCGCTTCAGGTGCCGTGGCTATCTTGAGCACCTGTGCATCCTCATCAACCACCAGCGCTCCCCCATAGCCCACCAGACGATCATCCTGTACGGCCATCCACCACGTGCGCATCTTCTGTTCCAGATCATCTGCGAACGCATGCGCCGACCAGGCATCTGAGCCCATGACCTCCTCTTCGATGGCGGCGGCCTGCCTGGCGAAGGCGCCGCTCAAAGGTGAGATATCCGGCAGCGCGGCGCCAGGGTGCTGCACGCCGCATGACAGATCGCGCGCCTCGGTGGACTGCAGGCGCGCCCGTTCGTTCTCCTCCGCATCAGACAGACGCGTATACAGGGGAAGCACCTCTGCGGGACGCTGCACCGAACCTGGCTGCCGCAGCCGCTCTTGAAGCGCCAGGAGCAGCCCGGATCCGGTGGACGTCCAAAGCTCCTGGCGAAGATGGAGGGCCTTGCGGTTGAAAAGGTCACCATGCTTGGCAAGGCCATCCCCCACGATCATGATTCCGCTCTCAGGTATCGATGGCGCGAATTCCGCAGCCTTCACGACCCGATCCTCGGTGAGACGGTGCACCCCTGCGTCATCAAGCTGGAAATAGGCGGGATAGACCTCCTTGCGCATGGCGTCTCCCACCACCAAGAGCCTGCCACGCTTGGATTCCTCCCACACCTTCCATGCGATGGCCTCCAAGGTGGAAAGCCCTGCCAACCCCACACCCAGTGCCGAGGCGATTCCCTTCGCCGTGGCCATGGCGATGCGCACGCCCGTGAAAGAGCCGGGGCCGCGCCCTACCGCCACCAGGGAGATATCGGTCCTGGCAACCTGCACCTGGGCACAGAGACGCTCCACCGTTTCCAGCAGATGCGTGTTCGACGCCCTATGGGCGGGGAGGTTCTCCTCCGCCAGCAGGCATACCCCACCTGCTGAGTCCACCCGTCCCACTCCAACGGCGATGACCTCGTTGGAGGTATCGAATGCCAGAACGTTATCCTTGGACATCCTGCTCTCCGTTCCGCACCTTCAGCGAAGCATCTCCGCCACGGATGCCAGCATGCTGTTCGAACGAGCGCCTTGGGCCGTGATGCGGATATCCCGAAGATCGCCGTTTTCGGAGGTATGGCTGATCCGAATGGTAAGGGCATCGTCGGGCATCTCTTCAAAGAAGAGGTCTGCCCACTCGATGACGCTCACCCCCGGGGTATCCTCATCCACCAATGCCCAGAAGTCCACGTCCTCAAGCTGCGCCGCATCCTCAAGGCGATAGAGATCGAAATGGTTCAGGGGAATGCGTCCCTCCCCATAGATGCAGACGATGTTGAAGGTGGGGCTCACGACCGCCTCGGTCACGCCCAGCTCCAAGGCCAAAGCCTGGGTGAAGGTGGTCTTGCCTGCCCCCAGACCACCTTCCAAGAGGATGACATCACCCTCTTGGACACACTTCGCCACCGCAGAGGCCACTTCATCCGTCCTAGCAAGGGAGAGGCCTTCCAGGAGAAGCGAATCCCCGTCACCGTGCCTGACCATCGCGTTCTTTCCTAGAAAAGACCGGTGATCTTGCCAGTCTCGTCCACGTCGATCTTCTGCGCGGCCGGGGTCTTGCCCAGACCTGGCATCGTCATGATGGAACCCGTGAGCGCCACGACGAATCCGGCGCCTGCGGACACCTTCACTTCGCGGACGGCGATGGTGAAATCGCGAGGAGCACCCAGTTTCTTCGCGTCATCCGAGAAGGAGTACTGCGTCTTCGCCATGCAGACGGGCATGTCCGCGAACCCGAGGCGCTCAAGCTTGGCGATCTCACGGGTGGCACCAGGTTCGAACACGACGCCATCGGCATGGTAGATGCGTCGCGCAATGGCTTCGATCTTCTCGGTGAGAGACAAATCGTCGGCATAGGAATACTCGAATGTCTGGGCGCTTCGGCCTTCAGCATCGCCCTCCGTGCACAGGCGCACCACCTCATCGGCCAGCGCAAGGCCACCTTCGCCGCCCTTCGCCCAAACCTCTGAGAGAGCCACATCCACGCCCAGCTTGCTGCATTCGCACTCAACCAGATCAAGCTCCGCCTTCGTGTCGGTGGGGAACGCATTGATGGCGACCACGCAGGGCAGCTGATAGACCTGCGTGATGTTCTCGACATGCTGCAGCAGGTTGGGAAGACCAGCCCGCAGGGCATCCAGATTCTCCGTATTCAGGTCCTCCTTGGCAACGCCTCCGTGGTTCTTGAGGGCGCGCACCGTGGCAACCACCACTACCGCATCGGGTTTGAGGCCAGCCAGACGGCATTTGATGTCCAGGAACTTCTCCGCTCCCAAGTCGGCCCCGAAACCGGCTTCCGTCACGCACCAATCTCCCAGAGCCATGGCCATGCGGGTGGCCATGATGGAATTGCAGCCGTGAGCGATGTTGGCGAAGGGACCACCATGGACGAAGGCGGGAGTGCCTTCCAGGGTCTGCACCAGATTCGGCTTCAGAGCATCCTTCAGAAGCGCGCACATGGCACCTTCCGCCTGAAGATCATGGGCGGTAACCGGCTCATCATCGTAGGTGTAGCCCACCACGATGCGCCCTAGGCGTTCCTTGAGGTCAGAGATGGATGTGGCCAGACAGAAGATGGCCATCACCTCGCTGGCAACAGTGATGTCGAAGCCGTCCTCGCGCGGCACCCCATGCGCCTTGCCGCCCAAGCCATCCACGATGTGGCGCAGTTGGCGGTCGTTCATGTCAACCACCCGCTTCCAGGTGATGCGCCGCACATCTATGTTGAGCTCGTTGCCGTTCTGGATATGGGCATCCAGCATGGCAGCCAGAAGGTTGTTCGCCGCTCCTATGGCATGGAAATCCCCCGTGAAGTGGAGGTTGATGTCCTCCATGGGCACGACCTGGGCATAGCCGCCACCCGCGGCTCCTCCCTTGATGCCGAACACGGGCCCCAGCGAAGGCTCACGCAGCGCCACGACGACGTTCTTCCCCCGAAGGGCAAGCGCATCGGCCAAGCCGACCGTGGTGGTCGTCTTGCCTTCTCCGGCAGGGGTGGGGTTGATGGCGGTCACCAGGATGAGCTTGCCTGGCGTGTGGTCCTCCTCGGTCAGAAGGTTGTAATCCACCTTCGCCTTGTACTGGCCATACGCTTCCAGATGATCCTCGCTGATACCCAAAGCCTCTGCGACCTGGGTGATCCTCTTCGGCTTCGCGGCCTGTGCAATCTCGATGTCGGTGAGCATCCCATGCCTCCTTATGTACCCTCATCCCCGGGTGGTTTCATTCACCTCAGATATTAAGCGAAGTCCCTCGAGAGTGAGGTTGGAATCTACGGTATCTATCATCTTCGACAGGCCAGCGATCTGCTGGGCCAAGCCTCCGGTGGCCACGACGTGGGCACGACAGCCCATCTCATCGAAGATGCGACGCAGAAGGCCATCCGTCCGCTCCACTTCCCCCAGCAGGATGCCACTCTCCAAAGCCTCCTGGGTATTGCGTCCTATCACCTGGGGTGGAGCGATCAGCTCCACGGCGGAAAGCTGCGCTCCATGCGCGAAGAGCGTGGACGCGCTTGTCTGCAGACCCGGTGCGATGATACCCCCGATGAAGCAACCTCTCCCATCGATCACCTCCATATTCGTGGCCGTGCCGAAGTCCACGACGATGGATGGATATCCGTAGAGCGCCTTGCATGCCACGGCATCGGCCACCCGGTCGGCCCCGATCTCCTCAGGGTGAGGGTAATCGGCGGTGAACAGTTCCTGCGCGGTGGCGGCGCTGCAGTGCAGAAGATCAGCATCGAACATGCGCTTGACACAGGCATCCCATGCTCCCGCCAATTGAGGCACCACCGACGACAGCACGGCCCGGCCCACACACTCCCGTTCGATCCCCGCCATTCCCATGAGCGAGAGCAGCATGACTCCCAGCGCATCCGGGGTGGCATCCCGGTCAGTGGGCACGCGCCAGGAGGCCTTCAGCTCTTCGCCCTGATAGATTCCTGCAACACTGTGGGTGTTGCCTACGTCTATGGCTAATAACATAATTTCCGAGGTCATCTTTCAAGATTTGTTGGATAATGAATGCTATCAAAGATACACCATCAACCTTGATGGCATCGGGCACACTGCCATGGTGCGGATGTATTGAGAAAGGTGAGAGCCATGTCGGAGACAGCAAGCCGTATTCTCGTCGTAGACGATGAAGCCACCATCACTGATTTCGTGGGATACGCCCTGAAGAAGGAAGGCTACAACGCAGACATCGTTCAAAACGGCGAAGATGCCATTGCTCTGGCTGCCCAGAATGAGTACGACCTCTACATCCTGGACATCATGCTGCCGGGCATGGACGGCTACGAGCTCTGCCGCCGTCTGCGTCAGAGCACCTCTGCCCCCGTGCTCTTCCTGTCTGCCCGTGACACCGAACTGGACAAGGTGGTCGGCCTTGAGATCGGTGGCGATGACTACCTGTCAAAGCCCTTCGGCGTGCGGGAACTGATCGCCCGTGTCCGCGCTCTGCTGCGTCGGGGTTCCGGCCAGGTTGGCAATGCCCACAACGTCGTGACCGTCAACGGCATCACTCTTGACGAAGACGCCCACACTGCCTCAGGTGAATCCGGAGAGATAGATCTGACCCCGCGTGAATTCGAACTTCTGGCATCACTCATGAAAAGCGCTGGCAAGGTGGTCAGCCGCGAGGATCTGCTGCGCGATGCCTGGGGTTGGGAATACCTCACCGAAACCAAGACCGTGGACACCCACATCAAGCGGCTGCGCGACAAGATCTCAGCCGCTGGCTACGACCCAACCTTGGTCGAAACCGTGCGCGGCTACGGCTATCGTTTCAAGGCATAAGCCTTTACACATGCGCGCATCGCGCCGCCAGGCAAGATACCAGAAGAGCACCTCCAGGCAGGTGCTCTTCTTTCTTTGGGGAATGATCTCCACCCACTCGAAGGAGGATGGATGCTCGACTTTTCCAGCGACTACGCCAAGGGATGCCACCCGGAGATCCTGACAGCCCTGGAAGAAACCAACAACCAGAGCTTTCCCGGTTATGGGTCTGATGGGTTCTGCGAAAGGGCCCAGGCGTTGATCCGGGCGGCCTGCGACTGCCCCGACGCATCCATCATCTTCCTGGAAGGCGGCACGCAGACGAACCAGATAGCGTCGAAGATGCTGCTCAAGTCTTGGCAAGGCGTCATCTCCCCTGCAACAGGGCATGTGGCCACCCATGAGGCCGGTGCCATCGAACATGCGGGGCATAAGGTGATCACCGTGGATGCCCACGAGGGAAAGATGAGCGCCGAGGCCGTGCGTGCATGCCTGAAGGCGCACGCATCGGATGAGAACCGTGAGCACATGGTGGAACCGGGCATGGCCTACATCACCCATCCCACTGAATACGGCACGCTCTACACCTTGCAGGAATTGGAAGCGCTGGCAGAGGTCTGCCACACCTTCGATGTGCCTCTCTATCTGGATGGCGCCCGACTGGGATACGGCCTTGTTGCTGCGCAGACGGATGTGACGTTGCCTGATATCGCCCGTCTCTGCGATGGCTTCTCTATCGGAGGCACCAAGCTGGGCGCCCTTTTCGGTGAGGCGCTCGTCTTCCCACGCCGGTCATTTCCACGCTCGCTGTCAATGGTGAAGCAGAGCGGCGCGCTTCTGGCGAAGGGATGGCTGCTTGGAATCCAGTTCGCCACGCTGTTCGACGGCAGCGCCGAGGGGCGCTTCAGCGAGAGCCTCTACCTGCGAGGTGCCCGGCGTGCCATCTGCTGCGCCAAGCGGCTGCGTGAGGAGCTTGGGAAGCGGGGCTTCGCCTTCGCCGTCGATTCGCCCACCAATCAGATATTCGTCACGGTGCCGAATACGGAGCTTGCACGTCTGGGCTCTTTCGTGCGCTACGGTTTCTGGGAACGCGTCGGGACCGATCACACGACCATCCGCTTCGCCACCAGCTGGTATACCACTGAAGAGGACGTGGATGCGCTGATCACCGCTCTCTAAAAAGAAGGGGGGTGCCTTTCGCACCCCCCATCAGGCCAGCGGTTATGCAGGCATCGAGGATCCGATCAAACCTCCAGATCCACGTTCTTCTTGAGCACCTTGGAGATGATGAGGTAGTACACAACACCCACCACGATCCAGGTGATGCCCATGATCTTGGAAGCGGGATCCAGGCTCAACCAGGTGTATCCCACGATGATGAAGCCGAGCAACGGCAAGATCAGATGCGTGAGCACCTTGCCATCGTGCTCCTTGATGAAGAAGTGCCACACCACCGTCACGTGCAGCACGCAGAATGCGGTCAAGGCCCCGAAGTTCACCAAACGGGAGATGTCGTCGATGCTCAGAACCAACGAGAACACGATGACCAGCACGAGCGAGAGCACGCCGACGAACAGCGCCGCGATATACGGTGTCTTGAACTTCGGATGCACTTTCGCCAACGCCTTCGGCAGATTGCCATCACGGCTCATGGCGTAGAGGATGCGGCAGATGGCCGTCTGGGCGGCAAGCGAGTTGAAGATGCCCCATGCGATGGCCGTAGCCAACGCGCAGAGGATGTAGAGGAACTTGCCCCCGGCAATCTGCGCCACGAGATAGAAGGCATTGTCGGGATCGTCGGCGAACACGGCGCCATCAGGACTCAGGCATCCCGCGATGTAGGTCTGCAGCATGAACAGGCAACCCACGATCAGAAGCGATCCGACCATGGCCTTCGAGGGACCACTGTGCGCATCCTTCGCCTCTTCAGAAAGCGTCGCGATGCCGTCGAAGCCAAGGAAGGAGAGCACACCCAGAGAAACAGCGCTCATGACCAAGCCGATGTTGAATGTTTCGGGGTTGTAGAAGGGCTTGAGCGTGAACCCTTCGGAGAGAGGATCAGTCGCGATCCACATGGCCCCCATGATGACGAAGATGGCCAAGCAGAGGATTTCCAGCACGACGGCCACACGGTTGATGAGTACGGTAAGCTCGATGCCGCGGATGTTCACGAACGTGTTGATGAGGATGAAGATGACACCCCATGCGACAGCGGGAATCTCAGGAACGATTCCACTCATCGCCTGCGCAGCCACGACATACAGCAGCGTGGGAACCAGCAGGTAGTCAAGCAGCATGGTCCACCCGGTCAAGAACCCCACCGGTTTGTTGATTCCCCTGCTGGTATAGCCATAGACCGATCCTGATACCGGAAAGGCCTTGGAGAGCGCTGAATACGAGAACGCGGTGAAGATCATCGCGATCATGCCAACCAGATACACCAAAGAGGGCATGCCACCTGAATCAGAGAACACGCCACCATAGATGCCGAAGGGCGCTATGGGTACCATGAAGATGAGGCCATAGACCAGCATGTCCGGCACTGACAGAGCCCGTTTGAGCTCCTGCTTGTAGCCCATGGCCTCAAGCGCTGCCTCGGAGGCCACGCTCATGCCATCATCAGGCTTCTCATTCAGCTGCGCTTCATTGCGCGCAGGATCGATCAATTTCTCCTTCTCCATTTCCACTTCCCCTTTGTCCGTCCGCCTTCTCCTAGTAGTCCCACTTGAATCCGATGCCGTCCAAGACGCGCTTCGGAACCATGAACCGCACCGTCTTCTGCGGGTCGACCATCTGGCACACCCGCACGTCACCCACCAGTGACAGCAGCATCACTGCGTCAGGCTCGGTGATATCCGCATGCGCTGCCAAAAGCTCGACCATCTCATGAACGGCGCGGTCGGCCGCCGCATCAAGACTGTCGGCAGATGCGATGGTGCCGAAGCTGTCCGCATCCTCGATCACAGGGTCTGCAAGATGCAGGTTCGGAACGGCGGTCAGGGTGACCGTAGCCCAACCTGGCGCCTCGGCGCCTGAGACGCTTACCTCTCCGTCGCCCATGGCGGCATGCATGTCGCCCAAGCCGAAGAGCGCCCCTTGCACGGCAACGGGGAGGTAGAGCGTTGCTCCCTGGGTGATAGCGGTATTGTCCATGTTGCCCCCATGCGAACCAGGGGTGCCGCAATTGATCGGCTTGCCTTCCGGAGCAACGCCGATGACGCCGATCATGGGATTCAGCGGAATGCGAAGATCGTCGCTCCATATAAGTTCGTCGTCTTGGATATCGTAGAAACGCGTGCTCCAGCCATCAAGCCTGTCGCCATAGACGCCTTCGTCCTTGCCTGTGCAGGAAGCGGCATGCCCATCGAATTCGATGGAATCAATGCACACCTTGAGCGCTCCGCCCGCAACGGCGCCTTCGATGTAGATGGGGCCCGTGGCCGGATTGATGGCATCCCAGTCTATCTCGTCAAGCTCGTCTTCCGGACCTGCCAGCTGATTGCCGAAGCAATCCTTCGTGCGGATGCGCACCGTCTCGCCCGAGGGAACGGTGAGCACAGGCTCCAATGACGAAGAGAAGGCATAGAGGACCGCATCGTCGTTCAATTCGATCATGATTGTTCCTTTCACTGCAGCGTTTTCGCTGACGGCACTAAGAATACCCCAACAGTCACGGCAAACCGCGTTCAAAGATGATACGAAAGGGACAATGGATGGTTTTATGGCGTGCAAATGCGGGAGGAAGGCCAACGCGAGCCACCTCAGGTCGGTTCCTCGGCTCTGTCTCTGAGGGCCTCAAGCTGCTTGATGATCTCAGGAGAGAGTCGGTCCGCCACGGTGCGCTTCGCAGCAACCTGGGGGCTTTCGTCCTCATGGACCTCATGGCGATGGAGTTCCATCTCCTGACAGAATCCCTCGGCGCTCATGCGGTCAACGCCACCCCCGAAAACCGCATCCTGGATGCCGGCATCGCTCGACACCACGAGTGTCTCGATATGACGCTCCTTCGCATCGAAGGCGAGCTTTTCAATGAGCCTGTCGGCTGATTGGCCCCGTCGCGTGAACAGAACGCGAACCGAGCCGATGGAGGTGTCCGATTCCTGGACCGCGTAGGCGTTGTCAGCCGCATCGAATACCACAATGGCCTCGTGCGTCGATCCAGCGAAATCGATGACATCGTTGATCAGTCGCTCCCGGGCCTGATTGAAGGTGTCATCAGTGTAATCGGGCAGCTTGATGGGAGCGTATCTGCTTCCAGAGCGGATGACGTTGTAGCCATCCACGATCAGCAGACGGCGTCTACCTCTGCTCACGGTTTTGCCTCAACCATTCATACATGAACGCAGTGGAAGCCTGGGCTACATTGAGCGAAGAGAGCTCTCCGAACATGGGCAGTCTGCATTCAAGGTCAGAGCACTTCCTGACCAGATCGGAAACGCCCTTCTGCTCATTGCCCAAAACCAGGGCGATCCGCCCCTTCATGTTCGTTTCCCATAGGAGCGGATGGGCATGCTCGGTTGCCGCTACCACCCAGAACCCTGCTTCCTTGAGCCTGTCTATCGCTTGGGCGATGTTCGCCACTTCGGCGACGTTGATATGGGATACCGCACCTGCCGAGCTCTTGTACGTGGCGGCAGTCACATGGGCTGAGCGCTTGTTGGGTATGACGATGCCTGCCGCTCCCACGCATTCCGCCGACCGTGCGATTGCACCCAGGTTTCCCGTATCGGTCAGGTGGTCGCACAGCACGACGAGAGCACGGCCATGCCTTTGGAACTGCTCATCAGAGGTGACGATGACATCTTCCAGGCTGGCATAGGGAAAAGGAGCCGCCACGGCAACGATGCCTTGGTCGGCGATCTTTCGCTGCCTGTCATCAGAGGCTTTGGAGGCGGAGGCGCGCACCATGGCCTCAATGCGCTTGCGAGGCACATCCTTCACGGTGACGTTGCGCTGCTTGCATTTGCGAAGGATATCCTTCACCAGAGTATCCCTCTCGAGATTGTCTGCAATGCAGACCTCCTGGATAGGCATCCCGCTGCGCAGCGCCTCAAGCACAGGACGCTTTCCCTCGATATAGTCAGCCATGCGTATCCCCATCTCATACTGTTGCCTTCTCAACCCATGATACGACAAGAGAATGCCCGACGAGAAGTCGGGCATTCATAGGGATGCAGTCTGCCTTGAGACGGACTTCGAGGAAGCGTCATTGGGCCTCTGCGGCTTGGGCGACCTCCTCAGCCTCTTGGGCTTGAAGCTCATCGTCTCTATCAACGCTTGCAGCGATCTCAGCCACACGGGCAGCGAACGCATCCCGCTGCTCTTTGGTCATGGTCTGCATCTGCGCGCGGATGATGTCATCACGCAGATCAGCGGTGCGGTCAGTGGCCTCGTCCTTGAGCTCCGTGGCGATCTCCTTGCCTTGATCGACCGTGATCTGGCCCTTCTTGACCAACGCTTCGAGGATTTCCTGGGACTTGTCCGCGCCCATGGCCAAAGCACCAACGCCGGCAAGGAATATCTGACGGAAAGGATCTGTTGCATTCGTCATGATCGAAACGCCTCCTTGGGTTCAGGATTCCATCTGCCTCAAGGATGACGCATTGCACACCCCGCAAACGCCATGCCCCGGATATCGTTTCCGAATGGTTTGCGATGAGCGCATCACTGGAACATGCTCTCGAAGATGGTCACACCGCCTCGGCTCATGTCGATCATGCGCTTGTTAGCGAACGCGAGCAGCTCGGGCAGCGCATCGATCAGGAATTCCTGGCGCTCTCCGCTCAGACGTCGCTTGATCTCAACCTTTCCTTCAGCCAGTCCCCGCTTGCCAACGATGATCTGCAATGGCCATCCAATCAGGTCAGCGTCGGCGAACTTCACGCCAGCCCGTTCGTCACGGTCGTCGATGACCACTTCGAATCCAAGCTTCTGGCAAGCACAGGCGATCTCCTCGGCCTTGGGTTGCACAAGATCATCCCCCACCTGAAGGGGTATGACACAGACATGGGCCGGCGCCACGGCCAAAGGCCATTTGATGCCGTACTCGTCATTGTGCTGCTCAACGATGGCAGCCAGGGTGCGTGACACCCCTACGCCATAGCATCCCATGACGAACGGCTGCTCCTTGCCGTCCTTGTCCAGATAGGTGGCTCCCATGCTCTCGGAGTACTTCGTCCCCAACTGGAACACCTGACTCACCTCGATGCCTCGAGCACCCTTCAGGGCGCAACCGCATTCAGGGCAGGAATCCCCCGGCTTCACCACGCACAGATCAGCCCAGACATCCACATTGAAATCGCGCTCAGGGGCCGCACCCAGAAGATGGAAGCCCTCCTCATTGGCACCCACGACCCACTGCGGAACCCCCTTCAGGGACGCATCGGCGACGATGCGGGCATCCTCGGGAAGTCCCACGGGTCCCATCGAACCTTTATGCAGACCGAATGAGAGCATCTCTTCGTCGGTGAGCAGCGAGAATCCCTCGACGACGCGGGCGGCCTTGATCTCGTTCAGCTCATGACTGCCCGGAATGAATATGACGACCAGCTGCCCATCCGCATCCTTCCCTGAAAGCGCCTTCACGGTGGACGTCTCAGGGATCTGCAGAAACTCAGCAAGCTCTTCGATGGTATGCACTCCGGGAGTGGCTATCTTGGTGAGTTCGGTCACCTCGTGGGTGGTGGGATGCGAGATGCAGTCTCCCGCCTCCGTGTTCGCCGCGTACCCGCAGTCACAGTAGACGAGCTCCGCCTCGCCACTGTCGGCCAGAGCCATGAATTCAGTGGTCACCTTGCCGCCGATCTGGCCGGAATCAGCCTCGACCCCACGCCATTCCAAGCCACACCGATCGCAGATACGACCATAGGCCTCAGACATCACATCGTAGGTCTGCTGAAGGGATTCCTGGCTGTCATGGAAGGAATAGGCATCCTTCATGATGAATTCACGGCTGCGCAGAAGCCCGAAGCGGGGACGGATCTCGTCACGGAACTTCACCTGGATCTGATACAGCGTGAGGGGAAGCTGCTTGTAGCTGCGCAATTCATCCCGAACCAGAGAGGTGATAAGCTCCTCGTGGGTGGGCCCAAGGCAGAAACCCCGATCGTGGCGGTCGTCAAGCCGCATGAGCTCAGGACCGTAATCATCCCACCGCCCGCTTTCCAACCAAAGCTCGGCAGGTTGGAGGGCTGGCATCATGATCTCATAGGCGCCGGTGGCATCCATCTCCTCCCGGACGATGTTCTCTATCTTCTTGAGAACGCGATAGCCAAGGGGTAGAAACGTGTAGACGCCGCTGGCGGTCTTGCGGAGCATGCCGGAACGCAGAAGGAGCTTGTGGCTGGCGATGTCCGCATCAGCCGGATCTTCCTTGAGCGTAGGGATATACAGGTTCTTCAGGCGCAGGATGTCGTGCATGGCGTCCTTCTCTTTCTTCCTCGGGCAAAGGCGCTGCATGACAAGCCGCTGATGGCTAGAACGCCTCGATCTCCTCCATAAGAGCGTCGATGATCCGACTCTCTTCAACTTTGCGAACGATTTTACCATGAGCGAAGACGGCACCATGCCGGTCCCCACAGGCAACGCCCACATCAGCGTCCTTCGCTTCACCCGGTCCGTTGACCACGCATCCCATGACGGCTACCCGAATGGGCTTCTCCACCGTCCGCAGACGCTCCTCGACCTCTTTCGCCAAGGGAATGAGATCCACCTTGCACCGACCACACGTCGGACAGCTGATGATCTCGGGACTGCGCTGGCGAATGCCCAGCGACGTCAGCAATGCCCAACCGGCACGTACCTCGAGCACCGGATCATCGGTCAGCGATATGCGCAGGGTATCCCCGATGCCTTCAGCCAGCAGCATTCCCAAGCCAGCCGATGACTTGACGATGCCCTGGAGGGCAAGACCCGCTTCCGTCACCCCGATGTGCAGAGGCACCTCGGGTATCTGCTGGGCCAAGAGCCGATACGTCTCGACCGTGGCAAGCACGTCATGGGCCTTCGCCGATACGACGATGTTGGTGAACCCCTTCACCTGCTCGAAGTATTTGACGTATTCCATCGCGCTTCTCGCAAGCTTCTGGGGAAGTGTGAGGTCAGTCCGCTTCGCGATGTCATCTTGAAGTGATCCAGCATTCACGCCGATCCGAATGGGAATGTCAGCGCCTCGGGCAGCGGCGATGACGAGGTCGGTTTCCTCAAGGCCGCCGATGTTGCCGGGGTTGATGCGGAGCGCAGAGGCTCCACGCCAGGCGGCCTCGATGGCGCATTTCGCATCGAAATGGATGTCGGCCACGATGGGAATGGGGCTCGCATCACACACTTTCGAGAAGACCGCAAGGGATTCCCTGCGAGGGACCGCCATGCGGGCGATCTCGCACCCCGCCTCAGCCAGACGGTTCACTTGCTCTATGTTGGCACCGGCGTCCCCTTCAGGAGCACAGAGCATGGACTGGACCGCTATGGGAGAACCACCGCCTACCGGCACCCCTCCAACCATCACGGTGCGCGTTCTGTGGTTGGGAGCTGATTCAGTCATCAATGCCTTCCTCCTTGGGGTGTCTGCCTCAACCGATGCTTGAGGATATCTTAACCCAAGCATCCGCAAGCGATGGGCGATGCATCCGCGAAAGAGTCACGCCTCCCGCATCACCCACCGTCGCAGCAGTGGTGGTGTGCAATGCATCTTGCCCGTCATCCACCGAGGATGAAGCGCTGGATGTCCTGATTCAGCATGAAGGCGAAGAAGCAGAGGAACAGGGCCATTCCCGCCATGGACGCTATGCCCATCACCTGCGCCGGCACCACGCGTCCGCTCACCTTCTGGATGATCTCGACCAGAAAGCGGCCTCCGTCAAGAGGCGGAATGGGCAGAAGATTCATGAGCCCGATGGATACGGAGATGATCGCCATGAAGAACAGGGCATCGGCAACGCCTTTGGCGAAGAAATCAGCGGACATGACCGCTATCCCCACCACCGAGGTGGAGTTCGCGACGACATCCGCAGCGGTAGCCGGGTTGAACAGACCCAGGATGGCCTGGAAGGTCAAGGCGATGACACCGAATCCCGCTTGGATGGATTGCCAGGCTGAAAGCGTCACATGCTGCACCTCTCCCGCCTGGGTGGTGACATCCACACCGATCACCGTATAGACCACGATGAACGCAAGCACTGCGAACAGAAGGTTCATGGCGATGCCGGCCAAAAGGATGACCGATCGCTTCCAGAAGGGAAGGGATCGATACTGACACGACAGCTCACGGTCGAAGAGCGCCTGGGCATCGGAATCTGCGCGGGGAGTTCCTTCACGCAGGGAAGAAGGAGGTGCCATGCAGAGGCGCTTCGCCTCCCTGATCTCCCGCCTCGAAGGCACGTAGGCAGGAGTTGACCACCTATCAGGCCGTTTCCGCGTCGGCCGGATGACAGAACCCCATTCATAGAGTTCCTCGAGCGCCTCCTCGGCCTCCTCTTCGCTGATGTCCAGCCTTTGGGCCAGCTGCGTGCTGGTAAGAGAGCCTTCCGTGTAGATCAGATGCAGCGCATCCTTCAGATGTGGACTCATCTTCCCGCATTCCATACCGCAAACCCGCGCGTATCCACCAAGGGGAACGGCCGTTATCCCGAATCTCGTTCCATGGGAAGTGAAGCCCACCGAGGGCCCCGGCAATCCCAGCATGAATTCCGTCACGCGCACACCAAAGGCACGAGAGGCGAGGTAGTGGCCCCCTTCATGGATCAAGACGATGAGTCCGATGGCGACGGTTGCCGAAAGGATCATGAACAGGATATCCAAGTCTTGCCCACCTCCGTGAAGTCTTTGGACACATCTCGTCAGACATTATCAAGATCAGCGAAGGAAAAGTGAAGGCTCTTTGCAATTTGTCCATGAATGATGCCGAAACCCCGCTTGAAAGCAACCGGATTCGATGCGATTCGGCACAAGGCGTCTGCGCGATGGCTGCACACGCCTGGTCAGATTCCTGTCAGGTGCACTTCCTACCCTTGCCTTGGGCAGAACTTGAATGCGCATCTCCAAAAACTGGAAGTCGGAAAGGAGCAGGTCATGACCGAATGCAGATCAGCGAAACGACACCGGAGGGGCATCCTCCTCAAGATCGCATTGGCACTCACGCTTGCCCTCTTTCCGAGCAGTGCTTCAGGCGCGCCCGCCGAGGAAGAGGCAGTGAGCACCTCCGAACAACACGTCTCGGCCGTTCATGAATCCCGGGATGACTATCTGGAAGGCAAGGTTGACCGAAACAGAGCGCAGGTCTCACAACCGAACATCCTTCAACGGGCCATTGCCTGGTTCACCGGCGCTGACCTTTCCTCATTCCGTGAAAGCGGGCATACCCTGTATTTGAAAACCACTCTCCTTGATGCCGGAGCGGCAGGAACGGACATCACCTTCGATGCGGTCTATGCCCGTGCCGACTGGATGGATCTCATTGCCGGCCAGTATGACTCCACGCTTGATCTGCTTGATCCGGGTGCAGATTCGCCCTGCTTCGTCGCAATGGCAGCCGCACCCACCTTGAATGGCCTTGGCCGTCCCACCGACTTCACCTTCGCTGAGCTGTCAAACGACGGAACGCTCGTGGAGGGAGCGTATCTGGATTGCGAACAAGGCATCGCCTATGTGCCGAAGTCCCTCTATCAGGAGGGAGGTGCGGACGCTCCCTATGCATGTCAGCTCCAGCTTCTTGTGCCGATGACATTTGAGACCATCCAGGATCCACGTGCTGACATCAGCATCCGATGCAACGATGCCCGCGTCGAAGCGGTCCCCTTCCAGACCATCACCTCCGACCCCTTCGATGTGACCGTGCGCATTCCCGTAGCCACTCCGAAGACCGCAGGATACCTGAATCTGTCTGACCTGCATGTGAAGCTGAATGGAAGTACGGCGGAAACGCCTCTGGTTGAGGGTGAGAACGCCAACTGGGATGCGTCCACCGGGGAACTGGAATTGGCCATCTCGCCCCAGACCCTTTTGGAGGTGGACATCACGACGGATGCCCCCACCCTCCTCGATCTCATCGCCGAACCCGCCATGGCCACGGCATCCTCTGATTTGGCCTATGTTCCCGACATCGTATTCGACAGCCTGAACCTTGACACCCTCACCCCGGGACGGGTCATACCGTTTGATTCCTACATCAATTACTGGTGGGCGCACCCCGATCCGAACGATTTCCAATGGCACGCCTGCGTGAATTCCGGAGCGTATTGCTACTCCTGGATCAATGACCCAGACGCGCTCTACGAGTACCTTGCCTGGTCAGACGGGGCGGATTGGTCAGGCGTTTCCAGCCGCGACGTTTCCAATTTCTGGGTGGACCCCAATGCCAGCCAGGCAGCACGCAACTACTTCAACTACGTCTTCGAATTCTATGGATGGACTCTGGAGGATCAGAGCTTCCATTCAGAGAAATGGCCCATCAACAATCCGTACAACACCGGAGAGGGATGGGCAAGCTTCGGCCTGCAATGCAGCCATGTCAGGAATCCCGTGGGCACGGGGCCTGTGCAGGAGGACGGCAATGGGCGGATGGCCATCCGCGTGCTTGACGTGAATCAGAGCGCAGAGCGTCCCTATGTCGTCCTTGGCTTCGTCGGACCTTCGGTGGCGAATCAGCCAGGGGTCGGCATCTACAAATTCGAGATACAGGCTTCCGGTGACATCGCGCTAACGAAGGGCTCCGGCCAGCCGACGCTGACTCAGAACAACCAATCCTACCACCTCGAAGGCGTTGCCTACGACGTCTTCGCCGATGCGGGATGCACCACCTACGTCTGCTCCATCACCTTGGACAAACAGGGGCGGGGCACATCCAAGAGGCTCAAGGAAGGAACCTATTGGATCAGGGAGAACGCAGCCAGCCTTGAGGGCAGCGGCTTCGCATGGGACAAGACGGCAAGGACCGTGGAGGTGCAGAAGGGCAAGACGACCGAGATGGACCTTGTCGATGTGCCGCAAAGCTATGAGCCACAGTTGATCCTCCGCAAGGTCGACTCCATCACGGCCAACAGCACGCCTCAAGGTGATGGAACCCTGCAGCATGCCGAATTCGAGATCAAGCATTTCGGATCAATCAGCACGGATCTGGGAGGCCTCACCGGGGCGACACCCCTGCGTTCATGGGTCTTTACAACCGATGAGACAGGCTGCATCCTGATGGATGAGGAGCACAAGACAGGCGGGGATGATCTCTATCTTGATACTGTCGGCAACGTCTGCATTCCCCTCGGAACGCTGACCATCCAAGAGACGACAGCGCCTGAGGGGTATCTGCCGGACACCCAGATTCGCCTCATCACGCTTCCCTCCTCCGGCATCAACCCATCCATCCTCCTCACCCAATGCACCACCGTTTCAGAGGATGTCCTGCGTGGTGGCGTGCTCATCGAAAAGCGTGATGCGGAAAGCCTGCTGCAGTCTCCCCTGGGAGCCGCCTCTCTGGATGGTGCCGTCTTCGACATCACCAATGTGAGTGCCCATGCCGTCTGCGTGGATGGCGTCATGCACGAGCCAGGAGAAGTGGTGATGAGCATCGTCTCGGAGGGAGGCAGTGCCCAAACCGCCTCCGATGCACTGCCCTTCGGCACCTACACCATCCAGGAGAAATCAGCAGGCACGGGCTACCTCGCAAGCGATGACAGAAAACGCACCTTCTCCATCAGGGAAGCAGGCACCTTGGTGCCCTTCGTTCGCGGACAGGCAGCCGCGAATCAGGTCAAGCGGGGAGATCTTGATTTCCGGAAGGTCCTGGCAACCGACCAGAGCAGGCTTTCACGCGTTCCCTTCATCTTGGAGTCAGAGACCACCGGAGAGAGGCACATCCTGACAAGCGACGAGAATGGCATCGTGGACACGTCATCAACGCGTCGTGCGCATACTGCCTCGACCAATGCCAACGACCGGTTCTTGGATACAACGCAAGGTGGCGAGGGCGGCAATCCTATCAATGCCGATGAGTTGGACATGGGTGCAGGCTGCTGGTTCGGAGCCACCCAGGAAGGCGGCATCACCCAACCCGATGACTCATTGGGAGCGCTTCCCTATGACACCTATCGGCTCACGGAGCTCAGGAGCACCTCGAATGCTGGCTATGATCTCATCAGGATATCCGGCATTCACATCACCTCTCATGGTTTGAGCGTGCCTTTGGGAGACATCGAGGATCGCATCACTCCGCCGCCCGCCATCACCACCTGCGCCACCAGCGCCACCGATGCTTCCAAGCACATCTTCCCCGATCCAGCGGTATCCATCACCGATCGGGTGGACTACTGCAACCTCAATCCCGGTCAGGAGTACCACCTCACCGGCTCGCTCAGGGATGCCGAATCGGGTGAGCCCATTGACGATGGGCATGGAATGCCGCTCTGCGCCCACCTCACCTTCACTCCAGCCGCATCCTCAGGAAGCTGCGAGGTGCTGTTCGAGCTGGACGCGTCTGATCTTGCTGGCAAGCGCATCGTATGCTTCGAAACCCTCAGAGAGGGCATTGACGGCGAAATCGTGGCTGAGCACGAAGAACTCACCGATGCAGGACAGAGCATCCAAGTCATCGCACCGAAGATCAACACCTATGCCACTGACTCTGACAGCGCGGCGAAGGAGATGCTCTCAACAGACAATGCCGTCATTGAGGACGCAGTGAGCTACAGCGGACTTGAAGAGGGCGCGGAATACCTTCTTCGGGGAATCCTCATGAGGAAGATGGTGGAAGACGGAAAGATGGCCGCACAGCCGATGCTTGACGAATCGGGCCAGCAGATCACCTGCTCAACCACCTTCACGCCTCTCACCTCCACCGGCTTTGCGACCGTATCGTTTCCCTTGGATGCAACCCAGCTTGCAGAAGGTGACGAACTGGTGGTGTATGAGACCCTCTACAAGGATGGACGCGCCATCGTGGTCCATGAGAACCCCGAAAACGATGCCCAGACCATAACGATACGCTCTCCACGCATAGAGACCCACGCATTTGAGAAGCGCAGCGGGGAGAAGACCTGTGCACCTGATGAGACGCTTGCCATCACTGATGAGGTCCTCTACGAGTCTCTGGAGATTGGCAAGACCTACACTGTTTTCGGCACCATCATGCTGGCGGCTCAGGATGAAGGGCAGGTGAGCAGCGCATCGCCGCTTCTGAATCCATCCGGCAACAAGGTGACCGCCTCGGCGACGTTCGTTCCCTCCCTGCCATCAGGAAGCGTGTTCGTTGACTTCGAGGTGAACACGAAAGGCCTCGAGGGGATGAAGCTCGTGGCCTTCGAGCGGCTCACCTGTGAGGGGCGCATCGTCGCAGTCCACGAAGATCCCACCTCCGAAAGCCAGACCATTGAGGTCCGCAGCAAGGAGCCCTCACCGAATCCAAAAGGAACGAACGCCTCCCATTCGCTCCCTCAGACAGGCGATGCCACACCCGTTGCCCTGTTCACCTTGATGGCAATCCTTGCGGGTGCGAGCCTAATCATTGCAAGAAGGTCCTGGAGTCATTCAAATGACAAGAAAACGAGAGTACCTCTGACAGAAGGGCCTTCATCTCAGCGCATGCAGGAAGCGACTGGCCTGGGCCCGCGCGTCCTCATCCACCTCAATCAGTTGCTCAAGCGATTCAACAGGAGCTGATGCATGGGATTCCATGACCTGTTCAACGCAAGCGGGAATATCCAAGTACCCGCACGCGTCATCAAGGAATGCGGCCACCGCAACCTCATTGGCGGCATTCATGGCGCACGGCATGGTGCCTCCCACCCTGCCCGCTTCAAGCGCCAAGGCCAGACAGGGAAAGCCTTCCCTGTCTGGAGCCGCCAGTTCCAAGGGGGGCATTTGAGTGAAATCAACCGACTTGGCAGGTGAGGGCCACCGCTCAGGCCAACTGAGCGCATACTGGATGGGAATGCGCATGTCCGTGGCGCCCAGATGGGCCTTGACCGAACCGTCGACGAATTCGACCATGGAATGGATGGCGCTTTGGGGCTGCACGAGCACTTCGATGTTCTCGTAAGGCATTTGGAAAAGATGATGGGCCTCGATGACCTCCAAGCCCTTGTTCATCAACGTGGAGGAATCCACCGTGATCTTCGGACCCATCTGCCACGTGGGATGCGCAAGGGCATCAGCTGCACTCACGCACGCCAACTGCTCCCGGGTCTTGCCTCGGAACGGTCCCCCTGAAGCCGTTACCCAAAGCCTGCGCACTTCGCGGGCGTCTTCCCCAATCAGGCACTGATAGATGGCCCCATGCTCGGAATCGATGGGCATGAGGAGGCCCGCTCTCTTCGCCAGCGGCATGAGAAGGTCTCCTCCGACCACGAGTGATTCCTTGTTTGCCAGAGCAAGGACGATGCCACGTTCAAGGGTCTTGAGGCTTGCCGCGAGACCAGCCGCCCCCACCAAGGCATTGACCACGACATCGACCTTATCCTCATCGATGAGTCGAAGCGCCTCGCTGGCTCCGACCGCACAGGCGCGACAGCCGAATTCCCGAGCCTGATGCTCCATGAGCCCGGTCTGGGAATGGCACGACAGGCCCACCACGCGGAGCTTGTCAGGATGCATGCGGCAGACATCCAGCGTCTGCCTTCCGATGGAGCCGGTAGAACCGAGGATGACGATGCGCTTCGGTGCGGTGCTGCCGCGTTCAGAGGACACCATAGGGAATGCAACCTCCCAGAAGAAGTAGGATGGAAGAGGTGATGGACGCAAGGAAGAGAGAATCGCATCGGTCAAGAAGGCCGCCGTGTCCCGGCATCATCGTTCCTGAATCCTTGAAGCCCGAATTGCGCTTGATGCGACTCTCAGCCAGATCGCCCAGAACCTCCATGGTTCCGCAGATGATGCCGAACAGGACTGCCTGCCAGATGCTCATCTGGATGCCAGGCACGAATGAGAGGGCAATCCAGAACAGGACAGACCCCACCAAACCCGCGAAGAAGCCTTCCCAGCTCTTCTTGGGAGACGTGCGCGGAGCCAGCTTATGGCGACCGAGCTTGCGCCCGATGAGATAGGCGAAGGCATCATTCGCCCAAACACTCAAGAAGATGATGAGGAGCGCCACGCCTCCCCACGGATCACCCAACGCGTGACGGATGATCACCAAGCCGCAGAGCAGCAAACCGGTGTAAGCGGCTCCGAACAGACTGACGCCTACGTCAGGAACCCGAGCGCGCAGCCAAAACACATACCAGATGAGCAATGCCAGCAAGGTGGCGATGGTCACGACCATAGCCCCCGCCAAACCCCACAGATACACAGCGGGAATGTAGAGCACCGACCCGGTGATGCCGATGGCCTCGTTGGGAAGCTTCGCATCCGAACGCAGCATATAGAAGAACTCGCCCGCGCAAATGCCCGCAACCACCATGAGGTAGACCATGGTGGGAATATCTCCCGCAAGAAGGCATCCAATGGTCACGAGCGTGTAGATCAAGCCCGTCCTGAACCGCACCTGCAGATCAGAGGGATTCTTCAGCTTCTGAGGCGCTTTCTTGATGGCGCTGTCCTTGATGCGGCTTCTCGCCTGCGCTCGCTTCTCCTTACGCTGAATACGCTTCGCTCGCTGATCAGGTGTCGGTTCGTAACGCCATGGAGGGCCGTCGGGAGCATCCTCGGGGGACCGAACCAATTCCGGGATGCGGCCCACTTCCCCTTCCAGGAAATCAACGGCGGTCAGAGCCTCATCGGATTCAAGTTCCCGCCGGACGCGCTCCTGCTCGATCAGAAGGGCCGTCTGCTGATGCAGCCGTCTGCGAGCAGCCATCTGCCTATCAGTCAAACCATGGCAGGCGATATCCTCCAACGTGACGATATCCTCTGCAGTGCCCTCAGGGCAGAGATCTGGGGAGGCCTGTTCACCTTGGTACAGAGTGTCCCGCTCCGCATCCATCAGACACCGCCAAACCTTCTGTCACGACCCTGATAGTCCAGTAAGCATCGCAAAAGCTCATACCGATCGAAATCAGGCCAGAGCACCTCCGTTGAGACGAGTTCCGCATAGGCAGCCTGCCACATGAGGAAGTTCGACAGGCGCATCTCACCACTGGTGCGGATGATCAGCTCAGGATCAGGGATGTCAGCAGTATAGAGCCTTGCTGCAAAGGCACTCTCATCGATGTCCTCGCTTGACAGCGTGCTTTGCGGCAACGCCACTTCGGCGGCAAGCTGCTTGGCAGCCCTGACGATCTCCGACCGACTGCCATAGTTCACCGCCACCACCAACGTCATGCCATCATTGCCACGCGTCTGCTCCCACGCCCTCTCAAAAGCCTGTTGGGTGTCTGCGGGCAATACCGAAGTGTCCCCGATGGTCATGACGCGCACCCCTTCCGCGTCAAGGCCATCCACCTCAGCCAGCATCGTTTGCGCGAAAAGATGCATCAGACCATCCACTTCGTCTTCCGGCCGCTTCCAGTTCTCGGTGGAAAACGAATAGATGGTCAGATACCGAACCCCCAAATCCGACGCGCAGCGAATAGTCTCGCGCACCGCTTCTATTCCAGCTTTGTGGCCGCGCAGCCGATTCATCATCCGCTGCTTGGCCCAACGGCCATTCCCATCCATGATCACCGCGATATGCTGGGGAATGCGGGCAAGGTCCAGCGCACCCGCGTTGAGCCCATCAGGCACCTCTGGGAATATGTCAGCCAAGCTTTTGTTCAAATTCTTTCCAAACCACCCATTGAAGACAGGCGAGCGGGCATCGCATACAGTGGTTTCAATCCGCACGAAAGAACGACGAGGCGTACTTCGATGCGCAGGGAGTTCCTAGGAGGAGATGGAACCACCGAGGCGTCCGCGCAGCGTCAATGAATGCTTCGGCCTACCAGCCGAAGCATTCATACCTCCATTATGTCGGCTTCCTTCTTCTTGAGCGCCTCGTCTACCGATGCGATGTGGGAATCGGTCATCTTCTGGACCTGATCTTCCGCTCGATGGGCCTCATCTTCAGGAAGCCCATCATTCTTCTGGGCCTTCTCTATCTCATTGTTGGCATCCCGACGCGCATTCCGGATGGCAACGCGGCATTCCTCCGCATACTTGCTGCACGTCTTGACCAATTCCTTGCGTCTCTCCTCGGTGAGCGCCGGAAACGGCAGGCGGATGACCATGCCATCATTGTTCGGAGTGACCCCGAGATCGCTTTCAAGGATGGCGCGTTCGATGTCCTTCAATGATGACTTGTCCCACGGCTCTATGACCAGCAGGTGGGCATCGGGGCTTTTGACACCAGCCATCTGGTTCACAGGAGTGGGGGTGCCATAGTAGTCAACCATGATGCGATCAAGCACCATCGCATTTGCCCGACCCGTACGCACGCTTGCAAAATTGTCATGAAGAGCTGAGAGGGACTTGTCCATCCGCTCCTCGACCTTCAGCAGGATCTCATCAACATCTGCCATGGTGTACCGCCTTTCCTCCCCAGAGCAAGGCATCCATCCCCGCTCCATTCATCCGCTTCGCCTGACAGAACGGCTACTCCGCGCTCTTCCCATCAGAATAGACCACCGTACCGATATCCTCACCCTGCAACGCCCTCTTGATATTCCCACGCTGGGTGAGATCGAACACGATCATGGGAATGTCATTGTCCATGCACAGTGAGGTTGCCGTGGCGTCCATGACATTGAGTCCTTGGCTCAAGACCTCCATATAGGTGATCCGGTCATAGCGCTTCGCCTGCGCATTCTTCTTTGGATCGGAATCGTAGACTCCATCCACCTTGGTGGCCTTCATGAGGCAGTCAACGTCAAGCTCACAGGCACGCAATGCCGCCGTGGTGTCAGTGGTGAAGTAGGGATTGCCCGTACCCGCCGCCAAAATGACGACGCGGCCCTTCTCAAGATGCCGCACCGCGCGTCTGCGAATGTAGGGTTCGCTGACTTCCTGCATGTTGATGGCGCTTTGCACGCGAGAGAAGACCCCATGCCGCTCGAATGCATCTTGCAGGGCAAGGGCATTCATGACCGTGGCGAGCATGCCGATGTAGTCTGCCTGCGCCCGGTCCATTCCCTCTGCCGAGCCGGAAAGACCCCGGAAGATGTTGCCACCACCGACCACGACTGCAAGCTCGATGCCGTCTTCGACGATCTCGGAGATCTGTTCGGCAAGGTCATCGACCACTTTCGGATCGATGCCGTAGCCCAGATTCCCCGCCAGTGCTTCACCGGAAAGCTTGAGAAGCACCCGATCGTATTCGTACCCGTCAGACATGCAAGACGTCCTCTCCGCGAACTGGTTCATAGATACTGACACATGATACCCGAATACACCTTTGGTGTACCAGAAAGCACAGCCGTCAGGCGAATGCAGCCCCTGGCGCAGATACAGAAGAAGGGGCGACATTGCCATGCCGTCCCTTCTCCGTGGACTGAGATGTTGCCCCCTTTGATGCAGATGCCTGCGTCAGGGAATGTGCTTGGAACGCCTCCTACCTGCCGAAGAGATCATTCAAGTCAAAGGTACCTGAATTCCCATTGAGGCCACCGTTGGAATTGCCGTTGTTCTGCTGCTGTTGCAGCTTCTGGGCAGCCTTCTCCTTCTGGGTGGCTTCATCGGAACCCAAGGTCACCTGAAAATCCTTCACCTCCCCATCGCGATTCACCGTGATGGTCACCGTGTCGCCCGGTGCCTTCGTGCGCACGTCCATCATGAGATCGCTCGCCGAAGTCACTGCCTTTCCATCGAATGCCGTGATGATATCGCCCTTCTCAATGCCTGCTGCAGCTGCACCGCTCCCCTCGACGACGTTTGAGACGTAGGCCCCTTCATCGGCGGAGAATCCATAGCGCTTGGCAATGGATGCATTCACATTGGAGAGATTGACTCCCAACTGGGCATGGGTCGGTTCCTTTCCAGCAATGATGTCCTTGGCAAGGCCAATGGCGTAATTGGAGGGAATGGCGAATCCAACGCCGGAGTAATTGCCAGAGTAGCTGGTGATCAGGGTGTTGATGCCTACAAGCTGTCCGTCAGCATTCACCAATGCACCACCGGAGTTGCCTGGATTGATGGCGGCATCCGTCTGGATCAGGTTCGGATAGATGACGATCTCATCGGATTGCCCCGTGATCTGGGATTGATCCATGATCTGGGAGCGGCTGGTGGCTGAGATGATGCCCGTGGCGACTGACTGCTCAAGTCCGAAGGGGCTTCCGATGGACATGACCCATTCACCGATCTTGAGCGCATCGGAATCCGCGACTTCGATGGGTGTGAGGTCGGTCACATCCTTCACCTTGAGCACCGCCACATCAGAACTGGAGTCAACCCCCACCAGATCAGCTTGGTAGGAATTCCCCTCAATGACAACCTCGAACCTTGAGCCACCTGAGACGACATGGTTGTTGGTGATGAGGTATCCATCGGCTGACAGCACAACCCCGCTGCCCAACCCCGATGCGGTCTCTTCGCCATCTTCATTGGAGCCGTAGAAGTAATCGTAGATCGGGTCTCCCGAAGAGGTGCTTCCCTCTGAGAAGACGTTGATCGACGCAACGGAAGGCAGACACTTGTCAGCAACGGCTTCGGCCAGCGACGCCTCGGCTTCGCTTGCCTCAATGCTGCCAGCCACCGACGAACCGAGACTAATCTCATTGGAAGAGCGATCGAATACTCCTGCAACGCCCGCGATCCCAAACGCAAGCACGCAGGCAACGGCAGCACCGGCGAACGCGATGAGGAAGGTCTTGCCCGAAGAAGACTTGCCCTTCGACTTCGGCTCAGCCGCAGGAACGGGAGCGGGCACCCCTTGGGGACGTGCGGGTGCTGCGGAGGCCGCGGAGGCTCCCGGTGCGTGCTGGGCGGCAGGCTGGGCGTGCACCGCCCCGGAAGCGGCATGCGCACCATCCGACGGGCTTTGCTGGCTGGCGGCTGGAGGCACACCGTAGACCTGCTGATAGTTGGAAGATGGGCCTTCAGCTGAAGGCTGCTGGGGTGTCTGGCCGTATTGGTTCTCGGTCATGGCTTCCTCTCCTTTCGATTTCATTGGAGAGAACCTACCACGGGCACCCTTCGCTCAGAACCGAGAATGCTGAATCGTCATGTCCGCTTTACGAAAATACACCGAACGGTGTACATCGGATGCATTAGCATCACGGACATCGGCTGCCAGATGCAGTCAGCAACGACGGGAACCCGCGCTCAAAAGTCCAGACCGAATGCATGTGTGCGTGGGTGCAGTTCGATCGCGAGATTGCACACGCATAAGGGTTGAGGCCGATTCTGCGCCCTACACCCCTTCGTAGCCAGAGAGGAACGCACGGGTGCGCTCATGGGTGGGCGCATTGATGACATCGGCCGCACGACCACGCTCCACCACCTGCCCCCCATCCATGAAGATGATCTTGTCGGCCACATCTCGAGCGAATGACATCTCATGCGTGACGATGACCATGGTCATGTGCTCTGCCGCCAGCTCCCGGATGACGCGCAGCACCTCTCGGGTGAGTTCCGGATCAAGGGCGCTCGTCGGCTCATCGAAATAGAGCACCTGCGGATTCATGGCCAGCGCCCGTGCGATGGCGACCCGCTGCTGCTGGCCTCCTGACAGCTCGCAGGGAACCATGGACTCCTTGCCCTCAAGCCCCATCTTGGCCAGAAGCTCACGCCCACGCGCATCGGCATCCGCCTTCGACATCTTGAGCACGCGCACCAAAGGATCGCTCACGTTCTTGAGAACGGTGTAGTGCGGAAAGAGGTTGAAGTCTTGGAATACCAAGCCGAAGCGGGTCTTCGCCGCACGCATGACCTCTTTGTCACCATAGACCGCACGGCCATCAGATCCCTCTTCGCTCACCACCACATCCCCATAGGTCAGAGCGCCACCGTCAAGCGTTTCAAGAAGCGTCAAGCAGCGCAAAAGCGTTGACTTCCCTCCTCCGGACGGCCCGATGATTGCCAGTACGTCTCCTTGGCAGACCTCAAGCGTGATACCTTTGAGCACCTCATTGCTGCCAAAGCTCTTCTTGGCATTGCTCAAGGAAACGACGGGGTCTGCGGCGCAGGTGCCGCCTTGAAGGGAAGCGTCAGTCATGGTAGTAGTCCATCTTCTTCTCAACGCGATTCAGGATGAATTCGATGATCAGGCAGAACACCCAGTAGATCAGCGCCGCAACTGCATAGGGCAGCATGGACACCTCACGCGCTGCCAGCGCCTTCGCCTGGCTGAACATCTCAGCAATGCCCAGCACGAACGCCAAGGAGGTATCCTTCACCAGCGTGATGATCTCATTTCCCATGGCGGGCAGGATGCGCTTGATCACTTGGGGAAGCACGATCTTCATGAACGTCTGCGTCCGTGAATAGCCCAGGACCTCTGCTGCCTCGTATTGCCCTCGCGGAATGGACTGGATGCCGCTGCGATAGATCTCGCCGAAATAGGCTGCGTAGTTCAAGATGAAGCCGATGTCACACGCCCAGAACTTCCAATCGGGACCCATCTGCAATCCAAACAGGTAATAGGGACCGAACATGATGGCCATCAGCTGCAGCATGAGCGGCGTACCGCGCAGAATGGAGATGTAGAACTTCGCGAAGAGGGCAAGGGGTGCAAAGCGGCTCATGCGAGCAAGGGCCACCAGCACGCCCAAAGGGAGAGACCCGATGAGCGTGACGAAGAAGATCTGCGTGGTGAGCAGAAGCCCCTCCCCCAACAAGCCAAGCATGACGCTGAATTCCACCGATTTCCCTTCTCCCTCATTGCAATGCGCCAGCAACGCAGTACCTACGGCTCAGAAAGCCAGTCGCCCTTCACCGGTACTCCCTTGACGACACATTGTCCCTGCGTGACGTATGGAGGGGGCCACGCGAAGCGCAGCCCCCTCCCTATTGGAACCAAAAGCGACTACTTCAGGATCCAGTTCTCCTCATCAAGACCCTGATCGGCATACTTGGCGCACACCTCGGATACCGTGCCATTCGCATAGAGCTGCTTAAGTGTCTCGGTCACCTGCTGAGCCAGCGCCTCATCTCCCTTCTTGAAGCCAACGGCATAGTGCTCAGAGCTCAGCGGCTCTTCCAGTTGGACATAGACATCGGGCTTGGCAGCCATCTGGTAGGCGGCGATGGACAGATCGCATGCCACCGCATCCACGGTGCCGCTCTCCAGCTGCAGGAAAGCGTTGTTGTAATCGCTCACGGTGTCGAGACGCCCAAACGTGTCAGCCAATTCCTTCTGATCGCCTTCAAGCACCTCAAGGGCGGCGGAGTCGATCTGCGTGATGACGGTCTTGCCTGCCAGATCGGCCGCGCTGTTGATGCCAGCATCGGCCTTCGTGACGATGACCTGCTGATTCAGCATGTAGGGCTCGGAGAAGGTGTAGTCATCCTCACGGCCTTCCATGGTGAAGCCGTTCCAGATGCAGTTGATGGTTCCCTGATTCAAGAGGGCGTCCTTCGCATCCCAGTCGATGGGCATGAGCTCGATATCCCATCCATTCTCACCAGCCACAAGTTCCGCCAGATCAAGGTCGAAGCCGGTGTATTCACCATCATCCCCGATATAGCCATAGGGCGGATAGCTGTTGTCGAACCCAACCACGAGCGAGGTGATCTCTTCGCCTCCCTCGGTGGCTGCCGAGGAGCTTGCAGATGAGCTGGACGACCCCGATGAGCAGCCAGCGAGGGCGAATGCGCCCAGCGCAGCTGCGCATGTGAACGCCACGATCTTCATGAGTGTCTTCTTCATGCCATTCCCTTCTTCATTCTCTCTATCACTCTACTGTAGTAAAGCGAAAGGAAGTGTATCATAGATGACCGCTCTGAGACTGCAGGCATTCCAGGGAATGGAGTACAGGAGCGTCCTGCATGCCCAGGTGCCATACCAGCGAACACGATCATTCATCTCAAGGCAGGAGGGTGCCCATGATGACGCGGGACAACGTGCTTCTGCTTTTCAGCAAGCTGCCCGAACCGGGATTGGTGAAGACGCGTCTCACCACGCTCAAGGATGGGATCTTCTCACCGGAAGCAGCAAGCACGCTCTATCACTGCATGCTGTTCGATGTCGTTGAGACATGCATGGCCGCCTTCAACATCTTGGAGGACGAAGCGGCCGGTGCCATCCACGACCGGTACCGTCTTGTGATCTCCACCGCACCCAAGGAGAACCTCGCTTCCATGCGGGCCCTCTTTGAGGATGCCGGCACGTGGCCGCGGCCCTTGGAATACCTCTTCGACGAGGGCGCCTCCTTCGACGAGCATTACAATGACGCCTTCGCGAAGACATGGGATTCCGGAGCCGACTGCATCCTTTCGATGGGAGCCGACATGCCTGCCCTGACCACCGATGACGTGGTGGGCGGCTTTCACGCCTTGCACCGCCTTGCCGATGCAAGCACCCCTGGCATCGTGCTTGCTCCCGATCAGGAACTGGGAGTATCGATCATTGGCTGGAATCGGGAGACCTCCTTCGACCACAGCGGCATCTTCTACAACCAAGACGGGCTCACGGTGCTTCCCGCCTACATCCGCAAGGCGAAAGCGCAGGGAATCGTGGCCGAATACCTTCCTGCCGTACCCGATGTGGATACCATGGCAGACCTTGCCCATGCCGCGACCCTGGTGGAGGCCATCGGCTACTGTGCCGATTCCTCAGAAACGCTGCGGGCGAAGCCCTATCGCACCGCGCAAGCGCTTGATGAGTTGGGATGGTCTGACATCCGCATCCTGCCAAATGGACTCATGGACCCACGGGGGCATCTGGACAGTCCCCACACCTCAGAATAGATCAGGGGCGCAGCATCGCCGCGCCCCTGCATCATCGCATTTCCGGTATGCCGAACACGACTACACCATGAGGGCAGATACGCGCTGGGCGAACTCCAACGGATTCTCAATGGGAAGCCCCTCCACCAGAAGTGCCTGGTCGAAGAGGATGCCAGCGTAATCCTCGACCTTCTTCGCATCCCCTGCCGAATGGGCTGCCTTCAGCACCTGGAAGACAGGATGATCGACATTCACCTCCATGACGATCTGGGCTTCCGGCACACCCTCATCGGCCCCAGGCTGTTCCTTCAAGAGGTTCGCCATCTGCAGTGAGACCGCACCCTCTGTGGTAAGGACGACCGGAGCATCGGTGACGCGGGTGGAAACGACCACCTTCTGGACCTTACCGGCCAAGGCATCCTTCATGGCATCGAAGAGACCAGCATTCTCCTGGGTGGCCTCTTCAGCCTTCTTCTTCTCTTCCTCGGTGGTCAGCCCCAAATCCTCTGACCCGACATTCTTGAGTGCCCATGCCTTGGTGGAACCGTCTGGCTCGGTTTCCTTGGGCGTGTAATCCTGCATGGCCATCATGCAGAACTCATCCACGTTCTCGTCACACAGCAGCACGTCATATCCTTTGGCAAGGACCGTGGTGACGATGGGCATGCTGGCAAGCCGATCGATGGAATCCCCCGCCGCAAAATAGATGGCCTCTGCATCCGCTGGTGCGTCTGCGATGTATTCGTCAAGCGTGATCATCTTCTTCTGCTTGGCGGAATAGAACAGAAGAAGGTCAGCCAGCGTGTCCTTGGCCATGCCATAGCTGGAATACAGGCCATATTTCAGAGTACGCCCGAATTCCTTGAAGAACCCGACATAGGCCTCGCGATCATCAGCGCACAGGCTTGCAAGCTCGGATTTGATCTTCTTCTCAAGACGGCGGGCGATGGCACGAAGCTGGCTGTTGTGCTGAAGCGTTTCACGGGAGATGTTCAGCGTTAAGTCAGCTGAATCAACCACGCCCCGCATGAAGTTGAAATAGTCAGGAACCAGTTCCTCGCACTTCTCCATGATGAGCACGCCTGAGCTGTACAGCGCCAGCCCGCGCTTGTAATCCTTCGACCACATGTCGAAGGGTGCGCGTGAAGGCACGAACATGAGGGCGTCATAGGTGAGAGTGCCTTCCGCATGAAGGCTGATGGTGCGCAGCGGATCCTCGAAATCGTGGAAATCAGTCTTGTAGAATTCGTTGTATTCCTCATCGGTCACTTCGGACTTTTTGCGCTTCCAGATGGGAATCATGGAGTTGATGGTCTCGATTTCCGTGTAGTTCTCGAATTCCGGTTTGTAGTCCTCCCCGGCATCCGCAGGGCGCTCCTTCATGCGGCTCTTGGTGACTTCCATCTGGATGGGATAGCGGACATAATTGCTGTACTTCTTGATGAGGCTCGTGAGACCCTGCTGGGTGGCATAGGTGCTGTAGTTCTCTTCAGTCGTGTCTTCCTTCAGATAGACGATGACGTCGGTGCCATGGCTTGGACGGTCGGCCTGGGTGATGGTGTACCCATCGATCCCATCGGATTCCCACGCCCATGCCTCATCCGAACCATAGGCACGCGAGACGACGCGAACCTTGCTGCCTACCATGAAGGCAGAATAGAAGCCAACGCCGAACTGTCCGATGATATCCACATCAGCCGAGGCGATGTCCTCAGCCTTCATATCAGCCAGCCCTGCGTCATCTGCCCCTTGGTTCGCTTTGAATTCGAAGCTGTCCGAATGGGCTATCGTGCCAAGATTCTTGTCAAGCTCATCCTTGTCCATGCCGATGCCGTTGTCAGACACCGTGACCGTGCGCGCTTCCTCGTCAAACGCCACCGAGATGCACAGATCCGCTCGATTGATCTTCACCGTGTCATCCACCAAGCTGCGGAAATAGAGCTTGTCTACGGCATCGGAGGAATTGGAAATGAGTTCCCGCAGGAAGATTTCCCGATTGGTGTAGATGGAATTGATCATGAGATCCAAGAGCTTCTTGGACTCAGTCTTGAATTTGCGCATAGACTACGCCTCCCTTGAATGCGGATGTTTTTTCAGATTGTATGTCAGTCCTCCGAAGAGGCTTGAAGATTGTTACGATTCTGAAGGATGCTCACCCTGTGAGTCTTGCGCACCCTGCGCGTCTTGGGCGTTGTCCTGTTCGCCTTGGTCAGACGCACCCGTGAACCGTGCGATCAATCCATCAAGGATGCTCTGATCCTCAGGGATGAAAAGCCCGTTCTTGTTGAGGATCTGCCTTATCTCCTGACCGCGGTAATACATATCCGCATTGGATTTATACGGCACCTCTACGTTAAGCACCCGATATTGCACATCATGGTTCTCCACGAAGTCATCAACCGCATGTCCGAGCGCACCCTGGTTGCTGAGCAGAATGATATATTCCGTTGCCTCATCAACTATCTCGGGACTGACCTCTTCCATCGAAGAGATGTCTTTGCATTCTTCCCAATTGCTTTTGATGAAGGAGAGGATGCTTTCCTGCAATTCAGGACTGCCCAAGGTATCCTTGTTGAGCTGCTCTCCGATGATTCTCTTCTTCGCGGTGAGCTTGATAGACTCCAGTGCATCGTCCATCGTCTTGCCTTCGTGGGCGAGAGTAGCCTCCAACCGCTCCAGACGTGCTGGATCAGCCTTGACCTCCTCCAAATACGCCTCATAATCAGCATCGGTGATGGTGATGCCATTCTCTGCGGCAATCTGATCAAGCATTTCGGAATTGATGTAATTCAACAAGATGACATTGCGCAATGTCTCAGTCTCGAGTCCGTTCTCGATCATCCATGCATCCCATGCTTCTTGGTCTTGCAGTCCAAGGCTCTCGCGCATCTTGAGAATGTCATCGGTGATCTGAGATTCGGGAATCTCAACCCCATTCACATTGCCGGCGACTCCCACTGGAAGGCGGGCAGGAAGGGGATACTTCGCGGCGTCGGTAGGTTGGGTGTTCTTTCCTTTGATTTCCTCAGGAGCGTTATTGGCCTCGACGAGTCCAGTGACAACCTGTACCCCCGCACATGCGAATGCAACGAGGAGGATGAATACCATCACCAGAATGGAAGTGGTTGGAATGCCCTCCTTGACCACCTTCACATCCTGCGACTGCGAGGAACCATCCGACATCCCCTCGGCAATTCCTGTCCGCTTCTTGTCAGTCATCTATAACCCTCCAACTCAATGAATCTCATGATCGACTGCTGCGATCTTTTTGCTTGACGCTACGATATACCAAGCTGTCCCTGCTTGCAGGGGATGTTCAGCATACCGCACCATTTTATCTCCACAAACCGAAAACTCTCCATAAATCGTACACTTGTTTGCTCATGCGTCTCCTTTCTCATCTTGAGACCATGCCGGTCATAGTGCCTTCCCTTCCTTTCGCAATCCTCTACACTTGAAATGAGTCAGGATCTTCAGGAAGGAGGAAAGGAATGTCCGTCATCAATCCCGGCATATATCGCTCCATCCTGCGTGTTCGCGAAGCGCGCAGCTTCGACGTGGCCGGGCTGCTCATGCGCTTCTATTCGTACATGATGAGCATCGGCACGGTCACCATGCTTTCCCTGTCGGGATATTCCTTCATGACATCGGGCATCATCGCCTCCCTCCTGGCGTTCTCCATCTTCCTGTTCTCGCCATTCGTCTCGAAGCTGGCCGATGAATACGGACAGTCGAAGATCATTCCCAAGGCTGCCTGCATCGTGCTTCTGGGACTGGCGCTGATGCTTGGCAATGTGATGGCCAAAGGTCCTGAATGGGTTTTCTTCCCGGCAGCGCTGCTCATGGGCTGCATACCGAACGCCCAGGCCTTGGTACGCGCCCGCTGGACCTTCCTCATCCGCACCGGTCGCATCAAAGGCGAGGTTCCCCAGATCCGCACGGTCTTTTCCTATGAAGGCATCCTCGACGACGTTGGATTCATGCTCAGTCCTCCCACCTCCATCGCTCTGGCCTCCACTATCGCACCCATTGCGGGGCTTTTGACAGGCGGGGTCATCTTCATCATCGGTGTTGTCATGATGACGCTCGCGAAGGCAAGCGAACCTGAAGTGGGATGGGTGGGCATCGATGATGAACAGCCCGAGGATGCGGGGCAGACGAAAGACCCCAAGGGAGAGGACCATCGGCGACACGCGAAGAGCATCATCCGCACCTCTTCCACCGTACGCATCCTCTTCGTACTGCTCTTCCTGACCGGAGCGTTCTATGGCGTCTTCGACACCTCAAGCGTCGCGTTCGCCGAAGACCTGGGAAACCCCAACATCGCCGGAGTCGGTCTCATGGTCAGCGCGCTGCTTTCCGCAGCCATGGGATTCGTCTTCGGCATGGTACGCATCAATGCCGCCCTTTACAAGCAGCTCGTCGCAAGCGCAACGCTCATCGGACTTGCCTATGGCACGCAGATCCTCATCTGCTCTGAATTGAGTTTCTATCTGGTCTCCGCCTTCGCCGCGCTGTTCTATGCCCCCTTCCTGATCATATCGAACAGCGCTGTCGAGCGCGCTGTGCCCGGGCGGCAGATCACCGAAGCCATCACTTGGGTGAATTCGGGCATGACCTGCGGCGTTGCCTTGGGTCCCACCATTGCCGGGTTCATCATCGACTGGAAAGGCGCTCTGACCGGTTTCGACATCGGCGGGATGGTCGCATTGCTCATTCCGCTCATCACGCTCATCTCCTTCCGCATCATCAAGCGGAATGTGCGCAGCGATTCCTATGAGGTTGCGGCCAGCTCGAGATGATCACGCTCATCAGTCTGCCTAAGGCTTTGGCGATGGATGCGCATCCCATGGTGATGCGCCGCTCACCCTTTTTATTGGATAATGTCCAATAAGGTATTGCATCTTATTGGATTGTGTCTTATATTGCATATGGTCTGAAATGCATGATGCAAGGTACTGCAAGAAAGCCCGGCTGCCATCCCCCCGTGCGCCGGGCTTTCTTGCGTTGAAGCTACAATGGACGACCGAAGGAGAGGTACGCTCAAAGCCGCTCATCCCCGCCCTGAAGGAGGCTTCGATTGTTCGGAATCGCCCTTGCCCGCCTGGATCAGGTCAGCGCCCAGGAAAAGGAACGCTACCAGGCGCTCTATTGTGGGATATGCCGTACGCTCAAGGAGCGATATGGCCAGGTGGGCCGCACGGTACTCAACTATGATCTGACGTTTTACCTGATGCTTGCAAACTCCCTTTTCGAGCCACCTGAAACCGCAGTCAGCGCGCCCTGCATCAGCCACCCAACACGCCAGATGCCCTCCATCATCTGCAAGGCGACGCCCTATGCAGCAGATCTCTCCATTGCCCTCGCCTACCACAAATGCCTTGACGACATCGACGATGACAACTCCATGAAGGCGCGCATCGCAAGGGCGGCCCTTCACGCATCCTATCTGAAGGCACGAATGTCCATTCCCGAGGAATGCAGAGCCGTGGAGGAGGCCATGGCACGCATTCGTCTGATAGAGACAGCGCCCTCTTCAGGTGCCGATGAAGGTGCGAATGCCTTCGGTGACCTGTTGGCAACGCTTTTCAGCCATGATGCTGGCGAATGGACGGATGCCTTGGCATCGCTGGGGCGGTCACTGGGACGGCTCATCTATCTGATGGATGCGGCGGTGGATTTGAGAGATGATGTCAAAATGGGCTCGTACAATCCCTTCGCCGCCACCATGCCCGCCCCTCATGACATGCGCATCATCCTTGCCGCCCTTGCCGCCGACGTGGCGAAGCGCTTCGAGATGCTTCCGCTCATACGTGATGTGCATCTGATGGAAAGCGTTCTCTATTCCGGAATATGGCAAAGATTCAATGAGGTATACTCTGACGCTTGAACTGCTCTCGCAAGCAGCTGACGGACAAGATGACAGAAGACCCCTACGACATACTCGGCGTCTCAAAGGATGCCTCACCAGATGAGATCAAACGGGCCTATAGGAAGAAGGCCCGCGAGAATCATCCTGACCTGAATCCCGATGATCCGGGCGCCGAGGAGCGCATGAATCAGGTCAATGAAGCCTATGATCGCATCACCAATCCACAGAAGTATGCCGCTTCCGATGCGCGCAGACGTGCAGGAGGAGCGCCCTACGCGCCTGGATACACCGGCTATGGCCATCCTGGAGGCACAAACGGCCCCTCTCCAAGCGGAAGCGCCGGACCCTATGTCTGGACGACCATCGATTTCGACGATCTGTTCGGTGGGGCCTGGGCCACGGCCACCGAAACGATCCACCCCGAGCCATCCGCTGCGGATTCTGCCACCATTCGCCAGGCAATCCAAGCCATCAATGGGCGAAGCTACCAGGCCGCCCTGGGCATCCTTCAGCGCGTGCCTGTCGCAGAGCGCACGGCCCGCTGGTATTACCTGTCCGCACTGGCGCACAAAGGAGCGCAAAACACTGCTGCGGCCTTCGAGGCGCTGCGGAAGGCCCGCCAGATGGACCCGACGAACGCTGACTATGCACGTGCAGAGAGCCTTTTCACCCAACAGGGACGCGTTTACACCCAGAAAGGCCAGCAGAAGGGGTTCTCATCGTTCTCGGTTGACCCGAACTGGCTTTGCTGCTGCGTATGCTTCGGTCCCGCCTGCTGCTCTTCGCTGTCGCGCCTTTTCATGGGGCTACCCTGCTAGCACATCTCCTGCACTACGGCGTGTGGCAACGGTTTGCAGTAAGAGCCCGGAATCCTATGATTCCCCTGCTTCGTTGATGTCGTAGGGCGTGGTCTGATAGACGTAATAGTTCAGCCAATTCGTGTAGAGCAGCTGGGCATGGGCGCGCCACGCGTCAACCGGCACAGCCTGCGGATCGTCGTTGGGAAAATAATGCTCCGGCACGTTCGGATCCAACCCACGGGCGCAATCCCGCTCGTATTCCGCGGCCAAGGTGCCGCGATCGTATTCCGGATGACCGAACACGAAGAAGTGCCTGCTGTCAGTGCTCTTCGCAAGATAGACACCCGCTTGGCCGGAGACGGCAACCACCTCCAAGCTGGGGTGCGCTTCGATATCCTGCGCCAAGACACCGGTGTAGCGGGAATGAGGTGCCCAGAACGTATCATCGAACCCTCGCACGAGCGGAGAGAAACGCTTGACCACCGTGTGCTCATACACCCCCGAAAGCTTCTCGGGAAGCTCGTGCTTGCGTATCCCGTAGTGGAAATAGATCCCGGCCTGGGCACCCCAGCAGATATGCAGCGTCGAATGGACATTGCGCTTTGACCATTCCATGATTTGCCGAAGCTCATCCCAATAGTCAACGGATTCGAAATCGAGCCGCTCAACGGGTGCCCCAGTGATGATCATGCCGTCGAAGTGCTCATCGCGCACCTCATCGAAGGTGCGATAGAACGTCTCAAGGTGCTCAGCAGCCACATTCCTCGCATCATGGCTCGCCGTCTGGAGCAATTCAACCTCAACCTGCAGCGGAGTGTTCGAGAGCTTGCGCAGGATCTGGGTCTCCGTGGCGATCTTGGTGGGCATCAGATTCAAAAGGAGCACACGCAAGGGGCGGATGTCTTGATGCATGGCGCGATGCTCGGTCATGACGAAGATGTTCTCGGCCTCCAGCGCAGCGGTGGCCGGCAATAAATCAGGTATGCGGATGGGCATTTCAACTCCTCAGGATTCCAAACCCGCCGATTATATCAAGATGCAGAAGGCCCGAATCGGCAAGGCGCGCTATCATCGAGCGAGCGAGCGCGGAAACGACACACCCTCGTTCCCAGTGACCAGAGAACACCTGAAGGAGGCTTGAATGCCATCCATAGATACCACTTGCGTCCAAGGCGGCTGGCACCCCGAAGGAGGGCAACCGCGTCAAGTGCCCATCTACCAGAACACCACATGGAAGTATGACACCTCCGAGCATATGGGACGCCTGTTCGACTTGGAGGAATCGGGTTATTTCTATACGCGTCTGCAGAATCCCACCAACGATGCCGTGGCTGCCAAGATTGCTGAGTTGGAAGGCGGCACAGCTGCCATGCTCACCTCAAGCGGTCAGGCAGCGAACTTCTTCGCGGTGTTCAACCTGGCAGGCGCAGGAGACCATGTGGTTTCCACCTCCGCCATCTATGGAGGAACCTACAACCTGCTTGCGCACACTCTGAAACGGATGGGCATCCAATGCACCTTCGTCACACCTGATTGCACGGATGAAGAGCTTGAAGCGGCTTTCCAACCGAACACGAAATGCGTCTTCGGCGAGACGGTCGCCAATCCCGCACTCTCCGTTCTTGACATCGAACGCTTCGCAGCGGCCGCGCATGCCCACGGGGTGCCGCTCATCGTGGACAACACCTTCCCAACGCCAGTGCTCTGCCGCCCCATCGAATGGGGCGCGGACATCGTCACCCACTCCACCACCAAGTACATGGACGGCCACGGCGCATCGGTGGGAGGAGCCATCGTAGACGGCGGCAGATTCGATTGGTGTGCCCATGCTGACAAGTTCCCCGGCCTGTGCGAGCCGGACGAGAGCTATCACGGCGTGGTCTACACCGAGCGCTTCGGACTGGAGGGAGCCTTCATCACCAAGGCAACTGCCCAGCTCATGCGTGATCTGGGATCCATCCAGTCCCCGCAGAACGCCTTTCTCATCAACCTTGGCCTTGAGAGCCTGCATCTGCGCATGGCCCGTCATGCCGCCAACGGCCTTCAGGTCGCCCAAGCCCTGGCGGATCATCCGAAGGTGAGCTGGGTGCATCATCCCTCATTGCCCACCGACGCCGAATACGACCGAGCGCGGAAATACCTGCCCCAAGGAAGCTGCGGCGTCGTGTCGTTCGGCGTAGCAGGCGGACGCGAAGGGGCGGAGGCCATGATGCAGCAGTTGAAGCTGGCGCAGATTGCCACCCATGTGGCTGATGCACGCACCTGCGTGCTGCATCCGGCGAACGCCACGCACCGCCAGATGAATGATGCAGAGCTTGAGGCGGCGGGAATCGGGCCTGATCTCATTCGCCTTTCCTGCGGCATCGAGGATGCTGATGACATCATAGCGGACCTGTTCCAAGCCTTGGATCAGGCCTGAGGAGGGTTTCCCGGGTTCGAACGGCTCAGATCACCAACAGGTCATGGGAAGAGGCAGTGAACACCTCGAACGCATCTTCCCGAACCACTCCGAAATCCTCAAGTCTCATGCCGAACTGACCAGGAAGGTAGATGCCGGGTTCGACCGTCACCACGTTGCCCGCTTCCAGAGGCATCGTGTTGCGCGGCGAAAGCACGGGCTGCTCGTGCACTTCGATGCCAACGCCATGGCCAAGCCCATGCCCCATGAGACCGCCGAATCCTGCCTCATCAAGCACGCGCAGAGCCAGATCATGCGCCTCTTTGCCGGTGATGCCCTGCCTGAGCATGCCCTCGACCGTCTCGTTCGCACGCCTGAGCGCCTCCCATGCGGAGCGCATCTGACGATCAGGCATTCCCAGAAAGACCGTGCGCGTCATATCTGAGCAGTAGCCTGCCCAGCGCGCTCCGAAATCCATCACGACGCAATCACCTTGCTGCAGCGCACGCTGCGACACGAGCGCATGGGGGGATGCACCATTGGCCCCCGACGCCA
This sequence comes from uncultured Eggerthellaceae bacterium, assembly GCA_964462135.1. GTDB lineage: Bacteria > Actinomycetota > Coriobacteriia > Coriobacteriales > Eggerthellaceae > MGBC163016. Next base: position 119,413 of record CAYWWK010000001.1, on the reverse strand, counting down.
CGATAGTCTGGAAGGCAAGGCTGTCGGCGCCATTGCGCAGCATGAAGCCATCCAGCTCAAGCTGGACATCACGCTCTGTCATGCCGGGGGCCATGAATCCAAGGATATGGTCGAAGGCCGCATCGGTGAGGGCCTGCGCGGCCTGCATGCAGCGGATCTCATGATCGTCCTTCACGGCCCGAAGCCCCAGCATGAACCCAGATGTCACAGTGAATGGGTCCTCGGGTGCAAATGCCTCTTTGAGGGCCTGGTATTGGGAGATGCGAAGCGTATCCTCGATGCCACACCGCCAAGGCTCCACCGGTTCCGCTTCTGCACCCATCAACTGATCCCAGAGCCGCCGCGCCCACGCGCTTGCCGACTCCTGCTTGGCGCTGATGGCGAAGGGCATGCCCTTCGCTTCCCGTTCCATGGCGGTGACATACCGCGAGTCCGTGTGGATCCAAGCCTGGCTTTGGCCTGCGACGATGAAGGCTGCATGGGCCTGCTCGTCATCGAAGACGTTCCGGAACGTCGTGAGCCATTCGATGCTGGGCGTATCGAAGAGAAGAAGGGCATCCAACCCAGCAGCAGCAAGGGCATCCTGCACCCGTTCAAGGCGTGCCTGGGCAAGCATCTTGAGGGGAGATGCGGCGCTCATGCGTCCACCAGCACGTCAAGCGCGTCCAGATAGCCCCGCTTGCCACGACCCGCTATCTTCGCCTTCACGACCCCATCGAAGACCGAAATGGCACGGAAGGATTCACGGGCATCCACATCGGAAAGGTGCACCTCAACCACCGGGGTGCTGATGGCGGCAACCGCGTCTCTGAGCGCATAGGAGTAATGGGTATGGGCTCCCGGGTTGTAGATGATGCCGTCGAAGGCATCATGCGCCTCATGGAGCTTGTCGATGAGCGCCCCTTCGTGATTTGACTGGAAGCATTCCACCTCCACGCCACGCTCATGTCCGTATGCGACGACCATCTCTTCGATGGCCGACAGGGTGTCATGCCCATAGATATCAGGTTCACGGATGCCGAGCATGTTCAAGTTCGGTCCATTCATGAGCAAGAGCTTCATCTTTGAGCCTCTTCCTGATCAAAGTATTCCGCAAGCGCTTCGAGCACCGTCTCATCATCAACGCTGACAAGCTCCCACGCACCGACATCCTTGACGCAGACGAAACGCACGTCCCTGCCGCGTGCCTTCTTGTCATGCTTCATGGCCGCAAGGACATCATGGGGTGGAGCCTTCCAATCAAGCGCTGGCAGTCCCAGCTCATCCAGAAGCGCACCTTGGGCCTCAACGAAATCGGGTTCGCACCCTACCAGGCCTTGGGAAAGGAAGGCTGCGAACCTCATTCCCTCCGCTACCGCAGCTCCATGGGAATAGGTGCCATAGCCCGCCAGGGTCTCGATCGCATGGGCCAGGGTATGGCCATAGTTCAGGCATTCACGCACTCCACACGATTCAGTCTTGTCCTTTGCGACCACACCGGCCTTGAAGACGATGCAGCGCTTGATCATCTCGGCGACCAACGCCGGATCACGATTGAAGATGCCAAGGGAGTTTTCCACCATCCAGAAGAAGAAATCATCCGAATCGATGATGGCCGACTTCGCCGCCTCCGCCAAGCCACAGGTCCATTCCCGCTCATCGAGAGTGGAAAGGGTGGAGATGTCAGCGCACACCTGCGTCGGCTGGCAGAAGGTTCCCACCAGATTCTTCCCAGCATCAAGATTGACTGCTGTCTTGCCTCCTACGGATGAATCAACCATGGCGAGCAGCGTGGTGGGCACCTGGACCACCTTGATGCCACGCATGAAGGTGGACCCGACGAAGGCCGCCAAGTCCCCCACAACACCGCCCCCCAACGCGACGACCGCGCAATCCCGCGTGAGTCCCAAAGATGCCATGGCATTCCACGTCTCTCCCGCCACCTCCAGTGACTTCGCCTGCTCTCCAGCAGGTACGACGATATGGGAGGCGGCTATACCTGCCTCGCGGAAAGATGATTGGACCTGCGGCAAATAGAGACGCTCGACGTTGGTGTCGGTGATGATGAGCATCTTCGGGCATTTCCTCAAACCATCGACCTGCAGCAATGACCTACCCAGATCCTCCAGCAATCCACTGCCAACGCGGACGTCGTAGTCAGCCTCGCCCGGAATGGAGACGACGATCCTCACAGTCTGCACAGTATGCCCTCCTTCACGAGCAGATCGCGAACCTCGCAGGTGATGCGGAACACGTCCTTGCCCTTGGTGTCAATCACCGCCGCGGCTGCCTCGGCATAGAGAGGCTTGCGCGCCTGGCACAGTTCGCGGGCGGCTTGGGTGTCTTGGAACAGCGGCCGCGTTGACTTGTCACTGATGCGACAGGCAGCTTCGTCGGCATCCACGTCCAGAAGCACCGTGAATCCCAGTTCCTGAAGCGCTTCACGGGCCTCGGGGGTGGTTATGACTCCGCCCCCACAGGAAACGAGCATCGGAGAGGCCATGGCGGCCACCTCACGCAAGGCATCCACCTCAAGCTGCCGAAAGGCCTCCTCGCCTTCTTCAGCGAATACCTCTCGAACCTTCTTGCCGCAGGAGCGTTCGATATACGTGTCCAAGTCAAGGGATGATACCCGGCACAGACGCGCCAGCCTCCGGGCTATCGTGGACTTCCCCGCTCCCATGAAACCGATGAAGAACACGGGGCTGGTCAACTCGTACTGAGCCCGATCCTTTGCTTGATGTTTGTGAGCGGTGTTCACGCTTCCATCTTCCCTCACCGAGCCATCGTCGAAAGACGTTGCTCATACTGGGCGAGACTCGCCTTGAGATCAGCCATGCAGGTGCTCCCGAATGCCTCTGTGTAGGCGTTCGCCAGCACCACGGCCACTTCCGCCTCTGCCGCCACCGCCGCAGCCGGCACCGCGCAGACATCGCTTCGCTCTCGCGATGCCTCTTCCACTTCCAGCGTGTCCAGATTGACGGTGGTAAGAGGGTTCATCAGTGTTGGAATGGGCTTCATGGCCGCTTCGATGACCAGAGGCATACCCGTGGTCATGCCGCCCTCAAGCCCTCCCGCATTGTTGGAAAGCCGCGTGAAGGCACCCCCCTCCAAGGCTATGCCGTCATGGACCTTCGACCCCAAGCGATCCGCTGCCTTGAACCCAATCCCGAACTCCACGCCCTTGATGGCTGGAATGGAGAAGAGGGCCGACCCCAGCTGGGACGTCAGACGCTCAGGGCCTGACGCATACGACCCCAAGCCGGGCACCAGCCCGCAGGCAACCACCCGAAACGTCCCCCCAAGGCTCTCCCCGGCCGCCTTGGCTTCATCGATGGTGCGGCACATGCGCGTCGTTGCCGCCTCATCAGGACATCGCACCGCAGAGAATTCGATCTCTACTGGCTCATAGACGCTTTGGCCGTCGTCTTCCATAGATACACCACCGATAGAGGTGACATAGCTGATGACCTCAACGCCCAACGCCGCCAGCAGTTCTTTCGCGATACCGCCAGCAGCGACACGTGCTGCCGTCTCACGCGCACTGGCACGCTCAAGGATGTTCCGACAGTCATCAGTATTGGTGCGCAGAACACCCACAAGGTCTGCATGACCCGGCCGGGGCGTCACCTCTCGCTTGAGATCGGCGGGAGCGTCCCCGAAGGGTGCCATGCGTTCTTGCCAGTTCTCCCAATCGCGATTGCGAACGCTGAGGGCGATGGGGGCACCCGTGCTCACTCCGAATCGCACGCCCGAGATAACCTGCGCTGTATCGGTTTCGATCGCCTGTCTGCCACCACGCCCATAGCCCGACTGGCGGCGGCGCAGATCGGAGTTCACATTCGCCATATTGATGGGAAGGCCAGCCGGAACCCCGCTCACTATGGTGATAAGACTGGGTCCGTGGCTCTCTCCCGCTGTGATGTATTCCATGTGCATCCTTTAGAGTGTGTTCTTTGGAAGTTCAAGGATATCAGATTGCCCGCTCCGTAGCGGATGAACAGGGGACGGGTCTTGCGTTCAATCATATGACAGAGATCGTACCGTTTGCTGCATTTAGGATAGCTATACGTAGAAGAAAGAATTCTGCGAGCAAACGATTGAACGCAAGACCCGTCCCCTGTTCATCCCACGTCTTCATCAGCGGCGCCCCTTCGCACAGGACAGGGCGCCGTTTCCCCTCTGCCGAATCGCATTATGCTAAAGTAGAGCGAACGAGAGTGATACTGCCAAGAGAGATTGACCCGTTGCTGAAGCACCTTCTACATCTGATACGCATCAAGCATTGGTTTAAGAATGCCTTGGTCCTTCTTCCCCTGATCTTCTCAGCTTCTGTGACAGACCCCCCCCCGCGGCCCTTTTAGCACTTCCCGCCTTCCTCGGATTCAGCTTCTCAGCCTCTGCCGTCTATGTCTTCAATGACATAGTGGATCGGGAAGCCGACGCACAGCACCCCGCAAAACGCAACAGACCATTGGCTTCAGGTGTGGTGAGCGTGCGTCAAGCCGTGGTATTGGCGGTTCTCTTGGCAAGCGCTTCATGTGTAATGACGGTGATTTGGGCGAAAGATCCCTTCATGTCGGTGCTGATCCTGCTTCTCTACGGATCACTCAACATCGCCTACTCCTTGAAGCTGAAGACCCTCCCTGTCATAGACGTGACGGTCCTTGCGGTTGGGTTCCTCCTCCGCGTGCTGTATGGCGGCTATTATTTCGACATCGCCGTCTCGTCGTGGCTCTGCCTGTGCATCCTCGCACTTGCCTACTTCTTCGCACTGGGAAAGAGGCGTGGCGAGTTTCAGCTTCTAGGATCGAAAGTGCGCTCGAGCCTCGAGAAGTGCACCGTGGCGTTCTTTGACAAGAGCATGTATGCGTTCATGGCCCTTGGCCTGGTGTTCTATTCACTCTGGCTATCTGAGCGCATGGCCTGCCTGAACAGCATCCTGCATCCGCTTCTCTTCTCCTCGTGCATCGTGATAGCCTTCATCGCCTGCTTGCGCTACAGCCTCCTCATCGAATCCGGTATGTCAGATGGCGACCCGATTGAAGTGGTCTTCTCAGATCGAACGCTTCTCGTTTCCATTCTGATCTGGGTCATTCTCATGGTCATCTTGGTCTATCTGATTCTATGAGATGGGCGGCTCGCATGTTCTCCCATCTCGATTCCCCCAAGAGTGTAGGTCCATCCCCGCAGCTATTCCTTTCCAACAAGACAACCATTCCCAAAGAAACGAGGCAGCCATCTTGAACAGAGCGATCCTTGCAGGCATCTTCCTTCTGTCCTTCATAGCGCAAACCATCGTGATATCAGCCCTTTTGCTTTTCCTGGGGCCCTCTCCCTCAGGCTGGATGGCCATAGGCGGTCTTATCACAAGCGCTGCGACCACCTTCTTCCTTGCCAAAACCTCCCGGATGGATAACCCCACCGCGGCAACTGCCACGGCTGTTGGCCTGGGGGTGGCGATCATCGCAGCATCCTGCTTCATCTCGAACTTCATGCTCGACGTGTCCAGCTACGATGGCTTTCATTACCATATGGCTGCCATAGCCGCACTGTCAGATGGCTGGAATCCAATCTATGAGCCCATGTCCGTCTCATCGCTCTTCTCTCTGGCCTACTCCCCCGATACCGAGATACTGTGGTGCGAAACCTACCCCCAGGGCGTATGGGAATTCGCCGCCTGCCTCTATGATCTGACCGGGTTCATTGAAGTGTCGAAGTGCTACACCCTTTTGTCTGCCCTTGGAGCGGCGCTGCTTCTTGCAGGTTACCTCCGAAGGCACGGTCTCAAGATCTGGCAGATCACGTTGATTTCCATCATCCTGGTGGCAAATCCCATCACACTGGTGCAATTCGACACATTCCTCATTGACGGGTTCATCATGATGATGCTCGCCTACCTCATCATCGGGCTGATCATGCTTGCCGACCTTCACTCTGGCCTGCGCAGGCGGGTAAGCCTCATAATCATCTTCGAGAGTTTCATGTGCCTGTGCACTACGAAGCTGACGGCTTTGACCTTCGCCTGTGCCTTCGGCGTAGCCTTCCTCATCCTGTATGGATGGCAGACATTCAGAAAGCACGAACGTTCCAAGACCGAGCTGCTCAAACTTTGTGGCATCTTTGTCTTCACCTTGTTGTTCTCGTTTTTCATCGTGGGTTTCTCTCCCTATGTGACCAATCAAATGGAATACGGGAACTTCTTCTACCCCCTCTTCGGCGAGGGAAGCATCGATATCGTCACCCCGAACGAGCCAGTGATATACACCGCGAGTGACATTCCCATCATCAACTTCCTGCGTTCGCTCTTCTCGTATTCCAGTACTGGGGAACTGCCAGATGGTGTACTCAATGTCCCTACCCCTTTAAAGCTCCCTTTCGTCGTGTATTCCCCCGAACTCGCCCAACTTGTAAAACCAAACTTGGTTACAGCAGGCTTTGGACCCCTGAACAGTGGCATATTCGTACTCTCTATCCCCGTCTTCGTAATATGCTTGGCCGTCTCATACGATCGGTATACTCTTCTCTTTCAATCACTCGTTGCATTCACCGCACCAGCTATAGGCATGCTCTTCTTCTTTGAAGCCGCTTGGTGGATGCGCTATGTTGCATATCTCTATTTCTTCAATCCGTTTACCCTCGTGTTCCTTTTTCTCGTTCTGAATGACCGATTCTCAAGGAGAATAAAAGCGTTAGCGAGCGGCTTCGCAGGATTGATCGCCATCTTGCTTTCCATCAATGCAGGCTTCTTCGTAAAGGGACACGTTTTGCCCGATTTCGATTCCTCGTGCGTGATATATCAGAAAATCAACGAAGTAAAGCAAGCCCAGGAAATGGGTAAGTATGTCACATTCAGTAAATTGTCTAACAGAGTAGAATCGTATCCCTTTACTGATTACCTTGGAGGTGGAACGCTGACCTTCATTGATAATGGTGTGAAGATAGACGAGATACCTCCTGTACAAGAGGGCGTTGACTATACAACGTATACAGAAGCAAATGGTGTAATCTATCATATTGAAGAGTAATGACGTAGCGTTGATAATGCCAGCCGAAGCGATTGCCTTCGCTGCGGAGCGCATGCAATCCGCAGCGAAGCGGGGTAAGCAAACAACTCGGACGCGAAGCGATGGTTTTCGCCCGAAGGGCGACAATGAAAGCCTCCCTTGTCACATCACGGGCGGATTGAGAATCCGCCCCTACGAAGCAGGACAGCGTCCACGTTCCTATTGTCCATTGTCTTGTTCCGAGAGGTTGTTCCGGTTGATCGCAGGTTCCCTTGCAGGGGACGCAGGCTAAAGCCTGCGCTACGAGCCTGCGCTGCGGACCTACGCTATAGCCGTACGCAATCCTTATCCGGGTGGGGCAAGGCGCACGCTGACGCGTGACGCCTTGCGCTACAAGGACAATGCGCTTTCAGAGCCTGAATGCAAACCCTGCAGCGGATGCCATGATGGAGAACATATCCTTGCGGGAAAGGGTGACGTCGACACTGAAGATGTCGAAGAGGATCTGGGCCGTATCCACCGCCTGACAGACCAGCATGCCCGCCCCATCGAATGATCGCGCGCCTGCCGCTGTAGCCGCATTGAGAAGAGCACTCACACCGTGACCATAGACGGTATCCATCACCACCTGGCCCTCATGAAGCAGACCCGTGTCGAAGGGGGCGGGATCACTGGCATGCATGCCCAACGGTGTGGCATCGATGATGATGTCAGCCGAGGCAATGGCCTTCGTAGCGCTGGCATATTCCCCGAAGCGAAACGTGGTGTGCTCGTAGGCCTCGGCGAATCCCCAATGCCCATCCACGGAAGCCGGCATGGGCACCGCCGTGCTCAAGAGCTCCCGATACTCATCCAGGTATCGGTTCACGCAAGCCTGCGTCCGCTCCTTGCTGCGCCCGAGCAGCACCACATCCTGAGCCCCCGCCTCAGCGCATGCATGGAGAATGGCCAGCGAGGTTGGTCCCGTTCCACATACAGCCACCTTCGCCTCCTGAAAGGTGACCCCGGCCATCTCAAGGAAGCCAATACAGCCCTTGCCATCCACGTTGTAGGCGATGAGCGTGCCCTCTTTGCAGACGAGCACGTTCGCACCCCCTGCCAGCTTTGCGGTGGCCGCTTGGATGTCCGCTCCAGCGAAGGCGATCGGCTTGTAGGGCATCGTCACGTTGCAGGCTAGGAACGCCCGCTTCGCAATGAAGCCCTGAGCCGCTTCGTCATCCGGCTCATCGGCGAAACCGTAGCTCCAGTCAAGCCCAACAGCCCGATAGAGCGCATTGTGCATGGCGGGCGATTTCGAATGCTCAACCGGATGTCCCAGGATGTAGAGATGCTCTGTCACTGTTCCGTCGTTCCTCTCTGGGTGGTTCCCGTCTGCTGCGCCAGCACCGCTGCGCCTTCCGCTGACACCGGCGCCCCTTCAGGCTGGCGGGTGCCTATCAACGCACGCTCGAATGCACGAACCAGCTGCGTGCGCAGAACGTCCACGTCAGAGAGCGGCAACACCAGCCACGCTTGGATTCCCGCCAGATGCGCGCCCAGCACATCGGTGGTCAGCTGATCGCCAATGGCAACGGTCTCTGATTTCGAAGCGTCCATCAGGCGCAGAGCCTTCCCGTAGGCAAAGGGCAGCGGCTTGCATGCCTTGGCAACGATGGGTATCTCCAAATCCTCCGCGAACCGATGGACGCTGCCATGCCAGTTGTTCGAAAGCAGACAGAACCTCACCCCTGCATCGCGGGCCCGCGCCAGCCAGATGCGTTGGGCATGCGGCACGTCATTGGTCTGACGGGAACGGAGCGTATTGTCGATGTCCAGCAAGACGCAGTCGAGACCCCGACCGATCAGATCATGCTTGATGTCAATGGCAGCCAGGCTGGAAAAGTATCTGTCAGGCTCAAGGATGCCCATCAGCTGAATGATGCCTGATGCTCATCGTAGGTTTTCGAGAAGCTGTAATTGCCATCGCTGTCGAAATAGAAGAACAGATAATCCGTCTCATCCGGTGAGCAGACAGCCTGCAAAGCCGCCAGAGAGGGATTGCAGATGGGAGTGGGCGGCAAACCCTCATGGGTATAGGTGCTGTAGGGAGTGTCGGCATGCACTTCATCGGCCGTGGGGTCATGCCCCACCTCATAGGCCGTGGTGGCATCGGATTCCAGATAGGGCCGATCTGATGCCAGCCGGTTGTAGAACACCGAGGCGATGGTGGCGAAGTTCTCAGGCGTCCCCTCCTTTTCGACGATGGAGGCAAGTATCAACGCCTGATAAGGGTCAAGTCCATGCTCTTGCGGAAGATTCCAATCAAGCGAGGCCGTCTCATCGCCGAATTGCGTGAGCATCATGCGCACGACATCCTCTGCGACATCCGTTGCGGTGATGGAATAGGTCTTGGGAAACAGGAAGCCCTCGAGACTGTTCGTGCCTGCGAAGGAGATCATCGCGAACTGTCCATCGTATGCGGACGCATCTGCTGAGGCGGCCATGAAACTCTCAGCACTGATGCGTCCGTGCGTTGCCTCCTGCACGGCGTCCGCCACTCCCTGACGGGTAAGCCCCTCGGGAATGGTCACGGCCTCAGCCGTGGCTTCAGGGCCTGACATGAGCACCTTGAGTACCTCGTCCTGGGTCATGCCACCCTTGAAGAGATATGTGCCGGGGATGAGCGATGACGCTGCATTGTTCTGAGCGATGAAGTCCACGAACCTGCCGGCATTCCCAATGATCTTCGCGTCCAGGAGCGCATCAGCGATCTGCTGGGCACCAGAGCCCTGCTCGATGACGACGACCGCCTCTTGGCCTTCGGGGAGCGTCTCTGCATCAGCCGTGCAGCCACGAACGGCGAGCACCGCTCCGATGATGACGACCAGAACCACCACGATGCCGATGACGATGGGTGCCACCGGCGTCTTCTTCGGAGCGATTGCCGAAGTGTCATAGGTCTTGAATTGCTGGCTTGCCCTGGCATGGGCGTTGCGCGCCGCCATGCTGTTCTTGGACGAGATGGGAACCTGCCGTTTTCCGAAAGCCACTGATCCGCTACCTTTCCGCATCCTGGCCGCCATGGGCATCAAGCCATGTCTGAAGGAAGACGGCAGCCGCCACCATATCTACCTTGCCTCGCATATGCTTCTCATCATACCCCATCTGCCTCAGCTCACGCTTCGCCTCTTTGGAGGAAAGCCGCTCATCCGCGAAGTCGCCCGGCAGCCCTGATTTCTTCTGGATATCAGCAGCAAGCTGTCGAATATGCGCAGCCTGGGCGCCCTCCGTGCCATCCAGGGAAAGCGGAAGCCCGAAGAGGAGCCCATCAGGTTCCCAATCCTCCAATACCCGCTGGAAACTCTTCGCGAAGGCGACAACCTCCGACGTGGGAAGCACGCAGACAGGGCTTGCCATGATCCCCGTTGCATCGGACACGGCGATACCCGTGCGCACGTCCCCTATGTCAAGCGCCATGATGCGCATGGGATGCCTGATTCCTACAGGATGATGTTGCGCGCGATCTCCAGCGCCTCGTCAACACCTTCGATGTTCTTGCCGCCCGCCTGGGCCATGGTCGGCTTGCCACCGCCACCGCCACCGATGGCCGGACCCATGGCCTTGATGAGCGAAGCCGCATCGAAGCCTTTGGCAACGGCCTCCTCGGTACCAGCCGCCATGAGGAGCGCCTTTCCCTTCGACACCCCAACCAAGACCACCGCTCCCGGCTCATCCATGCGTGCACGGATGACATCCCACAGGTGCCGCATGCCACCAGCCTGCTCAGCCGGTGATTTGGCGATGATGACCGGGTAGCCACCGGGGGCAGACACCACCTGATCGAGAAGCGCGTTGATGCCGTCATCAGAAACGGCTTCCTTGCCGCGCTTGGCCGCCTGCTGCATCTCCTTGAATGATTTCAGGTTCGCTGCCGTGCGCTCCGATACGTCGAACAGCGGTACCTTGAGCTCTGCGGCAGTCTCACGCAGCTCATCTTCGATGCGATTCACGTACTCCAAGGCACCGAAGCTGGTAACCGCTTCGATGCGACGCAGGTTTGCCCCCACGCTGGATTCACTCGTCACCTTCAGAAAGCCGATCTCGGCCGTGTTGTCCACATGGCACCCACCGCACAGCTCGCGGGAGAAATCGCCCGCTTCCACCACGCGGACGTGTTCGCCGTATTTCTCGCCGAACAGCGCCGTCACGCCCTTGGCGCGTGCCTCATCCAAGCTGGTCTCATAGATGGTGGTGGGAATAGCCTCCATCACCTTGTTGTTCGCGATGCGCTCCACCTCCCTGATCTGCTCTGGCGTCATGGCCTCGAAATGCGTGAAGTCGAAACGCAGACGGTCAGGACCCACGTAGGAGCCTGCCTGCTTCACATGGTCACCCAGCACCTCGCGCAGGGATGCGTGGAGGATATGGGTTGCCGTGTGGTTGCGCTCGATGGCGGACCTGCGATGGGCATCCACGATGGCAACTACCTCATCTCCCACCTTCACCTGACCGCCCTCAACCTTGACGCGATGAACGTAGAGCCCTGATTCCGGGGTGACCGTGTCGGTGACGTAGGCATGGACGGTCCCGTCGACGATACGACCGGTATCGCCTACCTCGCCACCCATCTCGGCGTAGAAGGGAGTCTGATCCAGAATGATGTCACCCTGCTGCCCCGCCTCGATGGTCTGCACCTGTCCGCCATTGACGATGAGCGCCATCACCTTGGCGGAAGCCTCGGTGCTGTCATAGCCGACAAAGCCCGTTGGACCCACCTCGTTCAGCACGTCCGAATAGACGCCGCCATAGGTTGACCAGGCAGCCTCCGCATCCTTGGCACCAGCGCTGCGTGCCCGCTCACGCTGTTCGTCCATGGCTGTTTGGAAGGCATCCATGTCAACCTCAACGCCCCGATCGCCCGCTATCTCAGACGTGATCTCGACAGGGAAGCCGTACGTGTCATGCAGGACGAAGGCCACGTCCCCCGAGAGCACCTTTCCATCCAAGTCAGCCAGGGCATCCTCCAAGTAGGACTTGCCCTGCTTGAGAGTGGAACCGAAGCGCTCCTCCTCAGCCAAGATGAGCTTGCGCTCCAATTCACGGTTCTCGATGATCTCAGGGTAGACATCGCCCATCAGCCGAACGATCTCGTCCACGTATTCGTTCAGAAAGGGTCCATCCACGCCAATGAGGTGGGCTTTCATGATGGCCCGACGCAGCAGGCGACGCAGCACATATCCGCGGCCCTCATTCGAAGGCAGGATGCCGTCAGCGATCATGAAGGTGACGGCTCGGGAATGATCCGCCATGATGCGCAGCGCCAAGTCCGTCTGGGCGTCTTTCCCATAGGTGACGTTCGCCAGCCGCTCACCCACTGCGATGAGCGAACGCAGGACATCCGTCTCATAGTTGGATTGCACTCCCTGCATGATGGCGGCGATGCGTTCGAGCCCCATGCCCGTGTCGATGTTCTTCTTCGGCAGCTCCTTGAGCGTGCCGTCCTCCTGACCGTCATACTGGGTGAACACGCAGTTCCAGTATTCCAGGAAGCGATCGCAATCGCATCCTGGTGCGCAATCAGGGCTTCCACAGCCGAATTCGGGACCTTGGTCGAAATAGAGCTCCGAACACGGCCCACACGGACCGGTGGGTCCCGCACGCCAGAAGTTGTCATCTTCCCCCAGCCTGGAGATATGATCTTCGGGCACACCCAGCGCCTTCCAGATGCCAATGGTCTCATCATCGTCCTCGAAGACGGTGAAGTAGAGCCTCTCCATGGGCAGGCCCAGCACATTCACTGAGAAGTCCAACGCCCAGTCGCACATCTCATGCTTGAAGTACTCTCCGAATGAGAAGTTCCCCAGCATCTCGAAGAAGCTCAGGTGACGTCCGGTGGTACCGATGATGTCGATGTCGTTGGTACGGACGCATTTCTGTACCGTCGTGGTACCGATATAGGGCTTCTCCAATTTCTTCTGCTGCAGGAAATAGGGCTTGAACTGAACCATTCCCGCACTGGTGAGCAAAAGGGACGGATCATCGGGTATCAAGGACGAGGAAGGCCAGCGCTTGCAGCCCTTCTCCTCGAAGTATCTCAAATAGGCCTCGCGGATCTGCGCGGTTGTCATGTATTCCATGGTCAGTCTTCCTTGACGGGATTGCAGTTTGCCCTCGATTATAGCAAGGTACATGCACAGGACGTCGAACACCGTGGGCATGTCTTCGCCGAGGCATTGTATGCCAGCCTGAATGGCCCCCCCCGAATGGCTCCTGCAAGCCCCTTCCACCCTACGAGTTGCCAACGGCAGCATAACGACTGCACGCGCTGTCAGGCAATCCATCATCACATTGCCATCATCGAAGACACGAAAGCGCGCCTCTCGGTCTGACTGCTCCTGCCCGAACCGACGCGCACACCCGACATGAGGAAGTGAGACCATGTATTACTCCAGCGGAAACTACGAGGCATTCGCCCATCCCTTGAAGCCTGAGGGCATCGAAGGGAAATCGGCCTACATCGTGGGTTCGGGGCTTGCTGGCCTGACTGCCGCCTGCTACCTGGTCCGTGACGGTCAAATGCCTGGTGAGCGAATCCATATCCTTGAACGCGACCCACGCGCAGGAGGCGCCTGCGACGGATGGGACTATGCGCAGTTGGGCTACACCATGCGTGGGGGGCGCGAGATGGACAACCACTTCGAAGTCATGTGGGACCTCTACCGCGACATCCCTTCCATAGAGGACCCGCATGTCAGTGTGCTTGACTATTACTATTGGCTCAACAAGCGTGATCCCAACTACTCGCTGTGCCGCGCCACCGTCAACCGGGGCGAAGATGCCCACACTGACAACCGATTCAATCTGTCTGACAAAGGCTGCATGGAGATCATGGACCTGTTCTTCACCCCGGAGGAAGACCTCCAAGACAAGCTCATCACCGACTACTTCTCCGACGAAGTACTCAACTCGAACTTCTGGCTGTACTGGCGCACCATGTTCGCATTCGAGAACTGGCACAGCGCACTGGAGATGAAGCGCTACATCACCCGATTCATCCACCATGTGGGCGGGTTGCCCGACTTCAGTGCCCTGCGCTTCACACGCTACAACCAGTACGAATCCATGATCCTTCCCATGGTTCATTACCTTGAGGATCACGGCGTCGATTTCCGCTTCAACACGCATGTGACCGATGTGCGCTTCTCTCGCAACGAAACGGAGAATGGCGTGCGGAAGATCGCAACGGAGATACGTTATGTGACAGAAGACGATCCTGTCGCCATCGACGCAGCTGAGGGACTGCCGGATGCCACAGCGCCAACCTCTGGAGCCGAACGCACCATCCCGTTGACCGAGAACGACTTGGTCTTCATAACGCCTGGCAGCTGCGTTGCCCATTCCTCCTTCGGCAGCCAAGACAAGCCAGCTGCATTCGCACCCGAGCTGACTCCCGGCGACGGCTGGGACCTCTGGAAGCGCATCGCCGCGCAGGACCCCGCTTTCGGTCACCCAGAGAAGTTCTGCGGCGATCCCTCCAAGAGCAACTGGGAAAGCGCCACCGTCACCACGCTGGATGAGCGCATCCTCCCCTACATCGAGGCCATCTGCAAACGCGACCCGCTCTCTGGTGGCGTGGTCACCGGCGGCATCGTGTCGGTCAAGGATTCCAGCTGGCTGCTCAGCTGGACCATCAACCGTCAGCCACAGTTCCGAGATCAGAAACCCGGAACCGTGTGCGTGTGGGTGTACAGCCTGTTCACTGACGTGCCGGGTGATTATGTGAAGAAACCCATGCGTGACTGCACGGGCCGTGAGATATGCGAGGAGTGGCTCTACCACCTTGGCGTGCCGGAAGACCAGATCGAGGAATTGGCAGCCACCAGCGCGAATACCGTCCCGTGCATGATGCCCTACATCACCGCATTCTTCATGCCACGTGCAGCAGGTGACCGCCCCAACGTGGTGCCGGAGGGAGCGGTCAACTTCGCCTTCATCGGCCAGTTCGCTGAGACGCCGCGCGACACCATCTTCACCACTGAGTATTCCATGCGCACGGGCATGGAGGCGGTCTACACCTTGCTTGACATCGACCGAGGGGTGCCTGAGGTCTGGGGCAGCGCCTTCGACCTGCGTTCGCTGCTCAACGCTACCGTGCTGCTGCGCGATGGCAAACCGGCCACCGACATGAACATGAGCCTCATCGAGAGGCTGCTGGTCAGCAAGGGATTGAAGGCTGTCGAAGGAACCGATATCTACGGTTTGCTGAAGGCCTATGGGGTGATACCCACTGACGAGGAGAACGCCGATGTGCCTGAGCCTGCCACAGGCGCGGTATGGCCTGGCATCCACTAGCCTGCATCACCCGATCACACCTTGCGTCGAATGACTGGGAAGGGGCGCGCATCCACGCGCCCCTTCCTTTCTCGTGACTGCCCTTGTCGGCACGACAGACGAGTGGGATTCATCGAGTCCCATGGGCTCCCTTCTGAAAATATTCTATTTGACATATTACATTTTTCCTTCTAAAATGATCTATACCGAATAGAACATTCATGTAAGGGGAGGGGCTGGGCATCATGATCGTATCCATAGACGAATGCTCGTCCGAGCCGCTGTACAAGCAGATCCACGACCAGATCATCGCTGGCATTGCCACAGGTGAGCTTGAGCCGGGCATGTCGCTTCCCTCAGTGCGGTCGCTCGCAAGCGACCTCGGTATCAACCTGCACACCGTGAACAAGGCGTACGCAGTTCTCCGTGACGAGGGCTACGTCCAGATGCGAGGACGAGCCGGCGCGGTCATCAGCGAGCCGAGCGATGCCTCGCGCGCCGACAAGAACCGCCAATCGCTGGAGGATATGGAAGGCGATCTGTTCAAGCTGGCGCTCACCTACCGGGCATGCGGGGGTACGCGGGGACAGTTCATCGAATGCGCTGCCGCCCAGGCCGCCCGCGCCTACGGGGTGGTCGGGGTGGACAAGGACGGAGCTGCGTCCAAGCGCTCGAAGAAACGCTCCGCCCGCACGTCGGGAAGCGCTGCGGAGTGCGCTTCCGCAAGGCTGTCTGCCGACGCTTCCGCAAGGCCATCCACACAAGGGGCGTGAGGACATGCAGCCCGTAGACCCATCCATGTACGCGCTGCTGGGGTTGGTGCTGCTCTTCGTCCCCATCACGGGTGCGCTTATGGCGGCGACACCCTATCTCATGCCGAAGCGCGAGTGCTTCGCCGTGACCATTCCCGATGCCGCTTCAAGCGACCCCGGCATCAAGCGGCTCAAGCGCTCCTATTCCACCATCGTGGCCGTGGGTACACTGGCGCTCACAGCGGTTTGCGGCGCATGCCTTTTCGCGAGCCCCGAGCATGCCTTCCTGCCTGCCCTGGTCGTATCCGAACTCGCCCTGTGCTTCGGAGGCTACGGGTTCATGCTGCACTTCCGCCGAAAGACGATCGCGCTCAAGCAGGCGCGAGGATGGAAGGCACAGTCGGCGAAGCGCGTCGGCTTCGTGGCCGAAGAGCCTGCACCGAGGCCGATTTCCCAGAAGTGGGACCTGCTGTTCCTGGTTCCCATAGCCATCACCGGACTTGTCTGCATCGTCGGCTACCCGCTCATGCCCGAGCGCATCGCCACCAATGTGGACTTGTCGGGACAGGTGAGCAATTGGGTGCAGAAGTCGCCGCTCACAGCCGCCTTTCCGTTCCTGACCGTCGTGTTCTTGGACGCCTGCTTCGTCTTCTCGCACTGGAGCATCCTGCGTTCGAAGAAGGGCGTCGACGCGTCGCGTCCTGCGGCCAGCGCATGGGCATACGGGGCGTTCGCCCGCGCCCAGAGCATGCTGCTGGTCGGATTGGGGACCATGCTTTCGTTTTTGGGACCCATCATCGCGCTGTCGTTCATGGGCGTCATCACCATGATGCAGGCGCTGCTTCCCATACTTGTCATGTTGGTCGTCGTGTTGGTGGTGGTGATGGCGGTCACGGTGGTCTACGGACAGAACGGCGCCCGACTTTTGCGTCGCATGGAAGAGCCCGATTCCATGCCGGTGGACGACGATCGTTACTGGAAGCTGGGTATCTTCTACTGGAATCGCGACGATGCGAGCCTCTTCGTACCCGAACGCTTCGGCATTGGATGGACCATGAACCTGGGAAGGCCGACCGCCTGGGCCATCATAGTCAGCTTCGTCGTCGTGACCGCCGCGTTCATCGCCTTCTCGTTCTGCATGTAGCAGGAGTCAGAGAGTCAGGGGGACGGTTCTCTTGACTCACTCTACCTCATCCGAATCAGACTGAATAGCTAAGTGAGTCAAGAGAACCGTCCCCCTGACTCTCTGACTCTCCGACTCCGAAAGGAGGGATGCCTTATGAAGCGCATCCAAAAACGCCTTGCCGAACATCGAGTGGCCACCTACTGCATCGTCACCTTCGCACTGACTTGGGCATTCTGGTTCGCCGCCGTGTATCCGCGTGCGCTGCCGCTGATGGAAGCCGGGAAGAGCGTCTTCTCCGACTCGCTCACCGTGATGCTGGTGGGTGCGGGCATGTTCTTTCCGGCGATAGGCGTGGTGGTCACGCGCCTGCTCACGGGCGAGGGTTTCCGCAACGTATGGATCAAACCGGTGCGCTTCAGGCGCACGTGGAAGTACTACCTGGCCGGGTGGCTGGGCCCAATCGCCTTGGTGGCAGTCGGCGGCGTGGCGTACTTCCTTTTGAATCCCGGTCAGTTCGACCCTTCCATGTCTACGTTCGTGGAGACGATGCAGCGGCAGCTGGAGGCGACCGGGCAATCGGCCTCGATGGACGAGGAGCAGATTCGCATGCTTGGCTACGCGCAACTCGCACTGGTGCTCGTGGCACCGCTGCTCAACTGCGTCACGTGCTTTGGCGAGGAATGGGGCTGGCGTGGCTACCTTCTGCCCCATATGTTGGAGAAGCGCAGCGCCACGTTCTCTGCAGTGACGATCGGCATCATCTGGGGCCTGTGGCACGCGCCCATCACCGCGTTGGGGCACAACTACGGGTTGGACGCGTGCGGGAAGCTGCCTGCCGGCCGTGCTCGCCCACGGTGCCGTGAACAGCTGCGTTGCGGCCCCTACCATGTTTCTGGTTGGGACGGCCAATCCCTTCGTTGGCCCCACCGCCACGGGAATCGTCGGCGGCATCGGCTTCATCGTGGTCGCCGTGCTGTGCCCGATCTCATTGAAAGGCAAACGAGAACAAGGAGGAACGGGGCGGTCTCTTGCTCACTCCGTGACCGCGAAGTAACGGTTTGATTCCCCAGGTTCGTCATCTTGAACCAGCGCGCCGGGGCACTTCATTGGGGCTGCTATCTTCATTGCAACAAGCATGAGGATAGGAGTTCGATTATGCACGCCATGCTGAAACGAATAGGAACGGCATCCCTCGCTATCATCTTCGCCTTGGCCATGATGCTGCCCTTGATCGCTGTCCCACAGGCCTTTGCCGAGGAAGAACCCATAACCCCCGTCCCCATCGCTGAGGCAACACCCTCAGACCCCGCATCTCCAGCCGACCAGTCCGACGTCTCCGATCCAGCGGATGACTGCTCATTGACGTTGGTGTACACCAGCAATCCGACAGGAGATGAGGAGCCCGGCACCATCTTCGATGATGATGGGCGGGTGATTCTGGGTACCAGAACCCTTACCGGATTCCATGAGGGACAGACCGTCAGCGCATGGGATTACGTGGTGAGGATTCCCGGGCATATCTTCTTCGATGCATGGCCCGCCACCGTCACCATCTCAAAGGATCCAGCCCAAAACGTATTCACCTTCATATACCTGAAACTCCACGATTACGAATACACGGTGAACTACTACCTGATGACAGGCGCTGACCTGACCGCCGACAACTGGACAGATGCACTGGCACCCGAAGATGTCTCCTTCTACAAAATGGGATCGGAGGTCTTCAGCAACCAGCAGTACGACACCTTGGTCAAGGGAGATGCCTACGAATACCAGCTTGATGATGTCTATGTGATAGACACCTACCCCGCTGAGATACGCATCGGCACCGATGCCGACAAGAATGTCATCAACGTGCTGTACACCCCCAGCTCACAGCATCTGCCTGATGATATGGTCGTTCCCGATGACACCGTCACACCCCCGAATACGACCCTTCCTGACGATACCATCATCGATGATGACACCACGGCCACACTTCCCGATGACTTCACCCCATCCGACAAGGTTGAGATCACCGATGAGATGCTCGAAAACCCCCTCCCCCAACAGGAGGCCGAGCAGATAAGGGATGCCTATCTCACGGGAAGGCAGGTTGGCTTCGATCTGGCGCAGACAGGCGATGACGCCCCCATAGCCTTGGGTATTCTGGTGCTGGTAGCCGCCGTTGCCTTTGCCGGGGTCATCTATGGCATATACCGGTATCGTCATCCCTCCTCCTATTGATATCCCCTGCCAAAAGGATCATTCCTCCGGACAACCCGCCTGAGTCAGGTATCATAGGCGGGTTGTCTGTTTGAAGGAGGAACCATCTATGGAGAATGACAATTGTCTTGGCCGCAAGATAACCACGCTTCGGGAAGCTCACCACCTGAGCACGAAAGACTTGGCGGATCGTTGCGGCTTCGACGTGCAGACCATAGAAGGCTTGGAAGCGGGAGACGTTCCTCCCTCCCTGGCACCGCTCATCAAGCTGACACGCGCCCTTGGCGTGCGTCTGGGAACGCTCATGGATGACGATGAGACCTTCGGCCCTGCCTACATCAGCAGCAAGCAGATGGAAGAAGTGGAGCAGACCCGCACGCTGCAAACAGCCAAAGACGCGGGCGATCTCAGCTACTTCAGCTTGGCGGCAGGACGCCCCTCTCGGCATATGGATCCCTTCATCATCACCGTGAGCCCTACCGGAGAGACCACCCACAAGCTTGACAGCCATGAGGGCGAGGAGTGGCTCTATGGGATGGAAGGGTGCATCGAGATCGAATACGGCAAGGACACCTTCGTCCTCCATCCCGGTGAGAGCATCTACTACGATTCCATCGTTCCCCATCAGGTGCGCGCCCACGACGGCCAGAACGCGAAATTCCTCGCCTGCGTCTACACCCCCCTCTGACCCTTCCCCTCGACAGGATGATAATGACTGAGAACAACGCTGCTGAAGCTTGCAATGAACCTATTCCAGGAGACCCGAACTATCCGCTCCACTCGGAATTGACCATCGGAGACTACTTCAGGGAACAGGTGGCCATTGACCCGAACCACGAGTTCGTAGTCTACCCCGACCGCGACTTGCGATGGACCTATCAGGACTTCGATAAGCGCACGGATGCCTTGGCGAAGGGACTCATGTCCATCGGAATGAAGCCGGGGGATCATCTGGGCGTCTGGGCACGCAATATCCCCGACTGGCTCACCTTCATGTACGCCACCGCCAAGGTGGGTATCGTCATGGTTACCGTGAACCCCATCTACAAGAGTCACGAGATAGATTACGTGCTCAAGCAATCCGATATGAAGGCGCTCTGCATCATCGACGCCTACCGCGACGTGGACTATCTCCAGATCATCCGCGATCTGGTGCCTGAATCCCTGGAGCAGCCTCGCGGGTTCCTTGACACGGAAACCTATCCGCACTTGAAAAACCTCATCTACATGGGGCCTGAGAAGCACCGCGGATTCTACAGCGTGCCGGAGCTCATCCTGCTGGGACAGCATCGTCCTGATTCGGATCTGGAATGGGCACGGACCCAGTTCGACAACAATGACGTGGTCATGATGCAGTACACCAGCGGCACCACCGGGTTCCCCAAAGGGGTCATGCTCACGCATCGGAACATCCTGAACAATGGCTTCTACATTGGCGAAGGCCAACGGCTTGGTGCCGAAGACCGCGTTTGCCTTCCCGTTCCCTTCTTCCATTGCTTTGGCTGTGTTCTGGGCGTCATGGCGAACCTGACGCATCGATCCACCATGCTCATCGTGGAGGATTTCGACGCAGGGCTTGTACTGCAGGCCCTGCACAAGGAGAAGGCCACCGCCGTCTACGGCGTTCCCACCATGTTCATCGCCGAACTGAACCACCCCGATTTCGACAGCTTCGATCTGTCCCATATGCGCACGGGCATCATGGCAGGCAGTCCATGCCCACCTGAGACCATGCGCGAGGTGATGGACAAGATGAACATGACCGAGATCACCATCTGCTATGGACTCACCGAAACCAGTCCCGTGTTCACGCAGACCTCGGCCGATGATGACGTCGAGCACAAGTGCGAAACGGTTGGCAAGAAGCATCCTCCCGTTGATGTCCGCGTCATCGATCCGACCGACGGACACATCTGCGGCATAGGTGAGCCGGGAGAGCTTTGCTGCAAGGGGTACAACGTCATGAAGGGCTACTACAAGATGCCTGAGGAGACGGCAAAGGCCATTGACGCTGATGGATACCTGCATTCAGGGGACTTGGGCACGGTGGATGAGGATGGCTACTATCGTGTCACCGGACGCATCAAGGACATGATCATCCGTGGGGGTGAGAACATCTATCCCTTGGAGGTCGAGAACTTCCTGCTCACCATGCCGGGCGTGCTTGACGCTCAGGTAGTGGGCATCCCTGATGCGAAGTACGGTGAGATCGTCGGCGCCTTCATCCGCACACGCCCGGGCTTTGAGGATATGACCGAGGATGACGTGCGCGAATGGGCCATCCCGCGCATTGCGCGCTACAAGGTTCCCAAGCGCGTGTTCTTCGTTGACGATTTCCCTATGACACCCTCGATGAAGGTGCAGAAGTTCAAGCTTCGGGAAATGGCAGCTGAACTGGCTGGGGTTGCAGCGTCATAGGAATCCATCCCATCCCATGACTGCCAACGACCTCCCTGCCAAATGCGCACTTCGCAAGTCGCTCATCGAAAAGCGCGAGGAGATGGACGAGGCTGAGCGCCGTCAGCTGGATGCCGTCATCCAGCAAAAGGTGATCTCGCATCCTGCCTTCATACGCGCGGATGCCGTGCTGACCTATCTTTCCATCGGGTGCGAAGTGAATACCCGCGGCATCGTCAAGGCGGCATGGAGTCAGGGAAAGACCGTTGCCATTCCCCGCTGCACAGGGCCGCACCGGATGGAATGGTTCCGCATACACGACTTCGATGGCCTGGAAACGTCTCCTTTCGGCATCAAGGAGCCGCCATTGGATGCCGAAACCGCGATCCACCCCGCTGCCTGCCATAGCCCCCTTGCCCTCGTTCCTGGGCTCGCCTTCGATAAAGCTGGTTTCCGCTTGGGCTACGGCGGCGGCTTCTACGATGCCTTCCTGCAAGACTTCAAGGGCGTCTCAATGGGCCTCTGCCGCGCGGGCCAACAGGTGGACAGCCTGCAGAGCATGGGCATGGTCGAACCTCACGACCAACCCGTTGATGTGATTGTCGTGGGAGCGGCAGCCGCCTCTGCCATCTGAGCGCGACGACGCGTCCGAAGCCACCTTGGCCATCAAGGCCAAGCAACCTGCCGTCCGTCAGCCCAAACTCATAGAGCGGCTACAATGGCATCCACGGAGCTCTTCGCATCTCCCAACAGCATGTCCGTATTCTCATTGAAAAACAACGGGTTCTGCACTCCCGCATAGCCCGCGTTGCCCATGGAGCGCTTGAATACGATGACCTTGCCCGCCTCCCACACGTGCATGACTGGCATGCCCGCGATGGGCGACGAGGGCTCCGTCTCGGCCGCGGGGTTCACCGTGTCGTTCGCGCCGATGACCAGCACCACGTCCACGTCACCGAAGTCGTCGTTGATCTCGTCCATCTCGAAGACGTTGTCGTAGGGCACCTTCGCCTCGGCCAGCAGCACGTTCATGTGGCCCGGCATGCGGCCTGCCACCGGGTGGATGCCGAACTTCACGTCGACGCCCGCGTCCATGAGCCGGCGCGTGAGGTCGGCCACGGGGAACTGCGCCTGCGCCACGGCCATTCCGTAGCCCGGCGCGATGACCACGCTCTTGGCGTCCTTGAGCATCTGGGCGACCTCCTCGGCGGTGGCCTCGGTGTAGTCGCCGTAGTCGCGCTCCTCGGCGCCGGCCGAAGGCGCTGCACCCTCGCCGCCGAACCCGCCCAGTATGACGGATATGAACGAGCGGTTCATGCCCTGGCACATGATGTAGGACAGGTAGGCGCCCGAAGAGCCCACCAGCGCGCCGGTGATGATCAGCAGGTCGTTGCCCAGCGTGAAGCCGGCCATGGCCGCCGCCCAGCCGGAGTACGAGTTCAGCATGGACACCACGACCGGCATGTCGCCGCCGCCGATGGCCAGCACGAGGTGCGCGCCCAGGACCAGGGACACCGCGGTGAGCAGGCAGAGAGGCAGCAGCCCCGCGTCCACGCCGCGCGTGTTGATGAGCCACGCGATGAGCGCTATGGACACGACGATCATCGCGGCGTTGATGGCGTTTCGGCCCGGAAGCGTCAGCGGGCGACCCGATATCTTGGCCGAGAGCTTCAGGTAGGCCACGACCGAGCCGGTGAGCGTGACCGCGCCGATGAACACTGCCAGCCCCACCTCGCCGATGTGCCAGGCGTTCTCAACGCCTTCGGCGCCCGGGTCGGTTAGGAACGAGCAGAAGCCCACCAGCACGGCCGCCGC
Source organism: uncultured Eggerthellaceae bacterium (assembly GCA_964462135.1). Taxonomy (GTDB): domain Bacteria; phylum Actinomycetota; class Coriobacteriia; order Coriobacteriales; family Eggerthellaceae; genus MGBC163016. The sequence goes on along the minus strand of CAYWWK010000001.1, from coordinate 95,822 downwards.
GCCCACGAACGAATGCAGCATGGCGACCAGTTCGGGCATCTCGGTCATCTTGACGTGCTTGGCCTTGAAGATGCCGATGGCGGCACCGATGGCAAGCGCCACGACGATAAGCAGGAACGCGACCCAAAGGCCCGTGTCCGTGATCGCGAAACCGGAGGCGCTTGCGCCCGACGCCGTGCCGCCTCCGACGAACTCCGGCTCCATGGACGTCACCATGACTATCACGATGGTGGCTATCAGCGCGATCGCCATGCCGGCGATGCCGGCGAAGTTTCCGTTGCGGGCGCTCTTCTGCTTGGAAAGCCCCGCAAGTGCAAGTATGAATAGAAGAGCTGCGGCGATGTAGGCCAGCGACTGGAAGCTTGCCGCCCCCTGCAGGATGGCCATGTGCTGCTCGTACTGGGCCACGGCCGCTGTGTCGATTAGAAGTTCCACTAGTCCTCAGAGCTCCTCTGGAACATGCTGAGCATCCTGTGCGTCACCAGGAAGCCGCCGAAGATGTTGATGGACGCGATGACCATCGCCACGAAGGACAGGACCACCACCACGGGGTTGCTGGAACTGACCAGCAGCATTGCCCCCACGATGATGATGCCCGAGATGGCGTTGGTCACCGACATGAGCGGCGTGTGCAGCGAGTGCGACACGCCTGTGATCACGTAGAAGCCCACCACCACGGCCAGCGCGAACACTATGAAGTGCGGCTGCATGGCGGCCGGGGCGAACAGCACCAGCAGGGCGGCCAGCACCACGGCTGCCACCTTCCACCACCACTTGCGCCAGCCCGGAAGCTCGTCGTTGGCGATGTCCTGCGCCGTGATCTCGTCGGCCTGGGCGTTCTGCGGCTTCGCCGGCACCTGCTGGGCCGACACCTTAACCGGAGGCGGCGGCCACATTATGGCGCCGTCCAGCGTGACGGTCATCCCTCGGATGATCTCGTCGTCCTCGTTCAGCACCAGCTTGCCGTCCTTGTCCGGCGTGGCCAGCTTGAAGAAGTTCACGATGTTCTGCCCGTACAGCTGCGAGGCCTGTCCGGCCAGGCGCGAGGGCAGGTTGGTGTAGCCGATGATGGTGACGCCGTTGGCGGTGGTGTACACGTTGTTGTATTCCGTGAGCGAGGTGTTGCCGCCCTCGGGCGACGCGCCCAAGTCGACGATGACCGAGCCGGGCTTCATGTGCGCGATGGCGTCCTCGTCGAGCAGCAGCGGAGGCGTGCGTCCGGCAACCATGGCGGTGGTGATGACGACGTCGGCCTTGGCGGCCTCCTCGGCGTACACCTCGTTGGCCAGCTTCGCCTCCTCCTCCGTCATGGCGCGCGCGTAACCGTCCTCGGAATGCTGCTTCACGGGAATCTCGACGAAGGTGCCTCCCAGCGACTCCACCTGGTCGTACACCTCGGGACGCACGTCGGTGGCGTACACGTCGGCGCCCATCGAGCTTGCGGTGCCTATGGCGGAAAGGCCCGCCACGCCCACGCCGATGACGTACACGCGCGACGGCGGAATCTTGCCTGCGGCGGTCATCTGACCGCCGAACGAGCGCCCAAGCGCCTCGGCCGCCTCGATGACGGCGCGGTAGCCCGAAAGGTTGGTCATGGAAGAACGTGCGTCGATGGACTGAGCCCGAGAGATGCGCGGCACCGCATCCATGGAGATAGCCGTGAGACCGCGAACAGACAAGTCTTGGATGAGCTCAGGATGAATACCGGGGTTGAGGCGCGACACCAGCACGGCGTCCTTGTGCATCAGGTCAAGCTGCCGATCTTCGGGCGGGTCGAGGGCTATGACGATGTCTGAGCCCCAGACCTCTTCGACATCAACGATGTCGATCCCTGCCTCGACGTACTGGTCATCAAAGTAGGTGGCCCGCTCCCCCGCACCCGCCTGGATGCATACCTCATAGCCAAGCTTCTTCAGTTTCTTGGCAGTATCAGGGGTGGCTGCAACACGGGTCTGATCAGGGGCCGCCTCCTTCGGAATGCCTATGCGCATCTTTTGCACTCCCCTCTCATGAACGGATACGATCCTGCAAGTCGAATGACCTGCTACAGCATCATCAAAGGCTTGATTCTTGCACATCATCCACCTTACGCCAACCATCGCAGTCGCTTCGATGGCGATATGTAAGCTTTATAATCACGAAACAGGAACGCTCATGATCTTCATGGCAAATCCATACACAAGAAGCGTCAAGATTCCCTTGGACCCAAGGAGGAACTATGCTGCCGGACCATCCCACCACAAATCAGCTGCAGGAATACTTCAGCCAGGACAAATATGCCACCCAGCAGACCAAATGCAGGATCGTCGAAGGCTGGAAGGGTCACGGCGTGGCTGAGATGACCATCGAGGACATCCACAGCAATGCTCAGGGCAAGGTCATGGGCGGCGCCATCTTCACGTTGGCTGATTTCGCATTGGCCATTGCCAGCAACATCGCTCAGGATCCCACCGTCAACCTGAGCACCACCATTGACTACATGACGGCCACGAACGGAACGAAGCTCACCGCCACCGCGGACTGCACGAAAGAGGGCCGTCGCATCGCCTTCTATGATGTGATCGTTGAAGATGACCTGGGAGCATTGGTGGCGAAGGTGTCCATCGTGGCCTACCGCCACGTGCAGGCAATGCAGTAGGCATCCCTCTCGAGCCGCGCTGAGGAGCATCCATGAAGGGGAATGTCCGCAAGATACTCATTGGAGTGATCGTCGTCATCGTATTGGCGGTCATCTTCATGCGAGGCGACCAGCTCAAGGATCTGCTGAAAACCATCCAAGAAGGGTCTCCCCTGTTTCTCGTCCTGGCCGTCGTTCTCCAATTCGGGAAGTACTTCACCCAAGGAGGCGAATTCGTCTGGTGCTTCAAATCAGTGCAGTCGACGCTGCGCTACTCTGATGGCCTGAAGCTGGTCTTCGGCACCTTCTTCGTGAACACCGTCGCCCCCAGCTTGAACCTGGCGGGTACGTCACTGGTGGTGGATGACTCATCCAAGCGCGGTGTTCCAGCAGGAAAAGCCACCGGGGCGGCGCTGCTGATGCAGCTGTCCATCGACACCGGGTTCGTCATCATCATGCTGATCGCGTTCGGCATCCTCACCTTCACCGTTGGACTGCAGCCAGGCTGGCTGCTGCTGGGGCTCATCGCCATTGCCCTGGTGGGAGGCTTGGTGACGGTCATGACCCTGGGCGGCACGCGACCGCAGTTGGTGCTCAAGGTGCTCGCCCCCATAGAAAGACTGGTGGACAGGATAGCCCGCAGATTCAAGAAAGGGCCCATCGACCCGTGGGCCGAGAAGACGGTGGAATCCTTTTCGCAGGCAGCCGGATTGATGGTCAAGCACCCCTCCGTGACCATCAGGACCTTCCTCTTCGCCATCCTTGCATCAACCTGCGAACTGGCCTGCTTCTCCATGGTGGGCCTCTCCTTCGGCGTGCACGATATCCAAGCGCTCTTCTGTGGGTACGTGGTGGCGACGCTGTTCGCCATGGTATCCTTCACGCCTCAGGGAGTCGGCGTGGTGGAAGCAGCCGTTCTGGTTGCCTTCACCCTCTTCGGCATTGACCAGGCAACGGGCATGGCCGTGGTCATGGTATATCGCGGCATCGTCTTCTGGCTGCCGTTCCTGATCGGCGCTATCATGATTCAACGTACCCAAGCATTCAAAGGCAGTGCGAAGAAAGCCATGCAGAATTCAGATCCGACGAAAGGAACATGATGCATCGCACCTCTCTTGCCAAGCTTCTCCTCACCGTCCCTCTTGCCAGCATCCTCATTGCAGCCGCCCTTGTCGGTCTTTTCGGCTGCAGCTCAACCGAAAAGGAGAATGCCCTCCCTGATGCCAACATCAATGGAGGAGCCGAGCGGTCCTTTTCAGAGGAGGAATTGGCAAACCATGATGGCAGCAGCTACTTCCCTGATTCCTTCACCTTCGATGAACTTCTGGAAGACTATGATCTCCCGGTGGGGCACAAGACCGACGCTGGCTACCCAGCGGGTGCCTACATCGTGCAGACAGAAGGGGAAGACGCGCTTGTTCCCGGCAGCTATTACATTCCCGGCTCGCAGGAGGTCATGGGCAAGTACCCGGTGTTCGCGCCTGATCCTGAGGAAGAGGGCAAGTACACGTTGAAATACCCCTTGGGATACTTCGGGTTCTCCATCGCCCAGTTCGAAGAGGGAGACGTCGTACTGTTCCAGCCACCTTCCGAAGGCGATGTGATGACGGCCTTCTCAGGTGACCTGCCCCCCTTCGCCACACCATACCTTTCAGGTATCTACCGCGTGGGCATTGATATCCCTGCAGGAACCTACACCATCACCCAAGAGGAGCAGGCGGCTGCTGGGCTCATCGAGGCCTATGATGTGAAACCGGCTGCCATCGTCTGGGCAGATCTGACCTATTCAGACGGCTCTCGGATCAACGGCGTCGAGCTTGCGCGCCTTGCAGAAGGCGCAGAGACGGCCACCCTTGCCGTGGAGGATGGTCAATACCTTGAGCTGTTCGGCTGCACGGCTACCCCCATGGAGGCATGAGCATGACTGATTGCGAGAACCCGCACTTCCCGCGATGCGGCAGAGAATGGAACGAACTGTGGCGGGAAAAGCAGAAGACGCGCTCCATGAGCCATGACGCAGCATATTGGAACGAACGCGCGAAGACCTACACTTCCAAGGACAGCCCCGATTCCTACACCCATCGCTTCCTCAAGCTGGCTTCCCTTGAACCTGCGGATGTGGTGTTCGACATGGGCTGCGGCCCGGGAAACCTCACCATTCCCCTCGCCGAAGCAGGTCATGAGGTATGGGCGGCTGATTTCTCATCGGGAATGCTTGAGAAGCTGCACGATGCGGTCTGCGAACGAGGACTTGAGAAGCGCGTGCATATCCTGGAGCTTTCCTGGGATGATGACTGGAAGAGGGCCGGGATAGAGGACGGCCAATTCGATGTCTGCTTCGCCTCGCGATCCATCGCCACCGATGACCTTTGGGATTCCCTGGGGAAGCTGAATGGCGCCTGTCGCCGTCGTGCCTGCATAACCCTTCCCTGCGGCACCTCTCCTCGTACTGACGATCGCATGCTGAGGGCCATCGGATTGCCCGTCCACCCCAGCTTCGATGATTGCTATGCCATCGCGATGCTCTCAGACATGGGGCAATTCCCGCGCTTGGACTACATTCCCACCACAAGAAACGATGTCTTCGAAAGCAGGGAGGAGGCGGAGAATCATTGCCGACGGATGGCAGAGGCCTTCATCAGGGACAATGCCCTGAGGGTTGATGACGCCGACATCAACCGACGCATCAAAGAGTGGCTTTCCTCCATGCTGGTTCCCGATGCACACCACGCAGGACATCTGACCTACGCGACTCCCCGCACCAGCCATTGGGCGTTCATTGGATGGGATAGACGCTAGCTTCGCCCGAACCTTCATACTCATTCCCCTCCTGAGGGCATCTTCCTTGGTTGCATCTCCCTGTACTTATAGGTACACTTCATGTATTGGACTCTATCCTATATGTGAGAGGAACGACCATGGATACCTATTACAACCCTGCCGATCTCCCCAAGTTCTCCACCATGGGAGAGGAGGCGCCGGAGCTTTGGGACAAGTTCATGGCCTATTACGGCAGCGTCTTTGCCGACGGAGCCTTGACCGCCCGCGAAAAGGCGCTCATCGCCCTGGCCGTGGCTGCCGTTGCGCCGTGTCCCTATTGCATCGATTCGTATGTCAACTCCTGCCTTGAGAAAGGCGTGACCGAGGAGCAGATGACCGAGGTCTTCCATGTCGCATGCGCCCTGCGTGGAGGGGCGGCTCTCGTCCACGGAGTGCAGATGAAGAACATCGTCGACGATATGGAGCTGTAGCATGCCAGCGTTGAATGAAGAGGCCCTGGAGGCCATGGCGGCATTCCCCTCATTCCATGAGCGCGTTGATGGGGAGAATCGCTTCACCGTCGATGACTTGGGAACCCTCCAGATGAACGTGGGGCTCAAATGCAACCTGGCCTGCAAGCATTGCCATGTGGAATCGAGCCCTGCACGCACTGAGGAGATGTCGAAGGAAACCATGGAGGCATGTCTTGTCGTGGTACGCGACCACAGCATCGGCACCATTGACATCACCGGCGGTGCACCGGAGATGAATCCCCACTACGAGTGGCTGCTCCGCGAGGCTGCAGCCATCGGTGCCAAAGTGATGACACGATCGAATCTGGTCATCCTGGAGGACCCGGCCTACGCCAACCTGCCTGAGCTGTGGGCGGAATTGGGTATCACCGTCATCGCTTCCCTGCCCCATTACGTCAAGAAGAACGCCGAGAAGCAACGTGGCGAGAACACCTACGATGCCACCATCGAAGGGATACGCCATCTGAACGCTCTGGGTTACGGCAAGGGAGAAGGAGCAGGCCCCGGTGGAAAGACCTTGGAACTTGACTTGGTGTACAACCCAGGCGGCATGTTCCTTCCAGGAGACCAAGCGGGACTTGAGCGAGACTACAAGCAACAGCTCGGGGAGGAGCACGGCATCAGCTTCGACCATCTCTTCGCCATCGCCAACAACCCCAATGGCAGATTCGGCAACCGCCTGCAGCAGACGGGTAACCTTGACAAGTACATGGGCAAGCTGGTCGGTGCATTCAATGCAGCAACCGTGCCAACCATGATGTGCCGCACACAACTGTCCGTGGGATGGGACGGCAGACTCTATGACTGCGACTTCAACCAAGCCGCAGAGATGACCTGCGTGGAGGGTGGCACCATTCAAGAGCTGGCCGCTGATCCCAGCAAGTCCCTGAAGCGACCCATCGCATTCGGACAGCATTGCTATGGATGCACAGCCGGTGCCGGCTCCAGCTGTGGAGGAGCTACCGCCTAGGCTTTTCCTATCACCCGCATGTGTTTGCGGGTGATTCAGCAGCACGGAGAGAAGACGCAAAGAGGAAGTCCCTTAAAATGTATGTGGCCCTGCGAACGACCAAGATTGCAGGGCCACACGTCTCTCACTCTCAGCTGAACAGCACCGAGGGGCCATCGAGCACTTCCCAACCGCATTCTTCCAAGAGCTCTTGACAGCGCGGTACCGTCCATCCACGATTCTCTTCCGTCTTCCCCTCAGTATCACGCGGATTCGATCCGACCTCTGCCCAAAGCAGATTCGCCCCATTGAACACAGCCAGCTGGTTCGGCTCATGGGTGCAGTTGCCAGAGATGACCTGACCGGTGATGAGGGCCACAGCCGCCACGATGGTGGCCATGCGTGCATAGGTCACCGCCCCATACTGGAAGAGCACCGAGCCATCGATGGGGGTTCTACGCATGGCCCCAGAGAACTTGGCGCCCATCTCACGGGTATAGATGGTCTTCTCCACGATCTCTTCCAACGAATGCTCAGGTCCCACAGGCTCAACGCATGAACCCAAGAGCAACCCCGCATCTTGGGCAGCGTGGATGGTGTTCCACCGCGTATCCACCGGGCAGCGGGTGAACTCACCTTCCCCCAAGCGAATCACATGATAGACACCTGTGAATCCCGCTTTCTTGAGTTCGCAGGCATAGTCATAGTCGAAGTCCCCCACGTTCGCAATAAGAGGCGTGCCTTTCTCCAAGGTAGCGAAGGCGGCTTTACCCATGTCCAAGAACTTCTGCTGATCATATTGGGCGGTGGTCATGAGATAGATGGCATTCGCACCCTTCTCCTCAAGCAGATGAACGTAATCGACCACGGTCTCCTCGTCCAGTTCAGAGCTTTCCGTGAACACCTTGTTGGAGGCGGCGAACGAGCAGAAACGGCAGTCCTTCGGACATACCCCCACATTCAAGCCGATCTGCCCGTGGATCTCGGCCTTCGGAAGCAATTCCTCACTCAAGCGACGCCCTGCCAAGCGGATGGCCGCCGCCTCATCGGTTAGGTCATCCCATCGGAGCAGTTCAATGCTCTCCTTTTCGTTGAGTATCCCTCCGTCAAGGGCCTTGTTGATGATCCGCGACACCTCTGCGTCCATGAGAGTTCCCCCTTACCGTCTACGTCCTATACTAGATAATATCTAGTATAACGTAGTGACAGGATGAGCATCACCACACCGGTGGCATAAATATCTCCGATCCGCTCCTCCGAACATCCCGTCCTGTATCTGCACCGAGTCGCGTTTCGCGTTAGGATGCGTTGCGCGAAGATCACGCGCAACCTGTTCATTGAGGCACCTGTCAGGTAGCCTGACGTACAGGGTTCACCCAACTGCAACGCCGGGCGGACCATGGTCCGCCCCTACGGAACAGGTTACCTCGGGGGCATCATCGGGCCGATCCAGATCGGCCTCGACGAAAACCGTGTGACGTCGCCGATGTAGGGGCCGAACGTGTTCGGCCCAGCGTGACAACCCAGAGAATGCAACATCACCCGTAGGAGGGGTCGATCGCGATCGAACCCTATGCATTCCCCCTCCACAAACCTTCCCTACCGTAAGGCGTGCATCTTGCCTGACCCTATCAGCCTGTCGGCAAGAGCGGTGGAGTGAGTGGTGAACACGAGACCAAGGCCGCGCTGCTCCACCTCTTCCAAAAGCCTGTGCCAGATATATGCTTGGGTCACCGCGTCGAGCATGGTGGAGATCTCATCGGCTATCAGGTAACGCGGGTTCGCCATGAGCGCGCGGGCGATGCAGAAACGCTGCAGCTCACCACCGGAAAGCTCATGGGGAAAGCGACTGAGCCACCTCTGCTGGATACCCAGGCGCTGAAGCAATCCCCCATCCAAAGGACCTGATTCAAGCAGGCTGTCCTTCATCCGCATCCGCGGATCTAAAGCATGTTCGGGATGCTGCCCAATGAGCTGCACAGGACAGGGGCCACGCTTCGGCAGAGGCTGCCCATCTACGAGCACCTCTCCCGAAGAGGGCTGCTGGAACCCCGCCAGTATCCGACAGAGCGTGGTCTTGCCCGTGCCCGAGGGCGCTTGTATATAGAGCCGCTGACAGGGGGCCACTTCCAAAGAGATGGCTTCCAAGATGGGAGGGCCTTTGGGATAGGCGAAGGAAATGGCTCGAGCCTCAAGCATGATCCACCTCCCCTTCCCAGCCACTCTCGAACCCATGCTCGGGCATCCCTTGCCAAAGCGCTCGAGAAAAGGGATGGCGCAACAGGGTTGGATCCGCAAAGGCGGCGACACTGGTCTCCTCTACCACCGTCCCATCCCTGAATACCGCGACCCGATCAGCCACCTGCAGGGCCAGATCAAGATCATGAGTGATCAGCATCACCCCACCGCCGTCATCGGCAAAAGCCCTCAAGTCAGAGAGGGCCTGCACAGCCAAAGGGGTATCCAGGCCGGGGGTAGGCTCATCAGCCACGATGAGCTGGGGGTGACCCATCAATGCACAGCACAGAAGCACACGGCGGGCCATACCGCCGGATAACTCATGGGGATACAGATCGGCCACCTCAGGAGATAGCCTATAGCGGGCGAAGAGCTCCTCTTGGCGGTGCCTGAGCTGTGCGCGGCTCATCCCCCTTCGCGCAAACCCCTGCACCTGCCTGCCCACCTTCATCAAAGGATCAAGCGCGGCGACGCTCTGCGGAACCAGAGCGATCCTTTCCCCGCGAAGAGCCCTGAGTGATTCCGCCGTCTGTCGCTTGCCGTCAAACCAGAGGGAACCCTGCACCAGGGAATTCGGTTCGAACATCCCGAAGATGGCATCGGCAAGCAAGGTCTTGCCCGAACCAGACGCCCCCACAACCGCCACGATCTCGCCAGCATGGACTGAGATGCTCAGGTTATGGATCACCTCCACCACGCGTTTAGGCGCCGTGAAGAATCCGCGTACCCCCTCCCCTTCCTCATACATCTGAAACGACACGCTCAGGTTTTCCACCTGAAGCAGATGATGGGCTTCAATATGACGGGACGTGACGCTATGGGAGTGATGATGGTGGAACTCCCCATCATGGTGATCGTGGTGGATGCAGGCATCCTTGTGGAACGTTTCCTGTTCATGACGGACAGCCATGGCCGTCACTCCTGAGCGCTTTGGGGATCAAGCAGCCTGCGCACCCCAGAGCCGACGACATCGAAGAGTATGACCAAGGCGATCAGCGCCAAACCTGGGAAGACCGCCGACCACCACATCCCCGCGGAGAGGTAGCCCATGGATTCAGAGAGGATGATGCCGATGGCAGGTTGTTCGGGAGGCAGCCCGAACCCAAGGAAGGTGATGGCCGCCTCATGCAGGATGGCGTGAGGGAACAGCAGGATGAGCCCCACCAGGAACTGAGGCAGCACGAAGGGAAGCATATGACGGGAGGCTATCTGCCAAGGAGTCGCTCCCAGCTTCCGCGCATAGGCCACGAAGCCGGACTCCTTGCATTGCAGTACCTCCGCGCGGATCACGCGGGCCAAGGAAGGCCAATGCGTGAGGGCGACTCCCACCATCACGCCCACAAACCCCTTCCCCAGCGCGAAGGAGATGAGGATGAGCAGGACGATATGGGGAATGCCCATCATGAGGTCGATCAGCCAAGAGAAGGCCGCATCCACCTTGCGCCCTCCCAAAGCGGCTGCAAAACCCACGAAAAGGGCGATGAGCGATGATGCCGCCGCTGCCCCCAGCCCAACGCGCAGACTCAAGGAAAGCCCGGCCACGGTGCGCACCAGCATGTCGCGCCCCATGATGTCCGTACCGAAGGGATGCTCCCAGGAAGGCGGCTGGCTCTTCTGGAGGAAGTCCGTGGCCGTGGCAGCAGGCTCCAGCATGATGCCCACGACCAAGATGACCAGCAACATCACCGAGGCGCCCACCGTAGCAACCAGGACCGACACCCGATTCGAAACCGTCGCCTTAGCAGGAGCATGCAGGGTGTTCGAAGCGACAGCTTGCGTGAGAGCCGCCATCATCACACCCCTTCCCCAGCTTTGAGCGCACGTGTGCGCAGGCGCGGGTCGATGATGCCATAGAGGATGTTCGCCAACAGGTTCCCCCCGAAGACGAGAGCCGCCGATACCAGCGCGATACCCGCCAGAAGCGCCACATCTCCCCCAATGCCCGCCGTCACCGCCGCCTGCCCCAGCCCCGGATAGCTGAAGACCTGTTCAACCAGCACCGATCCACCGAATATCTCCGCAATCTGGGAGCACTGGATGGTAAGCGCCGGAAGGACAAGGTTCCGCAGGCCGTGATGCATGATGATGGACCGTTCGCTCTCCCCTCGGGCTCGCGCGAACCTCACATAGGGAGAGGCCATCACATCAATGGTCTTCTCACGGGTATGCAACGCCACATTCGCCACCCCCACGATGGAAAGCGTGAGCGCCGGAAGCGCCATATGATGGAGCGCATCGGTCAGCGTCACCTCAGACGCAGCCTTTCCTATGGGTTGGGAGAACCCGATGGGGAACCACCCCAGCTGGACGGAGAAGACGATGAGCAGAAGCAGGGCCACCCAGAAGGTGGGGCTGGCAGCCAAGATGAAGCAATAGCCCTTGACGGCCCTGTCTCCCCAACTGCCTTGGTGGGTGCCCGCATAGACACCCAAGGCGAAGCCAAGCGCGCCGCTTATCACCCATGCCGTGGCCATCAGCGCCAGCGAGTTGAGCGCACGTGTTGCGATGACTTCCGTGACAGGTGCGTTGTAGCGAAGCGACAGGCCCATATCGCCATGGAGAAGCCCCGCAAACCACGTGAGGAACCGTTCATGGAAGGGTACGTTCACACCCCAATAGGCTTCCAAGGCCGCCCGCTTCTCCTCGCTCATGTTCGCCAGTGCGGCCTGGCCTACATTGGCTTGAAGCGGATCAGTGGGAGACAGGCTGACCAGTGCGAAGGTGACGACGCTCACCGCCGCCATCAGCAAGATGAAACGCAGGATCTGTCCGACGATATAGCGTGCCATGGGCACCGACGTTGCCTATTCCCAATACCACTGGTCGACGTTGTTCACCAGCGACCACCCATGCCCATGGGGATGCGGCTTCTGCTTCGCCACCACCAGACCATCACGCTTGAAGTACAGGTGGTCCACATTGCAGAGCCATATCCACGTGGCTGCCCCCTCAGGAGCGAAGCCATCCACGCCATCCCACTGGGCGGCCTGCCATTCAGGATACGAAGCATCAATGGTGGTGGCAGCCAAGGCCTCATCCAAGTGCGCATCGATGACGGCATCCTCATAGCAGGCGTAGTTTCCCGATGAGGAGCCGTAGTGGAGGGTGTAGACCTCCATGGGTGAGTTCGCGCCCCAACCCCACAGCACTGGATCGGTGTATTGATGGGCATAGATGCCGCTTGCATCGCGCGTCCACCCCGACCCAATGGGATTCACCTTCACGCCGAAGGCCTGCATCTGGTTCGCGAATTCATTGGCCAGGGCCTGTCGAACGGAATCGGAGGCGCTGTAGTAGCAGTCAAAGGCCGCTTGGACGCCGTTCTTCTCGTAGATGCCCTCTGCGTTCAACACCCAGCCATCCCCTTCGATGATCTGGCGGGCAAGGTTGACATCGGTCGAAACCTCCATGGCAGGGTTGTACCAAGGCATGCCATCCGACACGCTGTAAGCGACGGTGCCGTATCCGTTCAGCACATTGTCTATCATGGCCTGCCTATCCACTGCGTGGTTCATGGCACGGCGCAGTGCAAGGTTGCAGGTCACGTCATTGCCAGCGGAGTAGGTCTGTCCCTCATCTTCCTTCGAAGCCCCCGCCGGTATGCTGGGCAGCGAGATGCCACGCGAATCCACCGAAGCACAGTTGAGAACGCCGTAGCCTTGAGGATGGGCGGCATCCACCAGGGTGGCGGCGGTGTAGCAGACATCCGCCTGACCCGCGTTCGCAGCAGCCAGGGAGGCATCCTCATCCATGAACAGGACGATGACCCGCTCCATCTTCGGCTTCTCCCCATAATAGTCAGGGTTCGCCTTCAAAATGACCTGCTGGCCGCGGTCCCACTGCTCCAGCAGGTATCTGCCACTGCCGATGGGGTTCGCGCCATAGGTCTGGGCATCATAGGCATGCTCAGGCACGATGCCCACCACGGCAAGCGTGTAGAGCATGGCGTTGCAGGGTTTGCTCAAATGCAGTTCCACCGTGGTGTCATCTACGGCGACGGCTTCGCGCACCATGGACAGGTCAGCCTGAGCCGCCTCGTTGGCGTTGATGCCGTTGATGGTGAAGGCCACATCCCGGGCGGTCAGCGGCTCACCATCGGTGAAGCGCACATCATCGCGAATCGTGAACACCCACGTGAGGCCATCAGGAGAGCAATCCCAGCGACGAGCGAGATCGCCTTCGAAGGCCATGTCCTCCGTTGTGGTCACGAGGGTGGACTGGATGAGCGGCTCATGGACATGTTCGCCGCAGCCCCATGAGAAGAGCGGGTTGAAACCCGCCTCGGGCTCAGAGGAAGTGGTCATGGTGACGATGACCTGATTTGCAGCCTGCTGAGATGTGCCGCCACCTGCACTTCCCCCTGAGGCGCACGCACTCAGCGCACCTCCGAAGGCGAATGTCGCTGCGCCTATTCCCGCTGCCTTGATGAACTGCCTGCGGCTCCATTGGATGTGTTCCACGAGTTGTCTCCTTGCATTCGGTGTTACGAATGAAGAAATTGTAACATTGATGCACGCAACTGGTGATGAAAGAGAGGATCAACGGCTCAGAGGAACGCATTCGATGCGCAAGCTCGTAACGAAGTATTGTAAGGAAGACTCGTAGCGCAGGCTTCAGCCTGCGTCCCTGTAGGGGACCTGCGACAACCGCGGCTTGCCTTGCCTACAATTGGCGCTTCTTGCGGCGTGAAACCATCATGACACCGGAGGCAACCACCCCAACACCTGCGCACAAGAACAGAACGGTCATCACACCATCGCCTGTCTCCGCCAGGCCTCCTCCCACTGAAGTGCCATTCCTGGCGGGATCACCTGTAGCTTCACTAGGCCTTTGGGTGGCGGTTATGGCATAGGTGCTGAAGTGAGTGGTTTCGAAGGCAATGTCGTCTCCTGCGATCCAGGTGTTCTTGGCCTCTGACTTGTTGTTCACCGTGTCGATGTAATGCACGCCCATGTCATGGGTGGCAGAAAGCTGCTTCATGGGATCGCTCATCTTGGTGAAGATGGTCAAGACATGATCAGGCTCGTTCCAAGGAACGACGTTTCCGGCATCATCCACCAGGTCAACCTCATAGGCATCCAGAAGAGTGCTTGCACCTCCTGCTGAAGCCACGGCAAGCTGAACAAGGCCAGGGTTCGTCTTCTCCTCGCTGTTCTTGATGCGAAGTTGATTGCTGCCTATGAGATCCACTGCCTCCGAGTCGTTGATGTGCATGTACCCTTCGATATCCGAGTCGTCAGTTGCCCCTACGACCTTGGGGGTCACGGTGAGGTTGAAGGAGGCTTTGGCTGAAGGTCCTGGACCCCAGAAGCTGATAGTCTCATGACCTGCTCGCTTCGGCATAATGGTAAGAGAGCCTTGTCCTCCTTTGATGTCTGCGATGGAAGAGGAAGATCACTTCACCTCTCCCAACCGTCCGGCGGCAGACGGGTTGGAGATGCCATACTCAAGCGTGAAGCTCCCGCTTCCCACTTCAACGCTTTTGCTGGTCTCGCTCAAAGTGATGTTCTCGATAAGATCCCACTCCACCTCTATCTGCTCAGTCATATCGAAGGTCTTGCCATCGCGAACAGCTGAAGCTTGGATGGCACAGGAACCGGGAGCGACTCCCCTGACAGATCCCACTGTGCCAGAACCTGTCACCTCAGCTATGGTGTCATCCGATGACGACCACGCAACCGAGGTGAACCCATCGGTCTCACCAGGCAGGTCCCCTCGAACGGTTATCTCGATCCCATAATCCTTGCTGACGTAGACCTTGGTGGGCACCGATGAGAATCCAGCCCATGTGACAGGATTGGATACCTCGACCGCACAGGTGGCAGACTTCTTCCCATCAGCACTCCTGGCGGTTATGGTGGCGCTCCCCTTCCCCGTGGCCGTGACCGCCCCTTGAGCACTCACACGCGCTACGTTCTCGTTGGAAGATGACCATACGACGTTCTGGTAGGTGGCATTGACAGGAAGCACCGTTGCAGAAAGAGAACGCATCTCTTGGCCTACGAGCGTCATGGACGTTTTATCCAACGTGACGGATTCCACGAAAATCTCAGGAACACCCGCAGCCTTGACCGTCACAGTGATGGAATCGCTCAAGTCACCTGCCCGGGCTGAGATGATCGCCGTACCCGCCGCCTTGGCGCTCACCTTTCCTGTGCCATCCACGGAAGCCACAGATGCATCAGAGGAAGACCAGACAAGCGAGGATGCCAACATGGATGGCGTCACATCAGCGTCCAATAGAAGAACACTTCCCACTTCTAGGACGGTGGATGCACCCTCAAACACCTTAATGGACACATGGGGCGCAGTGGAAGTATAGGTGTCTGCCACGCCAACTGGGATGTCAGCAGGATAGAACTGCTGCCCTTTGGTGTTCGTCCATTTGACTTGGGGGAACTCCTTCTGCAGCGTGAACTTCTCGCCCACGGTTATCTCGCAGAGAGTATCATCGAATAAGCCTAACCTGCCCGCACTGTCTGAAGGCACACTTGAGGTATCGAAAGAGCTGAGATCAAGAGTTCTGAGAGAAGTGCAACCTTTAAACATTTCGTGCATTCCCCCACCGTCTCCACCCCACACAGTGATATTAGAGGTATCAAAAAAGGGAAGGCTCAACTTTGATAGCTGAGAGCAACCAAAGAACATGCGGCCAGCACTCTCCAACTTTGGAGTTCTGAAATTCGATAGATCCAATTCTTTCAGAGAAATACATCCCTCGAACATACCTCCCTGATTTATGCTAATTCCCATAAGCTTGACATTTGATGTATCAAAGTGAGAAAGATCGATTTCTTCTAATGAGCGACAGTTTTGGAACATCCCAGACATTGTTTTGACTTTAGAAGTATTAAAACTGTTCAATTCGAGTGAACTTAAAGATGAGCAGCCCTCAAACATACTGTTCATAGCCCATACATTAGATGTATCAAAATTTGTCAAGTCTATCTCTTGCAATGAACTGCAATTGCTAAACATATAACACATATTATCAACTTTGCTCGTATCGAAAGAAGAGATATTGAGCTCTTTAAGATACCTACAATTCCAGAACATCCCATACATATTGGTAGCATTGCTGGTGTCAAAGGAAGAGAAGTCAAGAGAGACGAAGGGTATACTTTCAAACATAAACGACATATCTTCAACATTCGACGTATCAAGTGCCGACAGGTCCAATGCGTTCAAAGACCTACAACGATAGAACATAGCTCTCATTGACTTCACTGACGACATATCTATATTATGCAAGCCTTCCACTTGTGCCATTTTGCTGCAGTCACGAAACATCTCCCTCAGTGAATTCGATGCTTTGATATGCCCCTCGATTTTAGCGAGAGTGATTTGGGAGGGATCATCTTCAATCCAAGGAAAAGAATCGCCATCGTGCAAATCTTTAATTATTGGTAACTGCCCTTCCACTCCATTACCCGCAGGACGTATGGTTAAACAACCCGCATCATCGATTTGCCATTCGCATGTACCGAATGCATTCCAGCCTGGAGTGACTTCAACATCGGATTCTGCGTCTTCGATCAGTTCATCTCCCAGTGCTTCCTCTTCCAAGACTGGCTCATCCAGCAAAAGAGGAGCAGCAAATAACGCATCATCTTCATCTAAGACCATCGTTTCATCTGGCAAGGTTTCATTTGGTGCAAGTTCGTCACTTTCACTCGCCCATCCGAAAGAGCCCAAGGGCAACATAAGCGAGAGACCGAGAAAGACCGCCAAGGCTCCTCTGACGAACCTGTTCATGATAATCACGCCTCTCCGAATTTACGGTTTACTTTGATATGGGGATATTCCATGAAGTCGTAGACCAAGGCTGAATCAGTATCGAACCGGTCAAGGCATTTTTCGCGGATCTCCTCCTGGATGGCGTTGTATTGCGCTTCGTCTTTTATTCTTGTCCAGGAAATAGCCTTGCTCTTTTTCGACAGCGTCTTGATGATGTTCGAATCAAGGGGACAATCGCAGTTCGCAAGATTTATATGGGGCAGCTTGTTCAGCACCTCATCATCTGCCTTAATGAATTGCAGGATATACAAGTACTTCAACGTCATGTTGACAAGTTTCAATAGAGCTGCGTATTCAACCTCTTTGCCGTATTCGGTATTCTTTAGAAACTCAATGAGAGCTGAAGACGTTAGCTCATCTGTCGATTTATGCGCCGTCAAATGATCATACAGATCCATCGTTACAGGATTGATCGCTTTTTCAGCTGAGATTGCAGCATAGTGTTTCAGTTGAAAGCGTCCTGCCAGCGTATCCCGATGAGCTTGCCATACAGCATCCCCATCCTTATAGTTCCTTCGTGCTTTGGGAATGGTATACCGAGCAAGAAATCCGATTATTTCTTTTTCGTACATATGCGCTCCTTCCCGGTTGTGTTCCCCAGACCGGGAAGAAGGCTCAGATCAGTCGCGATGAGGAGAGCATCCGCCACGGTCGCGACAACCATACGGATGCAAAGCATGTTCATGCCAAAGCTCCAGAAGGGCAGATGCTCTCCTGATCAAGCTTTGACAAAAAATGATATGGTCTTGCATCGCAAGGTATGGTTGTCGCAGGTCGGATTCTATCACGCACCCATCACAGGTAACGGCTTGATGACGCAATATCCAAGAGTTCCCTATATACCACCGTTTTCATCCCCAATCGCATGCACCCACTGCTCTGCTGATTCTGATCGCTCGCGCTTCGCGCGATAATGCGTTGCGCGAAGATCACGCGCAACATGTTCATTGAGGCAATTGCCTAGTGGCCTAACGTACAGGGATACCTTAGGTGTTACCCAAGGCAGCACTAAAGTGCTGCGCTACGGTCAACCTGTCACGTTAATCTTCGTAGCGCAGATCTTTAGATCTGCCTGCTGCAATAGGGATGACATGGCAGATCTTCAGCGTGTTGTCATCCAGGAACATCACACCGGTCCATATTTCACAGGAAAGTACAAGATCTTCGATAGACATGCGAAGGAAGCATGCAGATCTCTGCAGAAAGCTGCTCGATCCCTCGCGAACAGATGATATACCCCTGTCAAATATCTGTCAGATGCGCTGGTTAAGGTCTTCTTCAGTGGATGTTCGAAGAGAGGAGAAAGCCTGTGAGAGACCTCACCATCAGAGACTGGCCCATGTTCGATCGTGTGGCGCGCAACCCTGATGTCTGCGCCATGATGCTGGAGGCGATCTTGGGGATAGAGGTAGGACGTATCGAATACATAGAGGATGAGCATGCAGAGAAACCCGGACTGTATAGCCACGGAGTCCGCATGGATGTGTTCGCGAAGTCAAGCGATAGGGTCTATGACATTGAGATGCAGTCCGCAACAGACCCTCACCTTGTCCGGCGCATGCGCTACTACCAAGCGGTCATGGATACAGCCTCCCTTCCCGAAGGGACGAGCTACATGAAACTTCCCGAGAGCTACATCATCTTCATCTGTGACCACGATCCCTTCAATGAGAAGCTGCCCCGATATACCCTTGAGCACGCTTGCAGGGAAGCAACGGACCTAAGCCTCGAAGATGGCATGCACTGGATAGCTCTGAACGCTCCTGCTTGGGACAAAACCCATGATGAGGACCTCTCCCGTCTGTTAGAATACATCCATACGGGACGTGCGGAGGGCGTTCTTGCCACTACGCTGGATGAGCAAGTGAGGCGCGCCAACGCAGAAGAGGCATGGAAGGAGCAGGCCATGGGGTTTATGACGCTTGAGATGGATGCTCTTGCCAGAATGGATGCTGCCCGGGAAGAGGGATATCTCGCTGGGGAAGAAGTCGGTGAACGTCGAGGTGAGGCTCAATCCCAAAAGCGCTTTCAAGCCCTCATCGCCAAGCTCGCAGCCACCGGTCGTCTCTCCGATCTGGAGGCTGTCTCCTCTGATCCTGATGCTCTCAATGCTCTCATGGTGGAAAACGGGGTATAGTTTTCCTCAGCGCTCATCTGAAGGCTTGGGCTGCGGAAGAACCCTTTGCCTCTTTTCAGTCAGAGGATAGTCTCCTCATAGACAAGACCCTTCTCAGTTGCCAGGTAGGCGAAGAGGCCTTCGCAGTCAAAGGTCCTGATTGATGATTTACTGAAACCGGCTTGACCTTCAGGGCTGTCTGGAAGACGAACGCATCCTCGATATCCTCCCACGTCGAGTTCGCTGCCGCATCGAAATCCTCTTCATCGGTTGCATAGATGCGCATCATCTTTCGAAGCCCCTGCATGACTTCCTTCGCATAGGCAGCTTCGGACGCGCGATCACCGTTGGTCACTACGTATATGAGATCGGTTATCTGAGAGGTGCCCATCCAGAGCTCGAGTTCCTTGGTGTAACCCAATTCCATGAGCAGCATCGCCTTCTCAGAGAACGGCCTTCGATCTATCAGGTAATCGATGAGGATGTTGTTGCCAACGACAAGTCGCATGGATGCTTCAAGTCTTTGACGCAGACCCGTCCCCTCTTCATCCTCTGTTCATCCTCTTGTCTTGTTCCGAGAGGTTGTTCCGGTTGATCGCAGGTCCCTCTTACAAGGGACGCAGGCTAAAGCCTGCGCTACGAGCCTTCGCTGCGAGCCTGCAATGCGAGCCTGCAACGCGGACGATGCACGCGATCACGTGAGGGGTGAGGAGGGTTCAGGAGCGTCCCGCGATCTCAGGGCACTCTGGACGTGGCGTGACATTCGGAACGAAGGTCTCGCGCAGACAGATCAGATGCAGGTCTTCCTCCACCTCTATCTCAGGATTGTCTTGCAGGATCTGGTAGCGCGGCACACGGCAGTGGTGCAACCGACATACCTGAGGCCTCGCCTCCCATATCATGCAGCTTCCGTCCTCCGCGAGCAGCGGACAGCCCACTTCCCCACGGTCGATAGGATGGACATTCTTCGCCTCGGCAGCCGCCTTCATGGTGAAGTACTCATCTTCGGTGACCGCCAGCACGCTCATGCGCGCACAGCAACTCCCGCACATCTCACAATCAGGATAGGCATTGTCATTCGATGAGGAAGCCACCGGGATCCGCTCTCAGAATCGAGAGAATCGTTCCTGACGCTGCTCGCGCAGCTCCTCAGCAGAATGCATTGAGAGATCAGCCAAGGCCTCTTCGACGAATTCCCGCACGTTGTCAACGGCCTCGTCGGGATTCACATGAGCCGGCTGTTCGCCCTCGCTGATGACCTCATCCACCACACCCAAGGCCGCCACATGGGCAGAATCCATCTGCATGACGTCAGCTGCCTCAGGGGCGCGCTTCCCATCCTTCCACAGGATGGAGGCAAAGCCCTCTGGGGAAAGAACCGAGTAGACGGCATTTTCCTGCATGGCCACCTTGTTGGAAAGGGCAAGCGCCAAGGCCCCACCTGAGCCGCCTTCTCCCAGGATCACACTGATCACCGGTACCGTGAGGCCCGCCATCAACTGCAGATTCTCGGCGATGGCGTTGCCCTGTCCGCGCTCTTCGGCCCCAGTGCCGCAAAAGGCGCCTTGCGTGTCAACGAAGCAGACGATGGGACGCCTGAACTTCTCCGCCTGCCTCATGAGACGGGCGGCCTTGCGATAGCCCTCAGGCTGGGGGCACCCGAAGTTGCGACGGATGCGATCCTTCAGATCGGCACCCTTTTCCTGGGCGATGATGGTGACGGGTTGGTCAGCCACCATTCCGATGCCGCCTACGACCGCAGCATCATCAGCGAATTCCCGATCTCCATGCAATTCGAAGAAGGCATCCGCAACACCGCGGATATAGGACAGGGCGGTGGGCCGGTGGGCATTGCGCGCAAGCTGCACGCTTTCCCAGGCGCTTCCAGGCAAAGCATCGCCATCCACCCCCGATCTCTTCAGCTTCTGCTTGGCATGCCGCTCAAGGCGCCTGCGCTCTTTGGCGTCAAGGGCGCGCTCGGACACTTCGAAGGCATCCTCGGGAGTGCGCTGGCGATCGTCGATGGGCACATCATGCATGCGCAGGATGGTCTTCAAGGCGCGCCGCATCTGACCTCGTTCGACGATGGCATCGATGAGTCCATGCTCCAGCGCGAATTCCGCCGTTTGGAATCCTTCGGGCAGGTCCTGCTTGATGGTGTCACGGATGACGCGCTTGCCGGCAAATCCGATCATCGTCTCGGGTTCAGACAGAATGATGTCACCCAAGGTGGCGAAGGACGCCGTCACGCCCCCCGTGGTTGGGTCGGTGAGCACCGATATATACAGCAGTCCAGCCCGGTCATGACGTTCCACGGCACAGGAAGTCTTGGCCATCTGCATGAGGGATATCAACCCCTCCTGCATGCGAGCACCACCGGATGCGCAGAAGAGCACGACGGGAAGCCTTCTTTCGGTCGCACGGTCGAACAGCCGCGCGATCTTCTCGCCCACCACACTGCCCATGGAACCCATGAAGAAGGCGGGGTCCATGATGCCGAGGGCCACCGGCACGCGCCCGATATAGCCAAACCCGGTACGCACCGCTTCGTGCAATCCGGTCTTGCTGCGTTGGGCCGCTATCTTCTCAGGGTATCCAGTAAAGGAGAGGGGGTCGGCATCGTCAACGTCCTCATCCCACTCCTCGAAGATCCCATCGTCGAGGATGTCTGCGATGCGCGCCTCAGTCGCCATGCGTGAAAGCGTCTGGCAGTGGGGACAGCGCGAATCGTTGGCTGCGAAGTCAGCTTCATCGAAGGTGAACTTGCAGTTGTGGCACATCTGCCACGCGCCCGGCTGCACCGCTGATGAATCCTCTGAAGAGCCGTCTTGTCCCTGCGGAGTGCATTCAAGCCAAAACTGATGCGTCGTATCCCGTTCGAAGGGCATGAAAACGCGCATGCCCGCATCGGCAGCCCGCTTGAGGAAACGCTCATCGCTTGCCAAGGGCAGCGAGACATACCCTAAGAAGATGGCTTGCACCTGAGCCTCTTCAGCGGCCTTGAGGATGGCGTATGCATTGACGTAGAGTGATTTCGATGGCTTGCATCCCAAGGGCACCGTCCTCAGGGCCAACTTCGGATTCACGTCCAGTCGGCGATCCCCGGTTTGCGGCGCCACGGTGCTGATGCCCGCCTCTGCCAATCCCATGAAGACCGATCGCGCCGACATCCCCTGAACACAGACAAGGGCGCTGGGTGCATTGTGCCCAGCTTCGATCAATTCGGTGGTGATGCGGTCGGGATGGTACGCAACCTCAGGCTGCTCTTTGGAGGCTTGATCGGGAAAGAGGCGCTCCCATGGTATCCACGAGAGAGGAGACACGGGCGCCTTGCCGCTGTGCTCGGCGTTCTTCTTGGCACCCTCCGTCACGGCCCGCTGGATGTCCTCGGCCTTCACCGAGACATCCTCTTCGCTGATCACCTTCGTTTGAAACTGACGCTCGCCCACTTCGAAGTACTGCTTGGTCATATCCGCCCCGATCACCCTTGGTTCATGGCAGATGAGGGGGCGAGCATGTACTTCTGCGTTGCGGTGGCGCAGACCACATCTCCCACGCTCGCTTCGGTCTGGGCAACGCAGAAACGCCGCGATGACTTGATGATGCGCGCCCTCAGGGTAAGAGTGTCTCCCGGCCTGACCTGGTTCCTGAATTTGGCATCGTCGATGCCCGCGAAGAACCCAAGCGTTCCCTCATCTTCGCTGCCTGCCAGAAGGCAGAACGAGGCCGCTTGCGCCAAGGCTTCCATGATGAGCACTCCCGGAAAGACCGGATGGCCAGGAAAGTGCCCTTCGAACAAGGGCAGGTCTGGCGAGACATCCAGTTCTGCGACGACGCTTTCCCCGGGCGTGCACTCCAAGATGCGACTGACCCACACGAATGGCGCACGGTGGGGCAGAACGCTTTCTATGACGGTTCGATCTGCGGGATACGTGATGTCCACGGCTGTCCTCCCAAGCGTTTAGATGGGGCTGATGGCCAGCGACGCATTGTGGCCGCCGAACCCAAGCGAATTCGAAAGCGCCACCTTCTGTGGCTTGTTGGAAAGAGGCGCCGTCACCACGTTCACCGGACATTCGGGATCAGCCACGGCAAAGCCTGTCGTGGGCGGCACCGTCTCTTGAGCCACTGACAGGGCGCAGACGATGGCTTCAACGGCACCCGCCGCCCCAAGGGTATGCCCAATCGTACCCTTCACGGAGGTGACCGGAATGCTGGCAGCCAATGCGTCGTCTTCGCAAAGCGCACGCAATGCCCGGGATTCCGTGGCATCATTGGCCGGAGTGCCGGTTCCGTGGGCATTGACATGTCCGATGTCTTGGGGAGTGAAGCCACCTTCCGCAAGCGCCTGAGCCATGGCGCGCACGATGCCCTCACCTTCCGGGTCAGGGGCGGTCATATGATAGGCATCTCCCGTGGAACCATAGCCCGTGATCTCAGCCAAGGGCTTCGCTCCCCGCGAAAGCGCATGCTCTAGCGTCTCGATGACCAAGGCACCCGCACCCTCACCTGCCACGAATCCTTCCCGGCGCTGATCGAAGGGAAGCGATGCCTGGGTGGGGTCCTCCGCCTTGGAGAGTGCTCCCAGATTCGCGAAGCCCGCGATGCAGATGGGAGAGACCGATTCCTCAGCGCCACCCACCAAGGCGACGTCCGCATATCCATGGCGCAAGCTGCGTACGGCTTCGCCGATGTTATGGGCGCCGGTCGCGCAGGCCGTGACCACGTTGAGGCATTCCCCCTTCATCCCATAGCGAATGGCCAGATTCCCAGCAGCGATGTTGCCGATCATGGTAGGCACGAACAGGGGGCTCACGCGCTTGGGCCCCTTCGCCTCCAGCGTGTTGAAGCCGGATTGCAGCTCATCGATGCCGCCGATGCCCGTGCCGAAGGCGATGGACACACGGGTGGCATCCTCCGCTTCCATATCGAGTCCAGCCTGCGCGAGGGCTTCATCGGCTGCCACGATGGCATATTGGACGAAGCGCTCGAACCGACGGACTTCCTTCTTGGTGAGTCCATGGGCGCATCCGTCGAAGTCGCGCACCTCACCCGCATTGTGCACCTCGTAATCCGTCGTATCGAAGCGCTCGATGGGGCCGATGCAGCACTGCTTTTCCATGACGGCGTTCCAGAGGGCATCCACCCCCACACCCGCCGGCGTGACGGCACCCATGCCTGTGATGACCACGCGATTGGTCCCATCTGGCCGCTTCGTATTTTGTTCGGTTGCAGTGCTCATAGGGAAAGTCCTCCGTCCACGGCGATGACCTGGCCAGTGATGTAGGAAGCAGCGGGGCTTGCCAGAAACGCCACCACCGCCGCGACGTCTTGGGCCTCCCCCAGACGCCCCAAGCCGATGCGCTCCGAGATGGCTGCCCGCTGGTCATCGTTCAGGGCCCCGGTCATGTCAGTAGAGATGTACCCAGGCGCGATGACATTGACCGTGATGGAGCGCCGCGCCAGTTCCTTGGCAAGTGATTTGGTGATGCCTATCACGCCCGCTTTGGATGCGGCGTAATTCGTCTGCCCGGCATTGCCGAAAAGGCCCACGACGCTGCTCATGTTGATGATGCGACCACATCTCTGCTTCATCATCACCTTCGCCGCCGCCTTGCAGCAGTTGAACGTGCCTTTGAGGTTCACGTCGATGACGCTGTCGAAGTCCTCTTCACTCATACGTGCTATCAGACCATCCTTGGTGATGCCGGCATTGTTCACCAGGACATCCAATCGTCCCAGCTTCGCAACGGCCTCTTCGACCAGATGACAGGCGGCATCCATGTCGGAGACGTCCGCTGCCAAGGCTATGGCCGGCACCTTGAATTCCGCTTCGATCTTGGCCGCTTCGCCTCGGGTGCGCTCAAGGCTCCCCTCGCTTGAGCAGTTGAGCGCAACGGCGAAGCCCTCCGCTGCAAGCGCACGTGCCGAAGCCAACCCGATGCCGCGGCCCGAACCGGTGATGAGTGCAACCGGAGTGCTGCCACTGGTGGTTTCCATGGATATCAAGCCTTCCTCGCGTTGATGAATGCCACGAAGCTTTCCTCATCTTGGATGCATGCTCGCTCCAAGGTCTTGTCGATACGACGGACAAGGCCCGAAAGCACGCCACCGTATCCCACTTCTACAAACGAGCTCACCCCAGCCTCTTGCAGCCTGCAGACGCTTTCATCGAAGCGGACGGGATGCGTGAGGTGCGCGACCAGGCGACTGCGCACGGTGGATGCGTCCAGAGGGGCGGCATCCGTGTTGCAAACGACCGGAATGCGCGGCTCGGCGAAGGTGACGGTGTCCAGGAACGCGGCGAAGGGTTCGCACGCATCCTCCATCAAGGGAGAATGGAACGCGCCCTGGGTGGCAAGGCGGCTTGCGCGCTTGCCTTGCTCCTTCCATGCCTCCTCGGCGCGAAGAACGGCCTCGGGCGTGCCTGCTATGACGATCTGACCCGGACAGTTGAAGTTCGCGGGGACGAGCACATCCCCTTCGGCGCACGCATCACAGAGTTCCTGCACACTGGCTGCATCCGCCTTGAGCAGCGCGCTCATGGCTCCAGCATGGGCCCGCGCGGCTACATCCATGGCAGAAGAGCGCGCGTCGATGATGCGGAACGCGTCTTCGACGCTCACCATGTCCGCCAAGGCCAGTGCGCTGATCTGCCCAAGCGAGAACCCGATGAGCGCACCTGGCATGACACCGTGCGCCATGAGCGCCCGCCCGACGCCAATGGAGAGCGTGGCAATGGCAGCCTGGGCGTTCTTCGTTTCGTTCAGATGGGCCTGCGCATCCTCCCCTTCATCGCGCACCAAGGCCGCCACATCGCGCCCCAAGACATCGGAAGCGCATTCGAAGACCGAGGCGATTTCAGGAACCGATAAAAGAGATGCGCCCATGCCAGGGGCCTGTGAACCCTGACCTGAGCACATGAAGGCGACGCTGTTCGCATCAAGCGTCGGCATGGCTTCGCTCACGGTTGGAGAACCTTCCCTTCTACCTCACATCTTGGCAACGGCCGCGTCGTGCGTTGAGGTCAGCTGTCTGTTGGAGATCAAGCGTGCTCAAAGCTTCCGCTTCGGACATGATCTCGCGGATGACCGAAGCAGCGCTGCCGCGCTCATGGACGATGGAGGCGATCTGTCCTGCAAGGATGGACCCGCCTTCCATGTCTCCCGCAACGGCACGCGAAAGCGACCCCGCATACATGCCTTCAAGATCAGCTGGATTGTTGGCTTCCAGTTCGCGCTTGCGGCATTCGCGGGCGAATCTGTTCTTCAGGCCACGCACCGGGTGACCGGTGTTGCGTCCCGTGACGATGGTATCGGAATCCTTCGCGCCAAGCACCTTCTCTTTCCACGGGTCGCAGACCGTGCATTCCTCAACGGTGAGGAAGCGGGTGCCCATCTGCACACCTTCAGCACCCAGGGCGAACGCAGCGCACACACCGCGGCCATCCGCGATGCCACCTGCGGCAACGACAGGCAATGACGTAGCCTCGCACACGCTGGGCACCAGTGCCATGGTGGTGAGTTCGCCCACATGACCACCCGATTCGGTCCCTTCGGCCACGACGGCATCCACGCCGAGTCGCTCCATGCGACGTGCCTGTGAGGTGGTGGCCACCACGGGGATGACCTTGATGCCCGCTTCCTTCCACATGGGAAGGTAGTCAACGGGACTGCCGGCACCGGTGGTGATGACCTCCACCTTGAGTTCACAGAGCAGCTTCGCCACCTCTGCCGCCTGAGGGTCCATCAGCATGACGTTCGCGCCGAGAGGCTTGCTGGTGAGGGACCGTGCCTCTTCCACCTGCTGGCGTATCCAATCGAGCTTGGCTCCTCCACAGGCGATGATCCCAAGGCCACCCGCCTCGCTCACGGCGGCGGCAAGCGACGCATCGGCAATGCGCGCCATGGCCCCTTGGATGATGGGATATTCGATCTGGAGCAGATCGGTTATGCGCGTTCTCATAAGGAGATGAAGCCTCGGCTTACAGCGAGTCGATGTGCTCGACGATCTGGCCAACGGTGGTGATGCCGGCAGGTTCGCCGAAGTCAATGTCCAGGCGCTCCTCGATGTCGCACACCAGTTCCGCCATGTCCAGAGAATCGATGCCGAGCTCTTCAATGGTTGCAGTCTCGGTGATGGCCTCGGGGTCAAGATCAAGATTCTCAACGAGCACTTCGCGAACGGTATCGATGGTAGCCATAACTAACTCCTTTTTCGTTTAAGGGCAACAGCTCTGATATTTTAGGCGAATACTGAGTCTTTTTCTCGTCTTTTCTGTCGGTGCATGACGTCCGGCGATGGAGACGGGCACGCATCTCACAGGTCCATGCGCAGAGAGCGCAGAACATGCAGGCATGCTCGAAGGCACGATCTGGCCACGTGCGCCTCCGCGTCAACCCTCTCATGCTTCGAAGAGCAGCGCTCCTGAGGTAAGGCCTCCGCCGAATCCGACGAGCAACACCTTGTCTTTGGCGTTGATGCGCCCCATCTGATACGCATCAGCAAGCGCCATCAGCACACTTGATGCGCTGGTGTTGCCCACCTGCCCAATGGATACCTGCCAACGCTCGTAGGGAACCTTCAGCTTCTTCGCGGCATAGCGGATGATGCGATCATTGGCCTGATGGGGAATGATGCAGGCCACCTCGTCAAGCTCCACATCCGCCTGTTCACACACGGTGCGGGCAGCCTCGACGATGGCCGAGGTGGCGAACTTGAAGACGCGTTGCCCATTCATGCGAATGGTACGCGTGGCCTCGGGGAAGCCAAGAGGATTCCCTTCGCCGTCGCAGAGGGGAACACCCATGACCTGATTGGCGCTGCGCGGATCATATTCATCTCCAAAGGGGAACGGATCCATTTCATAGGCAGCGTCCACCGTCAGGCAGAGCGTATCATCATCGGTGTTCTTCAAGAAGCTCGAAAGGATGCCGGGTGCATCCTCATCCCATTCCAGCACCACCGCACCGGCACCATCGCCGAACAGCACGCAGGTGGAACGGTCCTGCCAGTCCGTAATGCGCGAAAGCCGCTCCGCACCCACCACCAGCGCCCGTCGTAAGGAATTGCGCCGCGTCTTCGCAGGGGTGTCTGATGCCGAGAGAACCGACGCTTCGATCATGGAAGAAGCCACCTCGATGCCATAGATGCAGCCCGAGCAGGCAGCATTCAAGTCAAAGGCGATGGCATTCTCAAGACCGAGGCGTGCTTTGAGAAGCGCTGCCTGAGAGGGTACGATCACATCTCCAGAAATGGTCATGCAGATCAGGAGGTCGATGTCCGTCGGGGCGACGCCTGCCATCTCAAGCGCTCCCTCACAGGCCTGAGCGCCCAGATCGGCGCAGGATTCTTCCCGTGCGATGCGCCGCTCATGGATTCCCGTGCGTTCCACGATCCACTCATCGCTGGTGTCAACGATCTGCGCCAGATCATCATTGGTAACCGTGAAGTCAGGCAGCGCTTTCGCGCTCCCGGATATCTTGCATCCCATACCGTCTCCTCATTCTGATGGTCAAACAGAATGATAACCGTTTTGCCACCGCTTTTTCCCGCTGGCTCTGCGGTAGGCTCGCATGCTACTATGGCGCGCGAAAGAGGATGCGGCAGGAATGCTGCAGCAAAGGAGAGAACCATGCTTGAAATCAAAGATCTGGTATTCGAGGTGCCGCTGGAGCACGATCCCAGCCAGAAGAAGCGCATCATCGACGGACTGTCCCTCTCCGTTCCCGATGACCGCTTCACGGTGATCACCGGGCCGAATGGAGGTGGGAAGTCAACGCTTGCGAAGCTCATCATGGGCATGGAAGTGCCCACGAGCGGGACCATCACATTCAATGGCACTGACATCACCCATCTGTCCATCACCGAACGGGCCCGGCTGGGCATTGGCTACGGCTTCCAGCAGCCGGCGCGCTTCAAGGGTATGACCGTGAAGAAGCTTCTGGACATCGCGGCGGGCAAGAAGCTGCCCATGCTTGCCTGCAATGAGTATCTGTCGAAGGTGGGCCTGTGCTCGGCAAGCTACCTTACCCGCGAAGTGGACAAATCCCTTTCCGGCGGCGAAGTCAAGCGCATAGAGATCGCCACCATCCTTGCCCGCGATCCGAAATTCGCCATCTATGATGAACCGGAGGCAGGCATCGACCTTTGGAGCTTCGATCGTCTGACCGAAACCTTCCGGGACATTCACGAGGCGCGCTCTGGCCACGCCATCGTCATCATTTCCCACCAGGAGCGCATCATCCAGCTGGCTGATGAGGTGGTGGTGCTGCGCAATGGCAAGATCATCCGCACCGGCGCCCCTGATGAGCTCATGCCTGATTTAGGGTTTGCCAGCAAGGGCATCAACGGCTGCGTGCTCTCCGAGCCGCTCGAGCTGCATCTGACTGACATTCCCACTACCTGCTAGGAGCGTATCATGGCTGAAACACTCACTCCGATCGATGCAGATCTGCTGGCGGAGATCGCGAATATCCACGGTATGCCGAAAGGCGCCTTCAACATCCGCAAGGATGGCCAACTGGTCGAGCGTCATTCCAGCGCCAACATCGAAATAGCCACCAAGACCGACCATCCCGGCATCGACATCCACATCAAACCGGGAACGAAAGGTGAGACCGTGTTCATTCCGGTCATCGTCACGGAATCGGGCTTGAAGGACGTGGTGTACAACACGTTCTACATTGGCGATGACTGCGATGTGAACATCATTGCCGGCTGCGGCATCCACAACTCAAGCCATGCCGCTTCCGAACATGACGGCATCCATACATTCTACTGTGGCAAGAACTCCCACGTGAAGTACATTGAGAAGCACTATGGCGAAGGCGAGGGAACGGGCGAGCGCATCTTGAACCCGGTGACCAACGTCATCATGGAGGAGGATTCCTCCTGTGAGATGGAACTGGTCCAGCTGCGCGGAGTCACTTCCACCGTGCGTGACACCTACGCAGAACTGGGTGCCGGGGCGAAGCTGGTGCTCACCGAGAAGCTGCTCACCCACGATGATCAGACCGCCACGTCCAACATGAAGGTTGAGCTCAAGGGAGAAGACTCCAGCGTTCAGGTGATATCCCGCTCCGTCGCTCAGGACAGATCCACCCAGGTGTTCAATCCGTTGGTCATTGGTGAGGCGAAATGCCGTGGGCACGTGCAATGCGACGCCATCATCATGGGCGATGCGAAGGTGACGGCCATTCCCGGCATCGAGGCCGCCTCCGAGGATGCCATGCTCGTGCACGAAGCCGCCATCGGCAAGATCGCGGGAGATCAAATCGTGAAGCTGATGACGCTGGGGCTCACCGAGGAGGAAGCTGAACAGGAAATCCTGGAGGACTTCCTGAACTGACGCATGGGAAAGGGCCTTGGGATGATCCCGGGGCCCTGGGCGTTTGCCCAACAGCACATTCCCGAGCCTTCGAAGGCTGAAGCCTTCGCTATAGAGTTTCGCTACAGGGTTTTCGTTAGGGAGTTCATTCGGAGCAGCCAGCCCAATGACCCCGTCCTCAAATGAAATGAACAGAGACGAACCATTTCGATTCAGTTCGCGGGAAAACCCGACCGAGCGTACTTGAGTTACGCGAGGAAGGAGAGTTTGGAGCGTAGGATGGATGAAGTGGTGCCCCCAACGGGACTCGAACCCGTGTCTCAGCCTTGAAAGGGCCGCGTCCTAACCTCTAGACTATGGGGACAGAGGCTTGCCAAAAACACAGCTGTGACATTATGCCAAAGCGCCATTCAGGTTGCAAGATGCAATATCATCCTTTGCAACGCAGGGCGTCCAGCGCTTGCTATGGCGTCACCGGGGCGCATCCCTCACAGCAACCTTCATTGAGGATCATGGAGAAGAGAAAGTATCGAAAGGAAGTTCAAGGAAAAGGAGCTCATCCGTCTCATCCGGCAAGTGAAGTCTTGGCGAAGAACGTGCCAAGACGGTTGAACGCGAATGCATCCCTCCAGCGTGTGGCTTACCTCGTCTGGATGAAGGCCGCATGTGCCCGTGTAGCGTAGGTCGTCCGCGCAGCGGCGACCTGCCCCCCCACCTAGATGCGGGCCGCGTACGCCCGCAATTCTCACCCGGCCAAGGCAAGCCGCACGCTTTCGCGTGGCGTCTTACGCTACAGCAGATGGCTTCCGCTGCAGGAAAATGGCCTTACGTTTCCTTTGAAGCGCGAAGCGCCTGAAAGTGTCATTGCCTGTGGTATACAAAACCACAGGCAATGACACTTTCAGGCGCAGCGAAGTGAAGTACGAATGGATGGCAGAGTCAGGAGAACCACATCAAATGGCACACGAGGTGTCTTCCGTGTGCCATTTGATGTGTTCTAATGACACGCGCGCAAGCCTCTCACGGTGGTGCGTATGGTATGATTGTGCAAACTTGGATGCGGCCGGTTCCGCAGTCCAACCTTCGAGATTGCCGAAAGGCTGATGTTGATGTTCGGGATCTTCGTAATCTAGACCCCCTCCACGCTTCCATGCGCACGCATCCTGCGTGCGGGCCTTCGTGCGTCAAGGGAACCGTCCCCTTGACGCAAGCATCCTATTCTCAACCTCGAAGGAGATTCCCATGCCTAACATGCCTGACGAAAACCCGCGGCCCGATGGGCCCGACGCCGCGACCCCCGGCGAGGCAAGAAGCGCCGCCGGGCTTCCACTGCGGAAGAACTGGCTTTCCCTCGTCGCCGTGATCTGGGCTGGCCAGGCCGTTTCCATGGTCACGAGCTACGCCGCCGGCTACGCGGTGGTGTGGTACGTGACCGAGTCCACGGGCAGCGCGCTCGTGCTCGCGCTCATGACCATCGCCGTGATGCTGCCCATCGGGATCGTCGCGCCCTTCGGCGGCGTCGTGGCCGACAAGCACAACCGCAAGCTCATCATGATCGCAGCCGACGGCGCCGTGGGCCTCGTGTCGCTCGTCGCAGGCTTCCTCATACTTGCTGGCGACGTCTCGATCGTCCTGCTCCTGGTGGTGTGCGTCGCGCGCGCCGTGGGGCAGGCGTTCCACAGCCCCGCCATGATGGCGACGATGCCCATGCTCGTGCCCGACAAGCACCTGTTGCGCATCAACACGCTCGACCAGCTTCTGACGTCCGTGGCGTCGATCGGGGCGCCGGCCTTCGGCATCTTCCTCTACACGACGCTCGGGTTCCCCGCGGTCATGTTCCTCGACTTCGCGGGGGCGTGCGCGGCCATACTCGGCCTGGCGCTCGTGAAGATCCCCACGGTGGTGGACCCGTCCGCCGCGGAACAGCACGTGCTGGCGAACCTGCGGGACGGCTGGCGCGCCGTGGCGAAGACGCGCGGGCTCGTGCTTCTTTGGACCATGGTGACCCTCGCCATGGTGGTCTTCAGCCCGCTGTCGGCGGTGTTCCCGCTCATGACCTTCGACCACTTCGGCGGCGATGGGTATGCGGCTTCTATTGTCGAAGCCGCATTCGGCGTCGGGATGCTCGTCGGCTCGGGCATCCTGATGGCGTGGGGCGGCGGGAAGCGCCTCGCGCTGCTCGTCGCGGTGGCCTCCGTGGTAGCGGGCGCGACTACGGCCGCCTGCGGGCTCTTGCCGTCCGACGGCTTCGTGGGGTTCGTCGCGCTCGTCGCCGTGATGGCCGTCGCGTGCTCGTGGTTCAACGGGCCGACCGTGACCCTCACCCAGCGCCACGTGCCCGACGAGAAGATGGGCCGCGCGATGGGGCTGCTCGGCGCCGTGCTGGGGCTCGCGTCGCCCGTGGGCGTTGCGCTTGGCGGGGTGCTGGCGGAGGCGATCGGCGTGGCGCCGTTCTTCCTCGTGGACGGCCTGGCATGCCTGGCGCTGGGGCTTATCGTGTATCTGCCGCGATCGATCCGCGCCCTGGACCAGTAGCTTGCGCGAATGTGCCGTTAGAACACATCTAATGATACATTCGTGACAGGGGACGTCCCCGTGACTCCACCTGTAAACAATGGTTTACAGGTGATAGGCTAGACAAGAATAATTATACATAAACTAATATATTAGTAGACTACAATTATATTTACTTTATTGCTACATTCATCAATGCACTGGGATTCGATCCAATTCAAGGAATTCGGTGCAAGGCAAACGAATCCTGGTGCAATTCCCTCAGATTGTCTATCTATCAGTCCGTGCATCGAAGTACGCTCCATAGACGGATATCTCCCACTGCTTGCGATTGTTCTTCGCGACCGTATCCAGCACAAGACCCACCGTCAGGGAGAGGGCGCCACACAAGACCAAGGCCACCGCCAGCAAGGCGGTGGGAAACCGTTCGACAAGATGAGTGACCGAGAACTCAACGATAACGGGAATGCCGCAGACCAGACCCAACACGACGAAGATCAGCGCAAGCCAGCCAAAAAAGGCCATCGGACGATAGTCCTTGAACAGAGACGCGATGGCCATCAGCACGAGAGCCCCGTCCTGAAACGTTGAAAGCTTCGATTCGCTCCCTTCAGGCCTGTCACGGTAGACAATGGGCACATCAGTGATGCGCCACCGCTTGTCAACAGCATGGATGGAAAGCTCGGTCTCTATCTGGAATCCCGAAGACAGCACTGGCATCGTCTTCACGAACACCCGCGTGAAGGCCCGATATCCTGTCATGACATCCTCGAAGGCATAACCATAGATGACCTTGATCAGCCAGCGCACAAGGTTGTTCCCAAAGCCGTGAAAGGCGCGATCATTCTCCTCGCCGTAGGTGCCATTGGACAGTCTGTCCCCTACCGTCATATCAGCCGTATCCTCAGCCAAGGGACGTATCAGATCAGCGGCGGCCTGGGCTGGATAGGTGTCATCCCCATCCACCATCACATAGTATTCCGCATCGATCTCGCGGAACATCTGACGGACGACGTTGCCTTTGCCTTGACGGGATTCACTCCGGACGCATGCACCATGCTCGGCCGCGATGCGCGCCGTATCATCCGAGGAGTTGTTGTCATAGACATAGATGGCCGCTTCAGGCAGCGACGCTTTGAAGTCATCGACCACCTTTCCTATGGTCAGCGCTTCGTTGTAGCAGGGGATGAGCACGGCAACGCCCGCTCCCCGACAGGCAGCTGCCACCATTTCAGGTCCGTTCTCGGCACACAAAGATGGTACGTTCGACATCTTCCATCCAATCCGCGGTTATTGTGGAGCGTCTTGGCCAAAGACGCATGGGTATAGATGCATTCTAATCAAATAGGCTATGATTTATACCATGAATGCAGAGATAGACAGCATAACCGACCTTGCTCTTGTCGAAAATACCGAGGTCGAACCGCTGAAGGTGCTCATCGTTCACGCTTCAGTGGGTTCAGGCCATCGATCCGCTGCCTTCGCCATCGCCGAGGCTTTCAAGATACTGGATGCAAATGGCGGTGATGATGGCAGACCCATTCAAACCGAAGTGCTCGACATCCTCGAGTTCGGTCGCATCGTTTTCAATGGAGACAACACCGCCTCCATGTTCACGGGGGTCACGCGTCCCTACTACGACCTGACGTGGCGATACACCCTCACGGGAAGGCTCCTGTGGGCCGGGGGCACCATCTGGGCGCGCATCATGTATCCGAAATTCGTGGAATACGTCCGCAAGCAGAAGCCCGATGCCATCATCGCCACCCATATCACGGCGGCGAATGTGGCGGTGAGCGCCCGCATGATCCTCCATGGCACCTTCCCCATCATCTGCGTTCCCACTGACTATGAGGTCGAAGGGCTTTGGCCCCATCTGCATACCGACCTGTTCTGCGTCGCCAACGAGCATATGGCAGAGACCTTGCGTCCGCGCAAGGTTCCCGAGAAGCGCATTTGCGTGACAGGCATTCCCGCGGCTCCCGACTTCGCCCGCGAATATGATCGTGAGGCGACCAGGGAATCCTTGGGGCTTCCCTCTGACAAGCAGCTGGTTCTCTTTCTAGCAGGCGCCACCCTTCCGCGACCTTATGTCCACTTCCGCCAGTCCACCAATGAGCTGCTTCCCTTCATGCATCGCTACGATCATATGCATTTCGTGATCGTTGCTGGCAAGGATGCCGACTATGAAGCGCAGCTCAAGCGCATGGTTGAAGATCACGGCCTTGCCAATGTCACCATCCTTGGCTATGTCAATGAGATGGCTGCGCTCATGAGCGCCTCTGACCTCATCGTCTGCAAGTCAGGAGGCCTCACCACCACGGAATGCCTCTGCGTTGACGTGCCCATGATCCTCTTGGGGCGCGCTTACGGCCAGGAAAAGGCGAATGTCTCCATGCTCACCTCAACTGGAGCCGCCTTCCATGTGACCACCACGAGAGAGCTCTATGATCTCCTTTTGCAGATAGAGTCGCATCCCCATATGACTGAAGCCATCAAGTACAATGCGGAACTCATCCGCAGGCCCGATGCCGCCATGAAGATAGCCGAGGCAACCCTCGCTGCCATCCACGGCACACCCGCCGCGGACGAGAGTCTCCATCGCAAGCATTTCCTGCACTTCTACTGGGGCCGCAAGCCAGCCCACATCCGCTGAGCGGGACAACAGGGACGTGCGGGAACTCGGAATTGTCCCGCTCAGACGAAAAAGGCCCCGCCGAGGCGGGGCCTGAAGGATGCCATGCGGCAGGGTATGGTTACAGTGCCGCTTTCGCAACCTCCACCACTGCGGCGAATGCCTCAGGATCAGACACCGCCATGTCCGCCAGAACCTTGCGGTCAAGCTCGACGCCTGCCTTCTTGAGGCCGTTCATGAAGACGGAATAGGAAAGGCCATTCATCCTTGCAGCAGCATTGATGCGCGTGATCCAGAGCTTGCGGATGTCACGCTTCTTGTTGCGACGATCGCGATACTGGTACTGCAGGGAGTGCTGGACTTGCTCCTTCGCCTTGGTGTAATGGCGAGAACGCGCACCATAGTAGCCTCGGGCTGCCTTCAATACCTTGCGGCGCTTCTTACGGGCGCTGACAGAACGCTTCACACGTGCCATGATCTATCTCCTAACCTGATAGCGGACTAGCGAAGGCCCAGATTGCGGGCCACTACTTTCTCATCGGCTTTCGCAACCTCGGTCTCGTGACGCATGTTGCGGATGCGCTTGGGGCTCTTCTTCGATTTGATGTGGCTCTTAAAGGCCTTGGCACGCATGATCTTGCCAGAACCGGTGACACGGAAGCGCTTCGCAGTGCCGCGGTGAGTCTTCATCTTTGGCATTTACTCGTCCTTTCCTTCGGGCTTCTCAGCATCTTTCTTCTTCTTCATATTCTGCGGCAGAGGGGCGATCAGCATATGCATGTTGCGTCCCTCCATCTTGGGTTGATTCTCGATCACTGCCACATCCTTGAGGTCATCTGCCAGGCGTTCCAAGATGGACAGACCTTGCTCAGGATGCGCCATCTCGCGACCACGGAACATGATGGTGATCTTGACTTTGTTGCCGGCGCCCAAGAAGCGGAGAACATGCTTCTTCTTGGTGGTGTAGTCCCCTACATCGATCTTCGGCCGGAACTTCATCTCCTTGATTTCGATCTTCGTCTGATTCTTGCGAGCCTGCTTCGCCTTGATGGCCTGATCGTATTTGAACTTGCCATAATCCATGACGCGACAGACCGGCGGTTCAGCATTCGGTGCGATTTCCACCAGATCAAGACCGGCTGCATCCGCGATGCCCTGCGCCTGTTCGAGGCTGAAGACACCCATCTGGTTCCCATCGTAGTCGATGAGCCTGCATTCCCGGACGTTGATCTCGTCATTGAGCCTTGGCTCTTGAGCGGCTATGGCGCTCACCTCCTTCTGCGCTTTCGCGCAACAAAAAACCCGCACGCGCGCGGGTTCATGATCACCTCATGCCAGCCAAACTTGCCCCAGGGCAAACGGAAGCACAACCAGTATTCACGGAACCCATCAGCTGCGAATAGCAACGCGCCGAAACAGGTGGAAGGACCCATCAGCCCTTCGCTTGTTCAAAACAGCCTGTGTAGTCTAGCGGAAATCCCTCACAGAAGCAACTGTGAAATGCTCAGCCCTATCCCACGTAGATGTTGATGGTGCGGATGGTGTCCACCAAATTGCCCGTGGCATTGGCCATGGAGTAGTCATACGTGAGCGTGGCTGACCAAGGGAGCTCCTGTCCGTTCGCCGTGCCGGTACCTGAGAAGGTGTAGCTTTCCTTGGTGAGCGTGGTGCCGTCACTGGCATAGGTGGAATACGTCATCTTGTCCTCGGGAAGCTTGACGGTGCCCACCGGTATCGTCAGTCCAGCTTCCTCAAGGGTCTTCTCCACCACGTTCTCCTTCGTGACGATGTCTGAGAAGCTCAAGGAACCATATCCCAGAGATGAGGTGCTGGTGGTGTACCCTGCGCGGATAATGGCCCCTTCCTCATTGAGGCTGATCACGACCGTGGGTGTTCCACCCTTCGAATCGGCTGGCTCATCGGCCAGGGCAATGCGCACCTCGGTCTTCACCGGATTCCCCTCTTCATTCACGGCGATGGCGGAAGCGACACGTGCGCCATGCTGCAGCGCTTGGATGGCGGCATCCTGGGTGGAACCGAGAAGCGACACGAGATTGGGCACGGTCGTCTTCTTCGACGTGGTGGCCGAGGCGTCCTTGGTGGCCTGATCGGTACTGACCGCCGTGGCGCTTTCAGCGATCTGGGTCTGCTGGACGGCTGAGGTTCGCGCCGTCTGGAAAAGCTGCCATACCAGAACTCCCGCACCAACGATGAGGATGACGAGGATGACGATCACGGCGATGAGTATCTTGCGCATGCGCGCCGATCTTTGGATATACACCGCCTGACCCTGACGGGCATGACTGCCCTTGGCCCTCTTCCCGCTTGGCTCTTCCGGCTCTTCGACAAGGGTCACAACCTCGGGAACCTCAGGGAAATCAGATTGTTGCCCCGTCATGGCAGCGGAGGCGCCGGGATCATTGCTGTCTTTCATCTGCTGTCCTCTTCGTCGATATCGTTTCAGCCAGGTTTCTATGAGAAGAACACATACCAAACAGTGAACGCTATTATAGCGAGAAGTGCCACGACGATGACCACCAGCTGGGTTTTTGGCATCTTTGAGGTCTGTATGTCCTCAAGTGTGGTTCCCCGGTGCGTCGAGGCAGCTGGAGCGGCTTGCGTGTGGGACGCACTGGAATCGGGGGGTTCCACATCAGCACCCGGAGCGGATGCGTCCGTGAACTCAGAGGCATCCACGGCCGGGGAAGGCGACATGCCGCCACTGACCGCCATCGGCGCCCCGGCATGGATGACCACCTCAGCCTCTTCATCAGAACCCACCTTGATGTGCTTGAATCCATCTTGGGCAGCCATCTTCCCTCCTTGCCGACCTCTCATCCTCAAGCAAGCTCGATGAACGTGAAATCCTGACCGCTCTGCTTGATGATATCAGCATTGCCCACGCAGCACAGGTGCCTTGCGTCAGAGAGCTGGCGAAGGGGATCGGCGAGGCGCTGCACACCCTCAAGAGTCGCACCGATCACCTCTTCCCGCGTCTTGGCCCGGTCCTCAAAAGAGCAGCCGGTGAAATGCATGGTGTCCTGCCGACGAACCAGATTGCGTGGTTTCTGGGGCGCATCAAGGGATGCCACCGTGCTCACCACGTACCCTTCGAACTCATCAGGTTGGATGTCTGCCGTGCGCAGCCATTCCGCAGCGCCGAGAAAGGCTTCGATGGTGGGACTCACCTTCGGGTCCCGATAGGAATGGAACAGGGTGTTGCCACCCCGACGGCTGGAGAAGCCAACCCCATACGCGCCTCCCACCACGCGAACCTCGCTCCAAAGATAGCTCAGCGTGATCATCTTGGAAGCCAGCAGCCATTCTCCTGAGAAGGGGACTCCCGCCTCAGAGCGATCGGCCGCCAAGGCGGTGAACGTGACATCAGCGGGCACCCCGAATGCTTCGTGGAGGTCTTCAGGTTCCGGTATCCGCAGACGTGCAGCCTCGGGGCTCCGAGCGACTCCCAGCTGACACCCTGCGCCCAGGTAGACTGAGAGGCCTTCTTCGGGTCCCGCGAAGGACAGTATGCAGTTGTCGTCTGTGAAGATGCGTCGGGCAAGCTCCTCGAGCTTCCGGGTCAACGCTTCGCCTTGGGTATCGAAGTTCTCAACCAGATCGCGGATGAAGAGATAGGCATCGATGCCCGCGATCTGCTCCTTCGTCTTGGCGGTATGGGTGACATAGGACAACGCCCGATTGGCCGCCGTGCTGTGCCCTGACATCGCAAAGGATTGCTCAAGTGCCACTTTGCGCTGCACGAGCATATCGAGGATCTTCGCCGTGTCGCGAAAATCGGTGCTGGCAAGCACCTCGTCGGTGATGGCGGCAGCGAAATCGACGTTTTCGGCAAGCGCGGAGGCCGAAGCCAAAAACAGCGCCTTGGCCCTATCCTCATCATCAGGCTTGTACACATCAGCGGCGAACGTGAAGTTGCCGAGTTTTCCTTGGGCCAGGGTATCCAGTTCTGCAGCCGTGTGCTTGGCGGTGTCCAGACGCCCCAGCACCATGGCCAGCACGGCAACATAGGGCAGCTCCTCGAAAGCGACGCGGTCAAGATCGTAGTAGCGGGTGACATAGGCTATGCCATGCGTTTCCACCTCATGGCGCAGCACGGGCATGTCTTTGCAGCGCTCAAGGCTGAAGGGTGCCTCTGCGGGTGCATCCCCAAGATCGGAGATGGCAAGCTTGGGCAGTGTCGCCAGCGCCTCAGGACTGTCGGGAGCCATCTGCCCTTCGACGAGCTGAACCATATCAGCCTCAATGGCCAGAAGCTCATCGCGGGTCAGCTCCTGGCTCATCG
The DNA here is from genome assembly GCA_964462135.1 of uncultured Eggerthellaceae bacterium. Classification (GTDB taxonomy): domain Bacteria; phylum Actinomycetota; class Coriobacteriia; order Coriobacteriales; family Eggerthellaceae; genus MGBC163016. The sequence goes on along the minus strand of CAYWWK010000001.1, from coordinate 56,031 downwards.
CCACCAGTCGTTCATCCTGGATCTCGCCCTCATTCGACACGGGCATGAGCTGCGCACGCCCATGGTGGTGGCTCTCCAGGAAGACCTCGCGCAGAAGCACGCGAAACCAATCGGTGTCAACCTTCTCCTTCAGATGCACAAGCAGATCTTCATAGCGAATGTAGGCAAGGGCATCCCGGTCATCATAAAGCCAGCCGTTCATGGCTGACATGGCATAGACGACTCCGTCGGACATGCCGAAGTTGTGCTCGCGCAAAACGAATTCCGCATGGTCTATGGCAGCGTGCAGCAACTGGGGATCAAGGCCGCCCTCTGCCAGCCGTTCGATCTCTGAGAGAACGACCTCCTCGAAACGATCGGCGACGTCTGGCTTCGCTCCCTTGAGCTCCATCATGACGAAGGGCTGCAAAACGGAATCCATGAGGCTGGCATGGAAATCATCACCCAGCTTCGCATCGATCACGGCACGCTTGAGGGGAGACTCATTCGAACCTGCTATGGCATCCATCAGGATATCCACCGCCAGCACCCGCAGAGCCTCGTGGGAGGTGCCCACCACATACCCCAACGCCACGCAGGCATTGTCAGCCGACGTGGCCATTTCGCAGCGAGCATGCTGGTTGATGACGGGTTTCTGCAACTCAAGCGGATTGATGGGCGCCTCATCGCCCGTGCGGGACATCTTCGAGAGGTATTCCTCATCCAAGAAGCGCAGCATGCGAACGATATCCATGGCCCCATACAGGATGATGTAGGCATTGTCTGCGCGATAATGCCGACGATGGGCATCAAGGAAGTCCTCGTAGGCAAGACAGGGAATGGATGCCGGTGTGCCACCGGATTCGAACCGATAGGTGACATCAGGGAAGAGGGCTGCCGAAAGCGTGTCGTAGAGAACCGAATCGGGCTCTGAGAGCGCGCCCTTCATCTCGTTGTACACCACCCCGTTATACGACAGGCACACGTCCTTCGGATTGGTGGGCGCCGAGATGCCCGCCTGCTCTGCCCGCACCTCGTCCAGCTCTCCTTCAGGCACTGCTCCCCGAGCATCCTTGGGCAACGCCTCGATGTGCCACCCCTCCTGCTTGAAGATGTTCTGGTTGCGGTAGATGTTGGGGTGGAAGACGGCATCCATGTAGACATCGGTCAGATGCATGAGGTCGGTCATGTTGGTGGAGGCGACGGGATACATAGTCTTGTCCGGAAAGGTCATGGCGTTCAAGAACGTCTGCATGCTGCCCTTGAGCAGATTGACGAACGGCTCCTTCACCGGAAACTTCTCGGATCCGCAGAGCACGGAGTGTTCCAGGATATGGAATACCCCCGTATCATCCGCCGCAGGCGTCTTGAACGTGATGGAGAACGCCTTGTCCACATCATCGTTCTCAAGGAAGAGCAGCTTCGCGCCACTGGTTCGGTGCTCCATCAGATAGGCGCTACCGTCCATCTCATCCACCGGTTCCATATCCGTTATCTCAAAGCCTGCCTGCTCAGCCGCAGAAACCACATCTTCCTGCATAGGATCTTCCTTCCATGTGCCTACCATCCGATCAGATCATCGGATGCCATTCTGAAGCCTCTGGTGCGTCGAGTGCCGCGTGTCGGCAAGACGCGCCGACACGCCTTCACGAAACCCCACCGCTTTCAGCCTGCCGACGATGGAGCCTCTCTGAGCGAATCCGCTAGGAAGCGCTTGAACTGCTGGAACTGGATGAGCTTGAGCTGGATGAATCCGCATCCCCTTCAGTGGACGCGGCAGACCCATCAGGATTGTCCGCATTGGAATCAGAGGTCTTCGCCTTCGCCTCCACCTTGGGCACCTCAGCGAGATCCACGGCGGTTCCCAGCCATTTGCCTTCGATGACGCCCACAACGCCATTGTCCATGATATGCACGAGTGCGCCTTTGATGGCCTCCTGCAATTCAGGGTCGTCCGAACGCACGCCGACGCAGTATCCGCTTGCCGTATCCATCAGGCAGACGATCTCAACAGGGACGTCCTGCAGGTTGGCGGCATACATGCCGATGACGGCATCGGATGCCACGAAATCAACGTTTCCCTTGGAAAGATCAGTGAACGCGCTGGCAAGATCGGCCGTGGAGACCAAGGCATCCTCACCGAAGGCGTTCGTCACCGCCCATGCGCTCTTCGAAGAAATCTGGGCTGCGATCTTGGGAGTCACGGCTCCCGTGGGCACCTGCGCTCCCGACCCCTCTTTGGCGAACAGCACCACACCGGTGGGAAGGTACTGCTCGGAATGCCAGACGCCTTCGGTCTCATCAACGCTTTCCTGTCCCATGACGATATCGACGGCATCTTCGGTCAGGGCCTTCTCCACATCGGTTCCGATGTCTTCGATCTCAACCTTGAGCCCCAACTCGTCAGCCAAGGCAGAGGCGATGTCCACATCGATGCCGATGATCTTCTCACTGCCCTGACCGGCCAAGGGAGAGCGCTGGGTGTTCACCCCTACCCGCAGCACGCCCTCTTCCCCAATGGCAGGAGGAGCGATGGTAGGCTCGCCAAGGGAGGGAGTGTATTCTTCTTGGCCTGAGCATCCCGTCAATGCGAAGACGAGCGAAAAGCTGAGGACGGCCGCAAACAGGCTCAAGATCTTCTTATGCATCAGATCCCTTTCGTCGGTGAATCATTCGAACCGTATTCTCTCACACCCTTCGCCCCTTGGAGCAACTTCATTCGGCTGACCTAGTCTTTGCCCCCACACTCGCGCACAGGAGGTCTGCGCCCGCAAGCGCTCGCGCTCTCTCGTCCGCCCAGACGGTATGCCTGGATATGTCAACGGACGGTACGACTTACTTCTAGAATACGCCATGCTCACACCGCATGCCTGCGGATGCTTACGTGGACCCTTTTGACCGCATCTGCCATGGGCTAGGCGGACGTGCCGCCGCAACTACAGACCCGAATGAAGTCAGCGAAGATTCTAGCAAATCGGTGCAGATGGCAGGTGGAACGCGGCAGGATGCATGACAGAACGCGGAAGGTTTCCTGAAGGCCATCTCGCCATAATCACCCCCATGAAGCCATCATGGAACATCAAGACGTCTGCCATTGCACGCGCACTGGCCTTGACCGGAGAAGTGGTTGCAGAGACGCTGTGGCCCACCCGATGCGCCGTCTGCGATCTCCCTGGGGATCTGATCTGCAGCCGCTGCCGGAAAAGCCTCCTCTTCATAGACGCAAACGATGCCTGCCCTCGATGCGGCGCCCCGTTCGGACGCAATCAATGCACGGAGTGCAACGAGACGATGCTTGCGGCGGCAGGGCGCGAAACACTCCCGTTTGACAGCATGCAAAGCGCCCTTCTGGCCGATGACGCGGCCCGTCGCATCATCACGACCTACAAGGATTCCAATGAACGCCGCCTTGCCAAGGAGATCGCCTTGATGCTTGCCCGCTACGTGCCTCCCGAATGGCACCACGCTCACCTCACCTACATCCCTGCCACCGCCGAGGCTGTGCGCAGGCGCGGATTCGACCACGCGGCACTGCTTGCGAAGACGCTTGCAGACCTCACGGACATGGATGGCTCATCACTGCTGCAAAGGCCGAAGAGCGCAGATCAGCGCAAGCTTGGCCGTCGAGCCCGGCAGCGCAATATGGAAGGGCGCTTCTCCGTCCTCTCCGACGCGCCCATTCCTTCAGAAGTGCTCCTCATCGATGACGTCTGCACCACCGGCGCCACGGCCTGCGCAGCCACGGACTGCCTGCGGGCCTCGGGGGTCAAGCGGGTTTTCATCCTCACCTTCGCGAAGGTGCTGGCAAGCTGAAGATGCATCGGGGCCGGCTAGGCGGCAGGACGCTCCATCTGGCCGGCTTCGGCGTATTCAGCCACATCCACGGAGATGGTATGCTTGATGGGCTTCCATTTCGCCTTGCTGACCAACGCATACAGGGCGATGGGGATGTAGGTCAGCATGAAGAAGGGAAACGTCAACGCGGAGATGACCTTGCGCTTCGCCGTGGCCCGGATGCTGTTCCATTCCACGAAGGTGGTCAGCACTCCGAAGACGAACATGAACATGAGGTAGTTGAACAGGCAGAAGAAGATGGAGGAGATGGAGCTGGCAATGGCCACTCCCACGCTGATGACGCCTGTCAGGGAAAGGGCGATGATCACCGCATTGAAGATGATTGAGATGATGGAAAGCAGCATGCCGGGGGCAATGGTCATCAGCATGTCATAGCAGGCAAAGCGCTTGCCTCGCTCGTTGGTGAAGATGCCCCGCGCAAGTCCCACGGCGTAATGAGCGAACACCTGATAGAAGCCCTTCGCCCAACGGGCACGCTGGTTCCATGAATCGCGGAAGGTGGTTGGCTGCTCGTCATAGAGAATGGCGTTGGGATTGTAGGCGATGCGCAAACCGTCAGTGATGGAAGACGCCGAGAATTCGATGTCTTCCGTGAGCAGGTGCCACTTCCAGCCGCCAGCCTTTCTGAGCACCTCATCGGCGATGAAGAAACCGGTGCCTGAGACCGCGCACGAGGTGGAAAGCGTCAGGCGGGCTTGATTCAGGAACTTCGCTTCGCGCAGGAACCATACGCCATACCCCGCCGATATCCAATTGGAATCGAAGTTCTTGGAATTGCGATAGCTGGTTGAGGCCTTCGCTCCCCCGTCAAAGGTCTTGTTCATCTCACGGAAGTAATTCGCATCCAGCACGTTGTCCGCGTCGAAGACGAAGTAGGCCTCAAATCCCGCATCGGGGTATTCGCTCCAGATGCGCTTCAGGCCATAATCCAACGCATATCCCTTGCCCACCAGCTCCTGGTTGAAGCGTTGGAACACCTTCGCCCCCGCCCGGCGGGCCACCTCTGCCGTGTCATCGGTGCAGTTGTCCGCGATGACGAAGATATCGATGAGCCTCTGCGGGTAGTTCTGCGATTTGATGGAGGCGATCAGGTCGGAGATGACCGCACTCTCATTGCGGGCGGCAATGAGGACCGCATACCGGTGATCCTTCGAAGCTGTCTGCTTGGGGGCTTTGCGCGTGAGTACCACGAAGACGTAGTAAAGCTGGTAGGTATAGCAAACAGTGAATGTGAAGAAGACACAGAAATTGAAGATGTCGATGAACGACAGTGCCGCCATCGACTGCGACAGCTCCTGAAACACATCTCTCCTTTTACGTGCGGCTATTCATTCGGCTCTCAAAAGCCCAAAAACCGAAAGTCGCCAGATTATAGACCTCCTGTGTGGATTTTTGGAGGTGGACGATGCCCAAGGAGTGGAAGCGCCCTGAAATCACGTGAACGCGACCTTTCACCCCGGCAGACGGGGTGCTTCGGTTCATGCCCGTGGCAGATGATGCGCGTTGCGTCACCGAAGCATATGCTCGAGGGCGTCAAAGAGCTCAGGGACCTGGATGGGCTTTGCCAAGTGCCCGTTCATGCCGCATTCCAGCGACTTCTTCCGATCCTCCTCAAAGGCATCGGCCGTCACGGCCAGAATGGGTATCTGGGATCGCACTGGATCATCCATCGCCCTGATGGCTTGGGCTGCCTCATAGCCATTCATGACGGGCATCTGTATGTCCATGAGCACCAGCCGGTACGTCTGCGGGTCAGCTGCAGCAATCCTGTCGACCGCGTCCTGCCCATCGACTGCATAGTCAACCACGAAACCGGCATCTTCCAGAAGCGTGATGGCAATCTCTCGGTTCAGCAGATTGTCATCCACCAGCAGCACCCTGCATCCCTGGAAGGACTCGCGCGCATCCGTCCCGTTCGAGCAGGATGGCTGATCGGCGGCAACGTCTTCATCGGTGCAGAGGGGAAACGCCAGGTTGATCTCGAATTCGCTGCCCACGCCCTTCTCGCTGCGAACCTCAATGGAGCCTTTCATCATGTCGATCAGACTCTTCGTGATGGCCATCCCAAGGCCGGTGCCCTGGATGCCGCTCACCGTGGATGTGCGCTCGCGCTCGAAGGGATCGAAGATGTGCTTGATGAACTCCTGGGTCATCCCGATGCCGTTGTCCTGCACGAGGATCTGATACCCCACCTGGCCTTCCGGTGCTTCGGCCCATTCCCGGGCCACCAGGCGCACCACACCTCCGCACTCGGTGAACTTGACCGAATTGCCCAAAAGGTTCAGGAAGACCTGGTCTATCTTCAGCTTGTCTGCCAAGACCGGGATGTCCCGCATTCCTTCGATCTCGGTCACCAACGACAGGCCCTTCGCCTCGGCTTCCGGCTCCATGATGGATGTCAGGTCAGCCAAGACGGCGCTCATCCTGCAGGGCTTGACCTCCAGGGAGATCTTTCCTGATTCGATGCGGCTCATGTCCAGGATGTCATTGATGAGGCTCAAGAGATGTGAGCTGGATGCATGGATCTTGTCAAGATACTCACGCACCTGATCCGTGCTGTCTATATGACTGGTGGCAAGTGTCGTGAAGCCCACGATGGCATTCATGGGCGTGCGGATGTCGTGGCTCATGTTCGACAGGAACAGGCTCTTGGCTTCGCTTGCATGGCGCGCCTGCGCCAGCGCCTCCTTGAGCATCTCCTTTTGCGAGAGCTCTTCTCGGGTCTCAGCATCAACATTGCGAAAGCCAATGACCACAGGACGGCCACCTTCGCCCCAGTTCCCCGCCTTGACCAACGTGGCTTGGCAGTACTGGGCGCTCTCGCCGTCCCGCGTCCGGTACAGAAGGTGGAAGCGGTCACGCGTCTTGAGCTCAGCGAGGATGCCTTCGGCTGAGCGCAGGGGCTGAAGCCCTGACTGGTCCTCATCAAGCACGCACGCATCGATATAGCTGCCCAAGGTATGCTCAAGGGTGATGGGTTCCCTGAAGATGGCATCGAAGTGATCTTCTGCTTCCGACCGACGCAAGAGCTCTCCTGAGCCATCGTCCAGATCGAAGGCGAAAACAGCGGTGTAATCAGCGCTCAGAGCCTGCACGAATGCCTGCTGGCGTCTCTCACGCAGCTCCTCAACGCGCTTCTGCTCTGAATTGTCCAGGAGGAATCGTTGGTAGAGCAGCTCACCGTCCTTTTCGATGAGCTTGATATTGCCCATGACGTGGACGATCCTCCCATCGTCATGGCGAACGCGGTATTCCGTGCTGATGGAATCACCCACGCTGGTGATCGATTTCAAGCGATCGCGCATCTGCTGCGCATCCTCTTCGAACACCGAGGTGGCGAACATGTCGAAGCCATCAGCCATCATCTCTTCGACGGTGTCGTACCCAAGGATACTCAAGGCCGCCTGATTGACTCCCAGCACGCGCGAGCCATCAATGCTGTGCGTGAGCACGCCGCATTCCATGGAGGTGAAGATGGTCTCAAGCGTCTGGTTCTTCTCGATCAAATCACGTTCATAGGCCCTTTCCTGGGTGATGTCGATGGCTACGCCAACGGTGCCCATGACCGTGCCATCAGGATTGTACAGAGGGGACTTGTATGTGGTCAGAAGCCGCGTATCCTCGCCGCTTTGCACCACCTCTTCGGAAACGCAGGTCATCTGGGTTGACATGACCTTCTCTTCCGATTCAATGCAGGCAGGATCATCCGCCTCCACGTCCCAGATGTATGCATGTCCCCTGCCCTGTACGTCGTCCTTGGTCTTGTTCACCGTCAGACAGAAGCTGTCATTGACCTTCTCATGGATGCCGTCTTTGGTCTTGTACCAGACCAGACAGGGAATGGAATTGATGGTGGTCTCAAGGTACTGGGAGGTCTCCCATGCATCCATACGCTCTTTGAATCGCTGCTGCCAGCGAAGGAAGCGGAATGCCGCCTCCTCTTCCGAAAGAGGCGATGTCCATACATCAGCGATGCGGTCGAGCAGAGGGTGGAGCGACTCCATGGAATCGGGAGGTGCGATGACGATGATGTCAGCACCTTGGGGCTGCGCCTCCGCGACACGGGCCAGATCAGAGGCATCACGGCAGCCATCCCAGGCTATCACGACGAGATCGGCCCGATCGCTGGGAGTGTCGCACGTGCGATCGCGGCTGATTCGATGTTCGAAGGGATCAAGCGGAGTCGCGTGCTCTATGACATCGAAGGATTCATCTGAACCAATCAGCTTGATGTCGATCGAGCCATGATACATTCGTACTCCTCGGATGAGATACAGGCTTGCCGCTTGAGAACCACTCTGCATTATAACGATTTGGCAACGATCACGTCTAATGCGACCCGAAGGAGCGGTCTGCATCTACCCATACAGCCATTCATTCGAAATGAAAGAGGAGGGGGCTCTCCCATTCATTTCCGTCCTCCGTCTTCTTATTCTCTTTTGCGTCTATACTTATTCAAGTACAGTTTGAAGAACGACGTGAGCGACAAGGGAGGAAACGATGGCTTGGGAGCTGTATGACCAGTTGATCGAAGGGGTTCCGGCAGATGTGCAGGTGAAGGACTATTGCCTTGGCCTCAACTGGAGCTATGTGGATGCCGAATCAGGAACGGGCGTCTCCTATACGTGCCGGGGAGGAGCGGCCAAGCAGGGAGACAAGCGTGATTTTCGAGGATGCGCCTTGAAGGAGATGGCCTCCCTCGCCAAATCATGGCGCTTCGAAGATGCCACTCTGGGCATCGCAGCGCTCAACGCTTGGTACGGCCAGAAGAGTCTCATCGATGCGATGGGAGCCGTATACGACGAGCCCATCGAGCTTCCTGACGGCTCCATCCACAAGATGGATGCCTTTGAGATGATGCGCCCAGAGATCGAATCCAAGGACGATGCACGCGTTGTGGTGGTGGGACATTTTCCCCATGTGGACCGCATAGCGGAATACGCCCAGTTGACCGTGCTGGAACGCAATTGCCGCACCGAGCTTGACGTGCCGGACCCAGCCTGCGAATTCGTCCTGCCTGAAGCTGACTACGCATTCATCACGGGTGTCACGCTTGAGAACAAGACAGCACCCCGTCTGCTTGAGCTTGCCCGGAACGCCTACGTGACCATGGTGGGGCCTTCAGTGGTGATGGCGCATCCGCTTGTGGATGCTGGCGTGGACATGATGGCGGGAAGCTTCGTGTTGGACCCCGAACGGGCAAGGCATTCCGTGAAATCAGGAGGAGCCATGTCGTTTGGAGGAGCCCTCCAGATGGTCTCCGTCAAAGCATAGGGGCGTCCAGCTTCGCGCACGGTAGGCGGCCTCAGAAGCCAACGGCGGTTTCCGCGCTCCGATTGCCGCCTGCCTCCGATGTCTGCAGACGCTTCTTCGCCGCAACGAATCCCACACTCAAGAACGCCATCGCGAACAGCAACAGGATTCCCATATCCAACAGCACCTCACCTGTCGGACCTCCCGGTGTCATGTGGGCCGACAGGCGACAGGCATCCGTATACCAGAAACCTGGCAGCCAATGAGCAAGCATGACCACTTCAGGGGACAGGACATCCAAGGAGATCCAGGCACCACCCAGAAACGAGATGACCATGCCAAAGATGTTCCCAGCAGCATTGCACATGAGAGAACTGACACCGAACTGCCCAAGCATGAACCCGAAGGCAAGGGCCATGCATGAATAGCACAGGATGGAAAGCCCGCAGAACACCAGTCCCTCAAGGGAGATGGCGGCTGCAGCTGCGGGGAACGCCACCACTCCCAGAAGGAAGGTCCACGCGCATGAGGCGAAAGCCAGCACGGCACAGGCGAGGGCCAGCTGCACGTTGTAGGAAGCATAGCTCAAGGGAGAGGCGAGGTTGCGTCGCCTCACATCCGCCCGGTTCATCGTGGTGATCAGCATCCCCACGCAGACGACGATGCCCGCGAAAAGCGTATAGGTGGACCACTGGAGATAGAACACGAACCTATCCGCTTCCGTCATCCCACTTTTGGTGTCCACGGTCTGCACCGCAACCGATTCATCCGTCGCCCGCGCCGCTTCCCCCACCGCCATGGAAAGATCGCAGTCAGGGGTTTCTATCAGAAACGTGCGCACACAGGAAAGATAGGTGTTCACCGCCTCATCCATCAGCGCGCCATTGGCTGCATAGTAGCTGTAGACCACATCCATTTGGGGCGCGTCTGCGCCTGCGCGCGCAGCCTCTTGGAACGCCTGTCCATAGCCTGCTGGAATCACCAGGAGATAGTCGGTCTGACCCTTCGCCACGGCATCTTGGAAGGCTTGCGTACTGTCTTCGATAAAAACCGCGATCCCCCGACTCTCTAGGAACTCCTCCAGACCCCGGGACAGACTGCTGCCATCTCGATCCACCACGGAGAACTCAGCCGTCTGCTCCTGCAGCGTCTCATCGACAGCCCCGAAACCGAAGGATTGTGCCATGAACACACCCATGAAGCTGAGGCCGACCACATAGACCAGAAGGAAGAGGATGTTCCCGCGAACGATGCGCAGGGCGCACTCAAATGCTTTCATAGCGCTGCCTCCTGAGAGAGCCCACCGCCAAGGCGAAGAGCAGGGCTGACATGATGAGCAATGCCCCGATATGGGACAAAAGCGGACCCAGGGTGTCGTAATACATCGCGCTGTAGAAGGCTTGGGCAATCTGACTGGCCGGATTGATCCACATCGCCCAAGGAGCAGTGGCTGCAATGGTATCCGCAAGCTGCATGGTCGGCTGCCCATAGAGCCCGGCGAAGAGCGAGGCAAAGCAGACGATACCCGTCAGCAGGCCCGATTTCGTCCCTTCGGGCATCTTCGGTATGGCCGACACAGCGCATCCCAACGACATTGCCGTCAAGGAAGCGGCTGCAACGATGGCAAGGCATGCGCCATCTCTCCCAGCGAAGTCTATGCCGAACACGAATCTCATGGCCGCATAGGCTATGGCCAAGCATGCGAAGTTGACGATCCAACAGCCGATCAAGGTGGCTGCCACCGCCCGTCCATGGCTCAGACCTCCCACCGCACGCCGGGCCCCCAAGGCAGACAGGTTGGGGCGCATGCGCTGGAATGCCACCAGGCTCACGCTTCCCCCGAACAAGGCCGCCATGCCCAAGAGAGCGAAATAGTAGCGAACGGATTCCTTGGGCTGATTCCGAGTCACATCCACCTGGACCGTAGCATCGATGGAATCATAGAGAGACTGCATCACCGAATCACGGGAGAGCACGGACGGATCGCGGGAGACCATCTCCTTTAGAAGCGCTGACTTCGCTGCATACTCATCCATCACGGTGATCAGGATGTGAGCCTCGGCGAAATCCAAGCCATCCAGCGTCAAAGAATCGGTTATGTGGACCTCGGGCTTCCCTTCAACGAGCTCCACGAACCCAAGCACTGGGTCCTCTTCGCCTGCGGTGTCGATGACCCTGCCCTCAGCCGCCTCAGCCGTACTGACGTATTCCGTGTCGAAGAGGCGGTCCTCCCCTTCAGAAACCGCATCCACGAAGCCCTCGAACGCCTCCCCCTCAAGACTCTCCTCCGGCTCGACCACGATGATGCGAATGGGTTCTAGGTCTGCCATAGCATCAAGAGGTCCGAACATGAGGGAGAAGACGCTCATGAGAACCAACGGGAACACCAGCGACCATACGAGAATGCCCGGCATGCGCAGAAGTTCCCGAAGCGTGCACTTGATCGTATTCAACACGGCTGCCACCCTCCCTAGTCGCGCAGCTCGCGACCCGTGATCTCAAGGAACACGTCATTCAAGGTGGGCGGTTCGGCCCAGATGCGACCAGGTGCTATATTCGCCTTGGAGAGCGCCGTGAGGACATCGGCCACGTTGTGCTCTCCGTTCGTGCATGCGATCTCCAGTCTCCCCGCATCGTAGGCAACCCGCGTCACGTGGTCCAGATTCCCTAGAGAGATCAGCGCCGCCTCGCTCACCTCGGCTTCGATGACAATCTTCTCTCCCGCCGCCACGATGGCCTTCAGCTCCTCGTTGGTGCCGCAGGCAAGGGTACGCCCTTTGTCCATGATCATGATGCGGGTGCAAATCTCCTCCACTTCCTCCATGTAATGACTCGTATACACCACGGTCGACCCCGACGCGTTCATCTCCTTGATGCCGTCGAGGATGGAGGCGCGGCTTTGAGGATCAACGGCTACGGTGGGCTCGTCGAAGAATATGAGTTCCGGCTTGTGGGCTATGCCGCAAGCGATGTTCAAGCGCCGCAGTAGACCGCCCGAAAGCTTCTTGGGTCGTGTGCGTCCGTAATCCTCCAGCCCGACGAATTCGATGGCGTCGTCAACCAGCCGCTTGCGACGATGGCCATCGTCCACATAGAGCCCGCAGAAGTAGTCGATGTTCTCACGCACCGTCAACTCTTCGAATACGGCCACGTTCTGTGGCACCACGCCGATGCGCCGCTTGAGGTCGTAGCTCGTCTGGGTCATGGGGCACCCGAAGACCTCGATGATACCCTTGTCATAGGTCAGCAATTGCAGGATGCAGTTCATAGCCGTGGTCTTCCCGCTGCCATTCGGCCCCAGGAGTCCGAAGATCTCTCCGGATTGGATCTCCATATTCAGGTGATCAAGCGCCACCATGGAGTCGTAGCGCTTCACCAGATTCCGCACTGAGAGCACTGGGGTCGCTTCCTCTTTCATCCGGCCTCCTTTCGATGTCTTCCGACATCTTCATTCTTGGCCAAAGGGCAAGTCTCAGCAACCATGACATTTGTCACAGGAGAAGGGAACGCCTGTTCAGAAGCCTCTCCTTTACTCTCGATTCTCACGCTGACGCAGGTATAATCACAGACACCATGGACGAATACCTCGACGAGACATGCCTGTTCGCGCTCTGCTGCATCCTTTTGCTCTCCGCTCCGATCAATCCCTTCACCATCACCGGCTTCTTGGGGGCGGTCATCCTGGTTTGCACTGCCAGTGCCCCGCGCCCTGTCTGCGCTGCCATCCAGCTTTGCTTCCTCGCCTGCTCCTGCCTCTTCGATGCAGCCTTCGCATTCCTTCCCATTGCCGTCTATTGCCTGATGCATGAAAGACAGTGGCTGAGGCGCCTGCTGTGGATACTTCCTCTCGCCATCCAAGGAGCGTGTCTGGGCTTGAGCCTCCCGTGGATACAGATGCTCATCGCCAGTGGCATTGCCTGCGGTCTAGCTGTGAGAGATGTGCGGGCAGTGGCAGAGCGCCAGGGGATCACCCGCGCTTACGACGGCTTGCGCGAGCATGTCTTCGCCGCGAAGGCTGAAGAGCCGACAGGCGCAGAAGTGGGCACCGTTCAAGAACCTGAGTTGTTCACAGGCCTCACGAAACGTGAGATCGCCGTGGCCCGATTGGTGGCTGAGGGCATGGACAACCGGGAGATTTCTCAGAGGCTGTTCCTCTCCGAAGGCACCGTGCGCAACCATATAAGCGCCATCTTGGCGAAGAAGGACCTCACCAACCGCACCCAGATCGCCATCCTGTACTACCGCGGCCCATGACAAGACCGACAAGGGGACAGGTCATTTGTCATGAGGCATACTTGCGGTTGTAATTGTCGCGCAGCATGCCAGCGAGCTTCTGCGCCTGCACGGCGTAGGCGTCCTTGTCGTCCCATGAGCTTGCAGGATCCAGCATGCCGTCAGGGCATCCAGGGCAGCTCGTCGGCACCATGAACCCGAAATACGGGTCACGCACGCAGGTCACGTCATCGAGGCGCCCGTCTACCGCAGCGTTCACCATGGCGCGCGTGCAGGCAAGCGGCATGCGCTCGCCGCGTCCGTTCCAGCCTGAGTTCACCAGAAACACTCTGGCACCTGCTGCGGAAACCTTTTCCTTGAGCATCAGTGCATACCGCATCGGATCGAGCGGCAGGAATGGCTCGCCGAAGCATGCCGAGAATGTGGGCGTGGGCTCTTCGATGCCCACTTCGGTACCAGCCACCTTCGAGGTGTAGCCACTCAAGAAGAAGCGCATCGCCTGATCAAGATCAAGCTTGGCAATGGGTGGCAGTACTCCGAATGCGTCAGCGGCCAGAAAGATCACCGTGGAGGGCACCTTGCCCATGCCGTCCAGCACCGCCCCCTCTATGTGATCGATCGGATAGGCCGCACGCGTGTTCTCAGTGATGGACCCATCGAAGAAGTCGGGGTGCCTGGTGCGACCGTCAAGCACCACGTTCTCAAGAAGCGCGCCGAAACGAATGGCTCGATAGATGTCAGGCTCACCTTCCTCGGTCAGATCGATGCATTTCGCATAGCAGCCGCCTTCGAAGTTGAACACCATGTCGTCAGCCCACCCATGCTCATCGTCGCCGATCAGACGACGTCCCGGGTCGGCCGAGAGCGTGGTCTTCCCGGTACCTGACAGCCCGAAGAACACGGCCACAGAACCGTCGGCTCCCACATTGGCCGAACAGTGCATGGGAAGCACACCGAGATGCGGAAGAACGTAGTTCATGATGGTGAAGACCGTCTTCTTCACTTCGCCGGAATAGCGCGTGCCCGCGATCAACACGCGTCGCCTACCGAAATCGACCATCACGGCCGCATCGCTGCGGGTGCCGTCGCGGGTGGGATCGCACTTGAACCCCGGCGCCACCAAGAACGTATAGTCCGGTACAAAGCCCTCAAGCGCGTCTGCTGTCGGTCGCCTCAGCATCTGGTTGGCGAACAGCGCCTGGGAGGCCAGCTCGCATACCACGCGAAACGCCCTGTCGTGCTGCGGATGCACCCCGGCAAAGCCATCGAACACATACAGCTCCCTTTGCGCCAGGTAGTCTGCCACGCGCGCATACAGCGCGTCGAACGTCTCCTGCGATACCGGACGGTTCACCGCACCCCAGGCGATCTCATCGTGCACATCGGAAGCGTCCACGATGAACTTGTCCTTGGCTGACCGTCCGGTACGCGGGGCGGTATCCACCACCAGAGCACCCGTGTCGGAAAGCCTTCCTTCGCCATGTAGAACCGCGCGTTCCACCAGTTCAGCCGGCGCGAGATTGAAATGCACCCGCTCACGGGGGTTCAATCCGTCTATGACCACATGTCCTCCTTTTGCGCCTGCGGGGCCACCCTAAAGAACCCGTGAGAGATAGGTGCCCGTGACGCTCTCGGGCTGGGCAGCAACTTGAGCAGGCGTGCCGCTTGCTACGATGCGGCCTCCATCCTCTCCCCCGCCGGGCCCCATGTCAATGAGGTAATCAGCATTCGCCATCATATCCAAGTCGTGCTCTATCACCACCACGGTTGCCCCCTGTTCGATGAGATGACTAAGTACCTCGATCAACGTGGCAACGTCCAGGGGATGCAGCCCGATGGTGGGCTCATCGAAGACGAACAGCGCATCCTCCTGGTCACGCCGCATCTCGCTGGCAAGCTTCAGCCTTTGAGCTTCCCCACCAGATAGGGCCGGAGTGGCCTCACCCAAGGTGAGATATCCCAACCCCAGCCCATGCAGCGTCTGAAGATGGCTGTGCACCTTCTTGAGCGAAGGCAGCGCAACCAACGCCTCATTCACCGTGAGGGAGAGCATCTCTGGAAGAGACAGCGTGGCGATGCTGCGATCTTCCTCACCCTCTGCATGGGAGCACGCGGATCCGGCATCGTTCTTGCGGGATGCAGTTCGAGGGTCAGCATCCACCATCATCTGGATGGCATAGGCTTCGGGAGCATAGCGTGATCCATGGCAGGTGGGACAAGGGATGTCCACATCGGGCAGGAATTGGACATCCAAGGATATCTGCCCCGTTCCGTCACAGGTGCCGCAACGCAAAGAGCCGGTATTGTAGGAGAAGTCCCCAGCCTTGAGGCCGCGCTCCTTCGCCTCGGGAAGCTTCGCGAATGCACGGCGCAGGTCATCAAGCACCCCGGAATAGGTTGCCACCGTGGAGCGGACGTTCACGCCGATGGGCGTGGCATCCACCAGGTCAACCCGACGAATTCCCGGAGCCTCTATGCCCTTCACCTGCTCGATCAGCCTACGGTCTGCAAGCTGGGCCTTGAGCCCTGCGACCAGGCTCTCTAGGACAAGCGTGGTCTTTCCTGAGCCCGAGACACCCGTCACCACCGTCAAGCGCCCCTTCGGAATGCGCACATCCAACGGATGCACCGTGTGGAACCAATCCGTTCTCAGGCGGATGACGCCCTCATCGAAGGTGTGTTGTGCCGCAACCGGCGTCCGAACGCGCACTTTCTGCTTGCCGGAGAGAAACGGTCCGATGCGCGAATGCACGTCCTGTTCGATCTCTTCCACGCTGCCCTGGGCGATGACGGTTCCACCCTGAGCCCCGCTGCCGGGGCCGATCTCTATGAGATGATCCGCATGGCGCAGCACGTCAATATCGTGATCCACCATCACGATGGAATTCCCGTCTGAGAGCAGATCATCCATCACGCGCAGAAGCCCTTCGACATTGGCCGGGTGAAGCCCGATGGAAGGCTCGTCCAGCACATAGAGCACACCGGTGGTGCGGCTGCGCACGGCACGAGTGAGGGCGACCCGCTGCCGTTCCCCGTTGGAGAGGGTCTCGCTGGCCCGATCAAGCGAAAGGTAGCCCAACCCCAACTGCTCAAGGCGCTGGATGGGCTCGGCCATCTCCGCGGTGATGGCGTTGCACATGGGACGCATATCGGCGGGAAGCCACGGGGCTGTCGTGGGTATCCAATCGCGAAGGCCATCCAGGGTGAGAGCCGTGACTTGGGCGAGGTTCTGCTCGTCTATCCTGCTTGAGCGCGCCTTCTCTGAGAGGCGCGTGCCATGGCAGGCCGGGCAGACCGATTCGGTGAGGTATTTCGCCACCCGTGCCAGTCCCTTCTCGTCCTTGGCTTTGGCCAGCGCGTTCTTGACGGCGTTCTCAGCACTGTAGAACGTGAAGTCCAGCTCAGTGGCATGGCTCTTGTTCTTGGGCACGTACAGGATGTGCCGCTTTTCCATGGGGCCATGCAGCACGATGTCCTTCTCGTGGTCGGTGAGGTCCTTGTAGGGAACGTCTATGCGCACTCCCATCGCCTCGGCCACCTGAGGCATGAGCGACCACATGAGGTTGCGCCAAGGGGCTACGGCCCCTTCCTCAAGCGTGAGGTTGTCATCAGCGATGAGCGTGGACTCATCGACGGTACGGATGACGCCGATACCATCGCATTCAGGACAGGCACCGGAGCTATTGAAGGCCAAGTCCTCCGCGCTGGGGCCATAGAACTCAATGCCACACACGCAGCAGGTGATGGGACGCTCAGCCGCCACGTTCAAGCTGGGAGGGTTCATGTGCCCGTTCGGGCAGCAGTGGCTTCCCAAGCGCGAGAACATGAGGCGCAGGTGGTTCAGAAGCTCTGTGGAGGTACCGAAGGTGGAGTGGACTCCGGGCACCCCCGGACGCTGACGCAAGGCCAAGGCGGCAGGCACATGAAGCACCTCATCCACATCAGCACGGCCAGCCTGGGAGATGCGCCTGCGCGTATAGGTGGACAGCGCCTCGAGGTAACGGCGCGACCCTTCGGCATACAGAACGCCCAAGGCCAGAGAGCTCTTGCCGGAACCGGATACACCCGCGATGCCCACCAGGTGGCGCAACGGCACCTCAAGCGAGATATCCTTCAAGTTGTGCACCCGCGCCCCACGCACCTCGATGGTCTCCGGTTCCGTGAAGCGCATGGGCTCGCTGGATGGTTCTGATGCCATGGACTGCCTTCCTTCCACAGGGCCGCTTCCTTGAAGACATGGTAGCGCTCTCCTGCAGAAGGGACGTTGTGTATCGCAGATGGTTCCCTGCGCGTCGCACACCCTTCAGCTTGACTATGACGAATGAGATGGATCGCTCGACCCTGTTCCATTACGCCAGCGCTTCAGTTGGGGCAGCACGGCTCCCAGAAGGGACACCGCCTCATCTATCGTAGCGAACGAGCCGGACTCGACCATGAAGGGCGCGCAACGCTCGATGAGCTCATCCATGGTCTCGTCGGGGGCTGCGCTGCCATCGATGCCGCACCACTCGCACCAGTCCATCGAAGGCGTGCCATCAGCGTTCTTGGCGCGATGATCATCGTCCGTCAGATACATGCCGCAGCTTTGGCAGAAGGACCCTTCAGGGGGAAGCTCCAGAAGTTCTGCTACGGGAACCTCAATGGTTGCGGCAAGCAGCTTGACCATATCGATGCCCGGGGCGGTCTCGCCGTTCTCCCAACGCGAAACAGCCTGACGGGTCACATACAGCTTCCCAGCCAGCTGCTCTTGGGTGAGGCCACGGGCCTTGCGCAATTCCGCGATCTTGTGATTGATGGACATGGGGCTCCTTTCGACGATGCCACGATTCTAACCAGCAGCGCTGCAAACCGTAAAGAAACAGCCTGTTGCTTTCGTGAACGCCTTTACGCTTCGGTGCCTGAGAATGCCCCTGCGACCGCCGCCTCCCAGAAGGAAACCTCTGCACCACCTGCGTCCGCAATCAGGGATGTCCCTTTTACACCAAGATGGTGCTACAATGTAGCTACGACCGTGGCTGCGGAGGTGAAGGCGATGCAAGCTCAATCCAGCAAGGATGAAGTGATCAGGATCCGCATTGAAAGCAGCAAGAAGTCATTGCTGAATCAACTCTGTGAAGCAAAGGGCACCACCATCTCAGAAGAGGTCCGTCGATTCTTGGATGAGCAATTGCTTGAAGAGGATGATGCACTGAAGCGCTTCGATGCTGTCATGGAATCCGCAGATGACCAACTTGATGCGTATGGAGCACCCGAACCAGAGTTGGATGATCTCGTTGCCTACGTGAATGAGATTCGCGCTCAGCGCAGCCGAGACGCGGTAGCCTAACCGCGATGATCGATATCATCATCGACACCAATGTGCTCGCAGCTGCGTTGCTGAAGAAGAACGGTCCGAATCGAAACGCTCTTCGCAAGGTGCTTGATCCGCGCACCCCATTCCGAATCTGCTACAGCTCCCAAATGGCGGATGAGTATCGCGATGTCTTGAGTCGTCATTTCATCGTGAGTCGAGGGCTGTCCCGCCAAGCGAATGACCTCATTGGAATTGTGCTGGATGAAGGAGACGAGATCGTCCCAAAGTACCTGCCCGCCATCGTCTATACAGACGAGAAGGATCGCCCTTTCCTTGAAGCGGCCGTCTATGTCAATGGCATCATCCTGACGAATAACATCAAGGATTTCCCCTACCTGGGCATTTCTGCCATCGGCCCCGAAGAGTTCCTTGCGTGGTGTTCAGACCAAGGCTTTTGAGCCATGCTGCATGATCCAGCCGCAACACGTTATTCGACACGACTGAATGCCATGCGGGTGAACGTCCCGACGGGACCATTGCTTATAACGAGGATACGGCAGGACGGGTGCTCCAGCTGATCCGTGGCAAAGTTCTGATAGCGACAGCCTCACACCTCACGACCGCCTTTGGCCACGGCCACGATCATACCCATCATCAATATGAGACCGATCCAATCCGCAGCGCTCACGGCGGTCCCCAGCCACAGCACCATGATCACCATGGCACTGGCCGGCTCAGCGGTGCCCAGCAGGCTCCCGTTTACCGAGCCCACGATGGATACCCCATACAGGTACAACCCGAAGGCGCAGGCTGTTCCCAAAAGGCCGATGCCTCCCATCAGCAAGAACGCATCCCCAACGTCCACCATGGGCATTGCCACATCCCCCGTCATTGCCGCCTTGACCCCATAGGCCAACATGGCGAAGACAGCGCTTGCGGCCACGCCGGAAGCGATCACTGGGATGCTCGGCCATCGCCTGTAGAGCCGCTGCGGGCAGATCAGATACACGGCTACTGAGAGCGCATTCACGAGCCCCCAAAACACCCCTGCAAGAGGGAGAGACAAGGTGAGTGGATCACCTTGGGTCGCGATGAACCACGTGGAGAGGATGGCGCAGGCAAGCCCTGCCAATTCAAGCCTTCCGGGAAGACGCCTGCGGGAAATGCAGGCGAACACCATCACGAACACCGTGGCAAGGCTTTGCAGCACGGTGGCCGTGCCCGCGTTCGTATGCTCAACGGAGATGGCATAGGTCACTTGGCTGAGGAAGAGGGCAATGCCGAACACTCCTGTCCAAAGACGCGCGTTCCCGTCCCGCCACATCTCCCGCAATGCGAAGCGGTATCTGATGAGACTTGCTCCCAACAGGGCGACATAAGCCACGACCGCCCTGACCAGCGTGATGAGAAGCGGATCGAATCCGGAGCCGCCGGTCAAGGCTTGGATGCAGTTGCCCGAGAATCCCCAGAGCATTGCCCCGGCGAGAGCCGCAACCACCCCTCTGTAGAACCTTCCTTCCATGGCGTTGCATGGTATCAGACGACAGCAAGAGAATCGGAAGAGCCCATATCCCCTTTCCTCACGGCCGTTGAAGCAACAACGTGGCCGTGATATAGTTCCAAGACAATTGGATAGATGGTCCTGCCGCCGGGTAGGGTTCCGAGCACTCGGAACGACTTTCATCGTTAGGCCTTCGAAGATGGAAGTTCGTTGCGGGTGCTTTTGCTTTTCGACGACGGTCCCTGAGAGAAAGGTGCGATTCATGAAGCAGTTCATCACCGAGGAGTCATTCTGGGAACTGTTCCCCGACGCCCAGATCGGCATCGTGGTAGCCCACCACATGAAGCCAGCATCCGACGTGGCACCCGAGGATGCCGCCGCCATCGCCCGTGCGCTTGCCGAGGCGAACCGCACGGCAGACCAGCACTTGACGAGCAATACCATCTCCCAGAATGAGGTCGTGGCTGTGTGGCGCGATGCCTACAGGAAGTTCAGCACGAAGAAGGGCGCACGCTGCTCGGTCGAGAACCTGCTCAAGCGCGTGCTGAAGGGCAACCCCGTGGGATCCATCACCCCGGCCGTGGATGTATACAACACGATATCGCTTGCCTATGCGCTCCCAGTGGGAGGCGAGGACATCGATGCCATGGATGGCGACATCCGCTTGGGGATCACTGAGGGCGGAGACGCATTCCAGCCCCTTGGCGAAGATGAGGATGCACCCACGTTGGCAGGAGAGCTGTGCTATCGCGACGATGCCGGTGCAATCTGCCGCTGCTGGAACTGGCGCGATGGCAAGCGCACCGCCTTGACCGATGAATCAGAGAAGGCTTTCCTGATCATCGAATCAGTGGACCCTGCACGGGCTGATGACTTGGCGAAGGCCACCGATCAGCTGGCTTGCATGGTCGAGTGTCATCTTGGTGCCAGCATCTTCGCCAAGCAGATCATCACACGGGATGATCCCACGATGGTGATCGACGACGATGGAGACGCCCGCGATTCCCAGTGACTCAAAGGAGCATTCACGAAAGCCGAAAGGATCGCCATCCTGATCCCTTCGGCCAATGATGCCGCTCACCGCCTGATGACATCCAGGCGCTGCCCCGTCGAAGCGATCTGGCCAACGTCCAGTGCCATCCCTTCCGCTAGAATGTCGTTCTTTGGCAGCCGTACATGGGAGGTCGCATGCTTCTCTCCATCATCAGCTTGGTGCTGGTGGCCTTGTTCGTCATGTTCGTCGTCTGGGCGATCGGCCGGTTCTGGGCGTGGCTTGGACGCGGCAAGCAACTGCGCAACGCCGCTGAGAACGATGCCCTGACTCCTGCCACTCGTGAGATGATCACTCGGATCGAAGCGATCCGCGCCGCGCAGAAGCTCCAGTCAGGAGACAAGGGCAAGACGCCCCACTTGAACCGCCAGCAGCTCTCAGAGGTCCATAAGGCAGAGAAGCAGGTGCGCGAGAGCTTTCTGGATCACCTGCACCTTGGATGGTATCAGGTGGTCATGATCTTCTTCATCGGTTCGGTGCTGGGGCTTCTGCTTGAAGAGGTGTGGATGTTCATCACCGTAGGCGTGACCGAAAGCCGGGTCGGCTTGGTCTGGGGACCCTTCAGCCCGCTTTATGGAGTGGGTGCGGTGCTGCTGACGCTTGTTACCTTCCAGATGCGCAGGCTGCATGCGAAGGGATGGATGGTGTTTCTCGTCTCGATGGTGGTCGGCGGCTTGCTCGAGCAGATCACGGGATGGGGCATGGAAACGTTCATGGGCGCCGTATCCTGGGATTACATCGCTGGCGGTGTGCCGGGAGCCATCACGAAATGGGTGGCCGTCCCCTTCCTGTTCTTCTGGGGACTGCTAGGGTATCTTTGGTACAAGCTGGTCATGCCCAACCTGCTCTGGGGGCTAGGCGTGCCCACGACGAAGCGCAAGGCCATCTTCGTGACGCTTCTGTTCATCTATCTGGCGTTGGATATCTTCATGACCATCATGTGCTTCGATCGCCGAGCCGAACGCGATGCTGGCATACCTCCCGCGAATGCCTTCGAGGAATGGGTCGACGAGCACTTCAGCAACGCCTTCATGTCTGAACGCTTCCAGAACATGATGATCGACGGCACCGGAGAGGCCTACGAAACCATAGCCGGTTGACGCGCGCAAGAAGGCTCTTTCACGCTGACGGCACTGAAAGCGGAAGCGCCTTCTGCAGCGGCCTTCCTGCTAGACGACGATCAAGGCAGCGATGCAGACAAAACCGGCAACCACTCCCAGCACAGCTCCAACAACGACATCACGCGGAAAGTGAACCCCTTCCAGAACACGCATGCAGCCCAACAGGGCAGCCAAGAGCAATGGCACCATGCCGCCAGCAGAGCGGAACACGATTGCGTACATCGTTGCGATGAGGAATGCGCAGAACGCGTGGCGTGACGGAAAGGACCGACCACGTTTCAGGTCCTTCTTGGGCACCAGGGGTTTGATATCGAATACCTCATAAGGTCGAGGCTCATCCCGCCATCGGCGAAACAGCCCCACCAGCCCGAAGCAAACCGCCGTCGTTGCAAGATAGCCTATGACCGCCCCTGGCGTAGCGCCTACGCATCCCCATGCCATCAGCAAATACAGCAGGACGAACAGAGCGACGATGACCTTGTCTGCGATGCGCAGCGCCTTCACGCGCTTAACCGAACCGCGCCCTCGAAACCGTCTGGTCCACCGCTCCCAGCGTTCAGGATAGTCTGCCAGGCCACCGCGCATCGCGTGGCCTGATTCGACCCCCGTCGTTGGACCAGAAGCGCCTGACCTTGCCTCCGGCGCCACTCCAGATTCTGCTTCAGGTCCTGGCATGGGCCCCCTTTTCGACTCCGTTTGCTTCTCGCGAAGGCATCTGGATGATGCCATCCATCCTACCACGGCATGCTCTTGGATACCTGCTCTGGTATAGGTGTCGCATGCGCTTTGGTAGAATCCAGTCATTCATCTGAAGGAGAATGGCCATGCCCGACTATCAACGCGCGCGCTCGCCTGAGCAGAAAGCTGAGCGCATGGATGCCATCATGGATGCAGCGGAATCCCTCTTTCGCAAGCTTCCCTACCATGAGATCAACATGGGGCTCATAGCGAAGGAACTCGGATGGTCACGGTCGAATCTCTACAAATACGCCGCCACGCAAGAGGAAGTGTTCCTTGCGCTGCACAGTCGTGCGAATCGCGCATTCCTTGAGGATGTGGCAACCACCCTTGCCAATGCACCCTTGAGCAATGAGGCATTCGCTCACGGATGGGCACAGGCAGCCGACAGGCATCCAGAGTTCTTGCGCTATCAGGACATCCTCATCGCCATCATCGAATCGAACGCATCGCTTGAGCGCCTGGTTGACTTCAAACGGTCTTTTGCGGAGATATGCGCACCCGCAAACGAGCTTCTGCAGCGGCAGGTGGGTTGCGATGCCGAACAGGCACACGATCTGTATCTCCAGCTGCTCTACCAAGCACCAGGCCTCTACAACCATTTCCACTGCGCCGACCGAACCGCCGAGGCCATGCGTTTGGCCGGACTGCCACCAGTGAAGGGGACGTTTCAGGATGCATACGCCTCCTTCGCCAGAATGTGCCTTGATCACGCAGCCAGCCTCTCTGACAAGAAAGATTGAAGCCCGTCTCTTCGCATGATCTAAGGGCTATCCGCTCTCTGCAGTAAAGCACCATGCCTTGGATTCTGTCACGGCAGGAGATTGTTATCTGCTATACTGTATTACATGCAATACGAGAGAGGAGCATCATGGAAGCCATGCTCACGGTCCGTTTGGATGCAGATGTCAAGCAACGAGGCATCAAAGCTATGGAAGGCCTTGGCGTCACACCGTCCCAAGCGGTTCGAAGACTCTTCGATTACGTCGCATCTCACGATGCACTTCCCTTCGACACCGCTTCTTGCGTTTCCAAAGAAGAAGTACGCAAGCGCATCGCGGCATTCGATCGTTGCCATACCAATGCGCCGCTGACCATGACTGACGATGAGCTGAGAGAAGAACGCTTGAGGAATCGTTATGAAGCTGATGCTTGATATCAACATCCTCTTGGATCATATCGGTATGCGTCAACCCTTCTATGAGCTCTCCCGGCGTGTCTGTCTTTTGGGCATCACAGGAGAAGCAGACGCATTCATCTCATCGAACATGATCACGGATATCTTCTATCTCCTTCGCAAGGATTTCGGAAGCACTGAGGCGCAGCGCATGATCCAGGAAGATCTTGGATTTCTGCAAATCGTGGGTGTGTCGTCCTCAGACATCTCTGAAGCGCTCTCACAAAAATGGCCTGATTTGGAGGATTGCCTGGTTTCCATCTGTGCAAAGAAAGCCCAGGTGGACTACATCATCACGCGCAACATCAAGGATTTCGGTCGCTCGTCCATTCAAGCCATCACGCCCGAAGAGCTCTTCGAGGAGCTGGATGTCCGCGGACTGCACTACGAAGAGATCGAATGGTAGAGGCACGGTGAAGGAGCGCTCACTGTTTCGCACTGAAAGTCCGCAATGCAGAGGGTAGTCTGCAGCTAACAGGAACAAAGCTTGAAGTCTCTGCTCCATCTTTCTCGTTTCCCTGCAACAAAGGTGGAGGCATGCGTTTTTGTGCGAATCCGATACATCCCTGTATCCCGGCACGAAGAACGATGCCATTCACCTCATCAGATCACGAAGAGGTACACCGACAGGAAATGCAGGACGGAACCGGCCAGCACGAACACATGGAAGATGGAGTGCATGTACTTCACCTTCTTGAAGATGTAGAACACCGCTCCCAGGGTATAACTCAGGCCACCTGCCAAAAGGAGCCAGAAGCCCGCGGCAGCCAGGTTCTCGTAGAGCGCAGGCAGGAAAGCCACCACGCACCATCCCATGACCACGTAGACCGCTGCGGAGACCCATCGGGGACGAAACGTCCAGAACGCTTCGAAGGCAACTCCGATGACAGCCATGGCCCAGATGATGAAGAACAGCCATATGCCTCCATTCGGCATCAGAGTGATCAAGCAATAGGGGGTGTAGGTGCCCGCGATCAAGAGGTAGATGCAGCTGTGGTCCAATACCTTGAACACACGCTTGGCACCCTCGTGGGCCAACGCGTGATACATCGTGGACATCAGGTATTCCAGAAGCAGGGATATGCCGAAGAAGAGTGCCGAGAGCAGGAGCAGACCGCCGCCATCCACCACGGACTTGACGATCAAAAGCACAAGCGCCGCCACCGCCAATCCCGCACCGATGCCATGGGTGACAGAGTTCGCGATCTCCTCACCCAAGGTGTATTCCCGAACCGCGTGGGCCTTGCGTCCCGTTCCGACAACCGGCGAAATTGCACTGTTCCGTGCATTCATGACAACGTCTTCCCTTCACATTCCCATACATCCTTCTTGGAAGTCTAGCATGTGACGTATGCTGTAGACACTTGGATGCACAGGAAGGAGCGTCATGCGAAAGAAAGTCCTCACAGGAGCAGGCGTCATCGTTGGCATCATACTGCTGGCGGTGCTCACCTACGTGATCTATGTCGTGGTCAGCTACCACCGACTGGATGACAGGCTTGCCCTTGAGGTGGAAGCACCGGCAAACGGGAGCGTTTCCCCTGTACTTGACGCAAGCACCGAAGGAGAGCTCACCTTGGTGGCAGCGAATCTGGGATTCGGTGCCTACAGTCCTGACTTCGATTTCTTCATGGACGGCGGCACGGGGTCTGTGGCGAAGAGCGCTGATGCCGTGCGCGCGAACATCCAAGGGTCAGCTGGGGCCATAGAAAGCTTGAATCCGGACTTCATCCTGTTCCAAGAGGTTGATGTTGACGGCACGCGCAGCCATCACGTGGATGAGTACGCACTGCTGCGGGACGACTTCCCAAACCTTTGCTCCCTCTTCACTCAGAACTACGACTCTCCCTTCTTGGCATGGCCCCTCTACGCGCCCCATGGCGCGAACACATCAGGCATGGTCACCTTCTCCCGCTTCGATGTGACAGAGGGCGTGCGCCGAAGCCTTCCCATCTCCGAGGGCCCCAGCAGGTTCTTGGATCTTGACCGGTGCTATTCGGTGAGCCGCATCCCTCTTGAGAATGGACCAGAGCTCGTGCTGTTCAACGTGCACCTGTCCGCCTATGGCGCTGATGCCGAGGTGATGGAGGGCCAACGACAGATGCTTTTCCAGGATATGACGGCTGAACGTGATGCGGGAAACTTCGTGATCGCCGGAGGTGACTTCAATCATGACATGATCGGCATCTCGAACGAGCTCTATGGCAATGTGACGGATACCGAGGCCAGTTGGGCGAAGCCCTTCGATTTCGCCAGTGTGCCGAAAGGGTTCACGGTGGCTGCCAAAGCCGAACTGGACGCAGGCACCTTCGATTCGGCAGCCACTTGCCGCGATGCAGGCAGCCCTTACGACGGCACGAATGACCGCTGGGTTATGGATGCATTCATCTACTCAGACAATGTAGAATGCCTGGAGCAGCGCACCCTGGATCTGGATTTCGCCTATTCGGATCACAATCCCGTCCATCTCCGATTCGCCTTATCCTCTGAACAGGATCGCTGATCTGGGTGTGCATCCTAGTGCGACCCAGGAGCACCAGAACCTCCCCTGTCACCTCTCAATCACTCCGAATGCCGCCTCAATCCGCTTGACGAGATGCGCGCTGAACCTCTCCGTCCAATCCTGTCGCAGTTCGTCTGTGGAAGAAGCCTGTTCCACGGAGATCGTCCGCACGAAATCGGCATCGCGCAAAGGCACCCAGCGCACCCGCTCGGATTCCACGGGACCCCAACTGCATTCCGGCCAAAAACCGATGCCAAGGCCAGAGGCGATCATCTTCCTCACCATGGCCGGGCTGTCGCTTTCAAACGTGCTACGGGGAAAGAAGCCCCGCTGCGCACAAAGCCTGTCGCAGAGATGACGGAAGCCGCGTGAACCCGCCAGGCTTATGAAGCGCTCTCCTTGGAGATCCTCCAGGTTCACTGTGCTCCCACGGTATCCGTTCGCGGGAAGGGCGACGCCGATCGACTCGGTACACGTAGCAATCGTGGTCAGTTGAGGGCGACCGCCACCCGTCGATCCCGGGAAGGCGGTGCGCACACTCACATCGCAGGAGGAACACGTCTCCTCTTGGGTCACTTCGAAGGATACGCCGCTTTCCCGATTGAGGAATTCAGCGATGGCATCTACCACGATGCTCGATGCCGCGTATATGCCCACCCGGAGCACGGGAACGCGGTCTTCGTGGAATGCCCGAACGACCCCTATGGCATCATCCAGGTTATCCAAAAGCGGCTGCAAACGCGCATTCAAATAGGCTCCCTCGGGGGTGAGGCGGATATTGCGCCCGACGCGCTCGAAGAGCGTCACGCCCAATTCCCCTTCGAGCCGGTGCATTGACTGCGAGAGCGCTGGCTGCGCCACATGCAGCCGCTGGGCACTGCGCGTCATATGCTGAGTCTCGGCCACATCACAGAAGTACTTGAGCTGAACCAATTCCATAGGACCTCACTGATATCCATAAGCATTATGCATCAATATCATCAAAACAATATATTGGACATTATAGGTTCCCAGCTTAGGATAGGAAGCTGCCACAACGTCGGTCCGAGGGATCGCCGACCAGACCAACCTTCGGACCCATTCGGATGCCAGAGTCGAACCAGATCGGTCCATCCAACTGCATGACGGGCCGATCTGATGCGTTGAGACTGGGAAAGGAAGCGACTTCAACATCATGGCAGAGCTTTTGGAAGCCACCATGCTCATCTGCTTCGGGCTTTCGTGGCCCTTGAACGCCTACAAGAGCTATCAGGCGGGAACGGCCGCCGGAACCAGCTGGCAGTTCATCGCTCTCATCACAGCAGGATACCTTGCAGGCATCGCTGCGAAGCTTTTGGCAGGAAGCATCAACTGGGTCTTGACTGTCTACGGCATCAACCTCATCTGCCTTGGGTTGAATTGGGCGGTGTATCTTCGCAACCGCCATCTTGATGCTCAACGAGGACCTACCTGTCCTTGCGCCGAAGCGCCCGTGAATCCGTAATACCCAAGCGTCTGCCGACCCCCTCATGGCCGATCACTCTCGCTCTCGCAGCATCCAGCGATTCCCTCCACTTTACTGGTCGCAGGCAGTTTACATCTCGGCAAAGGAGCGGATGCGAGACTCCTATTCGACCAAGACGGCTCCTGCTTGCATCTAAAGTTGACGATGCATAGCAAGGAGGCAGACATGGCGCGCACACAAGACCGCAGATCAATCGGATACACCGTGGTTCTCGCTATAGTGATGATCGCATTCGTCTGTTTCACACGAGCTCAGATGGCCTGGGGTGAGGAAGAAGCAACCGATGCCACCGCGGTTGCCAGCAATGCGAATGCGACCATCTTCGAAAGCGGAACGGGCACCGAAGAGGATCCTTACATCATCGCCAGCACTGATCAGCTCATTGCTTTTCGGGATTCAGTGAACGCAGGCACCTCCTATGAGAACACCTTCATCACCCTCGGGCAGGATCTGGATATCAGCAGCGGAGAGTGGGTGCCCATCGGCACTTCGACGAGGCATTCCAGTGGCATCACCTCTGACAGCACGCCTTTCAAGGGCACCTTCGATGGCGGCGGCCACACCATATCTGGTCTCGCGATGACCCAGACCTCAGGCGCTGACTACGCCATTGGGCTCTTCGGCGCGGTTATGGGAGGTACGATCAAGAATCTCAGCATCAGCCACGCCCGAGTGGAGGTGCCCGAAAGCGAACTGGCTGGCATCGCCGTCGGATTGCTCAGCGACGGCGGCACGGTCTTCGGCATCACCACCTCAGGCACCATCACCGCCAAGTGCGGGTGCGGCGGCGTGGTGGGACGCATGACGGCGAAGGGCACCATCGCCCAATGCACGAACTCAGCCGATGTCACCGTGACGGGTGGCTCGGGGAATTGTGGAGGCATCGTAGGAGCAGCCTACTACACGCCCGAGGGCGCCTTCATGACCATCACGGACTGCACGAACCATGGAACGATCACCGGCATCAATGACACGGGTGGCATCGCGGGACTGTGCTGTGCGTTCGTCTCAGGATGCATCAACGATGGAGCCATCACCGGAGCAGGCTATGCTGTTGGTGGCATAGCGGGAGAGCTCAAGAACTACGGGGGCATCTCCCATTGCACGAATTCCGCGGCTATCTCCAATCCCTCGTCAGCTCAGCCCTATGGCACCGGGGGCATCGTGGGTTGGATCCGCTATGACGGAGCGGCTCCTGCCTACGCCGTCAGTAAGCCCATAAGCGTGACGGACAGCCTGAACACGGGCAGTATCACCACCAACAGCGGCATCGGTGTGGGCGGCATCGCAGGAGCCCTCTACAGCGCCGGAACCGTTTCAGGCAACGAGAACCGCGCTCAAGCCCTTTCGGGCAAACAGTTCATCGGTGGCATCGTGGGCAATCTGCAGGACCAGGGCGCTTCTTCCCTCCCCGCATCCATTCCGGAGGGGGCAACGGTGGTGAACAACGTGACCACCACCCCTCCTGCTGCGATGGCCGGGGCTTTTGCTGACACGATAGCCTACAACAACGACTCCTCCCTCTTCACCGTCGAAGGCAATGGAGGCGCTTGGGTCGCGCAACGATCCTCCACAGGAAGCACCGCCTATGCTTCCCTGGCGTTCGCCATGAGAGACGCAGCCAGCGGTGACACCATCACCCTTATCGCGAACTCCCAGGATACGGCTTCACTGGAGGCACCCGAGGGCCATGACGTCACCATTGCATTGGGCGGTCACAGCATCCAGCTTGCCCCTCAAAGCACCATTACCGCTGACGGGAACACAGTGACCATCATCGGAGAGGGAGATGTGTACGCTCTCTCCACTGGCGGCAGAGTCCCCGATGCCGTCTCCACCATCTTCTTAGAGAAGACGGACGGCAGTGGCACGCCGGGAAGCATCCAGCTCAAAGGAGGAACCTACCCCACTGATGTCTCCGCATATGCCGCACCAGGCTACAAGGTTGAAATGTTGACACAACCAGATGCGGCAGGGAACAAATACAAGGTCGTCGAATCCGAGCCACCGGTTCCTT
Source organism: uncultured Eggerthellaceae bacterium (assembly GCA_964462135.1). GTDB lineage: Bacteria > Actinomycetota > Coriobacteriia > Coriobacteriales > Eggerthellaceae > MGBC163016. Next base: position 25,806 of record CAYWWK010000001.1, on the reverse strand, counting down.
CCGAGCCCGATCCTCCCCAGACGCCTTCGATGCCGACCGCTCCTCCCAATGCCAGCCCCATGCCTGCATCTAACGCCATACCGAATCAAACCCAGATCGCATCCGACCCAACTGCCACGCCTCAGCTGGGAGATGCCATGGGTATCATCATGGGTACCCTCTTGCTCGTGGCCAGTGGAGCCGCTCTCCTAGCCGGCATCCTCTTGCTGACGAAAGGTCGCTCACTGAAGGCGAAGTGAACAGATCAGCCCTCTGCCATTCTTCGCGATCACCACGTGCGGGAGGCCATGGCGCGGAACTGCGCCACCGTTGACACATGGGCATTCAGGCCGCCGTCCACCGTGACCACCTGGCCGGTGAAGTAGGCGCTCTCATCAGAGCCCAGATACACGCACATAGCAGCGATGTCCTCAGGGGTACCGTAGCGCGTCACCTCGATGTTGTCCAAGAAGATATCCTTCAGCGCTTGTGGTACCTTCGCCTCGTTCTGCGGCGTGACGATGAGACCGGGGCGCACGCAGTTGCAGCGGATACCCTGCTTGCCATACTGCAATGCCGTGTACTGGGTCAGCATGTCAACGCCAGCCTTCGCACAGGCATAGGCGGTTGATCCCAGATCCCCGCCACAGGAAGCCATGGAGCCGATGTTGATGATGGAGCCATGGCCCTGTTCTTGCATGATGGGAAGCACTGTCTTGATGCAGTAGAAGGTGGAGCGAACATCGCTGGCGAAGACAGCGTCCCAATCCTCCAGGGATATCTCATCCACCCGGCCGTCCTTCAGCGCCATGCCCGCTGCATTGTTCACGAGCACATCGATCGTCCCCCATGCAGCCACCGTGTCTGCGAACAGAGCATCCACGGTCTCAGGCTTGGTGATGTCCAGCTTATGGAACATGGCCTCCCCACCCGCATCAACAACAGCTTTGACAACTGCAGCCCCGCGCTCCTCATTGCGGCCGCAAACGACTACCTTCGCGCCCTCAGAACCGAACATCTTGGCGATGCCCGCCCCAATGCCGCTGGTCGATCCTGTGACGATGGCAACCTTGTCCTTCAAACGATCCATAGCTCATCTTCTTCCTACGAGGGGTATGCACTTGCAAGGGTCATTCTACTGGCACTTTCGACACCCAAAGCAGCAGCATCACACGGAATCTGCGAAAGGGACGCCCCCATCGCAGAGTGTGTGCGTTCTATGATCGAAGATTGATGCTTGCAAAATGAAGTAAACTCATGGTAACTTTTCCGTTAACCAAATCTAACTTTCACGAAGTAGACACCATGAGCCAATCCGAAGGATGCCCAAGCCTCACAGGACACTATGCTACGTCCGCGAGGCCGCAGGCTCCTTCGACCGCAAGACCCATGCACACGCAAACCCGATGATCGCACCCAGCACTGTTCCCACCAGAACATCCGAGGGATAGTGCACGAATAGGTACATCCGAGAGAAGGCGACAAGCACGGCCAGTACCGCCACGGAAATGACAAAGCCCTTCGGCATGCGAAAGACCGCAAGCACCGCAAGAGTGGCGAAGGCGGCAGTGGTGTGACCTGAGGGGAATGAGGTCCCAAAGGGTCGGGGAATGAGCAGGGGCATCTGGGGATTCACATCACAGGGACGTGGGCGCATCACCACTTCCCCGATGATCAACTTGCTCACGACGCCCGCCAAGATGACCGCCATCACCAAGGCGATGCCACATCGACGATACCTCCGGATGCAGATGAGAACCATACCCAGAACGATCCAACCGATTCCCGCATTCGTCAGCAGGGATACGGTCACCATGACCCCGTCCAGCCAAGGAACATGGATCGTCTGCAACGCATCAAGCCAAAGCATCTCATCCATGACAGCCCCATTCCTCAGCGAACTCGTCGAACCTGAACGTCTCATTTTGACATTGATCGATGCCCTTCGCACCATCCGCAGCCACTTAGGGGATAATCCTTGAGCGAAGGCATCCGAAGCACAAGCGAAAGGAACCTACCATGACCGCACCCATCCTCTATTACTGGGCCCCTTGCCAGACCTGCTCCGTGGTGACCAGCTTCGCCGATGAGCATGGCATCGAGCTGGATAAACGAGACGTGGAGCAGGAAGCACCCTATCAGGAACTGGTCGCTTTGGGCGGCAACGCCGATCTGATCCCCTATCTCTACGTGGATGATCAGCTCATCCAAGGCAACGATGACGTGATCGCATACCTCAAGGAGCATTTCCTGTAGCCTACTGTGGACCGTGAACCGGTTCAGCCAAGATGGCACGATGCTTGCGAGGCGTGTCAACAGTGACGCTCAATGGGCGTCTCGCAAGCGTCAACCCGAAGTCTCCTCCAAGCATTGGGAACCCTGAGCTACGCCTCCCATGTCTGCGATTCCCTTCTCGTTGAGAAGTGACACAATGTCGCTAATTCCTGTAGAATAACCCACACTCGATACGGCAGAAGGGAACAGCCATGCTGACGAATGCATTCTTGGGAGATGAGGTTGCGCGTCTTGGATTCGGTGCCATGCGCCTGCCCGTGATAGATGGCGATGCCTCCAACATTGATCAGGCACAGACCGACGAAATGATAGATGCCGCCATCGCGGCTGGCGTCAATTACTTCGACACTGCCTATCCCTATCATGGCGGACTTTCCGAGATCGTGCTCGGCAAGTCCTTGGCTCGCTACCCACGTGAAAGCTTCTTCTTGGCAACCAAATATCCGGGTCATCAGATTGCGAAGAGCTATGATCCAGCCGCCATCTTCGAAGAGCAGCTTGAGAAATGCGATGTCGACTATTTCGACTTCTATCTGCTGCATAACGTCTACGAGGCATCCATGGATGTCTACACTGATGAACAATGGGGCATCGCAGACTACTTCATAGAGCAGAAGAGGCGCGGGCGCATCCGCCACCTTGGCTTCTCCTGCCATGGTCGCCCTGACCTGCTCGCAGCCTTCTTGGACTACGGTACACGCAAATACACTCAGCTTGCCGAAGATGACCCTGAAACGGCTGCCCTGTTCGCTGGGAACAACATCATGGAGTTCTGCCAGATACAGATGAACTATCTGGATTGGACATTGCAGGATGCTGCTGCGAAGACAGCGCTTCTGGAAGATGCCGGCATTCCCATCGTGGTCATGGAACCCCTCAGAGGAGGCAAGCTTGCATCTCTCAGCCAGGATCAGATGGACGTCCTGCACGCTGCGGCCCCGAAGATGCCCGCTGTCGAGTGGTCCTTCCGCTGGCTGCAGGGCATCCCGAATGTGAAGGTCATCCTGAGTGGCATGTCAAACCTTGATCAGGTCAAGGAGAACTGCCGCATCTTCCAAGAAGCCTCTCCTCTCTCCGAGACCCAGGAAGGCGTGCTCATGGACGTGGCCGAATCACTCAAGAGTGGTGTTCCCTGCACCGCATGCCGCTATTGCATTGATTCGTGCCCTCAGGACATCGACATTCCCATGCTCCTGGCCACCTACAATGACATGCAGTTCGACACGAGCTTCACCATATCCATGCAGATGGATGCGGTGCCGGAAGGTCGAAAGCCTCAGGACTGCCTTGCCTGTGGTGCGTGCACGAGGATGTGCCCTCAGGGGATAGACATCCCTGAGGCACTGGCGAAGCTATCATCCGCTTTGAAGAAGATGCCGAAATGGGCCGACCTCTGTCGCGAGCGTGCCGAAGCCGCAGCAAAGCTCCAACAGGGCTGACATGTGTCAGGGGGACGGGGTTTCTGACACCCTTTGGCGCGCGATCAGGATTGGCCAATGCTCTTCAGTTCGTGGAAGAGCGTGGCGAATTCGTGTTCGAAGGCACTGTCCTTCAGGCGCACGAAGGATATGCCATGTTCGATGGGCTTGCCCTTGAGCGGGATGAGCCCCAATGTGTTCTCAACCACTTTGCGATGCACGGCGGCTTCATACAGAAACGATATGCCCAACCCCTCTGCAACGAGCACCTTTATGATGTCCAGGCTCCCCACTTCCGATACCTCCGCGAACGCATCCAGGGAGAGATTCCGCTCTGCCAGTGCATGCTCGAGCACAGCACGCGTACCCGAACCCTCCTCACGCACGAACAGCTGAAGCCCCAGCAGGTCCTCAATCTGCACCCGCTTCCCACCAAGTGCATGGTCAGGAGCACACACGCAGACAAGCCGTTCCGTGCAGAACGTGTCTGAGGCATAGGCGTTCCCGTCAAAGACACCCTCGACGAAAGCGCAGTCCACTTCCCCTGCGTCCAGAAGGGCCATGAGCGTTGCCGTATCTCCCGATCTCACCGTTATGCGCACCTCTGGGTGCTCTGAGAGATACAGCGCCAGCGGCCGTGCTGCAATGTACTTTCCCGCGGTGAGCGTCATGCCCACCTTCAGGTCTTGGCGCTTGCTCCCCTCTATCGCCCTGACCTTCCGATGGAGCAGCGCATCATCATGGGCACGCGTTGAGAGGGCATCGCGCAGCACATAGCCCGCTTTGGTGAGCAGGAGCTTCCGATTGCGATATTCGAAGAGCTTCACCCCATATTCCTTCTCAAGGAAGGCGATATGCTGGGAAACGGCAGGCTGGGTTATGTGCAGCTGTCTGGCTGCCGCCGTGTAGCTCATGGTCTGGCATACCGTGAGGAATGTCTCTACCCTGAAATCCTGCATATCAGCATCCTTTTCAACAAGGGTGGCATATGATCTGGTCAGAAGGTTCCTCGCCTCCATGCATAATGATATCTTATCAATTCATAACAAAGCATAAGTAACTGTTCTGCTGCAAATCATCCATAATCATCTCTGTTGTTCCTGCGTTGCACTGCATCGGAATCAGTGCAGCGTGGATGAGAGGCACGAACGAGAAAGGGCTTTGCATGTCAACATTGATCAGAGCGGTACCCATCCCGGCTGCAGGAGTGGCACTGGGCTTGGTGGCACTGGGCAACCTGCTGGCTCCCATGATTGACATCGCCCGTCCCCTTTGCGGAGCCCTTTCAGTGCTCTTCGCCGCACTCGTCATCTGCAAGGTGATCGCCTACCCCGAGATGATCAGGGAAGACTTCAAGAACCCCATTCTTGCCAGCGTCTCAGCCACCCTGCTCATGACCATGATGCAATTATCCGCCTCCATCGCACCGCTGTCTCTGCGATTGGGCCTTGCGCTTTGGGTGAGCGCCGTGGCTTTGCATCTTTCGCTGATGGTGTGGTTTTCTCGGACATTCATCCGCAACTTGCAACTGAATCAGGTCTTTCCCACCTATTTCATCTGCTATGTGGGGATCATCGTGGCAGCAGTGACTTCTCCAAGCCTTGGTCTGCAGGCCCTGGGAAACGTCTTGTTCTGGATGGGATTCATCTGCTACCCCCTTTTGCTTGGATTGGTTACCTATCGGTACCTCAGACACCCCATCCCCGAAGCCGCACGTCCGCTCTTCTGCATCTACGCTGCCCCGGCAAGTCTTTCCATTGCGGGCTATCTGGCCGTGACGGATGCTCCCAACCTGCTGTTCGTGGGAATCATGCTTGTGCTGGCCCAAGGATTGTTCCTTTTGGTGCTGACCCGGGTTCCCAGCTTCATTCGCAATGGGTTCTACCCAAGCTACGCGGCCATGACCTTCCCCTTCGTCATCACAGCCACCGCGCTTTCACTTTCCTTGGAAGCCTTTGCAGCGGCCGGGATGGCACTTCCGAACCTTCTGCATGTCCTTTGCATGGTTGAGACGATCTTCGCCGCCGTGATGGTCTTCTTCGTGGTGTGCCGCTACGTCGTCTTCCTTGTCAAGCCAGTGATGGCAGCACGCGCGGCACGCGCCGAAGAAGCCGAGGGATTGGCATTGGCTGCGGACGCTGAGTAGCGATCACTTGGTCTTCAGGCGACTTCCTCATCATCCAATTCCGCTTCCAGCCGCCTGCGGTTCTTGATGGCTGAATTGAACATGGCGGCAGTGAAGACAATCGCCAGCCCAAACCCCATCACGAAGAAGACGACGCCCATGGCAATATCCCCAGCCCATGTCACTGCTTCGATGCCCACGATCTGGATCTCTGCGACCATGCGCAATCCACAGGTCAGAACGCCCAGGATCAGACCCGTAACCAACGACAGCATGATGACGAAATCCCAAGGGATGCGATCGGTTGAGGCATAGCGCTTACGATCACTGATGATCCCCGCTCGCATCTGCATTCCCATGGGTATGACACTGGACAGCAGCACCACTATGATCATGAGCCAGGTCACCGGAAAGACGTTTTCGCCCACCGGTGTATACAGAGCAGTGTCAGTCGTAGTGGAGACTTGGTCGACCATGATGCTGTGATACAGGCAGATGACTGCTCCGGCCAGCAGAATGAAATAACCTATCTTCATGTATTTGCAGGATTCAGATGCCAACCGCTCGTCCTGAGGGCCCATGTAGGCATTCCATCGCTTGATGAGATTCATTCCACGTTCCTTCCGTCCCAGAAGAGCTCATCAAGCGTCGTGCCCAAGACATGGCATATCCTCAAGCACAGCTTGAGACTGGGATTGTAGCGCCCCGCTTCGATGAGGCCGATCGTCTGGCGCGTTGCATCCACCTTGTCAGCAAGCTGTTGCTGGGACAGCCCGCTTGCCATGCGGGCCGTTTTCAGGCGCTCGTTCCGCTCTCCTTCCAAAACACCCTCCATAGATGTAAGATATATCTTGCATGCAATATATATCTTACATCCCTCAGATGCATTGTCAAGGACCGTATCGAAAGGAAGCGCACCGGCCGGTAGGGATTGCCCCTAAAGAGGCATATCGAAGAACGAGAGTCAGAACGGGCGGCGCTCGTACAGCTTTACAGCGATTGCCGCGCTTATGGCATAGAGGACGACGGCACCTGCAAACACTCCTGCGCCGAGGAGCGCAAGCGATCCCACTGACAGCGATGCGATCCACCCTTCCACCAGGTTGGGAACACCGGTGGTGGTGCCTCCAATGGCAGCACAGGCAAAGATGAGCATGACGACGACAGGCACCATGCGCGTTCCCTTCGTCAAGCCAAAGCGCATGACACAGGGCATCCCGATGGAAGCTGCCACCATCATGATGACGATGGCAGCGATCACGGCCCAGAGAAGCTCTTCGGGAAGCGCATCGGACCAAAGCAGCTCCTCAGGAACCGGCTGGAAGGCATCCACTGCGGTTGCGACTCCCACCACCGCAAGGCCGACGCAGATGGCAAGCACTGCACTGAATGCAACCACAACGGCCATACTGGCATATCGGCCCCACACAACCTGCCTGCGCGTCAAAGGCAATGTCAGGCGAAACCGCTCCCATCCATTCATCTCGTCGTAAGCGGAGATACTGAAGAGGTACATGAACGGCAGAGCAGCTGCGATTGCGGCAGCCCCTGCAACAGGGGTCTGGGTTGCCACAACGATGAACGCTCCCACTAGCACCATAATGCCGATCAACTGCACCAATGAATTCTTCATCGTCACCAGGTCAGAGAATACCATCGCCTTCATCGCCGCTCTCCCTTCAACATCATGGTCATGTATTCCTCGATCATCACCCGATCGCAGGGAAGCTCGGGGAAGGCTTCCTTGATGGCGAAACGATCAGGAACCAACACATCAACTCCCATGGCATGGCGCATGATGCGCACATCCTCCCCTTGATCAGCAAGCACATCGGATGCCACGAGAGCATCCAGATCAGACGTCCGACATCGAACCAACCCGGCTGCATCGCAGATGCTGTCCTTGGAGACGTCGAAGGCAACCTTCCCCTCATCCAAACAGACGATGCGATCGGCGATCTTTTCCAGATCAGTCGTGATGTGAGTGGAAAGCAGAATGGCACGGTCTTCCGAGAGCATGAGCTCACGCAGGATATCCAGTATCTCCTCACGGGCAATCGGATCCAATCCGGCCGTCGCCTCGTCCAGAATGAGCACCCGGGGATCGTGAGCCAGCGCGAAGGCAAGCGTGAGCTTCATGCCCATGCCGCGAGAGAGGTCCTTGACGCACTTGCCAGCTGCCAAGCCGAACCCATCGCAGAGCTTCAGGAAGCTGCTCTGCTGCCATCGATCATATGCCAGACGGCCCATGAGACCAACATCTGCCACCTTTGATTCATTGGGGAATGCGCACGTGTCGAACACCACGCCAATATCCTCCTTGGTGCGCACGACTTCCGCCCCACGCCCCTCCAATGAAACGCCCAATACCTCCGCTTCCCCGGAATCGATGGGAATGAGGCCAAGCAGCGCCTTGAGTGTCGTTGTCTTTCCCGCTCCATTGCTGCCGACAAGCCCTACGACCTCGCCCGCATCAACCGTGAAGGACACGTCGTGCAATGCGAATGACCCATAGCTCTTGCAGAGGTTCCGGGCCAGTATCATGGTTTCCATAGGATGCACCTCTCCCCTCCCGCCTGTCGGCGGGCATTGCTGAATCGTCATGATTTGCTCATGCGCTCGATGCTCAGGGTTCGACCAAGGCATCGAGGATGTCATGAAGGTCGCCGATATCAAGCGAAGCAGCCTTTGATTCCGCCACCGCTTGACTGAGCAGCCTTTCGATGGTGCGAAGGCGCTCCTCACGAAGCATCTCCAGATTGCCTCCCGCAACAAAGCTTCCCTTGCCAGGAACGGTATTGATGAATCCCAACCGCTCCAGCTCCGCATAGGCACGCTTGGTGGTGATGACGCTCACCCGCAGGTCGTTGGCCAACGACCTGATGGATGGAAGCGGTGCACCATCTTGCAGCTCCCCGCGCAGAATGGCATCCTTCAGCTGCCGGACAATCTGCTCGTAGATGGGCAGATCACTTGAATTCGAGATGAGTATCTCCAATTCCCCTACCTTCTCTCGCTTCGAGGCAAGCGTCCTCGTCTCAAAGCGAATATAGTGTATATACCCTATATGCACAGTATAGAGACAATCACAGTGCTGTCAAGAGTCAAGGGAAGATTCCCTTTGTATACTGGTTCCATCATGAACAGTGAGAAGCGACAGAGCACTCCCGGCACAATGGCATGCCCGCTGAAAAGCGTCGGAGCCTTGGGGGCAGCTGCCGCATTCGGAATGCTGGGCATCCGATTCGACTGGTTCAGCACCCTCTCCGCTCAGGCCATCCTCGCTCTCTGCATCCTCCTGTTCTGCATCATTTTATGGATTGCAAAGGTCTTCCCTGAGTTCCTCACCGCTCTCATCATGACGGCCCTGTTCATAGGAGTATGCGGTGTACCCACTGAAACGGCACTCTCCGCCTTCGCCTCTCCCACTTGGTGGCTTCTGATCGCGGCCTTTGGATTGGGTCTTGGCATGCAGCGAAGCGGCCTTCTGTCCCGTATGGCAGCTGGCATCCTGCGGCTCTTCCCTGCCACCTTCCACATGCAGGCAGCCGGCCTCATAGCAGCTGGAACCCTGATCGGACCTTTCATTCCCTCTCTGTCAGCTAAAGCGACTATGCTGGCACCCCTTTCCATGCAGATATCGGATTCGATGGGATACGAACGGAAGGGGCGTGAGGCGAACGGCCTTTTTCTTGCCATGTTCACCGGCATACGCACTGTTGGGCCCGCTGTCATAAGCGCTTCCATCATAGGCTATGGATTGGTGGCGACCTTGCCCACCGAGGTAGCGGCGCGCTTCGATCTGATTCATTGGTTCGTTGCCATGCTGCCGTGGTTCGCCATGGTCACCATCCTCAACTACCTCGCCATCGTCATCCTCTATGGACCACGCAGGCGTGCTCATGCATCATCGGGTGCGCCGGAAGACTCCTTCGAATCAAACCCGGACGATGTTGGCACCTCTGCCCTGCCAACTGGTTTGAGGGCGAATGCCACGGAAGCGAAAGAGCCTTTCTCTGTGCATGAGCGCGAGATGCTCATCATCATGGCCGGATGCATACTCCTTTGGATCACTGAACCTGTGCATGGTGTCGAATCCCACATCGTGGCACTGGGTGCGTTCATCTGCATGATGGCATGCGGCGTCATCTCTCCCAAAGAGCTCCGGCAGAACATCGCTTGGGATTCGCTGATCTTCATCGGATGCGTGTTGGGATTGGCTCCCGTGTTCTCGTTTCTTGGGATAGACCAATGGCTGATCGCTTCCTGTGAACCTGTCTTCCTGGCATTGTCGTCAAACATCTATCTGCTCATTGCCAGCATTGGCATCATCACCGTGCTTCTGCGTTTCGTCATCGTCTCGGAAATGGCTTACATCAACCTCTTCATGGCCTTCATGGTGCCCCTTGCAATGAGTGTCGGCGTGAACCCTTGGGTCATAGGAGTCAGCGTCTATGTCATGGTCAATCCTTGGTTCGTGCTATACCAGAACCCCATTTATCTGACCGCCTATTACGCCACTGATGGCAAGATGGTCAGGCAATCGAGCATGGCCCGCTATTGTGCCGTTTATATGATCATCTGCCTGGCAGCCCTCATGGCAAGCATTCCTTACTGGCAAGGCATTGGTGTATTATAGTCATGTAACTATAATCAAAGGCGGTTCGCGTGCTCTTCATACTCACAGGTGAAGTCCAGATCGGCAAGACGCGCTGGCTCTGTCAGTTGACCGACGAGCTTCGCCAGCAGAGCGCCATCTGCTTCGGCGTGCTGGCACCAGGAGTCTGGATCGAACGAGGAAGGGAAGATGCGACGAACCCTTCACGACAGAGAACCTCTCAACCTCTCTTCGAGAAGCTTGGCATTGACAATATCCTGCTTCCCCAAGGCACGCGCATCCATTTCGCTACACGTCGCGATATCGCTCAGAAACAGGGAGCCCTTGACGAGATGAGCCAATCGGAAAGCCTGCAGCTTGGCTGGCATATCTCTGATACGGCCCTTGCGCAGGTCAATGCGCATCTTGGTAAGCTGCCTGTAAAAATATGCGGAAGCGAATGTGCAGGGCTGCTGGTCATCGACGAGATCGGGCGGCTTGAACTGCATCGAGGCTTGGGGCTCACTGAGGCGATGTGTCTTCTTGAAGAAGGGCCTTGCGGTTGCCTGCGACACGCCCTTGTGGTTGCACGGTCCACCTTGGCCGAGGACGTGGCGAATCACTTCGGCAGCGCTTGGGAAGGATACCGATTCATCTCCCCTGACGATGAGGCAAAACGATGTATTCTGGACATCTTCGAAGATAGCATTCCGCACGAACGGGAAGAATGAGCGTTTCCTTCCTATCCGGGTGAGGCATGACGCCGCTGCGCGGATAACCAACGCTACAAGAGGGTGCTATAAGCATCATCCAAGTGAGGCAAGGCGCACGCTTATCGCGTGACGCCTTACGCTACAAAAGGTGATGCAGGGTGCACCTGACTTTGGCAATGGGGCGCGGCTCCCTACATGCTGGGTTCAAGCTGGCGATTGTCGAGCGGACCGGACAGTTCGGCATCATCATCACCGTCATCATCAGGCGCTACCTTCCAGTCCTCCCGATCATCGGGGCGCGGTGCCATATCCTCTTCGATCCCGTTCGCCGCACGCAGACGCTCGAAGTAACTCCTCGTTTCCTTCACCACCACCCCAGACAGTGCAATGAGCGCGATCATGTTCGGAATGGCCATGCATGCATTGAAGATGTCCGCGATCGTCCAAACCGCCGAGACGGTCATGTATGGCCCAATGAAGACCGCTGCTATGTAGAGCCAACGATATACAGTGACCGCCTTCATGGACCCGTTACTGAAGTACTCCAGGCAGCGCTCGCCATAGTAGTCCCAGCCAAGAATGGTAGTGAAACCGAAGAGGGCCAGGCACAGCATCAAGATGAACGACACCACCTGACCATCGACGAATGGCAGCCCTGACTGGAACGCTGCGGTGGTCACAGCGGCTCCCTCAAGGCCAGGAAGTTGATACGCGCCCGTCACGACGATGGCGAGGCCTGTCATGGAGCACACGACGATAGTGTCAAGGAATGTGCCTGTCATGGAGATCAAACCCTGGCGAACCGGTTCGTTCGTGCGTGCGGCTGCAGCCGCGATAGGCGCGGAACCGAGGCCTGCCTCGTTCGAGAAGATGCCGCGTGCGATGCCTTTCTGCATGGCGATGATGATGGCACCCAGCATGCCACCGGCCGCCGCTTGGAAGCCGAAGGCACTTTGCACGATGGTGACGAACGCCTGCGGTATCGCGGTGATATTCGCACCGATCAGTACGACGGAAAGCACCAGATAGATGATGACCATGGTGGGGATGATACGCTCCGAGACGCTTGCGATGCGACGGAGCCCTCCAATGAGCACCAGCGCCACCAGGAGCGCCAGCAGAAGCGATCCCGCGACGGTTGCCCACGAGTATTCCATGCCGAACAGCGTGACGGTGGCGGCTTTGTCAGGGTCGAAGAACCCGGTGATCGCACTGGAAATGGAATTCACCTGCGTGAACGTGCCGATACCGAAAAGCCCCACGCACATGCCGAAGAATGCGAACAGCTTCGCTAACCAGCGCCAGCTTTTCCCCATGCCACGCTCGATGTAATAGAACGGGCCACCCAGCACATGGTTGTCCTTGCGCACCGTGCGATACTTGACCGCAAGCAAGCCCTCGGAATACTTCGTGGCCATCCCGAAGAGGGCCGCCAGCCACATCCAGAAGAGCGCGCCGGGACCACCTGCCACGATGGCAGTCGCCACACCGACGATGTTGCCGGTGCCGATGGTGGCGGAAAGCGCCGTGCACAGCGCACCGAACGATGAGACCTCACCCGGACCATTCTTCTCATTCGAGAACATGTAGCGCAGCGCTCGTCCCAATTGGGAGAACTGCAGGCCCTTCAATCTGAGCGTCAGAAGAAGTCCTCCAAAGAGGATGAGGACCATCAGGGGGACGCCCCATACGAAATCGTCAATGCTTGCCAGCAACGAATCGAACGCTTCCATCTGCACTACCTTTCACGCATCTGCTGCAAAACCTCGTGACGCAGATCTCCGTGATGGAGTACTGGAGGAAGTTGCCGGAAAGAGAAGCAGCGCGCAGGCGAGAAGCCCTCGAGTCGCATTCTCTCTGTCCTTTTGCCTGAGAGTTTCAGCTTCGAACCCCAATGGTTCTGAAGCCTTGCACCTTCGGCACCTGAGCGTATGCCCCGGATTCTCCAGAGGTCCCATCCACGCCCTGTTCATCAACGTCCAGAGCGCTTCTCGTAGGAACTGCGTTACGGATGAGGATTATAGTGCGCGTTTGCCGATAGTCAATACGCACGGATGGCTGCAAAGGGACATCAGATGACAGAGGGGATGCCTCGCATCCCCCCTCTGCTAGCCTTGGGATTCCTCCTCAACTACGCTTGCAGCAGGGCTCCTTCCAGCAGCTCTGAGAGCTCCGCATCGCTTAAGTCATAGTTGTACATGGTGCTGTAATAGGCCTTCGTCACATCTTGGATACTGTCATCGAAGGCATCAGGGTAGAGCAGGCGCGGAAGCCATTGCATGCCCATGAGCTGGTTCACAGTCGGCGGATTGTTCATCCAGCACCATGGGTTATTGGGCACCTCGTAGTAATTGTCATTGGCGATGGCCGCGATGCCCTGCCAGGCAGGATCGTCTCCTACCGTGTTGTAGATGCTTCCCTTCTGGAAGATGATGAGGTCAGGGTTCCATACCGCTATCTGCTCAAGGCTGATCTCATTGCCATTGCCCTTGCCGGATGCGTCGTCCACCACGACGACGTTGTTCGCAACCATGTCGATCACCTGCGCCTGCACGGACGTCTTGGCAATGGCGTTCAAACCATTGTCACCCAGAAGGTATGCCATGTTCACGCGCTCCGACTCAGGGATGGTGGCCATGGTGTCTTCTACTTTCTTGTACACATCAGTGCAGTACTGGGACAGCTCCTGGCCACGCTCTTCCATGTTCAGCAACTCACCCAACGTCTGATAGGCGGCACCGTAATCCTTCAGATATGCCTCCACGAACACCACAGGGATGCCCAGCTGCTCCTGCAGGGCATCCAAGCTCTCCTGGGTATCCTTCTTCACCTCACCGGTGTCGATGATCACTTGAGGCTCGGCTGCGGCCACTGCTTCGCGATTGAAATCGTCTTTGGCTCCCAAGACGGCTCCGAACACCGGATAGTCCTTGAACTTCTCGCCGAAGATCTTGAGCTGATCATCGGTCAGTGGCTGGGAAAGCCCCACCATGAGATCGGGTGCCATGGTGAGCAGCACCTGCTGAGCCGTGTGCCCTGATGGGCAGATCTTGTCAATCTGCGCTGGCAGTTCCACTTCACGACCCAAAGAATCGGTGAAGATGCGCGTGGCATCTTGGCTGGCCTGTGCATCTGACGATGCCGATCCTTCTTGGGATGCCTGATTCGCGCATCCGCTCATGCCAAGAACGCCAAAGCAAAGCGCAACCGCGCAGAGTATCGCAAGCCCTCCCTTCGCCATCCTCTTCCTCATGGTTCCATGCGATTCAAGACCCATAGCTCCTCCTTTGTCCGATCCTGTCTATTCCGGGTCTATTTCGTGCAGAGGCACGCAAACACGCACCTTGTCACCGTACAAGGAGTTGACTTCCACCTCTACGCTGTACAGGCCACTGATCAACTCTGAGGTAATGACCTCTTTCGGGTCACCGAACGCATCCACACGCCCATCCTTCAACACCAAGGTTTTATCGGAATAGAGAAACGCATGGTCGGGATTGTGGGTTGACTGCACGATGGAAAGCCCCTCCCGAGCCAATTGCCGGACGCAGGAAAGGACACGGACCGTATTGCCGTAATCCAATGCGCTGGTAGGTTCATCCATGACGATGGTTCGGGCATTCTGCGCCAAGGCGCGTGCCACGAGGACCAGCTGCTGTTCGCCCCCTGAGATCTGCGTGTACTTCCGATGCGCGAATCTCTGGATGCCGATGCGCTCGAGAGCCTCATAGGCACGCGCACGCTGAGCGCATCCGGGGTTCGACAGCATCTTGAGATCGCTGCCCGTTGCCATGAGCACCACATCAAGCACCTCATAGTCGTACACAGGTGCATGGGACTGTGGGATATAGGAGATCTCCCTCGCTCGCTCCCTGATGGACAGCTCCTTGATGTTCTTCCCGTTCACGAACACGTTTCCTGAATAGCGCTGCTCCAACCCCAGGATGCAGCGGAAGAGCGTTGATTTCCCCACGCCATTCGGACCAAGCACATTCACCAGCATGCCATCAGGAATGTCGAAGGTGAGGTCATGGAGTACTTCATGACTTCCATACGAGAAGGAAAGATTCTGAACGTGAATGCTCATAGCTTCTTCTTCCGCGTGATGAGGTACAGGAAGAACGGGGCACCCACAAAGGCCGTGAGAATTCCAATGGGAATCTCAGCTGTCGTTGCCAAGCGTGCGATGTCATCTACCAGAAGGAGGAATCCCGCTCCCATGAACATGGATGCAGGAATGAGCTTGCGATAATCAGCCCCCACCATCATGCGGCAAAGATGCGGGATGACCAGACCAACCCATCCGATCATCCCCGTCACGGATACGCAGGCAGCTGTGATGAACGTGGCGGCGATGATGACGAGGATGCGAATGAGGCGTGCATTCACACCCATGGTGGAGGCCTCATCATCGCCCATCGTCAGAATGTTGATGCGCCACCGAAGCGCGAAGAGCACGAGACAACCCACCAGCAGGATGGGAAAGACCACCCCTACCTGGGACATCTTAGCTCCGGTCAGGCTGCCCATAAGCCAGTACGTGATATCTGCCAGCTCATCAGTGGGGTCGGCCACCAATTTGGCGTAGGAGACGCCTGCTTGGAAAAGCGAGCTGACCATGACGCCAGCCAGCACGACCACCATCATGTGATTGCCCTTGGCGCGTGAGCTGATCAACAGCACGAGAAACACGGTGAACAGAGCGAAGCAGAATGCCGAGACGGAAACCATGGCACCGGTGAAGCCGGCAAGGATGGCCACCGCCGCTCCAAAGGCGGCACCTTGGCTTGCCCCTAGGATGTCAGGAGACACCAAGGGATTCTGAAAGGTGCCTTGATAGGCAGTGCCTGCCACCGACAGGCAGCACCCCACCATAAGCGCCATCAGGATTCGAGGAAGCCGTACATTGAAGAAGAGGGTTTCCTGTTGCTCTGTCCAGGTGTGATCCACAGGGACTATCTGATCAGTCAGCATGGCAATGGCTTGGAGCGGGTCGATCGGATAGCGACCGAGCATGAGCGAGACCACGGCGATTGCGACCATGACAGCAGCCATGACCAAGATGATCATATCTGCTTGAGCGTTGGACCGGGACCTGCGCTTGCAGATCACACTCTCCTGCTTGTCAGCTTTTCTCATGGAACCGGATTCGCCTTCTTATATTATTCTCATATAAGATTTATTTCCGTATATGTATTATATACAAATAAGGATATAAAAGTGAAGGATTTTCACGATTGGCTATATGGCAAGGGACTGCTGCTTCGTGGCACGGAACATGCCATATGCCTTCCTCATGCCCCTCAGGTCCTCTGAGAGCATCCTCGCTTGCTATAATCCGCTTCTACAAAGCAATCAACTACCTAGAGCAAGGATGCAAGCCAGAGATGTGCAACAGCTTCACCTTTTGCAAAAGGAAGAATCTCGAAATCGCTTTGGATTCGCTGGCCGATATGATGGGGGTCCTCCCCCCAAAGACCGTTGCCGACCAAGACACCCAAAGGCATCGGGTGGTCTATCCTGGCATGAACGCTCCAGTGGCGCTCATCAGCACTTCTTCGGATGGAATCTATGGACTGGAAGTGGAAAGCCTCGATTTCGGCATTCCGCAGCCTTGGAAGAGCGGCGGTCCCGTCTTCAATGCCCGCATCGAATCATTGCTCAGAGGGGGCAAGTCATGGGGCAATGCGCTCGCGACCAGCCGATGCATGCTCCCCTGCAGCACCTTCTTTGAAACGCATGCAACGCAGATGGCGAAGAACGCGAAGACAGGGCGCCCGGTGAAGCAGCGCTATGTCTTCGGATCCCCTGACGCCGGCCCCCTTTTCCTTGCGGCAATCCGATCTGAGGAGCGATTCGCCGTGGTTACCACGAATCCCAACCAAGACGTGGCGCCTCTTCACAATCGCATGCCTTTGGTGCTCACGATGGCGGAAGCGGCTCTTTGGCTTGATCCGGAAACACCAATCCAGCGGCTCGCGCAGCTGGCGGATCGGTCGCGCATATCATTGACAAGCAAGCCCGTGCATGCGCAGCCCCCGGATGATTCCCAACTCAGACTTCCACTCTTCTAGACGGGTATGCCACCAGTTCTGATCCGGCAGCGCGCTTGCATCCACGCCGTTTTATGCAGACGACGTGGAACGACAATGGCTTCTCAAGGGTTGCAATTGCCGCACGGGGTATAGCCCTGTGCGATGAGCTCTTCACGCGAAAGTGAAGACGGATGCTTGTTGGTATCCTTCATCTTCGCCACAGAAGGACAATCTGGATAGTGGAACTTCTTCGAGCGTGTATTGAGGATGTATCTTGGGGATGTGTCAGGCAACGCCTGCGCGGACGCCGAACTGGCCTCTTCAACCCAGCTCTCCCCCGTGGCATAGTCGATGCCGATGCCCGGCTGGATGTTCCACATGAACGCATTGAAACGGATGGCCTGACCACCATCCTCGATTGACTGGGCCTCGTAGTGCACCCCCGTGGCTACCAGATTCGCACCCTCATACACAGGGGTCACCCGCATGAGAACATGGTTGCCCGTATTGGAGATGTAGTTGCGGATCTCATTCTCGAAACGTTGCATGATCACTTGGTTCATATGCGTCGTGCCCGTGATGAGGTTGCCTGGGTTGGCCCCCTCGGCACTGAGAGACCAGGCGATCAGATGGCTGCGGTTGTACAGGCTCCCACCATTCACTTCGGCGTAGTTCGTCTTGTGCCAACCGGAAGGATGCACACTGCTGATGGAGGGACGGCTTTCATTGGCGGCAGGACGCGTCTCGTCGCTCACCAAGGCGAAGGCGCCTGTTGCCCGGCCGTACTGGTCAAGGGGTGCATATTCCTCGAAGGTGGACCGAGCAAGGTCCTCGGCCGTGAAGGTAGGAATGCCGCCATTGCATTCGACGTGATCCTCACCGGTATAGGTGGGTATTGAGAACGCTGAAGGGGTCGAAATGGGAGAAGGCGCAGCCACATCGCCTGGCGCTGTGTCAGATACATCTCCCTGAGGCGCATCCTCAACAACCTCAGCTGCCTCGGAAGGTGCCTGGGCTGGAGTGCCACTCTCAGAGGCACTCTCGGAAGCGCAGCCTACGCCTCCCGTCACAAGAACCAAGGCGCACACCAAGGCGAACAGCCTTGCCAGCATGCTCCGACGCAGACCCTTCGCACCCGCTATGCTGATGGCACTCTTCATGGCAACGTATTATAGGGGAGCCATGCAGTGAACAGGAGATGCATAGATAAACAGGATGCAGTCTGCTGGAGAGGTTTGCGGGCGGTTCATAATGGATTGCGTCACCCCAATCGAATACGTACGTCAATCACCGGGCCGAGGGGTATCTGCCGTTTGGGTAATTGACGTACAGTTCCCACAGGGCGACAACTGAAGAGGATGACTCTCATCTGACATTCACAGGGGCTGCCATCTTCCTTATCCCGAATACGGAAAGGTGACCCCATGGCAGCAAACGCAGAATACGCGCCGCCGAAAGAGCTCGTCAACGTTATGGTCCAATCCTCGGAGAAGCTGGAAGGCGCGGTGTCGTTCCTTGAGATGCTTGAGGACAAAGCCGACAATCAGAAGATAACCGCTTCCGAACTTGCAGCCGTGTGCTGCATCGTGGAGACCTGCGCGGCAAACCTCGGCGGAATCTTGGAGGAGACCTGATTTTGGGCTACCGCACTTGGTTTTTTGCGTCTTTACGAGCAAACGAAGTACTGATGAGCAGCAAGAGGATTTCGTTGACCAACCGTCCTCTGAAATTAACAACTGAAACGTGTTGGGAGCGATTGAGCTTCGACATTGACTCATCGCTTATCTCCTTGGGCTTCGCATAGATCAAAACACCACAGTCAGAGCATTTGTTTGAAACGATATTCTGTATCTTTTCTTCCCCAAGGTAACCATATTCCAAGATGACAAGCCGTGCGGCGGCCAAATCGCTGATTTGACCATCTGTTTTCTCTAAAATGTTTCTCTTCCTTATTATTCCCGAACGCTCCAAGTCGCCTTTAAGCTCCTGACGCGTATTGCCATCAGCAACGATAAAGACCTTTTTCCATGCAATTCCTTTTCCGAATCTATAAGCCGGTCTAACCAAACCCATGACTGCAAGAACAATAAAAACAATCGCCAAAGCCCAGGAAACTATCGTTCCTATAGTTCCAACAAGGCTGAAAAAAGCACTGATGGCAGCCGCGAATTGGCTAATATCTTCCATTGTCGTCCCTCTCTAAATAGTGGCAAAGTTCGTTCTTTATTAAAACAACCGATATGTATTGTGTTGGATTATCCCTTCCTACCACGAGCAGAATAGGTTCTGGACAGCTGTAATAAGACGATTTCGAGATGTCTTGCATCTGATGGATATCTTGGGGGCTTGGTGAATGGTTTCTTCCTGGATGGCAATGCCATTCACCCAGATAGTATCTGCCTAGCTTGAATTCTTTATCTAATTCCTCCTGCAGCCCAGATGCCTTTCTTGTAAACGAAAACAATCCGAGCAAGGATTGTTTTCCAGGACCGGAAGCGTTCAGTACTTTGGCAGTCAAATGATCTGGTGAGTACTGTCCGATAAGAATGCCACCTGTTTCGCCTCTCTTACGGATTGCAACATGCTTCGTTATAGCACCGAAAGCCTTTTCGGCGATTTCTACACGCAAGCCTTCCATCGATTTCCAGATCACAGTTCAACTCTTTCTATTGCGGTCAAGATGCCATCGACATCACGCTTGGTTATATAAGCGTAATTCGCTCTCATCTCCCTTTTCTCAACTAATCGATCAATGCAGTCGACAACGATAGAGGCGGCTCTGTTGACGTCTGAATTCTTGGCAGGAAAGACAGGAGACCAACATCCTATGCCTTCCCAAGGCAGTTCCTTTTCCCGTATAGAGGCCGCTTCCTCACGCATCAGCTCCCCAAAAGTATCCCTGTAGCTTTCAGAGGAGAAAGAGCTCAGAGTGCTCAACGTAATATAGACCTTCTCTGCGGCATACCCGAACGAACAAATAAAGAGTGCCTGGCCGCCTTCTAGGTTGTCGAGAGCAGCAAGAACAGACGGAGAGGAGCTGCAGTCAATAATGATGTCGAATCCTTTGAGGGTTGCTGCGTTGTCCTTATCTATTTCGCTTCTTCCTTCGACTTCTGCCACGGGACTCGTTGCATTCAGTACAGCAGCTAGCGTAGCTGCCTTGTCGGCACCGGCATCGCAAGCGCGAAGATGATGTCTGGCAAGATTACCAATACCGAAGCTATCTGAATCGAAAATGCAGAGGTCCGTCACGCCGCCTCTAATCAAGCTATTGGCGACCATGCTCCCCAAAGAGCCTGCGCCTATGAGGGCTATTCGGGAATCAGCTAGTTCTTCGCAAAGACTACCGCGCGAAAACATCTGATCTTTAGAACAGTTGGTACTGCCAATCCAATCAACTAGTACATTGGAAGCAAAGGTTTTACATCTATCGACAGTCCTTAGAACCTTATGATTATGGACCCCTCCTTTACCGAATTCATTCTCGTCGGCAAGAGTCGGCATTATCGCGACAAACCATGATAGCGATATCGGGTCCTCTCTAGCCTTGCTTGAACACGGAACCCCAATTGCAAGATAATGCCTCAGCCCATCTCTTAACGTAGATGCATTCCGACCGATAACATCGTCCAGATCAAGATCTTCCCCCTGTGCCCATTCTCGAAGCTCTCCGTATGTATTGGGTGATTGCCAGCAGCGAACATGGGGGACTGAAGAGGCAAGGAGCCATATCCCCCGATCCGTCTTCTTTTTTCTGTCCCCCTCGAATATCGTCCCCCAACCAACGTCTCGCACGAGGCTGCCATCTGCTTCATAGAAAGTGGACAGACATGTTTGCCCAAGGCTGTTTTCGATCACCTCAACAACTCCATCGCGGCAAGAGGGATGACTACCCCAAATCATTTTTGAGACCTCGTCTTCGCAATAGAGCACAAGATCTTTTCGCCTGATATTCTGCATGGGAAACTCAACGTGGTCTCCGTCTTTTATCAGGCTCCCCTCGTTTGCCGATTCGAGCCATTGGAGAAATCGCGTCGCATGAGAGAGAAGCGTGAAATCGGGGCTTCCCCTCAGCCCCCACTCTGTGTTCTCAGGAAAAAGACAAACATTGCCCGAGCGGCAGTATTTGCCATGACCTTCCAGTCCATTATTGGATTGATGGGGGTGCGTATCTTCGATTCCACCATCTAGTGCTGGATATATCTTAATCTTGCAGTCGGGATAAGCGGATGAGACCGTGAAGACCCATGGGGTCGTTTCGGGAATCCTGTGTGAATGCTTCAAATGTGCCGTGAAGGGCAGGCACCATTCGGCAATCGCGCCATCCCATATAAAATCCCCAACTGTTATGAACGAAGCGAGTTCTTCAAGGGATCTACGAGCGCGACAAAGCGACTCTGGAACCTCCTCGTTCATGCGAAATTCGCCTCAGACAGGGTTGTTACTGCTCCTGCTCTCGCTGTAAACGCAGCTTTGGCCTCTGGCTTAGGGGCTAGTGGGAACTCGTTTCCAAAGAGATCTTGCCACTTTTTAGAGGCCGTATATAGGTCTTCGGCGTCAAACGCTTCTCGTGCCAACATAGCGGCGTCAACGATACATCTATGGAAAACAGCGTAGTCTGCTTGAGATATCCTCGCCATAACATCGTTTGGAAGACCTCGGTCTGGCAAAACTGGCTTTGAAGGCCCCATCTTCGCGATAGCCTCAAACGTAGTTACTACACCTTCGGCAACTGACTCTATTTCATCAGGACAGCAATCCCCAATAAGATGCTCCAAAGGATACCCTTTCGGATACTTCTTGTCTGGGTGCTGTGTTCGCCACCACCATTTTATTGCCTTCACGACGTTTATATAATGACCAGAGCACTTTGCGTTCTTCTCAATCGTCCAACTGATTTGACTTAATGGATCTGTTGATTCCCAGACGTTTGCCTCGCGATCCGGTATGCGCAACGGCTCGCCTTTCCAATCATCGCTTTCAATAAGCGCATCAAGGGTCGATACAGTTCTTGACCCATACGCCTTTGAAAGAGCATCTGGATTTGACAAGGTCTCAATATCAAGTGACGAGAACACCGCATTCCTTATCGCCGCAGATTCCGATAGGGTTTCACTCGGTGCTGAAGTGGGAACCAAATCGATGTCGGCTTTATCAAGATGTATGCCCCAAGATCTGCCTTGGCGTTCATATTGATTAGGGTAGTGCTCTTCGAGAAAACCAAGAAAAAGGTCGAGGGCTTCTGCGGGCGTATACTCTTCCTCGCTTATGTTTGTGACTACAACGACGTCGACGTCGGAGCTTTGTCCGGCAGCTGGCTTAATAATGGTCGACCGCCTATAACTACCCTGAAGAAACGTGTTCACCAATAAGTCGCTAAGACTAGCATCAGCATTGAGGTTATCCCGTAACTCAGTATGAGCATCTACTAGCGCTTTTCTCTGTTCTTCGCTAAGCCTGATATTTTTGAGAAAATCATCAAAATAGGTTTTCATATGTAGCGTGTTGGACATTATCTCTCCCTTCGATTGAAAGCCTCTCAGTTAGGTTTGCTTGGATGTTTAGGGCAGCTCCTGCCACCTCAAGTAGTCTTGCAAAGTGTTCACAATTTCATATAGATGGGTACTTGGATTCATTACTGAGGGATTTGTCATGCATCGCTCCTCATGCCATCCGTTGAGACGTTTCGCGTTCGGAATGGCATCGATGAGCCGACCGGAAAGGTCCTCGAAAAGTTTTGTGTCGTTCTTCTTATATGGCCTTTTCAGATACTTGCGAAATGCATCATCTGTTTTGGAAATAGCCTCGGCCGATGTCATCTCGGCAGTCGTATACCCGAAATGCAGCAACATCCAGACCTCAAAGCACGGGTTCGACCACAGAGGATGAAAGATCGTCGTCTCATCGGAGCTCTGAGCACATTTGTCCACCACGGAGTCGAACTCTCGAAGGTCGAAATCGTCCCGGTCGTAAGCCAGCCAGACATGATCATAGCCACCCGACAACCTGCTCTCCCTGAGCGCATAGTCGAGCAGGTCAACGGTATGGAGGCCGGTTCCCTTCACAACGATGTGGATACGGTTCCTGAATTCCGGTTTCAACGCGTCGCGCATGCCCTTGAAGTAAAACGGCTCCGTCTTCTCCCCCTCGCATACGATAAGATGCCGTTCGGGCGCTAAGACTCGATAGCCCTGGCGCCGTCCCGGCTTCCGCCATTCTCTTTTCGCCCGACTTTGCGCCATCCTTAAGCCTCCTCCCAATAGAGGAGCCTATCGAGTATGGGGTCGGCTCCGTATCTACCTGAGAGGTACTGTCTGTCGAATGCCGCATTCTTGCTTACGAGGTTGCCGTTGGGCTCGTGGATGTCGGACAGCGACCAAAGGGTGCTCGCCTCATCCTCGTCGCGAGCGGCGAACCATATCTCGTCCCGGCGGAACACGTCATTTCTCATGATGCTGACGTCCTGGGAGGTGAATATGAGTTGTGCACCGTTTTCGTTGATGTCGGGATCCTGGAAGAGCATGATGATGAACCTGAGCAGCTTCGGGTGCAGCTTGGAATCCAGCTCGTCTATGACGAGCAAACTTCCCTTCTTCAGTGCGTCGTCGAGCGCGACCGCCATGCTCATCATTTTGCGCGTCCCTGCGGACTCTTTGCCGAGGCGTAGCTCGTAGGGCTTGCCGTTCACGACATGGCGAACCCAGACACGCCTGTTTTCGAAATCGTCCTCGTCGCCCTCGACCCTGAACCCATCAATGTTAATTCCCGCTGCCTTGAGGATTCCTACGATGGTTCCCTCGTCCTCTTGTTCTAGCATCTTCTCGAGGATGAGCTCCTCGAAACGGAAGTCGAAGTCGATGAATCGGGCAGAGGCGATCCACTCTGCAGCCATGTCGACGAACTCGATGTCGTAGTTCAACGCAAGGAACGACAAGTAGGGTACATCGGTGTTGAAAGAGGTGTTCGCTCTGACACGTTTGAGCGCTGACCCCAACTCCACCTCGTCTCCCGTGCGCTCGAACAGCATGGCGGTCCTCGTCCCTCCGACGTTCTTTCTGATCAGGCTCTCGGATGTTATCCCCTCGGCATTGAAGGAGAGCATGTAACGGAACTCCTGGCCCTTCGTCCTGAAGTAAAGCTCAAAGTCTGAGGGCTCGCTCGGGTGCGCGTCGTCGAACCGAAACGCATCGGTCCCCTTGACCTTGGGGCGCGGGACATCCTTGGTTGCCTCGTCTTTTCGGGAGAGAAGGTAGATGGGATACGAGACGGCATCGAACATCCTGTGCATTGCCAGGAACAAATTGGACTTGCCTCCGGCGTTCGGTCCGAATATAACGGACACGGGAAGAAAGGCTTGCCCGTCCTTATCGTCCACGATCAAGGACTCCCGGAACTCCTTCATGGGAGATGCCTGCATGTCGAACGTCGTCTCGTCGCGATACGAGCGGAAGTTGTCGAATGTGAACTGGCAGAGCATGAGGCCTCTCCTTTGCCTAAATATGCATTATTAAGTATCATAATCAGAAATTATTTCTGATTTGATTGGATTATATAATCAAATTTTGCACTATTCAAGGGGAGTCAACGCTCTAGGACAACTGCAGACGTTCATTGCTGTTGCTGAACATACGAAAGTGATCGCAGCACAAGGATGAACTGCTGTCAGCGGTCACAAAAACTATACGATTATCGCGACATGAGGATGAGCTGTAAGCGGCGGCCATCGGGGTCTCGGGGGACGCTGTAGCGTGCAGCAGCTCCTCTTTTGTGAGCCTCTTATCTTTTCTTCAGCATCGAGGAGTCGACCAGCGCCTTCCATGTTCCCGTCTTTCGAGAGCCTACTCTTT
The DNA here is from genome assembly GCA_964462135.1 of uncultured Eggerthellaceae bacterium. Lineage (GTDB taxonomy): Bacteria > Actinomycetota > Coriobacteriia > Coriobacteriales > Eggerthellaceae > MGBC163016. The sequence goes on along the minus strand of CAYWWK010000001.1, from coordinate 797 downwards.
CGACGATGCCTTTCTCTTGGAGAGCACTCGAAAGTCGATATACCTTGCTCTCGCTGAATCCGGTCATTTGTGCTATTGCTGGATACGTTGCCGAGGAGTCGTTTGCCATTGCATTCAGAATGACTATCCGGTCGGTATTTAGGTTTGTCTCGTCAGTCGATGACGAGATATCGACTTCTTTCTCAAGCGGTAGAAAGATGCTTGACCGTTCGGGGTTCACACGCTCGCTGAGTACGGGCCTTCCATAACTGGCTTCTGCCCATTTCTTCCCCGTTCTCTTTTCGCCGCCCTGGTCGTTATGCAAAAACCATACGTCCCGAAAGCGGAACATCGACGCAACGGGGTGGCTTCCCCGTTGCCGCGACCTCCGCAGGCGCGGCCCCAGCCCCGGCGGCTTTGACGCCCGGATGCTCGGCCGCGAAAAACCTTCCGCTGAAGGACCACGCTCGCGACCGGAAGCTCAGGCCTGCGGTTTTCGCTCCCCCCTTGCGCCCGGACACCCTCCCGCGCGGTCGCCGACCCAAGGAGGCGCCCCTAAAGGAGGGACGCCGCGAACACCAGGAGGTCATCATGGGAAATCGAGCGGTCATCACCACGCCGGAGTGCAAGGTCGGCGACGAGGTGTGGACGTACGACAGCGTGCGCGGCGAGTGGGAGGCTTATCCCGTCGTCGGCTTCGGACAGCCGCACGGCAACCGCATCGCAGTGGAGGTCGATGCCCCAACGTCAGGAAGTAGGTCATCTACCCTGACATGCCGTACGCCGCCCATTACGACCACGACGGCGACTTCTCGTGG